>NZ_CP088285.1:6492500-7154074 GCF_011516645.4 Bradyrhizobium septentrionale | reverse complement strand
AACAGCGGATCGTCGGTCGGGATGGTCTTCATCTTCGCGACCACCTTGGCGCCGTCATGCGGATTGCCGCCGAGCGCTTCCAGCGCCTTGAAGTAATGCGTGAGGCCCGCATAGACGCCGGCCTGCACCATGGTCGGGGGCGCGCCGCTCTTCATCCGCGCCGAGAAGCGCTTGGAGAAGGCGCGGGTGTTGTCGTTGAGGTCCCAGTAGAACGTCTCGGTGAAGTTGAGGCCCTGCGCAGTCTCCAGCCCGATCGCCTTGACGTCGGTGAGGAACAGGAGCAGCGCCGCGAGCTTCTGGCCGCCCTTGACGATGCCGAACTCGGCGGCCTGCTTGATCGAGTTGGTGGTGTCGCCGCCGGCATTGGCGAGACCGATGATCTTGGCCTTGGAGGCCTGCGCCTGCAGCAGGAAGGAGGAGAAGTCAGCGGTGTTGAGCGGATGCTTGACGCCGCCGACCACCTTTCCGCCGTTGGCGGTGACAACCGCCGCGGTATCGCGTTCGAGCGCCGCGCCGAACGCGTAGTCCGCGGTCAGGAAGAACCAGGTGTCCCCGCCCGCCTTCACCAGCGCCTGGCCGGTGGCGTGGGCCAGCATATAGGTATCGTACGTCCAGTGCACGGTGTTCGGCGAGCACTGCGCGTTGGTGAGATCGGAGGTCGCAGCACCCGAATTGATGTAGACGCCGTTCTTCTCCTTCACGATGTTGTTCACCGCGAGCGCGACGCCGGAATTCGGCACGTCGACGACCGTGTCGACCTTGTCGACGTCGAACCACTGGCGGGCGATGGTGGTGCCGATATCGGGCTTGTTCTGGTGATCGCCGGAGATCAGGTCGATGGTCCAGCCCTTGGCCTTGAGGCCGGAATCCTCGATCGCCATCTGCGCCGCCAGCGTCGAGCCGGGGCCGGCAAGGTCGGCATAGAGGCCGGACTGATCCGACAGCACGCCGATCTTGACCGTCTTGTCGTCAGCGGAGGCGACGCTTGCAGCTGACAGCACCATCGCGGTGCCGAGCAGGAACGCTGAAATCGTGTTCTTCATGTCGTATTTCCTCAGTCTTTAAATTTTCTGGCTGGCGATTTCAAACGCCGAGATAGGTATGCAGCTTGTCCATGTTGGCCGACAGCTCCGAATTCGCGAAGCCGTCGATCACCTTGCCGTGCTCGACGATGTAGTAGCGGTCGGCAACGGTCGAGGCGAAACGGAAATTCTGTTCGACCAGCAGGATGGTGAATCCTTGCGACTTCAGGCGCGCAATGGTGTGGCCGATCTGCTGAATGATGACCGGCGCCAACCCTTCGGTCGGCTCGTCCAGCATCAGGAAGCGCGCGCCGGTGCGCAGGATGCGCGCGATCGCCAGCATCTGCTGCTCGCCGCCCGAGAGCTTGGTGCCCTGGCTGGTGAGACGCTCCTTCAGGTTCGGAAACAGCGTGAAGATCTGGTCGAGCGGCAGGCCGCCCGGACGAACCACCGGCGGCAGCAGCAGGTTCTCCTTCACATCGAGACTGGCGAAGATGCCGCGCTCTTCGGGGCAGAATGCGATGCCGAGCCGCGCAATGCGGTCGGAGGTGGCGCGGATGATCTCCTTGTTGTCGAAGCGGATCGAGCCGGAGCGCTTGCCGATCACGCCCATCACCGACTTCAGCGTCGTGGTCTTGCCGGCGCCGTTGCGGCCGAGCAGCGTCACCACCTCGCCGGCCTTCACGTTGAAATTGATGCCGTGCAGGATGTGGGATTCGCCGTACCAGGCCTGCAGATCCTTGACCGTGAGCACCTCGGCGCCGGCCGCAGCCACGGGCTTCTCTGCCAATTGTGCCTCAGCCATGACCCGCTCCCAGATAGGCTTCCTTCACGCGCTCGTCCTTGGAGAGGTCGGCGTAGTTGCCCTCCGCCAGCACCTGCCCGCGCGTCAGCACGGTGATGATGTCGGAGAGGTTGGCCACCACCGAGAGGTTATGTTCGACCATCAGGATGGTGTACTTGGCGGAGATCCGCTTGATCAGCGCCGCGATCTTGTCGATGTCCTCGTGACCCATGCCGGCCATCGGCTCGTCGAGCAGCATCATCTCGGGGTCGAGCGCGAGCGTCGTTGCAATCTCAAGGGCGCGTTTGCGGCCGTACGGCATCTCGACCGCCGGCGTGTTGGCAAACTCGCTCAGGCCGACGTCGTTCAGGAGCTCGTGGGCGCGCGGATTGAAGCGGTCGAGCACGGTTTTCGAGCGCCAGAAATCAAACGACGAGCCATGCTGGCGCTGCAGCGCCACGCGAACGTTCTCGAGCGCGGTCAGATGCGGAAACACCGCCGAAATCTGGAACGAGCGGACGAGGCCAAGCCGCGCCACATCGGCCGGCGGCATCGCGGTGATGTCCTGGCCCTTGTAGCGAATCTGCCCTCCCGTCGGCTTCAGGAATTTGGTCAGCAGATTGAAACAGGTCGTCTTGCCGGCGCCGTTCGGCCCGATCAACGCGTGAATACTGCCGCGACGCACTTTCAAGGCAACGTCGCGAACGGCGAAGAAACCCGCGAATTCCTTGGTCAATCCGCTGGTTTCGAGAATGAACTCATCGGCCAAATAGAATCCCCCATACGCCATCGCCGCGAAGCCCGTCGCCCGCGTGGCCAGCTTTTTTCGTGTTCGACAGGTTGTCCGACCGTCTTGGAAACCGTCCGGGGCCCGTCGCCTCCGGGCCGGAATATGCCGTCATCTGCGGCGGTTACGCAAGGTCGAAAGCTGTGCGGTGCGGTATCGGCGCGACCAGTTCCGGTTGATCCTTAGTCGAATGGTATTTGAACGGGCTTTGCGCCTCGGGAAAGCGGCCGTTAACGGTGTTTTGCTCCGGACCGTCACTTTCATAGAATATTTCCGCCTGTCGCCGAAGCTCCGGCCATTGCATTGAGAATGGCCAGAGCCTTGCATTTCGAGAGCGCCAATTCTTCGGTCGTCAAGTCGATCCGGCAACGTGATTTCCTGAACACGTGGCTGCGGCTTTATGCCCGCAGCCAGACGATCCCGCGCATGGATGAATTTCAACCGGAGCGGATCGAGGAAGATTTGCCGGACACCGTGTTCCTCAGCGTCGACGCGGCTTCGCAACCGCCGCGATTGACGATCGAGAGCGACGGCACGCGGATGGCCACCGCCTACGGACATAGCGGCAAGGGCCGCCTGCTCGACGACTATCTCGGCCCGCGGCTCGCGCCGGTCGTGATGCCGGTCTACCGCGAATGCATCGCCCGCCGCCTCCCCGCCTACACCATCACCGACATCGACGACATCTACGGTCACGTCGTGGCCTATGAACGGCTGCTGCTGCCGTTCTCGGATGGCGGCCCTGTCACGCATCTGGTCGCGTCGCTGAAGACGATCAGCGACGACGGCCATTTCGAAATCCGCAATCTGATGCGCGGCAATGTCGTGCTGCCGAACTTCAAGCTGTGCGCGATCATCGACCGCGACCTGTACCACCGTGCCCCCGGCCGCATCCCGCTCGGGGATGTGCTTGAATTCGGCTAGCCGATGCCATTCGAGAGTGCCGATCCATCGGTGGTCAAATCGATCACGCAGCGGGTGCTGCTGAATGCCTGGCTGCGCGCGGTGCGCAAGCCGGACGCGCTTCCCAGGCTGAGCGACTTCCACACCGAAGGCACCGCCGACGAGCGCGCCGACATGATGGGTTTTGACGTGGTCGGCGGCGGCGAGGACGCCCGCTTCCTGATCACCCAACAAGGTGCAAGGCTGACCACCGCCTACGGCAACGAGCACGTCGATCCGCGGCTGCGCACCAACCGCTATCTGGATGATGCGATCGGCCAGGAGCGCTATGCCGGCGTGATCCTCTCGTATCGCGCCTGCCTGACGCGCAAGCGTCCGACCTATACGGTTGCGGAGGTCACGGACGCCGACGGCAAGGACGTCTCCTATGAACGGCTGCTGCTGCCGTTCGGACGTTGCGATACCGTCGAACACATCATCGGCTCGTACAAGGCGATCAGCATCGAGGGCGGATTTCGGCTGCAGAACCTGATGGGCGTGACGCCGAAGTCGGTCCCGGTCGTCACCGTGCGCGCGGTGATCGACCGCAGCTTCGTGCCGACGGATCATCCGGCGAGCCAGGATTCAGTCGAGCTGATCTAGACTCGTCCCTAACGCGTCAGCCCTTCTTGCGCGCCTTGGCCGGCACGTCCTTGGCGTAGACATCCGGCTTGAAGCCGACGACGCGCCTTGCGCCCAGGTCGAGCACCGGACGCTTGATCATCGACGGCTGCTCCGCCATCAGCGCCAGCGCCTTGCGCTCGTTCAAACCTTCCTTGTCGGCATCGGGCAGCTTCTTGAAGGTCGTGCCGGCGCGATTGAGCAGCGTTTCCCAACCGACCTCGTCGCTCCAATGCTTGAGCTTGTCCTTGGCGATCCCCGCGGTCTTGTAGTCGTGGAAATCATAGGCGACGCCATGATCGTCAAGCCAGGCGCGCGCCTTCTTCATGGTGTCGCAGTTCTTGATGCCGTAGATGGTGATGGTCAAAGCCGTTCCCCGCATGCGATTGCTGCGGGGAAACTAGCCCCGCAGCAACCACAGCGCCAGATCGGACCGCGCCGGTCTCCACACCGATATTGCTCGCCTAGTGCGCATAGTGCGTGAAGACGAAGTCGTGATCGCTGGCGTGGGCCTCGTGGCAGGCGAAACACGTCTCGTGCTGGGCGGCATCGACAGGCTTGCCGTCGATGAAGCGGCCAAAGCCCCAGCCGCCGGTCGCGGCATATTTGGCGGAGTCCTTCACCATCACCTGCACGGTGGTCGCCGGCCCGGTGATGAAGGCGCCATTAAGCCCGGCGACCGGCTTGCGCTTCCAGGCAAGCTTGACCAGCACGGTGCCGTCAGGGAATCGCGCTACGCCGTCCTGATAGGCCTTCACGGCAGTGGCGTTGCCGAGCACGCTGCGGAGTTCGTCGAGCCCGGTCTCCTCGCCGACCGCGATCAGCTTCCAGTCGCGATAGCCCTCGGGAATTGTCACGCCGAAGATCGGCGATGCCAGCGCCGCGTCATCAGCATGGCCGACAGCAAACGGCAATGCGGCACTGATGCAGGCTGCCGCGATCGCGGCAGCCGCCCATTTCACAACCTGTGTCATGATCCTTGGTCCGCGCTGCTCAGGCCTTGCTGACGTCGATGATGGCCTGGACGAAGGCCTGCGGCGCCTCCTGCGGCAGATTGTGGCCGATGCCGCCAGTCAGGGTCCGATGCTCATAATGCCCCGAGAACTTCTTGGCATAGGCCGCGGGCTCCGGATGCGGCGCGCCGTTGGCATCGCCCTCCATCGTGATGGTCGGGATCGCGATCACAGGCGCCTGGGCGAGCGTCTTCTCGAACGCGTCGTACTTCGCCTCGCCCTCGGCGAGCCCGAGCCGCCAGCGGTAATTGTGGATCACGATATCGACGTGGTCGGGGTTCTCGAAAGCCGCCGCGCTGCGGTCATAGGTGGCGTCGTCGAACTTCCACTGCGGCGACGCGAGCTGCCAGATCAGCTTGGCAAAATCGTGCCGGTTCTTGGCATAGCCCTCGCGCCCGCGCTCGGTCGCGAAATAGAACTGGTACCACCATTGCAGCTCGGCCTTCGGCGGCAGCGGCATCTTGCCGGCCGCCTGGCTGCCGATCAGGTAGCCGCTCACCGAGACCATCGCCTTGCAGCGCTCGGGCCAGAGCACCGCCATGATATTTGCGGTACGTGCACCCCAATCATAGCCGCCGAGCACGGCCTTCTCGATCTTCAGCGCATCCATCAGCGCAATGATGTCGGCAGCGACCGCGACCGGCTGGCCGCTGCGCATCGTGTCGCTGGAGAGGAAGCGCGTCGTGCCGTAGCCGCGCAGATGCGGCACGATCACCCGGTAGCCGGCCTCGGCCAGCGCCGGCGCGACGTCGGCATAGCTGTGGATGTCGTAGGGCCAGCCGTGCAGCAGGATCACCGCGGGACCGGACGCAGGCCCCATCTCGACATAGCCGGTGTCGAGCACGCCGGCATTGATCTGCTTGACCGGACCGATCGAAGTATGGGCGCCGACCTTGACCTCAGGCAGCACCGGCTGGGCCTGGGCCTGGGCCGATCCGATCAAGCCGAACCTGGAAGCGGCGAGGATCCCGCCGGCGATGCCCAGGAAGCGGCGGCGTTGCTGATTGATGGATTTGGACATGGCGATCTCCTGCGTCTGCTGTCGGGTTTGACTATTGCAGAGACCGACCGCGTCCGCTTTCAGAGGACGTGGATTTGTCCTTCAGAGCGTCGTGATTTTGGCTCCGGGCCAGCTGTGTTAGGTTCCGCCGCGCATTCAGCCGCCGGCCGCCCGACCATCGAATTTGACTTACCATTTCAACGACTTGATCCTCGACCCTGAGCGCCGGGAGCTGCGCCGTGGCGATGCCCTGGTGGCGGTCGAGCCGCAGGTCTTCGACCTCCTCGAGTTCCTGATCCGCGCCCGCGACCGCGTGGTCAGCCGCGACGAGGTGCTGGCAGCCGTCTGGCACGGCCGGATCGTCTCGGAAGCAACGCTAAGCAGCCGGGTCAATGCCGCGCGAACCGCGATCGGCGACAATGGCGAGGAGCAGCGGCTGATCCGCACCCTGCCCCGCAAGGGCCTCCGCTTTGTCGGCGATGTCAGGGAGGACACCGCATCAGATCATCCGATCGGCGACAACGTCACCCCGCCGCGGCCGATCGAGGGTCCGTCGATCGCGGTGCTGCCGTTCACCAATATGAGCGGCGATCCGGAGCAGGATTATTTTGCCGATGGCATTGCCGAGGACATCACCACCGCGCTTGCCCGCTGCAGCCGCCTCACCGTGATCGCGCGCAACTCCGCCTTCACCTACAAGGGCAAGGCGGTCGATATCCGCCAGGTCGGCCGCGACCTCGGCGTCGGCTATGTGCTCGAGGGTAGCGTTCGCCGCGGCGGCGATCGGCTGCGCATCACCGGGCAGTTGATCGACGCCGTCTCCGGCGCGCATCTGTGGGCCGACCGGTTCGATGGCGCGGCGACCGACGTGTTCGACCTGCAGGACCGCATCACCGAGAACGTGGTCGGCGCGATCGAGCCGACCTTGCTTATCGCGGAGGCCGAGCGGCTGCGCGCGGCGCCGCCGCACAAGCTCGACGCCTACGAACCTGCTGCTGCGCGCCTACAGTCTTCGCTACGAGTTCACGCCGGAGAGCATGACCGCCGCGCTCGCTTGCCTCGACCAGGCGTTGGCGCTCGACCCTTCTTACGCGCCGGCGCTGGCGGCGTCGGCCTATTGCCACGCGCTGCGCCATTTCCAGGGCTGGCTGAAGCCGAACGACGCCTACCGGGAACGCGCGGTCGCGCAGGCCTGGCGCGCGGTCGAGCTTGCGCCCGGCGATCCGCAGGTGCTGTGGATGGCGGCGTTCGCGATCTGGAACATGGCCGACGAGATCGAGCCCGCGCGCGAACTGTTCGAGCGTTCGCTTGCGATCAACCCGAACTCGGCGATGGCGCTCGTGCTCGGCGGCTGGATCGAGGCGATGCGCGGCAATCAGAAAACGGGCCGTGCCATGATCGAGCGCGCACAACGGCTCAACCCGCGCGACCCGCGCGGCTGGTTCGCCTCCGCGGCGCTGGCGATCTGCGCGGTGCTCGACCAGGATTTCGTCGAAGCCGTGACCTGGGCCGACAAGGCGCTGGCGCAGAACCGCCGCTTCGCAGTCGCCCTGCGCGTGCTGATCGTGGCGCTGGTCAAGACCGGCGAGACCGAGCGCGCGACCCAGACCGCGCGCGAGCTGCTCAAGGTCGACCCGGAGTTCACGGTGTCCGGTTTCCTGGCGCGGATCCCCTTCCCGGTGGAATCGATGTCCGCGACTTATCGTGAAACCCTCAAGGCGGCCGGCGTCCCGGACTGATGCTGCTCGGAGGACGCGACGATCATTCACCAGTGGTGCGCCGGGCGGCTTGTTTGGCAGCATCGGCCTGATGGCGGTGCATCCCTCGTCGTAGAGTTCGTAGCGCATGATTCGGCCCGCTTCGGTCAAAGATTTGAATCATGGCTCGGCAGTCAGGCTCAATGAGCCCGTGCCGACGGGAGCGGTTGCGATGTGCCCGAAAGCGGACGCATTATGCTCACTTTGAGTTTTGTCGAGTTTGACCCGAAGCGGACTTCCCTAAGCCTTGCTCTCGCGCGTTTCGTCGCTCAGGGCAGTCTGCTCATTACTTGATGCACTGGTTAGTGGTGGAGAAGGACGAAGATGATGCGTCTCGGTGTCCTTGTCGCTGTATGCTTCTGTTTTCAATCTGGATTTGCCCTTGCAGAGGATATCGCGGGACGACTTGCCGGTAGTTGGAAACTAACTTCATGGACGATTCAGATTATCGGCGGAGACGCTACAGAGCCTTTCGGTCCCAAACCCAAAGGTAGGGCGGTCTTTACGCCGGACGGGTTCTCGGCGTTCATGATCGCTAGGCCAGATCGCAAGCCGGCAACGAATGATGCGGACTCGGCCGCGCTCCTCAAATCGCTGATGGTCTACACCGGAAAATTTACCATCGACGGGGACAAGCTTACGACCGACGTCGATCTATCGTGGAACGAGCTTTTGACCGGTACGTCCCAAGTCCGGTTCTTCAAGCTGGAAGGAGACAAGCTCTCGATTCGAACAGCCGAACAGGCCAGCGCAGTTCTTCCCGGTAAGCGAGTTGTTGGCACCCTCAATTGGGAGCGTGAGCGTTAAGGGTCTTTCGGCAACTGACGGATCGCGCCGAAGGCAACTGTCTGCTGTTGGCCCTTTTTCGTGAAAAAGTCTCGTTTGGGGATGGAAAAATCATACCCCCCGCATCTTCGGCCCGAGCCCCTCGAACTGCGTCTTCTGCTCGTCACTCAGGTTCGCATGGAAATCGTCGACCGCGTCGTTCACGTTTCTGATCGCCTCTCGCATCGCTTCCAACCGCGCCTTTGCGGCCTTAAGGCGGGCCGGCGGGGTGAGCGCGTCCTTTGGCGGGCATGCGCTTAAGGCTTCCATAGTACCCGTTGTGGTGTCCTGCACCACTTCGAGAGCGGCGAGTTGGCTATCGTTCAGTTTCAGGCTGGCGGCGATGTCGTCGAGGGGCCATTGCTGGGCGACGAGCTCGCGGTATTGCTTTTCGGCCTGTTGCTCGTCCTGCAGTTCGCGGCTCGCCTGGCAGGCGGCGTCCTGCATCTCCTTCAGCTTCGCGGCCGCGGCGTTGGCGCGGCGGTCGCGTTGGGGCGCGTTGAGCCGCGCCTTCTGCTCATCGCTCAGGAGATCGTAGAATTTTTGGAACGGTGGCTGAACGGCCGCAACCGCGCTCAGCATCGCGTTGACGCGGCTCTGCATGGCCGCGAACCGCTCCAGCGCGGTGGTTGCGGCCTGTGTTGGACAGGAGGCGCGGATGGTGTCGCCGGCGGAAGTCCAGGCGCTCGCGAGCTCGTCGAAGGCTGTGCGCTGTGCCTCGTTCGCCGCGACCACCCGGCCGATCCGCTCGAAGGGAAGGCCGGTCATCTTGGCGGTGTCAGCGCCGCAGAGCTCCTGCACGGAGGGCGCTTTGCGATGCCGCCTCCCGGCAGGGCGCTCGGCCGCGAACGCTGAGAGATCGCTGGCAGCGTAAGGCGAGAAGATCGCGGCGTAGAGATCGCCGTAGCCATAGGCCCAGAAGCCGCTACCGTCACTGAGAAGCGCGTAGTCATAAAGATCGCTATAGGCGAACGGCCAGAACAGCGGACCGACCCAGCCGTATGAACCGTCGGCGTGCTGCCACCAGCCTTGCGCAGCTCGGCCGCCCCGCCAGCCGGCCAGCGCCGCCACGGCAGTGAGCTGCGCACGCGCACTCGGGTGGATCGACTCGGCGGCGGAGCGGAGATCTTGCGGTCTTAAGGCGGCGGTTCGGACGCGGCTGTGGCGTGCTGCCATGCGTGCGTGGCGGAGACCTGCGACCGACAGCATGCTGGCCATCGCGAAGCGCGCGACACCGACGGGGCCACCAACGCGCAGGCGGAAGCCCGCCTCGGCCGCGCTCGGCAGCGCGCCCAGAGCGACCATGGCAACGCCGGCCGCAGCCATTCCAATGCGGGACTTCGACATGATCCCTCCTCCGCGCCAAGCCGCATCGCGTTACAAATATGACTCGGAGCGAAACCGAAAGTTCCCTCCCGCGTCGACGCGGGGACCATATCGTTTCCATCCAAAATCGATCACGGACGTCCGTAGTGGCGATGAAAAGCTACGCAGAAGCAGAGAAGCTTTGCCGACGCCTCAGCCTAGCCCCCGAAGTTAATGCCCGAGTCTCCGCCCGGGCTGACGCCGGGGCATGATCGGCTCCGGCTGTATTGTCTGGATTGCTTCCGCTTCTGGCCCTTCGGCGATCTCGGGAGATGTCCGCTTTTCCGCCGCTGTTGCGGTTAAGCGGACGTCAGGCGCCGGCCGCTCAATGAGTACACGGCTTACGCAGTACTACTCCCGTCGCTTGGCCGCTCCGATGAAGCGAGCACTACAATCCCGGTGATCTTGCCGCCCAAGCCTTGGTGGCCTGGCAGCTTTGCATCGCTCGGGCGTAGGCAGGGCGTGCCGTCGTGCGGGCGAGATAGTCCCGCTCGGTAGAACCTGGGACGTAGTTGCCGGTTCGCAGGCCGAGCAGGAGGGCGTAGCTCACCGAGATATCGGCAGCAGTGAATCGGTCACCGGCGAGATAGGGGCAATCCGCGAGGCGGCGGATAACCAACCCCAGCCGGCTCTCGAAGGTCTCGAGTGCCCAGCGGGTTACCCGGGCATCTCGCTCGGCTTCGGGCGCCAGTTGGCGACCGACAATGACGGCGTTCATCGGCCCGGCAAGCCCGGCCTCGCCTAAGTGGAGAAATTGCAGATAGGAAGCGAAGGCGGGATCGTCCGGGGCGACGGCAAGCGAGCCTGAGCCGTGGCGCGCGAGCAGGTACTCAAGAATAGCGATCGATTCGACCATGATCGTCTCGCCGTCCTGCAGTGCGGGAATGAAGCCGGCGGGGTTGATCGCGAGAAAATCGCGATCCTTCTCGGCTGCCAGCAGATCGACCGGGCGCAGCCGATAGGCTAATCCTAATTCCTCGAGCAGCCAAACAACACGGAAGCCACGGCCTTCGCCATAGACGGTGAGCATAGTTAAGCGTTCCTGGATTGGGCTAGATGTACTCCTTCGCAGAGGTGAGCCTGTCGCGCAATGGACTATCGATGGCGCATAATGCGCTCAAGTCTTGGCGCATATTCCTACAGCGCAGGCCCTGCCCACTTTATGGGTTCACGGCCCAGGCTGCGGCCGCGAATAACGCGCGTTCCCTCTCCCGCCTGCGATGTGGAAACCTCAGTTGCAGAAGCCCGCAAATGCCATATGCGACAGCCTTGGCGCGAGGGGACATTTGGGCAATTTCTGCATATTAGAAATATATCCCTGAATTGCCCGACGTGTCAAGTTGCCTGGTCGAACGCCGGCCGCCGCCGGCTACTTCGCATGGGGTTGTTTTCGATATTTTGGCAGCGCCCCCCTGCGACGGCCCCATAACTTCATATTGCTTTAGCCCGCCCCGCCCGGCTCCAGCGCCTCGCCGAGCTCGAGCGGATGCGCCATGGCCTCGTGCAGCGCGTCCTTGTCGAGCTCGCCTTCGGAAAGGCTGATCACGATGCAGGCGACGCCGTTGCCGATCAGATTGGTCAGCGCGCGGCATTCGCTCATGAACTTGTCGATGCCAACCAGGATCGCGATCGACTGGATCGGAATGTCCGGCACGATCGACAGCGTCGCGGCCAGCGTGATGAAGCCCGCGCCGGTGACGCCGGAGGCACCCTTCGAGGTGATCATGGCGATGCCCAAAATGCCGAGCTCCTGCCAGATCGTCAGATGGGTGTTGGTGGCCTGCGCCAGGAACAGCGTCGCCAGCGTCATGTAGATGTTGGTGCCGTCGAGATTGAAGCTGTAGCCGGTCGGCACCACGAGGCCGACCACCGAGCGCGAGGCGCCGAGATGCTCCATCTTCTGGATCATCTGCGGCAGCACCGTCTCCGACGACGAGGTGCCGAGCACGATCAGCAATTCGTCCTTGATATAGGCGATGAAGCGGATGATCGAGAATCCGGCGAGGCGGGCGATCGCGCCGAGCACGATCAGCACGAACAGCACGCTGGTGAGGTAGAAGGTGCCGATCAGCGCGGCCAGATTCACCAGCGAGCCGAGGCCATAGGCGCCGACCGTGAAAGCCATAGCGCCGAAGGCGCCGAGCGGCGCAAGCCGGACGATCATGCGGATGATGCCGAAGAACATCTTGGATGCCTTGTCGATCGCCTCGGCGATCGGCTCGCCGGGCTTACCCATCAAGGCAATGGCAAATCCTGACAGGATCGAGATCAGCAGCACCTGCAACAGGTCGCCGCGCGCCAACGCGCCGAAGAAGCTGTCGGGGATGATCGCCATCAGGTGGGAAACGATGCCCTGCTCCTTCGCTTGCGTCACATAGGTGGAGACCGATTTCGGATCGATCGTGGAGGGGTCAATGTTGAAGCCGCGGCCGGGCTGCAGCACTTCGCCGATCAGCAGGCCGACGGCGAGCGCGACCGTCGACACCGCCTCGAAATAGATCAGCGCCTTCAACCCGACCCGGCCGACGCGCTTGAGGTCGCCCATCGAAGAAATGCCGTGCACCACGGTGCAGAAGATCACCGGCGCGATCATCATCTTGATCAGCGCGATGAAGCCGTCGCCGAGCGGCTTCAATTCCTTGCCGAGATTTGGGTAGAAGTACCCGATCAGGACGCCTGCCGCGATCGCGATCAGCACCTGGACGTAGAGGATCTTGTACCAGGGCTGATGATGGCGTTGGGCGGCGGGCCTGATCGCGTCTGTGGTCATGAGGTGCCCCGGGTTAGGATGAATTCAACTGGTGATGCCATCTTGGCCGAGCACTGCGCAAGCGACAATGCCCATTCAGGCCCGCCGCGAGCGCACACGAATCTGTCATAGACTACGGCCAAGCTCGCATCCGGAGGCTGAGGATGGAATTCACCGTGCTGTTTCTCGCCATCACCATCGCCATGCTGGTGGCCTGGCGTGGTCCGCGTCCTGTCGCGATTGGATTGTTCGCGGTGATCCTGGTCGCCTGCGTTGCGACCTTGCTGCACCACGCCACCGACCGTCTCACTTTGTCGTTCTGAGGCCAGCCATGAACGATACGCAGGCCGTCACCCTGAACGCGCTCGCACTTTACGGCCTTGCGCTGCTGCTGGCCGCAGCCTTTGCCGCGCAGCTCGTGCTGCACGAGCTGCCCTGCCCGCTGTGTTTGCTGCAGCGCATCCTTTTCGCCCTGCTGGCGATCGGGCCGATCCTCAACATCCGCTTCGGACCACGGCCGAGCCATTATGCCATGTCCCTGCTGACGGCCGTGCTCGGCGCCACGGTCTCGTCCCGGCAGGTGCTGCTGCACATCCTCCCCGGCGACGCCGGCTACGGTTCGGCGCTGCGCGGCTATCATTATTATACGTGGGCGTTGATCGCCTTCATTGCGGCAATCGTCCTGCTCGCCGCCATGCTGCTGTTCGACGGCCAGTTCAACCACCGCGCGGCGCCGGGCGCCTCGCCCGGCAAGTTCGCGCAAGGTGCCGTGTGGCTCGTGGTCGTGCTGACGGCGCTGAACGTGCTCTCCACCCTGCTCGAATGCGGCTTTGGCGCCTGTGCCGACAATCCGGTCGTCTATGAGCTGCTGAAGCGAGCGGCCTAAGGCCGCTTCGGAATATTCAACCCGCGTTCCACGGCCGGCCGCGCGAGACCGCGCTCCAGCCAGCCGGCGACGTGCTTGAACTGGTCGAATGCGACGAGCTCGCGCGCGCCGTAGAAGCCGATCAGATTGCGCACCCAGCCGATCATCGAGATATCGGCGATCGTGTATTCATCGTCCATGAACCACTGCCGCCCGGCGAGATGCATCTCCATCACGCCGAGCAGGCGCTTGGATTCGTCGACATAGCGCTGCAGCGGCCGCTTGTCCTCATAATCCTTGCCGGCAAATTTGTGGAAGAAGCCGACCTGGCCGAACATCGGTCCGATGCCGCCCATCTGGAAATGCACCCACTGGATGGCCTGGTAGCGGCGCGCCGGATCTGAGGGCAACAGCTTGCCGGTCTTCTCGGCGAGATATTGCAGAATGGCGCCGGACTCGAATAACGGCAGCGGCTTGCCGCCGGGACCGTTGGGATCGAGGATCACCGGGATCTTGCCGTTCGGATTGAGCGACAGGAACTCCGGGGTCTTCTGGTCGTCCTTGCCGAAGTCGACGAGATGGACCTCATAGGGCAGCCCGATCTCCTCGAGCATGATCGAGACCTTCACGCCGTTCGGCGTCGGAAGCGAGTAGAGCTGGAGGCGATCCGGATGCTGGGCGGGCCAGCGTTTTGTGATGGGAAAGGCTGACAGGTCGGTCATGTCGACATTCTTTGCAGGGTTGTTGTTGGGTGGCTAATGTACGGAGCTCAGTGAAAGCCGCAAGGTCTGCAACCGGCCATGAACGATCAACAGACAGACGCAAGAACGGTCGCAAGGCTCGGCCTCTCCGATGACGAACTCGCGACACACCGGACCGTGTTCGCGGCGGATGCGCTGGCCGGTCAGGTGGTCGTCGTGTCCGGCGGCGCCGGCGGCATCGGCCGCGCCATCGCATGGCTGTTCGCCCGGCTCGGCGCTCACGTCGTGGTGGTCGGCCGCAACGCCGACAAACTCGATGCACTGGTCGATCAGCTCGGCCATCGCGGCCTGAAGGCCTCCGCGCATGTCGCCGACATCAGGGATCCCGATGCAGTCAGCGCGATGTTCGACACGCTGTGGACCGCGCATGGCCGCATCGATCATCTCGTCAACAGCGCCGGCGGCCAGTTCCCGCAAGCTGCGATCGATTTCTCGATCAAGGGCTGGAATGCGGTCATCAACACCAATCTCAACGGCACCTGGTATATGATGCAGGCTGCGGCGCAGCTCTGGCGCGACCGCAAGCATCCCGGCAGCATCGTCAATATCGTCGTGGTCACGACGCATGGCCTCTACGGCATCGCGCACACCATCGCGGCGCGCGCCGGTGTGATCGGGCTGTCGCGCGCGCTCGCGGTCGAATGGGCGCCGCTGAACATCCGCATCAACTGCATCGCGCCCGGCGCGATCGAGACCGAGGGCTGGAACGTCTACAGCGAAGCGGCACGCGCCGCCTATCCACGCTCCAACCCGATGATGCGGCCGGGCACGCCCTGGGACATCGCGGAAGCCGCCGCCTATCTCGCCGCGCCTTCCGGCAAGTTCATCACCGGCGAGACGCTGACCGTCGATGGCGGCGGCCAGCATTGGGGCGAGACCTGGACGACCGGCAAGCCGGACTATTTTAGGGGCGGCGAGTAACGCCTCCAATTCCGTCGTCCTGGCGAAAGCCAGGACCCATAGCCACCGGCATCTGTTGGGTGAAAGATCGTCGTTGCAGCGCATACAACAATCAGCGTTCGTGGTCATGGGTCCTGGCTTTCGCCAGGACGACGCCGTGAGGGATGGCTCTCGATCCCATCGACCCACCGCGGTTGATCAGCCGGTCTTCCCGTCGTCGAAGCTGACGATGACGGCGGCATTCGCGATCAGGATCGGGTCGTTGCCGAGATCAGACGGGATTTCGAGCCCGCCCGCGATTGCCTTCACCGTCTTGGTGCCATAGGGCAGTTCCTTGGCGACCGCTGCGATATCGACGTCTTCGGGATTCGGCACGGCGATCGTGACGTCGACGAACATGTCGTTCGCGGTCTTGCCGAGCATGCGGAAGAAGCCGAGGCTGGAATGGCGGATCGCATCCGAGACCGCGCGCCTGGCGGCCTTGGTGGCGTCGCGGCCGTGAACGTCGACGCCCATGCCCATTTCGGTGATACAGCGCACGCGTGTCATGAAGCTTTCCTGTTGTCGTTGGCGTGAGAGACCGTCACTCCTTCGACCTCTGCGCCAGCGGCGTCAAGCCGGGTCCCTCGCCTCACCCACGCGCTTGTGATCGCCGCGCGCCAGCATCCAGGCCGCGAGCCCGGCGAGGATCGCCGCTGCAACCACCATGATACAGGCCGCGCCCCAGCCCCAGGTCGAGACCACAGCGCCGACCGCGATCGGTCCGGTCACCTGGCCGAAATTGCTGCCCGTCATCAACAGCCCCATCATGACGGGGACCATCGCCGCGGAACGCGCCGCGGCGGGTGCGGTCGCCAGCAACGTCGCCGGGATCAGGCCGCCGGTCGCGGAGAACAGCAGGCACAGAAAGAATGCCCCCCACACGCCGAGCACCGGCAGGAAGATTCCGAGCGCCGAGGCGCCCATCACGAAGGCCGCCACAGCAATCAACACGGTGCGGCAGACGCCGCGCGCGAGCAGATTGCCGGCGGCGAGATTGCCGACGACATTGCCCGCCGCCGCCAGCGCACTGAGCCCGCCGGCGCTCTGGCTGGACACACCGAGCCGCTCGGTCAGCAGGATCGGCAGGAAACTGAACAGCGCAAAGAACAAGCGTGGTCGCTGTCGCACGCTCCCGGCGGCGATATTCATCACAACGTCGAGAGCCCCTGCGCCACCTCCGCGTCGTTCGGCTCCAATTCATCTCCGCGGCCGGATAGTGCGCGGCGATCGATCGCGGTCGCGCAAGGAGCCATGCATGATGCCGATCAGCCGCCGGCGAGCGCTGACGCTTGCCTCGTTCGTCGTGGCGACCCCGCTGCTCGGCGCCGAAAGCGGCGCCGAACCGGCGCCGCGCCCTGGGTCTGCAACCTTCGACATGGCTACCTTCACGGTCACCTCCAGTGGCGACGCCGACGCGGCCTTCGCCAAGGCGCTGGCTGCCGTCGCCAAAACGGCGGCTGACGCCAGCAAGGCCGGACCGGTTCACATCGTCCTCAACCTCGAGAAGAACGCCAGCTACCGAATCAAGCGGCCGCTCGCGTTCCGGCAGTTGCACGGCTTCGAGCTGAACGGCAATGGCGCGCAGTTGATCAACACGACGCGCAGCGGGACCTTCGTGATCTCGGATTGCAGCCACCTCACGATTCGTGACCTCAGCATTGACTATGATCCGCTGCCGTTCACGCAGGGTACGATCGCGGCCTTCGACAAGGCCGCACTCGAGATCACGGTGAGGATCGATCCGGGCTATCCCGATGATGCCGCCCTGCTCGCCGCCATGGCCGGCGGATTCTTCAAGGTGATGGACCGCCACAACCGGGCGCTGAAGACTGGCGCCCGCGACTTCCTCTCACCGAGCCACGTCGCGCGCATCAGTGACGGGTTGATCAAGGTACGACTGCAGTGGGGCGCGAATGACCGCTCCCCGAGCCAGCTGCCGATCGCGATCGGCGACGTGGTCGCGATCTCCAACGGCGGCGCGCACGCCGTTACGGTGGACTCCAGCGTCGCAACCAGCCTGATCGACCTGAAGCTCCTGGCCTCGCCGGGCATGGGCATCATCGAGAATGGCGGCGAAGGCTCGATGATGCTGCAAAAAGTCTCGGTCGTTCCGGGACCTCGGCCGAAAAGCGCGACGACCGACCGGCTGATCTCGACCAACTCGGACGGTTCGCACTTCACCGCGCTCGAGCGTGGACCGACGTTCGAGGATTGCAGCTTTGCCAATACCTGCGACGACGCCATCAATGTGCACGGCTTCTACTACTATGTGGTCGCTAAGACGGCACCGCGGCGCTTTTTGCTCAGCCCGAAATGGGACATCGGCCTTGTGGCCGGTGACGACATCGAGAGCTGCGATCACGCGACGTTTCGTTCACTCGGACGCAGCAAGGTCGAGCAATTGACCAAGCGCCATGCGCCGGAGCTGAAGGCGAAGATCGCACAGCTCTGGAACAACCGGAGCCCGACCACCCAGCCGGACCTGATCTATGACGTCACCCTGCAGCAGGACCTGCCGCTCAGGGTCGGCGATGCCATCACCTCGCTGACGCATGCCGGGTCAGGCGCCACGGTGCTGAGGTGCAGCTTCCACGCCTGCGGCCGGGTGCTGATGAAGGCGCCGAACGCCATCGTCGAAAACTGCCAGTTCACCTTCTCGACCGGGGTGGCGCTACAGGCCGGAAGCGACATCGGCTTCTGGTCGGAGTCGGGATTTGCCGACAACCTCGTGTTCCGAGGCAACCGCTTCAGCCATTGCGTCAACGGCGCCAATGAGCTGACCAGCGGCAGCGGCACCCTCGGCACCATCTATGTCGGCATGGTGCCGCCGGAGAGCGCGAAGGGATTTCAGGACAATTTCGAGAACCGGCGCGTCATCATCGAAGGCAATCACATCGACGATTCCTGCATCTACGCGATCTTCGTCAGCAATGCGGATGGCCTCAAGATCGCCGACAATGTGATCGGCCAGACATTTGTGCGCGGCAATGCGTTCGGGGCCGGCGAGTTCTTCAGGATCAGGCCCGACAGCGCGATCTATGTCGGCCGCTCCAGGAACGTCGAGATCAGCAACAATGTCGCCGCACGCGGCCGGATCGCGACAGCCGTCGTCGCGATCGACCCCAGCTGCGACAAGCGCTCGGTGCATCAGGCAAACAACAGGCTGGCATGAGCGAGCGCCGAATTGAGCAGAGCCAACACTTCAGCCCTGCCCGTGCTTCTGCAACACCGTGATGTGCAGACGGCGGCGGATTTCCATGCCCTGGCGCCGGTAGAGCGCGATCGCCGAGACATTGCTGGTGAAGACGTGCAGGAACGGAATTTCGGCGCGCGCCACGATCTGGCGGGCGACCGCCGACAGCAGCGCCTGCGCGTAGCCGCGGCCGCGATGGTCCGGATGCACGCAGACCGCGGTCATCTCGGTATAGTTCCCCGGCTTCATGCGTTCCCCGGTCATCGCGACCAGCTCGCCGTTCACGCGAATGCCGAGAAAGGTGCCGAGCTCATGCGTCCGCGCGCTGAACGGGCCGGGCTTGGTCAGCTCCGTCAACGCCATCATCGCAGGCACGTCGGCGGCGCCGAGCGTGACGATCTCGACACCGGACAGCGCAAAGTCTGCGGGTGTGCCGATCATCTGCTCGCCGGTCTCGGCCAGCAGCACCTTGAACTCCGCCGGCACCGTGACCGGATCTGATGTGAACAGCACCGCTATCTCAGGTCCCGACAGCAGCGCACCGAGCGCGGCAAAGCTCTCGGACGACATGTCGACCATGTCGGCAAAGGGTGCGATCGCCAGCGGAAAGCGCCGGGCATCGGTGCCGCCTTCGGCCAGGCCGCGCTGCCTCGTGGTCAGTGCGCTCCAGATCGGGCGATCGAGCGGATGAATTGGCGAGACTTCGGACATGCGGCGCTTCGCTCCTGATTTTCCTCGAACAGAGCAAGAAGCGCCGGCAAAATCCAGCATGGCGATATAGTCGCGCAAACCCAAGGGGTCTGCCTGACTCGGGCGGTTATCCACTACCTGAAATTTTAGGGAATCCCGTTCCTAGGATAAAGTGCGAGAGGTGATTCCCATGCAGATATCCTTTGAGGGAAAGCTCGGCATTGCTTGGGCTGTTGGGCTTGGCTGGCGCGGGAGCAATCATGATTGCCCCTGACAAGCTATGGATCGGCTGGTCTCTCATAGGGACAGCAGCTTTGGGCGGGATCGGCCTTGGGCTTCATCATTTCGGCCGCAAGTTTTTTGTGGTGCCGGTCACTGCGTGCGGTCTGTGGTGGAACTATTGGTACTACACAAATGCTCTGCGCTCGATCGAGCCGATAAAGCCAACTTCCATCGTATCCGACACTCCAGCGCCAGCCGCCAAGCCGGTTGCTGTACTTCAGCCAGCAAAGCCGAGACTCATCTCAACCAATCGAGCCATGATTTTGGCTTGCGACAAGCCGAAACCCGAAAAGCCGCAGTCACGAAAGGAGCGACAGGCGGATTTGGATCGATATTTAGACCTTATGCGAAAGATTATCGGCCTCGACGTTAAGGGGAGCCTTGGGGGCGATGATGAAATACGCCTGCAAATATTTGAGCAGACGTCACCTTTGATTGTCGTTAAGTCCCAAAGCTATCTTCTCAAGAGAGTCGGCGATCAACTATACGTTCGGATTACGAAGGAATTTGTCGAAGGCGATTTTGTTTCTATAGTTGCCTCGCTTTCAGTGAATCCGGATGATCCGGCTGCGAAAGAAACAGCTACCAAGATTGAGCAACTTACCCACTCTGACCCCGGAAAATGCAAATTCCTCTAAGTTATCAATCTAACGTGCTCTTTCTGCCCCCTGTGTTGCGGCGCGTGAGATCGAGCAAGTCGCGCTGATGGAAATCTAGTTCCGATGCCCACTTGGTTTGATCTGCTTCGATTTTGCTGGGTTGTCAGTCTCCTGATCTTGGGATTCCGGATTTGGCTTCTCGGCGCCGAGATGTCACGGCATATCTTACCGGGCGTCAGCAAGTGGAAGCTACAATTGCTGAGAAGGATGCCGTCCGTCGACGAACTCGACGAAAGAGGGCAGATTTTGAGGCGCCAATGCGGTCGCCTCTTCTGGATCGTTATGCTCCCCTACTTTATTGGGGGAGGAATGCTCTTTGAATTTCTCAAAAAGCATTTGTAGATAGTTGCCTTGGTTGCCAGATGGCGTTTGCGCCATAGTACCGCAGCACGGCGTGATGTGGTTGCGGCTCACAATCACGCCAGCCGTCGATCAAATGGTGCCGTCCGCCGCCCTATGCCACCTTGAGGCAAAGCTCGGTGCCGCCCTTGAGCGGCAGCGTGATCGACACGAAGCCATTTTTGGGATCGCGCACGAACTCCAGAAAATCCGTCTCGGCATTGTCGTTCATGACATAGCCGCCGACCCGAAGCTGCGGGGCGACGATCTCGATCACTTGGCGCGCGAGCGTCGGTCCCTTGTCGCCCGGCCAGCCATCGATCAGGATGAAGTCGACGGGACCGCCGAGATCGCGCAGCGTCTGGCGCGCATCGCCCTCGCGGATCTCGGCGTAGTCGGCAAGGCCGGCATCAGTGAGATTGCGCTTCGCGGTTTGGACCTTGGCTGGCACGATCTCCGAGCCGATCACCGTGCCGCCGCCATTGTCACGCACCGCGGCGGCGAAATACAGCGTCGACATTCCGACCGAGGTCGCGAACTCGGCAACGCGTTTGGCGCGCAGGCCGCGGCACAAGAGATAGATCAGTTCGCCCTGCTCGGGATGGATCGAGAATCCCTGCCCGGCATAGTCGTGCGGATCGCGGCTGCCGCTCTGCATCGGATTGCCCCGCACGGGCGCCCGGCGCGTGGCCTGCAGGCGCTCGATGACGGCAGCAACGCGGGCGTCAGTAATCGCGCTGTGCGGTTCAGCGTTGTACATGAAAGGTGTCCTTCGCTGCGACTGTGTCATTGCTGCAGGATTTCGGCGGCAGCGCGCTCCAGGATTTTCGCGATGCGCCGCGCCTCGGCGGCATCGCTGCCGCGCTTCTGGCGCAGCGCGCTTTTCAGCGCGTGACGGGCGCGGTGCATTTCGTCGGACGCTTCGCCATCGAGATCGCTGACGCCGGCGAAGGCCTCACGCACCTCCTCCATGCGGCGGCCGATCCGCGACAGCGCCTCGAGAATGGTGTCCGCGGTGGCGCGGTTCTCGGCGAGATGCGCCTTGCCCTGCTCGGTGATGCTGTAGAGCTTGCGTGCCGCATCCTGCGTGACGTTGGCATGGCCGATCTCCTCGAGGAATGTCAGCGCCGGATAGATCACGCCCGGGCTCGGGCTGTAGAAACCGTCCGACTTCTCCTCGATGGTCTTGATCAGCTCATAGCCGTGCGCAGCCTGCTCGCCGAGCAGCGCCAGGATCACCAGTTGCAGATCCTGCGACGAGAGCCGCCGCGAGCCCGGAAAGTCGCCGCCCCCGCCACGTCCGAAGAAGCCAGGACCTCCGCGCCCAAAGCGGTGGCCGCCTCGGCCGTGCCGGCCCATGGCGAAGAACCCAAACCGGAAGCCATCATCGTCCCGGTCACGAAACATCTGTCTTCTCATTGCTTGCTCCTTACTGAAAACATATCTTACGATATATCTACAGATGAGAAAGCAACAACCCACGTTTTCGTGAGGAGCCCGGCGACCCGACGCCGCGGCAGCCACGCTCGCTGGGAATGACTGGGCTTGTCGGCGTTCGCGCAGCTGGCCTAAGGCTTCAGAAGGTTTCCCAACTTCTGCGACTCATGCGCCCCAAAACCTTCGAAGCTCATTGCCTGCGTCTGCCCGCCGCCACCAAGGTCGTGCAATGGGAGGGCACGTCGGTGTTCAAGGTCGGCGGCAAGATGTTCGCGCTGGCCGGCGGCTACATCGAGAGCACCGGCGGCTTCATGTTCAAGACATCGAACATGGCCTATCAGATGCTGATCGAGCAGGGCCTGGCGCGGCCGGCGCCGTATCTGGCGCGTGCCACATGGGTGCAGCTGGCGGCCAACGACGCCCTGCCCGACGCCGAGCTCACGGCCTATCTCGCGCAGGCGCATGCCCTGATCGCCGCGAAGCTGACGCGGAAATTACGCAAGGCGCTCGGGCTGGAGTGACCGGCAAAAGCGTTTTCGAGCGAAGTGGATGCCAGTTCGCGTGAAGAAAACGCGTCAAAACAAGAATCTGGAGCCCCGTTCCGATTCAATCGGAACGGAAAAGGCTCTGGCCGCAGCGCCGCTCAACCACCCAACGGCTTGTCGGAATCGCCCGACAGCAATTTCGGAAACAGCTCCTTGAAGGCGAACTTGTCGTCGCCCTTGGCGCGGTCGAAGCGCAGCACGACGTCGAAGCGGCTGCCCTCCCATTTGGTCGGCGGCGTGCCCTTGCTGACCGGGATCAGCGGAAGGATGTCCGAGATGATCGCCTTGTGCTCCCAGCACAACAGCACGACGCCCTTCATCGCCAGCACTGCCTGCATCAGCGCCGGCTCATCACCCTTGCCAAAGCCTATGTTCGGCGCCAGCGAGCGGCGCGCGGCGAGTGCCGAGATCGTCTCGGCCGGACGGCTGCTTGGCGGCTGGTTGGGCGTGGTGCCGGGCGTCGCGGCGTAGATCGCATCGGGCTTGGCATAGTCACCGCCGGTGAGATCGGTGCCGAACAATGCCGTCCATGCGCCGGCACGCTGCCAGCCGCGGAGCACAAGCGACTCGGTATCGGACACGCCGTCCGCGGTGAAGCCGGATCCCGGCCAGCCATCGCCAGGTTTTTCGGCATGACGGATGATGAAGAGCGTGAGCGCGTCCATGGTGGCCTCGTGGGGAAGGATATGCGGCGGGAAACGGCGTCGACGACGTCGATCCTACCCCCGATCAGGCGTCCGCTTCATGAACGGCGTCACAATTTGCGAAAACTCGCGCGGTACTGCGCAGGCGACACGCCGAGCCGCTCGGAGAACACGATCCGCATCCGATCGGCCGAGCCGAAGCCGCAGTCGAACGCCACCGCCTTCAGCGGCCGGTCCGAGCCCTCGAGCAACCGGCGCGCGGCGTCGACCCGCGCCCGCTCGACGAATTCGTGCGGCGTGATGCCGGTCTCCTGCGCGAAGGCGCGGCCGAAATTGCGCACGCTCATGCTGACGGCCTCGGCCAGCGACTGCAACGTGTGGCGCTCGCCGACGCGCTGCATGACATGCGCCTGCGCCCGCGAGATCGGCGAATCCTCGTCGACCGGCGCGGTGAGATAGGGACTGAACTGCGACTGCCCGCCCTGGCGCTGTGCCACCACGACGAGCCGCTTTGCCACCGCGACCGCAACCTGCGGCCCATGACGCTCGGCGAC
Organism: Bradyrhizobium septentrionale; assembly: GCF_011516645.4. NCBI lineage: Bacteria > Pseudomonadati > Pseudomonadota > Alphaproteobacteria > Hyphomicrobiales > Nitrobacteraceae > Bradyrhizobium > Bradyrhizobium septentrionale. Next base: position 7,130,298 of record NZ_CP088285.1, on the reverse strand, counting down.
GAGCGCCAATCCAAGATCGATCCCTGCGGTCACGCCGGCCGAGGTCATCAGCTTGCCGTCGCGGATGTAGATCCGGTCGAAGATCACCTTGGCGGCCGGAAAGCGCGCCGCCAGCCGCTGCGCGTTCTGCCAATGCGTCGTCACCTTGTGGCCGTCGAGCAGCCCGGCATGGCCGAGCGCGAACGCGCCGGTGCAGATCGAACCGTACAATTCGGCGCGCTCGGGCGCCCCCCGCAGCCACTGCGTCAGTTCGGGATCAGGCTCGGCGTCGGGCAATGCCGGCCCGCCGGCGACCAGCAGGATGTCGAACTTCTCCCTTGCCTCATCGAAGCTGAGGTCGGCGGATATCTTCATGCCGTTCGATGCGCGCAGCGGTTCGCGGCTGGCACCGACCAGCACGGTCTCGTAGCCATTGCCGGCGGGTACAAAGCCGTTCGTCTCCGCGAACACATCGACGGGACCGGCGACATCGAGCGCCTGAACCCCTTCGTGAATCGCGATCGCGATCTTCTGAACCGCCATACCCTCTCCTTGCTCAGCTGGCGCGAAACGACGTCTCGTTGGCCCGATCCGGCGGCGCGCGATCGTTGCGAGATCAGGCCCAACGGGCGACATACACGCCACGGATCACGCCACCGGGCGATCCGAATCCACCGCAGAGACGAGCGCTGGCGGCAGCGTGTTCGCACGCTACGGCATCGTCTTGCCACATCGAGGAGCGTCTTGAAATGACCGAGATCATCGCCGGCATCCGCGTACCCGACAGCGCCCTGGCCCGCGCCGCCACCCAGTTGGTGCGCGATACCGAGGACGACCTACTCTACAATCACAGCCGCCGGGTGTTCTTCTGGGGCGCGCTGACCGGCAACCGCCGCATGCTGAAATTCGATTCCGAGCTGCTCTATATCGGCGCCATGTTCCACGACATGGGTCTCACGGCAGCGCATGCGAGCCCGGACCTGCGTTTCGAGGTCGACGGCGCCAACGCCGCGCGCGACTTCCTCAAGGGCTATGGCGTCGCCGAACGCGACATCGAGGACGTCTGGACATCGATAGCGCTGCACACCACGCCAGGGATCCCCGAGCACATGCGCCCGACCGTTGCACTGGTCACCGCCGGCGTCGAGATGGACGTGCTCGGCATCGCCTATGACGATTTCTCGCACGAACACCGCGACCACGTCTGCGCGCACCATCCGCGCGAGGCGAACTTCAAGGAGAACATCATCGACCATTTCGCTGCCGGCACGATCAAGAAGCCGCTCACCACCTTCGGCAACGTCAAGGCCGACGTGCTGGCGCTGAAGGACATGAACTACACGCGGGTGAATTTCTGCTCGATCATCCTCGGCTCGAAATGGCCGACGTGAGATGGCCAGTTCGGCCAAAGCCGTCGCCAAACCCGGACGAAGCTTTGTTTCAATCCACGAACAGTGCCTGCACGTCCTCTTCCGTGAGCGCAGCGCCGATGCGTCCTTTGGAATCGAAAATGCTGTCGGCCAGCGCGCGCTTGCGGGCTTTGAGCTCGTCCATTTTCTCCTCGATCGTGCCTTTGGCCACCAACCGATAAACAAACAGCGCCTTGTCCTGCCCGATGCGATGGGCGCGATCGATGGCTTGCTCCTCGACCGCGGGATTCCACCAGGGATCGAAGATGATCACGGTGTCCGCGGCCGTCAGGTTGAGCCCGACACCACCGGCCTTTAAGCTGATCAGGAAGAGGTCGCTGGCACCGTTCTGAAATCCGTCGATCGCGCTCCTGCGGTCCTTCGTTTCGCCGGTCAGCACGCTGTACCGGATCGCGAGCGCGTCGCAGCGCTTGCGGATCAGCGCCAGCATGGAGGTGAACTGCGAGAATATGATGATCTTGCGCTTCTCGCTTAGGAGTTCCTCCACCATCTCCATCAAGCGATCGAGTTTTGCAGACGGATGCTTGACGCCGTCGTCGAGATTCAACAGTGCGGGATCGCAGCAGGCCTGTCGCATCCTGAGTAGGGCTTCGAGCACGACGATATGGCTCTTGCCCAGGCCACGTTCCCGGATCGCCTTGCGGACCTTCTCCGACATCGACAAACGGATGGCGTCGTAGAGCTCCCGCTGGCTGCCTTCGATGACGACACTCTCTGTGAACTCGCTTTTCGGCGGCAACTCGGCGGCCACCTCCTGCTTGGTCCGCCGCAGCAAGAATGGCTTGATGCGGTGCGTCAGCACCCGGGCGCGTCCGAGGTCGGCGCGCTTCTCGATTGGCGTCCGCCAGTCGCGCACGAACGACGCGCGATCGCCGAGATACCCCGGATTGGCAAAGCTCATGATCGACCAGAGTTCGCCGAGATGATTTTCCATCGGCGTGCCGGTCAGGCAGAAGCGATGCCGCGCGCGGATGCCCTGGAGCCGTCGCGTTATCGTCGCGTTGGAGTTCTTGATGGTCTGGGCCTCGTCCAGCACTGCGACGTGCCACTCACGCGCAAGCAGTACCTCGTGGTCGCGCGCGATCAGCGGATAGGTGGTGAGGATGAGGTCGTGATCGGCAATCGCCTCGAAACTCTGCCTGCGGGCTGGACCATGCAGGACGAGAATTCTCAAGCCTGGCGTGAACTTGCGCGCCTCGTTGAACCAGTTGGTCATCAGACTCGTGGGAGCGACGACGATCGCAGGATCGGTCAAATGCCCGCGCGCCTTCTCCAGCGCAAGCAACGCCAGGATCTGAACGGTCTTGCCCAATCCCATGTCGTCGGCCAGCACGCCGCCCAGACCGCTCTCCGTGAGCAGTTCGAGCCAGGCAAGCCCCTGCGTCTGGTAAGGTCTCAAAACCGCGTTGAAATCGGGTGGCAGGACGGGAGCCGGCAATCCGCGGGCACCGAGCAATCCCGCCATACGACGAAGATTTTCCGCTCCCCTGAAGACGAAATGATCGGCTTCGAGACCGAGCAGCGGCACGATCTGGGCGCGCGAGAGCCGGATCTTTCCTGACGCATCAACGAAGGCTTCGCGCAACGCCAGGCTATGGAGAGCCAGTACGAGCGGAAGGAAGCGATCGGCCGCCATCGCCAGATAGCGGCCGTCAGCCAGCGGCAGGTAGATGCTAGCGCCATCGTCCGCAAGCTGCTTGACCGCCTCAGGCGCAAATCCGGGTTGCGATATCAGCGCGGCCAGTAGCGGGGCAAGATCGCGGCGTTCCCCGTCAATCTCGATCCCGAGCGCGAGCTCGAACCAGTCGATGCCGCTGCTTTCGAAGTCGGCATCGAACACCCCGGATGACGTCGCGAGCCGGTACGGGAAATCGTCGTCGATGCGAATTTCGAAACCAGCCGCCTGCAAACCGGCCGCATCGACGTTGAGGAAATCGAGCCAATCCGTCGACTGCGCGAAGGTCAGATCCTTCATATGCACGGCATCGAGCAGGGGGAACGCCGATCTCGCGTCGACCAGGCCGAGACTGGTCAGTCGTGCGGCCATCTCCTTCTCTTTGGCCTTGCGTCGCGCAACGACGTAAAGGCTTCCGTCGTGGAACGACTCCACGCGATGCGCGCTTTCCGACTGTTCGATTTCGACCGGGCCGTAGCGGAAGCTGACCCGGGCCACCGGTACCCGGTCGGGCGTACGGTCGCCATAGTAATAGGCATGAGCCATCTTGTGCCCCAGCATCAAGCGGAGCACCGGCTCGGGATCCACGTTGACCTTCACCGCGGCGGCGGGAGGCTCGGGCAACCAGCCGGGATCGAGGCCAGGTAATTTTTGGCCAAGACGTTGTACGACTTGCCCAACAAGGGCGTGCGGGATCGCAGGCGCCAACAGAATCCGGCTGCTCAGCCGCTCCGGAAGATTCAACCTGATCGGCCCAATCAATCCGGCGGCCGCATCGACATAGACCGGCGGCTCGGCGTTCAGCGCCGTTGCACCCTCGACGGTCAGCAGCGGACCGATGCCGTCCTTGCTGACCTGACGCCACGCGATGCGACCGTCGCGCGCCTCATCCCATTGCAGCGCTGCACCGCTGTGATCGCGCCAGAACGCCCGCCCCGTCGCGACGATCCGTTTCAGGACATCAGCCGAATACGCGCGTCGGCCCAGCGTGTAGCCGGACCGAAACTCGCTGGCCAGCCTGACGAGGACGTCAATGTCAGAGCCGAGATAATATTTCGGAGCACGATCGACCGAAAACTCGCCCAGAGATGGCTGCGACACCTTGCTGCCGAACTCGCCCGTCTTCAGGATTTTCACGGATACCAGCGACACATCCATGCAGGGAATGCAGCCCACCGCCAACGCAGGCTGCAGGTAGTAGAGCAATCGCTGCGTGACATCGGGCGGATAATCCGCGTCCCGTACCGACCGGCCGACCGTCTCGATCCATTCGGTGATTTGGTAGGGCAGCACCGCATCAGGCCGCAGCTGACCATTCCCCGTGGCGCCTCGCGACGCCAGCATTGCCGTACCGGCCGACCGCGCCGGCCGCTGCAAGGCTTCAAAGAGCGTCGCGGCAACATGCTTGCAGTTCACAGCCATTGGACAGCTGCAATCACCGTCGACGTCGACCAGTCGATCGCCGTCAAACTCCAGCACGATATCGACCCGGTAAGGCTTGCGTTCGGTTCCCCTCACCTGCGCTTGCACGCGAGTGAGATCCTCACTGATCTCCACCCCCGAGACGCGGCCCTGCGCACGGTAAACAACGGCCTTGTCGACGGCCGACCGGCTGAAGAAACCGAGCAAGTCCTTCTGTCTCAGTCGCTCGGAGAGATTCGGAACATCAGGCATCAAGGATTGCGGTTTCCACGAGAGCGGCGGCCCTGGACCAATCCACTATTAGCAGACGGAATATGTCGGCCAAACGGCATCGACCATCGCCTGCCCTGCTTCCACACCTTCCTTTGTTGTCGGCCGCGACAGATGGTGGTCGACGGACTCCCGCAGAAGGCCTAATTGCCTTGCGCCGGTCCGCGGTCAGGGCCTGGAGCTCGCCCACCGGCCGCGAGCGCGAGCCTGGCGAGGTAGTGCGTCCAACCCTTGTCATGGCTCGCGCACTGCGCCGCATTGGGCAGGCCGCTATGGGTCATCCGCAGCAGCGTGCCGTTGTCCTGTTCCATCAGGTCGATCTCGATCAGGCTCGATCCCGGCGGCACTTCGGCGCCGCCTTCCCAGCCGAAACTGTAGGCCAGACGATGCACCGGCACGACCTCGCGAAACGCGCCGCGCGCCGCCCGCGACATATCGCCGGAGACGCCCTTGAGCAGGTAGAGCCCGCCGGGATGCAGCTCGGTTTCGGCCTCGAGCCCCATCCAGCTGACGATCTTCTGCGGATCGGTCAGGAAGGCAAACACGGTCGCGGGCGGAGCTGCGATCTGCATCTCGCGTTGAACGATGAAGGCTTCGGTCATCGGTTGATCCTCCATGGGCGGTCAGGTTTCGGGATAATTCGTGACAAGGATGGCGCGTCAACCCCATGATGGGGTGATGCGATTGTCCTCGACACTGAGCTGGCTGGTCGACGCCGCCGCCGAGACCGCGGGCGCCAACCGGTTGCTGGCGGACCTCGGTAGCCACCTTATCACGGATGGCCTGCCGCTTGCCGGCGGCGCGCTGACGCTCGAAGTTCCACATCCCCTGATCGCAAGGCGCACCTGGCTGTGGCGCGCGGGCAATGGCGAGGTCATCGAGGCGCTCGGGTTCGCACCGGAGCAACCCTTTGCGATGCCCGAATTGGTGGGATCCGGCGATGCCGGCCGGCGCTGGCTCGGCAGCCTCGCGCCCGGCCCCATCCACGAGGATACGATCGGAACGCGACCGGATGGCCCGACCCTCGGCTGGATCGGGACCCGCCCCTTCACGCCCGCGGAGGCGGATCAATTGCGCGAGGCGGCGCGCTTCACGGCCGCACCGCTTGCTGCGCTCGCGGCGCGCGCGACACTCACCGCGGCGCTGGAAGCCTATCTCGGCCGGCGCAGCGCGGCGCGCGTGCTGGCGTCCCCCTTGCGGCGCAACACCGGCGAGACCATCCGTGCAGCCCTGCTGTTTGCCGATCTGCGCGGATTCACCGCGCTCTCCGAAAGCCATCCGCCTGCCGAGGTGATCGCGGCGCTCGATGCCTGGTTCGACCGCATCGCCGGCGCGATCCATGCCTTCGGCGGCGAGGTGCTGAAATTCATCGGCGACGGTCTGCTCGCGATCTTTCCGGTCACGACCAGCGCGCGCAGCGCATGCGAGGCGGCGCTGCGCGCGGTATCGGCGGCACGCGTCGGCATGGCGCATCTCGATGCCGAGCGGCTCAAGCAGGGCCTGCCGCCGCTGCCATTCGGCGCGGCGCTGCATCTCGGCGAGGTGCACTGGGGCAATATCGGCGCGGCCGACCGCCTCGACTTCACGGCGATCGGCGCCGCGGTCAATCTGGTCAGCCGGCTGGAAGGACTGTGCAAGCCGCTCGAACAGACCGTGCTGGTCTCGGGCGCGCTCGCCGCCGAGACCGAGATGCCGCTGATCGCGCTCGGCACCCATGAGCTGCGCGGCATCGCGCGGCCATGTGCGGTCTTCACCGTGCCGGAGGGATGAGCCGGTCATCGGAACAGCCGCAGCCACGGCGCCAGATGGAAGGCGCTCATCAGCGCATACATCGGCACCATCCCCTGCAGTGAAAGCGGCCCCTGCATGCCACCGCAGATCATGTCGGCCGGCGCCATCGCCGCAACCAGCGCCATCAGCGCGAAGGTCGGCGCTGACGCCAGCGAGAGCCAGCGCGCCACCATCGGACCGCGCCCGCCAAGCCGGCCCCTCGACCAATCGTCACGTGTTTCGATACCGGTCATCGTTCGATCTCTCTGGAGCTGATCCATCTCGTCATGTGCTAGGTTAGGACCGAGCCTCGGAGGGCGAGAGTGACAAGTGTGTCGGGATTCGGATGGACTCGCTGATTACAGCTGCGGCGCGCGCGCTTGCGGCGGGTGATCCCCTCGGCGCACTGAAGCGGGTGGCCCTGCGCGACGATGCGCCGGCGCTGGCGTTGCGCGGCATTGCGATGGCCCGGCTCGGCGATTTCGCCCGCGCCAAGGAGCTGTTGCGGCGCGCAGGCCGGGCGTTCGGTCCGCGGGAAGCCATCGCGCGGGCGCGCTGCGTGGTGGCCGAGGCCGAGATCGCGCTGGTGTCGCGCGATCTGTCCTTTCCGAAGAAGGCGCTGGCCGCGGCGCGCGCGACGCTGGCGGCGCATGGCGATGCGCTCAATGCCGCCCATGCCGGCTATCTCGAAATCCGCCGCCTGCTCCTGATCGGAAGCCTCGATGCGGCCGAGCGCATGCTTGACGACCTCGACCCGGCGCCCTTCCCGCCGGCGCTGCGGGTCGGCCATGAACTGGTCGTGGCCGGGATCGCGATGCGGCGGCTGCGGACCAAGCCGGCACGCGAAGCGCTGGCACGGGCACGGGATGCCGCGCGCCGCGCCGGCATCGCCGAACTCGCGGCCGAGGTCGAAAGCACCGCACATCTGCTCGCCACGCCGGCGGCGCGTCTGATCGCACGCGGCACCGAGCGGCCGCTGCGGCTCGAGGAGGTCGAGGCCCTGCTGGCGTCGAAGGCGCTCGTCGTCGATGCCTGCCGCTATGTCGTGCGCGATATCGGCACCACGATCTCGCTGACGCGGCGGCCGGTGCTGTTCGCGCTCGCCCGCGCACTGGGCGAAGCCTGGCCGCAGGACGTGTCGCGCGGCACGCTGATCGCGCGCGCATTTCGCGGCAAGCACGCCGATGAATCGCACCGTGCGCGGCTGCGGGTCGAGATCGGACGTCTGCGCCGGGCATTGCAGCCGCTCGCCGATCTCAGCGCGACGCCTGACGGCTTCGTGCTGGAGCCACGCGGCCGGCGCAACGTCGCCGTGCTGGCGCTGCCGGTCGAGGAGGAGCATGCGGAAGTGCTCGCCTTCCTCGCCGACGGCGAGGCCTGGTCGAGCTCGGCGCTGTCGGTCGCGCTCGGGGCGAGCCAGCGCACCGTGCAGCGCGCACTCGACGCGCTGGCCGCCACAGGCAAGGTGCAGTCGGTCGGCCGCGCCCGCGCCCGGCGCTGGATGACGCCGCCGGTGCCGGGATTCACGACGACGTTGTTACTCCCTGCCCCGCTGCCGAACGGCTAGCATCAGGGCGCAATCAGCGCGTTTCGGGCGAAGTGGATACCGGTTCGCGTAGCAATCAAGTTTACGCAGATTGCGTAGACTTATCTGCGGTAGAAAACGCGTCAAAACAAAATCTGGAGCGCCGCATGAAGAAGTCTGAAGCCGAGATCATCCGGGAATATGCCTTCGAAGGCGTCGAGAGCGTGGGCGGCGTCAGCTTCGACGGCGAGCAGGTCTGGTTCGCGGCCGGCGGCCGGCTGATCGCGTTCGATCCCGACACCGGCAAGACCACCCGCATCCTCGACATCGCGGCCCATGCCGGCACCGCATTCGACGGCAAGCACCTCTACCAGATCGCCGAGGACCGCATTCTGAAGATCGAGCCGGACAGCGGACGCGTGGTGTCCACCATCCCCGCGCCCGGCGGCGGCCGCGACTCAGGCATGGCCTGGGCGGAAGGCTCGCTGTGGGTCGGCCAGTATCGCGACCGTACGATCCACCAGATTGATCCGGAGACCGGCAAGATTCTCCGCACCATCGAAAGCAACCGGTTCGTCACCGGTGTCTCCTGGGTCGACGGCGAGCTCTGGCACGGCACATGGGAGGAGAACCACAGCGACGTGCGACGGATCGATCCGCAGACCGGCGAGGTGATCGAACGGCTGGAGATGCCGCAGGGCGTGTTCGTCTCCGGGCTCGAATCCGACGGGCAAGACCGGTTCTTCTGCGGCAGCGGTTCCACCAACAACAAGGTGCGCGCCATCCGGCGGCCGAAGCGCGACCGCAAGTGAAGCGATCCGCGCGACTTCACGCCGGCACCGGCACCGCATTGGGCCGCGCCGCCGGCATCGGCCTAAACGTCATCATGATCAGGAACGCGCCGATGCCCATGGCCCAGGAGCCGACATAGAGCCACGTGTAGCTCGCAAAGGCATCGTAGATCAGGCCGCCGACCAAGGGACCGGTTGCCATGCCGAGGCTGCCGGCCATCGACGTGCCGCCAATCACAGTGCCCATCATCCGCAGCGGAAAATTCTCGCGGACCAGCACGGCATAGAGCGGCATAGTGCCGGCATAGATGAATCCGAACACCGCCGCCACTGCATAGAATGCGGCAAGTTCGCGGACGAAGGCGTAACCGAGCGCGCCGAACGCCTGGGCGAGCAGGCCGAACACCAGCAGGCGCTTGGCGCCGAAACGATCGCCGAGCAGGCCGAAGGCGATGCGGCCGCCCATGCCGGCCAGTCCTTCGACACTGTAGATCGTCACCGCTGCGATCATCGGGACGCCGCAGGTGATGGCATAGCTCACGGTATGGATGATCGGACCCGAATGGGTGGCGCAGCAGAAGAAACTGGTCGCGGTCAGGATGATGAATTGCGGCGAGCGCAACGCCTGCGCCAGCGACATCGGCGGCTCCCCGTTCTCGGTGACCGCCTCAGCGTGCTCGCCTTGCAACGCCGGCGGACGGCGCACCAGGAACGCGACCGGGATCATGATCGCGCCGACCACGCCTGCTACGATCAGCATCGCGGAACGCCAGTCGTGGTGGGAGATCAGCCAAGCCGCAAGCGGCGACATCGTCATCGGCGCCATGCCCATGCCCGCCGACACCAGCGAGACGGCGAGACTGCGATGGGTGTCGAACCAGCCGGTGACGCAGGCCATCATCGGGGCGAAGATCGCGGCGGTGGCCCCGCCGACCAGCACGCCGAACACGAACTGAAACGCCAATAGCGACGTGGCCTGGCTTGCCAGCGCAAGGCTCGACGCCAGCACGACCGATCCGGTCAGCACCACCGGGAGCGGTCCGAACCGGTCAGACAGCGTGCCCCAGATCATGCTGGTGAAGGCCATCGCAAGGAAGCCGATCGTCATCGCGCTGGAGATGCCGGTCACCGACCAGCCGGTCTCCCGCGCCATGGGCTGGAGGAACACCGGCAGCGAAAACATGCCGCCGATTGCGACGCAGCCCAGGAGACCGCCGGCCGCGACGATCACCCAGCGATAGGTCGAATTGCTCATTCCGGAACTCCCATTCAGCTCGTTCTGGATGGAAGACGAGCGGGACGGCGAGGAACCGACAGCCGGCGACCCGCTCCGGCTCACTTTTTTGCGAACGTGGCAGCCTCCAGTGGCCGCAACCGCGCCCCTTCCCCCATGGCGCCTAGCGACCAGCCAAACTGCATCCGGGCTGCGGTGTGATCTCGCCGAGCGCACGGACCTGCACTAGCTCGCTCCCTTGCGTCCTGGCGATGAACATGTTCATCGCGGCGTGGTGATCCTGACCGAGCGTCACGGGACCGGTCGGCGACGCAATGGTGAGGCCGGCCATCGCATCGATGATGGCCTCCTTGTCGAGCTTACCGGCCTTTTCGGCCGCCGCCTTGAGCGCGATCAGGGTGTTGTAATGCGTCATCACGTAATTCGACACGGCCACACCGGCGCCCGCCGCGGCGCGCGCCTTGGCGACGAACGCCTTGACCGAGGGGTCGTCGCTCGCCGCGACCGCCGGCACCACGGTCACCATGTTCTGTCCCTTGCCGCGGAAGATGCCGAGATCGACCTCCGACAAGCCAAGGAAAGCGACCGTGATGTCCTTCAGCAACCCGGCCTCGTCGGCCTGCCGGATGAAATCCATGCCGTCGCCCTTCAGCGCGAACAGCAGCACCTTGGCCTTGCTCGCCGCGACCTCCTTGATCAGCGGCGAAAAATCGGTCTCGGTCCCCAGCGTGTATTTGGTCCCGACCACCTTGCCGCCGAGCTTCTCGATCAGGGGCTGTGCGATGTCGAACATCTGGTGCGGCCAGACCCGGTCGGCGCCGAGCAGGAAGTATGTGTTGCCGAAGGTCTGGGTCATGTAGGGCAGCAGCTGGCCGAGTTCCTGGTTCGGCACCGCGCCGAACGCAAACAGATAGCGGCTGCATTTGCCGCCCTCGTAATTGGTGGCGTAGAGCAGCGGCGTCTTCGAGCTCTCGGCCAGCGGCACCAACGCATTCAGATTGCGCGAGGTGATCGGACCGACCACGGCCAGTGCGCCGTCCTTCTCGACCAGCGAGCGCATCGCGTCAGCGGCGGCCTCCGGCCGCGTCTTGTCGTCGGCATAGATGATCTCGATGGGACGGCCGAGAATCCCGCCCGCCGCGTTGATGTCGCGCGCGGCGAGATCGAGCCCGAGCTTCGCCTGCTGGCCATAAAGCTCGACGCCCCCGGAAAACGGCAGCACCGCGCCGACCCGGATCGGTCCGCCGGCGTCCGCTGCGCGCGAAGGACACGCGCCCGCCGAGCAGAGCAGAAGAACCCACGCCATGCTGATGATCGACCGTCGCGGCATACCATTCTTCCTCCTGTCATGCCGGACGGGCGATCCGACTCAACATCTCGTGGACGTCATAGGTCATGATCGCAAGCAGCGCCGCAAGTCCCAGATAGGCGGCCCCGTATTCGAGCTTGGTCTGAAGCGGAACGCCGTAATAGGCGATGTTCTCGGGGGCGTGAGGATCGTATCGCCAAGCGTGAAGCAACTGAGGCGCCGCAAGAATCGCGACGATCAGAAGCATCGGGCTCGGCCGGTACAGCATCAACGCCAGCAGGATCGGCACACCGGCGAACCAGATGCGGGGACTGAGCACCGCCGTCACCCTGCCGCCATCGAGCGGCGACACCGGCAGCAAGTTGAACAGATTGAGGAAGAGGCCCGAATAGGCAATCGCCAGCAGACGGCCGCTATCTTCAGACCGTGCCCATAGATAGACCGCGAGTGCTGCGACCGTTCCGACCACAGGGCCTGCGATCGCAACATAGGCTTCGGTTTCGACATCCGCCGGGTGGTCCTTCAGCGCGATAAAGGCGCCCATGAATGGGATGAAGGCCGGCGCCCCGACATCGAGGCCGCGCTGGCGCGCAGCAACGTAGTGCCCCATCTCATGCGCGAACAGCAACGCGATAAAGCCCGCGGCGTAGCGCCAGCCCCAGATCGTCGCGTAGATCGCGAGCGACAGCAGCATGCTTCCGCCGCTGGCCGCGAGCTTGCCCCATTTGAGACCCGAGAGAAGAAGGACCAGCAGCGCCTTCACGTCGCATCACCACCCGGATCGGTGCGCGGCTTGCGCCGGAAGAACTTCATGATGCCGGCGCCGAACGCCGCCATGCCGAGCAGGATCACCTTGGCGAATTTCAGGACAAAGGCCATCACGATCGCAAGCAGCCCGAGCTTCTTGGCCGCAACCCCGCCGATCAGTGCAGCGAGGCCGTAGGCCGCGACGCGATCGGTGCTGGCGCTGAAATCCTCGTAGCGCTTGCCCGCATTGTAGGCCAGGTCAGCGAGCAATTCCCGCGCGACCGGCTTCTCCCGTTCGATGCGATCGGAATTCGACAGCAGGTTCAGGCTGAAATAGCCGTCTCGTCCCAGCGCGTAGGTATTGAAGTTGACACCCTTCGGCTCGTTATCGGGCTGCCCCTTGTCCTTGCCCAGCATCGACCACACCAGGCGGTGGGACGTGGCGTCATAGGCCGGCGGCTGGATCCATCCGACGACCTCCAGCTCAGGGAAGCCGCGCGCGACGCGATCCTTGTTACTCTCCTCCACGCCTTCCTTGATGCCGCTCAGGAGCTCGTCGGCCTTCCAGTTCTTCGCATCGTCATCCTTGATGTAGCCTTCCTTGACGTAGCGGATCACCACGATCCATTGATCGTTCTGGCGCGTCCCGACGACAAGGCCGACAAAGGTTGCATCGTTGACGAGATTGCCGAGCGCCCGCAACACGCGCGTGCCCTCGGTCTTCGGCACGAAGAAATAGCCCTCCGGCAGCTTGAGCTTGGCTTGATCGATCAACGTCACGTCTGCGGGGCCGGCGGTGCCGGCCTGGCTTGCAGCCTGCCAGGCGGCAACCAGTTCGGCCTTTCGTGCGGCTTCACTTGGCGGCGAACCCTGCCCGAATGCCGGCAGCGCCCCGAACAGGACGGCCAGCATGATGGCCACAATGGAAATCAACTTTTGCACGTGCGTGCCCCTTGAATATGAATCGGACCGACTTTCGGCAGAAACAACCCTAGATAGCAGCTTTACCCAACAAGTTACACAACACATTCGGCGCTTTTCCCCAAACGTCGACCGCGCCCCGCGGCAATTCCGATGGTCGTGCCAACGGCAATGCGGCATCGTTTCACATCACGACGGCCCGGTGCGGCCGCTACCGCCTCGGTACACCAGCTTGACATTCAGAGGTTGCAGGCGTATTTCCGCGATCCCGCGAATGCCATGTTCGCGAACAATGCGAGCGAACCGATGCAACCGAAACCGCAGCAAGGATACGAACGGATCCGCCGACCATCAGCCTGTCTACGGCTGAGCGTCTATGCATGCCCGGTTCATGGGAGCGGTCTCGCTTAGGCGCGATCGACAATCCGTACATCACGGACCCTCCCGAGCCAGCCGCTTCGGAGGGTTTTTTGTTGCCTACACGCGGTCTGGTCAGTTTCCGGCGAAGACAATTTCAATCAGACTGCGTGGACCGCTCGCGGCTCATGCAGCTTCAGCAGGAACCAAGACAATGCGACGAGCTGATCCCTACCAGGAGCGCGCCCGCGAACTCTGCCGCGCCGCAGGCATCGATCCGGATTCCCGTGTCGGCGCAGGCCGCGGCCAGCCGGCCTGGTGCCTGTATCGCGATGCCGCCCGCAAGGAGAAGCTTGCGCGCGAGGCCGAGGCGGCCTCGGCCGAGATTGCGATGCTGCGCCCGCAGGAAGAGCGCTTCAAGAACGCGCCGCTGAAGGTGTTCGGCGAGCACGACGCTGCGACCATCGCGCAGATGCGCAACTGCATGGCGGTCGGCAATGTCGTGTCCGGCGTGATCTGCGCGGACGGCCATCTCGGCTACGCGCAGCCGGTCGGCGGCGTGATCGCCTACGAGAAGCAGATCAGCATCTCCGGCGTCGGCTTCGACATCGGCTGCGGCAACATGGCCGCGCGGCTCGATGTACGCTTCGACGACATCCGCGAAACCGTTCCGACGATCATTCGCGACGTCGCCAAGGTGATCTCATTCGGCATCGGCCGGAAGAATATCGAGCAGGTCGAGCACGCGCTGTTCGATGACGGCGACGCCTGGCGCGAAAGCGACATGGAGGCGTACCGGCAGAAGGCGGCAGGCCAGCTCGGCACGGTCGGCTCCGGCAACCACTATGTCGACCTGATGCGCGACGAGGCCGGCTTGGTCTGGATCGGCGTCCATTTCGGCAGCCGCGGGCTCGGGCACACCAGCGCGACCCGCTACCTCAAGGCCGCCGGCGGCAAGGACGGGATGAACGTCCCGCCTGCCATCGTCGACGAGGACTCCGAACTCGGGCGCCGCTACATCGCGGCGATGCAGCTCGCCGGGCGCTATGCCTATGCGGGCCGCGAGTGGGTCGTGGACCGTGTCCGCCGGATCATCGGCGGCAAGGTCACTGATTCCGTGCACAACCACCACAACTACGCCTGGCGCGAGACGCATGACGGCAAGGATCTGTGGGTGGTGCGCAAGGGCGCGACGCCGGCTTTCCCCGGACAGCGGGGATTCGTCGGCGGGTCGATGGGCGATGATGCCGTCATTCTCGAGGGTGTCGATAGTCCGGAGGCCAAGGCCTCGCTGTACTCGACGGTGCACGGCGCCGGGCGGCTGTTCGGCCGCAACGAAGCCAAGCGCCGCTTCACGCGCGAGGAGATGGACCGCTGGCTCAACGCGCGCGGCGTCACGCTGGTTGGCGCCGATCTCGATGAGAGCCCGATGGCCTATCGGCGCCTGCCCGAGGTGCTGGCCCGGCACGCCGGAACGGTGAAGGTGCTGCACACGCTGCGGCCGTTCGCCGTGGCGATGGCGGGCGAAGGCGAGTTCGATCCGTGGAAGGACTGACGAAAGATGGGCGGGAGGTGCGAACCTCCTGTCCATCGGTCACCTGGCGTTCCTTCGCCGCAATCAGGCGATCACTCCGCGGCCTCGCGCTGCGGAATGCCCTGCTCGACATCGAGCTGCAAAATATCGTTGAAGCGGTTGAAGGCCCCGCACAACGCGATCCGCCAGGTCAACTCGACGATCTGGGCTTCCGAGAAATGCGCGCGCAGCCGCGCGAAGATCTCGTCGCGGGTCTTGTTCCAGTTGTTGGTGACGGCGATCGCATATTCGACCACGAGCTTGTCGAGCGCGTCGAGCTCGGGATGATCCTGATAGTCGAGCAGCCGTTCGGCGCCCTCCTCCGAGACGCCCTGGATCGCGAGCTTCGGCGCATGATGCGATACGCAATAATCGCACTTGTTCAACAGCGACACCGTCACCAGCGCGAGTTCGAGATGCCGTTTCGACAGCACCGCCTCGTCGACAAGATCGACCAGCAGCGACCACATGTGCTTGAAGATCGGCGGGCGCTGCGCCATGACGCCGGCCTGGTTCTCGAACGCGCCATAGGTGGTCATCTTGTCCCACAGCGGCCTGAGCTCGGCCGGCAGGTCGTTCTTGGTCTTGATGGACACGCGTGACATCGATTTTGCCTTGGATCTCGCCTCGGATCAGAACTGAACCGACGCAGCCTGCCCCGCTTCGGCAGGCGCCGCAAGCCGCGCGGCGGCATGGCAGACGTCACATCAGGTCGGCGCAACCATCTCAGAACGACGTTCCGCCGCCGAACCTGAACTCCTGCACGATGTCGTATTTGCCCTTGGTGATCGGCACCGCGTAGTCGAAGCGCAGCGGACCGAACGGCGACGCCCAGATCAGACCGACGCCGACCGAGGTTCTCACGACATTCTCATCGTCGTATTGGAGGCCGCATTTGCAAGCAGCCGTATTCACCTCGCCGGTCGCGGCCCACGACGTCGGTCCTTGATAACCCCAGAGCGAGCCGGCATCGGCATAGACCGCCCCCTTGAGCCCGACCTCCGACGGCAGGAACCAGAACGGCATCTGCAGCTCCATCGAAGCACCCCAATATTTGGTGCCGCCGAGCGCGTCCCCGATCGCCCCGAAACTCGCATAGGTGATGTCACGCGGTCCGATGCCGTTGGTGGCAAAGCCGCGCACGAGGTTCGGCCCCATCTGGAAATGATCCAGCATCCGCAGATCGTTGTCGCCGATCTTGGTGAGCAGGCCGCCCTGCAGGTGGATCAGCCCGATCAGATCGGACACCAGCGGCGTATAGTATTTGGCGTCGACCGCGCTCTTCAGATACGTCACGTCGCCGCCGACGCCGGCAAAGTCCTGCTTGAAGTCGATCAGCAGGCCGTCGGTCGGGTTCTTGTTGTTGTCGAGGGTGTTGTAGCTCAGGGTGTAGCCGAGCTGCGAGGTCCAGGTCGCACCGGCAGCCAGCTCCTTGCGCACGGGCAAGGTGGATTCGCCGTCACCGTAGCAACCATATCCATAGAGCCCTGATGAGACCGAGTTGGTCGGATCGACGCCGCCGAGCACACTCTGGATATAGGCCGGCGTCGGATTGAACGCGAGCGACGGGTTGGACGCGTTATTGTTGCAGTTCGCGTAGGCGCTATCGAGCGAGATCTCCTGCTGATAGAGCGAGTAGCGCAGCTGCAAGGTCAGGTCCTCGCGCAGTGCCAGACCCAACCTCGGCGAGAACCCGATCGTCTTCACGCCATAGGTCGTGTAATCGGTCGGCAATTGCTCCTTGTAATAGGCATCGAGCCCGAGCGCGACGCGATAGTCGAGCAGATACGGCTCGACAAAGGACAGCGACAGGCCGCGCGAGTACTGGCCGTAGCTGACCGTTGCCTTGGCAAACAGGCCACGGCCGAGCAGATTGCGTTCGGAGATGCTGACCTCGGCGAGCGCGCCGTCGGTCGTGGAATAGCCCCCCGAAACGGAGAAGTCGCCGGTCGACTTCTCCTCCAGATCGACGACCAGAACGACGCGGTCGCTCGACGAGCCGGGCTCCGTGGTGATCTTGACCGTCTTGAAGTAGTCCAGATTCTTCAGCCGCCGCTCGGCACGATCGACCAGCGCGCGGTTATAGGCATCGACCTCGGAGAGATCGAACTCGCGCCGGATCACGTAGTCGCGCGTGCGGCCGTTGCCGCGAATGTCGATGCGCTCGATATAGGTCCGCGGCCCCTCCTCCACGCGAAACATGATCCCCACCGTGTGGGCCTCGAAATTCCGGCTGCCGTCCGGACGGACCACGGCGAAGGCATAGCCGCGGCGCGAGGCTTCGATCTGCATGTCCTCGACCGATTTCTCGATGGCTTCGACATTGTAGAGCGAGCCTTCGCTGACCCGCGAAAGCGAGCGCAGGCTATTCGGATCGAACCCCGCGATGGTCGAGCGGAAGCTCACCGTCACAACGCGGTACTGCTGTCCTTCATCGATCTTGAACGTGACCTGAAAGCCCTTGCGTCCTGGATCGTATTCGGCGAGCGCGGCCACGACCTGCACGTCCGCATAGCCATGCTTCAGGTAGAAGCGGCGGATCAGGTCGCGATCGGCCTCAACCCGATCGGGGTCGTAGATGTCGCCGTTGCCGAGAAAGCTCAGGAGGTTCGACTCATGGGTCTTGATGATGTCCTTGAGGCGCGCCGCCGAGAAACTGTTATTGCCCATGAACTCGATGGTCTTGACGCCGGTCTTCTGCCCCTCCTCGACGGTGAAGACCAGATCGACGCGGTTGTTCGGCCGTTCGATGATCTCAGGCGTGACATGCACGTCGTAGCGGCCGGAGCGCCGGTAGATTTCGGCGATCCGCAGCGCATCCGACTGCACCATCGGCCGCGACAGCGTGCCTCGCGACTTCGACTGCACTTCCGCCGAGAGCTGCTCGTCCTTGACCTTCTTGTTGCCCTCGAACGCGACGCGGTCGATCACCGGGTTCTCGATCACCGAGACGACAATCCGCCCACCGGCGCGATTGATCTTGACGTTCTGGAACAGCCCGGTCGCGAGCAGCTCCTTGAACCCGTCGTCGATCGCGGCCTGATCGAGCTGGCCGCCCGGCCCCGGCCTGAAATAGGAGCGGACGGTCTCCGCCTCTATTCTCCGGTTGCCTTCGACCGTGATCGCATCGATCGATTGCGCCGCCGCCGGAGCCACCAACAGCCATGTCCCCGGCGTTCCCGGGATCGACAAACCCGAGAGCACGACCGCCACGACAAGGCTCCGCCACGTCTTCATTCCACACCTCGCGAACAAGTCACCCGTTGTGAAGGGACGGTGATGGCTGCGGTGTGGCTGCCAGGTTGCGGGTTTATTTCCAGTGATTTGGGACTGTAAGCGCGACGCGACGCCGCTCTTGCCCGGTTTGTTTCCGGCGGGCGGGCGCCGGTTACACTCCAGAAACACTATACTGACGAAAAGGCACAATGCCGCCCACAAGCGACGCGTATGCTGGTCGATTGATGGCTGAACGCGCACCGTAATGCGCGCCAGATGACATCATGACCAGGGCCCAGACACGGACCATGCTTGCACATACGCCAAAGATCCTGGTCGTCGAGGACGATCAGCAAACCAGAGACTTGATTGCCCGCTACCTGCGTGACCAATCCTGCCTGGTAGCCACCGCCTCGAACGGCCGGGAGATGGATCGCTACCTTGCCGGGCATTCGCTTGATCTCGTCGTGCTCGATCTGATGCTGCCGGGAGAAGATGGGCTGACGCTGTGCCGCCGCCTGCGCGGCGATTCGACGATCCCGATCATCATGCTCACGGCGAAAGGCGAGGACCTCGACCGGATCCTCGGGCTCGAGATGGGAGCCGACGATTATCTCGCCAAGCCATTCAATCCGCGCGAGCTGCTGGCGCGGATCAACGCCGTGCTGCGCCGTCAGGCCCAGGCCGATCTTGCCGGGCGCTCCGGCCAGAGCTCGACCCGGCTGCGCTTCCAGGACTGGACCATCGAATTGCGCGTGCGCGAGCTGCGCGATCCCGAGGGCGCCCAGGTGCCGCTGACGAGCGCGGAATTCGATCTGCTGCAAGCCTTTTGCGAGCGGCCCGGCCGTATCCTGACGCGGGATGGCCTGCTGACCATGACGCGCAGCCGGCCAGCCAGTCCGTTCGGACGCAGCATCGACGTCCTGGTCAGCCGGCTGCGTCGCAAGCTCGATACGAACGAAGGATCATCCGTGATCCGGACAGTGCGGACCGGCGGATACATCTTCACACCGCATGTGGAAGACGCATGAGCTGGACCCGCAGGATTGCCGCGCTTTTCAGTTTCCGGCGGATCAGCGGCCAGATCGCGGCGCTGATCCTGCTTTCGCTGGTGTTGATCCACGCGCTGATCGGGCTGTATTTCACCAGCCAGAAGCCGCGATCGTTTGCGGACCGGCCGATCCATCAGTTCCAGCTGATTGCCAAGCTTCTGGCTGTGACCCCTGCGGCCAATCGCGCAACGCTGTTGCAGGCGGCCGATCGGGCCTTTCCGCGGCTGCACTTCACATTGCGCGCTGACCCGGGCTCGTCCGACGATGCCTCGTCCAATGCGCCAGCCGTCGACGATGTCGATGAGTTTTCCGCGAAGACCGCACCGGCGGCGGTTCGGTTGCCGGACGGCGCCCTGTTCGAGGCAACGATCGGCCCGTCGAAAATGCCGCCCTTCATTGGCGTATTCTGGCTGAGTACGTTCCTGTTCCTGTTCGTCAGCGTCACGCTGCTCGGCGTGTGGGCCGGGCGCGCGCTCAGCGCTCCGCTGTCCGCGTTCGCCCGTGCCGCCGAGAATTTCAGCATCAGCCAGGCGGCTGCACCGCTTCCCGAGACGGGCCCGGAGGAAATCCGCGCCGCGGCGGTCGCGCTCAATCAGATGCGCGAACGCATCACGAGCCTGATGAACGACCGCACGCGCATGCTCGCCGCGATCAGCCACGATTTGCGCACACCCATCACCCGGCTGCGGCTCAGATCAGAATACATCGAGAACGACGCCCACCGCGCGGAAACCCTTCACGACCTCGACCAGATGCAGGCGATGCTGGAATCCGTGCTGTCGTTCCTGAGCGGCGGCAGCGCGGCGAAGCCAACCCTCGTCAACGTGGCCGCCCTGTTGCAAACGATCAGCGAGCAATTCTCCGATTGCGGCCATGTCGTGCGCTACCAGGGCCCGAACAGAACGTCGCTGATGATCCGCTCAGGCGAGATCAGCCGCGCCGTGACTAACCTGGTCGAGAATGCCCTGCGCTTCGGAAGCGAGGTGGAGATCCGGCTGACCACGTCCAGCGACCGGGCCACCATCGACGTCGCGGACGACGGTCCGGGGATTCCCGAACACCGCCGCGCCGAAATGCTAAAGCCCTTCGTCCGCGGCGACGAGGCGCGCACCATGGATGAGAAAAGCGGGTTCGGACTTGGCCTTTCGATCGCCGACGCCGTGGTCCGTGGGCATGGCGGCGGGCTGTCGCTGCACAACAATGTCCCGCACGGCCTTCTCGTCCGCATTGTGCTGCCAGCCGCCCCGCGCCAGGAACCGGATCGCGGCGGGTCGCATTCGTCGCGCCGGCCGCTTCACGAGGACGCCCTTGGATAGGCCGGGCGTCAGGATTTCTTGCCCCTGCCTGCCGGTCGCTTCTGGTCCGTTCCGGTATTCTTGAGCTCGTCCTGGGTGACGCGGCAGTCGCCGTTCTTGTCGTTCTGCAGAATGAACTCGTTCGGCTTGCCGACGAACTCGGTGCGCGTGATCTTGCCGTCCTGGTTCTCGTCGAAATAGCCGAAATCCGCGTCGGCGAGCGCGCTGCCGGTCCTGCGAACGCCCTCGAACTCCGCAGGCGTGAGATTGCCGTCGTGGTTGCGGTCGGCACGATCGAACAGCCGTCCGAGATAGGCCTTCCACTCGTCGCAGGTATAAACGCCATCACGATTGGCGTCCCATATCTCGGCCGTGCTCGCCGGCGGACGATCTCCGCCCGCCTCGCGACGATGCTCCTGATCTGATGGAGCCGGTTGCGCGGATGCAGCGGAGATGGCCGCGCAGAGCAGGCTCATTGTGGCAATCATCCCGCAGATCGATGACGATCTTCCGCGCAAACTGATTCCTCCTCCGCATCATCACAACGCGGGGCGGAGTTGCCGGTTGGGCCGTGGCGAAAATGCGGAACGACGCGGTGCGGATACAGCGCGTTACAATTTAGCCCGGCAGGATCACCCCTTCTTCGGATCGCCGCGCGTGTTGTGCAGCAGATTGTCGCGCAGTCTGACGACGCTCTTCTGCACGACGGGAAACTCGTCGCCGAGCCCGGTTGCCTCGATCAGCGAGAAGTTGATGTCCTTGTCGAGCAGGCGCCTTCCCGCCGGCGTCAGGCTGACCCGCACCTGCCGCTCGTCGGCGGGATCGCGGACGCGGCTGATATAGCCGCTCTGCTCCAGCTTCTTGAGGATCGGCGTCAGCGTGTTGGATTCCAGAAACAGCTTCTCGCCGAGCGCGCTGACGGTCTGCTCGTCGGCCTCCGCCAGGGCCACCATGGCAATGTATTGGGTGTAGGTCAGGCCGACCGCGTCCAGCAGCGGCTTGTAGGCGCGGCCGAAGGCCAGATTGGCCGAATAGACCGCAAAGCACAGAAAATTCGAGAGTTTTCGGCCTTTGGTGTCGGCCTTGGCGGGGCGGGTCACGGGCGTCTCCGGAGTTCGTGGAGTCCGGACCAATATAAATCGTATCCGATTAAATCGGAAGTGCTTGACACCGCCGGACGCGAGGTCTATTTCAACACGCATCCGATTAGATCGTATACGATCTATCTACATCCAAAAGGAGCTCGCCATGACCGCCAATGCCAAGGTTCTCGTCACCGGAAAGACCCACGTCACTGCCGGGGCGAACGGCGCCGCCCGCTCGCGCGACGGCTTCCTCGACGTCAAGCTGCCGCAGCCGCACCCCGCCGCCGAAAACCTGTTCGCGGCCGCCTGGTCGGCCTGCTACATCGGCGCGCTCCAGCTCGCCGCCGGACAACGCAAGGTCAAGCTCGCGAGCGAGCCCGAGGTCGACGCCGAGATCGATCTGAACCAGGCCGGTAGCGCCTTCTTCCTGAGCGCGCGCCTCAACGTTCACGTTCCCGGTGTCGAGCGCGAGGTTGCGCAACAGCTGATCGAAGCTGCGCACGGCATCTGCCCCTACTCCAAGGCGGTCCACGGCAACATCGACGTCACGACCACGCTCGTCTGAAACGCGCGCATGACGACCTCCGACGCGGGCCGGCCGCTTGCCGGCTCGGCGGTCGGACGACGAAGCACAGGAGTTCAAAATGACCAGCAGACTGATGAAGGCGACGCGCATCTTCGCAAGAGCGGCCCTGATCGCCGGAAGTTTCCTGACGATCCCGACCGCGCAGGCCCAGCAACCGGCCGGCATCGCGCGAACCGACCTGCAGCGCCACGACCTCAGCGCGCCCGGACGTGAAGCCGTCCAGGTGCGTGTCGACATCGCGCCCGGCAAGGCATTCGGCCGGCACACCCATCCCGGAGAAGAAATCATCTATGTGCTCGCCGGCACGTTCGAATACGAGGTCGACGGCAGACCGCCGGCAACGCTGAAGGCCGGCGACGTGCTGTTCATCCCCGCCGGTACGATCCATGCGGCGAAGAACGTCGGCAATGTCACCGCCAGCGAGCTTGCGACCTATATCGTCGAGAAGGACAAGCCGCTGCTCTCTCTCGTGAAATGAATCCTGCCGCCTGCCCGCCGCTATCCCGGGGCGGGCGCGGCGACATCTCCTTCACTTGGTGCATTGAACCTCGGCCTGCCGCACCGGCCGCGCGTTGAAGATCAGCAGACTGGTCGCGGCCATGATCCAGACGCCGACGCCGCCATACAGCATCACCCAGCCGAAGCCGCTGGCGAGCGCCTGATGCACGACCGGGCCGGTCAGCTCGGGCGACGCTGCAACGTCACCAGCCGCGATCCGCTCGGCGATGACGCGCAGTTGCGCGCCATCCAGCGCCGGCAGCACCGCCTTCAGATGCGCCAGCACCCCGCTCGCCAGGATGAAACCCATCAGCGCGATGTTGACCGCGAGCGAGACCATCCGCGCGCTCATGTCGATCCCGGAGGCCATGCCGGCGCGGTCGCTCGACACCGAGCCGGTCGTGGTGTTGGTGACCGGCGTGTTGGTGATGCCGAGGCCAATTCCGGCGATCAGGCAGCCCGGCAGCATCGTCAGCCAGTCGGGCTGCGCAGCGGCGCTGCCGAACTTCATCAGGATGAATCCCGCGCCGATGATGAACAGCCCCGCTGGGATGATCAGGCCCGGCCGATAGCGCAAGGACAGGCGCTCGGCGAAGGGCGGCATCACCAATGTCGGCAGCGTATAGGCGAGCAACGCGAGACCGGCGGACACGCTGTCATAGCCGAGGCCGGCGTGAAACCAGATCGGCAGATAGATCATGAACGGCCAGTAGCTGAGGTTCATCGCGGCCGAGCCGATGATCGAGCCGGAGAACGCCGGGATCCGGAATACCGAGAAGTCGAACATCGGCCGCCGGCTGACTTTTTCGACAACGAGGAACGCGACGAAGCTCGCAACGGAGACGCCGAGGATCGCCAGCCCCTTCGTGCCTAGGAAGCCGAGATCGGGCCCCTGCGTGATGTAGAAGGCGAGGCAGAACACGGCGAGCGACATCGTCACGATGCCGGCGACGTCGAGGCCGCTCGCCTTCGGATCCCTGGATTCACGGACGCCGCCGATCGTGAGCACGAACGCCACGGCCGCGAACAGCACGTGGACAAGGAACACCCACTCCCAGCTCAGCACCGCCGCAACGGCGCCACCGATGATCGGCCCGAAACCGAGACCGATGCCGACGATCACGCCCCACCAGCCCCAGGCGACCGCGCGCACCCGGCCGCCCTGGAATTCATGCGACAGCACCGCGATCTGACAGATCAACAGCGCCCCGCCGCTCAGGCCCTGCAGAAACCTGGCGACGATCAGCATTTCTACGCTCTGCGCGACGCCGCAGATCAGCGAGGTGATGCCGAACGCCGCGATCGCGACCAGGAAGATGCGCTTGCGCCCATAGCGGTCCGCCACCGTCCCGATCGCCATCAGCACTGTGGTGACCGCGATCGTGTAGGCGTTCATGATCCACTGCAGTGCCTTGAAGTCGGCATGCAGCACCTGTTCCAGCGTTGGCAGGATCGCGGGGATGCTGGAGATTTCCAATCCGAACATCAGGCAGGCTAGACATACGGCTGACAGCACGACAGCGCCGCGGCGGCTCAGTTCAGTGGACATGATCAGGCCTTTTGTTGTGGCGAGCCAACGGCATACCGCACGCTGTTGCCAGGGTGCTGGCAGCAGCGTCGGTCGATTGACTCACGATGTATTGAGGCAGCAGCGGCAGGAATCGGGTGGCCGCGGCGCTTCAGAGCGCAAAGCTAGTCACGACTTGAGGATTGGTGAATTGGATGACTAGATATTTCAGAGACAACAATTCCGGATGACTGACATGACCACGCTTGACGTCGACGCCGTGAAGACCTTCGTGACCATCGCCGAGCTTAAGAGCTTTACGCGCGCCGCCGAAGCGCTCGGCACGACGCAGGGTGCGATCAGCGTGAAGCTGAAGCGGCTGGAGCGCCAGGTCGGCCACAGGTTGATCGAGCGGACACCGCGGCTGGTGCGCCTGTCGGCACTGGGCGCGGAATTCCTCGCGCCCGCACGCGAACTGCTCGCCGCGCATGATCGCGCCGTCGCGGGACTGTCGCCCGCGCGCCGCCGCCGCTTCTCGCTCGGCATCGCCACCCATGTCGGAGGCGCTGAGGTCCCGACCTTGCTGGCGCGGCTGCATGCGCACGATCCGGCGCTCACCATCGAGGTCCGGCTCGACGATTCCCGCGACCTGCTCGACGCCTTCGACCGCGGCCAGATCGACGCCGCGATCATCCGCCGCGAGGACGACCGCCGCGACGGCGAGATGCTGGCGACGGATCACTACGGCTGGTTCGCCACGCCGGACTTTGTCCATCGCACCGGCGAGCCGCTGCGGCTGGCCGCCTCCTCGCCAAGCTGCGGCGTGCTCAACATCGCGACGCGGGCGCTGGCGGCGGCGGGCATTCCGTGGACGGAGACCTTTCTGGGCTGCGGATCTTTTGCGGTCGCCGACGCGGTCGCCGCCGGCCTCGCCACATCGGTGTTCTCGTGCCGGCTTGCACCGGCTGGCACAATCGAGGTCAGCCGCCGGTTCGGCCTGCCTGCCCTTCCGCCGTCCGAGATCGTGCTGCTGTCAGCGTTATCGGATGCAAGATCCCGCGTCGTGCTGAAGACGCTCGTCGGTGCCTTTCGCGAGCATCATCGGCTGCCTGCAGATCGCGCAGCCGAGGAAATCCGTGCCATCACGGAAGCTGCCGGGTCCTGAACCATATGCCGACTAGCGTCGCGCGCTGTCGGCGCGCTTGCCCTCGAACAGCGCACGCTCCGACGCGAGCGCCTTGGCCAGAAAATCGAGGGTGGCGCGGATCCGCGCCGTGCGCTTGAGATCGTCATGCGTCAACAGCCACAGCGCCGATCGCGGCTCGGCAAGCGTCTTCGGAGTTACGCGGCGCAGCGCGGGCGCGAGATCGCCGACATAGCAGGGCAGCAAGGCGAGCCCCATTCCGGCGATGGCCGCGTCGCGCAGCGCCGGAAGTGCATCGACCCGGCAGGCGATCCGCGTTGAACGCAAGTTGTGGCGCATCCAGCCGGCGATCACGGTTCCCGCCAGCACGTCGTCGAGCCCGATCCAGTCGTGTGCAGACAGATCCTTGTCGTCGCGCCGGGCGAGATAGGCCCGCGATCCGTAGACCGCATGCGCAATATCGGCCACGCGCCGCCCCACCAGCAGCTCGGATGGCGCGGGCGTCGGCCGGATCGCGATCTCGGCCTCGCGGCGCGTCAGGTTCGCCATCGTGTTCGAGATGGCGATCTCGGGCTGAATCTCCGGATGCACGGCACGCATCGCCGGCAGATGCCGCATCAGCACCGCACCGAGCGTATCCGTCGTCGTGATCCGGACCGGGCCCGACGGCCTGAGGTCCTGTCCCGCCAGCTTGCGCTCGAGCGCGAGCACCTCGTCCTCGAGCCGGGCCGCCGATGCCGCGGCGGTCTCGCCGGCCGGCGTCGGCGCATAGCCGTCGCGGAAGCGTTCGAACAACCGCGTTCCGATCGAATCCTCGATCGTGCCGAGGCGGCGAAACACCGTGGAATGCGTGACCCCGAGCCTGCGCGCCGCGCCCGAGAGACTGCCCTCCCGCGCAATTGCGAGGACGAGACGAAGGTCATTCCAATCGAGCGGACTGTGCATTTTTGCAAACTCAATTCGCGTCTGTGGATAATACCTTACCACAGATGGACAGGTCATCTTCCCGAAAGATCGGCGGCGCGTGCCTTGCGAAGCGCGCCGAGTGAAGGAGCGGCAGGTGACAAGCGAGACCACCGAGACGTTGCAATTGCACGACACGCGGACAGCGACAGCCGACCCGCGGCGATGGCTGGCCCTGCCCGTGCTGCTGACCGGCGCCTTCCTGCCGATCCTCGACTTCAACGTCGTCAATCTCGCGCTGCCAGCTATTCGCGACAATCTCGGCGCCACCGCAAGCGAGGTCCAGTTCGTCATCTCGGCCTATGCGGCGACCTACGCGGTGTTCCTGATCACCGGCGGCCGGCTCGGCGATCTCTTCGGACGTCGGCGCATGTTCCTGACCGGTGTCGCCGGCTTCACGATCGCGTCGGTGCTGTGCGGCATCGCGTGGTCGCCCACGGTGCTTGTCGCCGGACGGATCCTGCAGGGCCTCACCGCGACCGTGATGGCCCCGCAGGTGCTTGCCTCGATCCGCGTGCTGTTTCCGGCAGCCGAACAGGGCCGCGCGCTCGGCCTCTACGGCGCGACCTTCGGCCTTGCCAACATCTGCGGCCAGGTGCTGGGCGGTGTTCTGGTATCGGCCCATCCGTTCGGACTGGCCTGGCAGGCGATCTTCCTCATCAACGTGCCGATCGGCCTCGTCGCGTTCGTCGGCGGTGTGCTGTACCTCGCCGACTCCCGCGCGGAGCACGCACAGCGGCTCGACATCGGCGGCGTCATCCTGCTGTCGCTCACGCTCGGCCTTTTGGTCTATCCGCTGATCGAGGGACGTGAACTTGGCTGGCCGGCGTGGATCATCGCGATGCTGCTGGCCTCACCATTGATGCTCGCCGCCTTCGTCCGCTTCGAGGCGCGGCTCCAAGCCCGTGGCGGCGACCCGCTGGTCGCGCTGCATCTGCTGCGCAACAGCGATTTCGTCATAGGCCTGGTGATGGCGCTCGCGTTCTACATGCTGTCGTCGTTCTACCTGACCTTTGCGGTCTACCTGCAAAGCGGCTTGCATCAGTCGCCGCTGGCGGCCGGTATCGCCACCCTGCCCTTTGCCACCGGCTTCTTCGTGAGCTCGCTCGCGTCGCCGCTGGTGATGCAATGGCTCGGCGCGCGCACGCTGACGCTGGGCTTTGCGTTGCAGGTGACCGGCTTTGGTATCGTCATGCTGTCGGTCGGCGGCGCGCTGCCGCAAAGCCTCGCCTTCGGCCTGATCTGCGGCGGGCTCGGCTTCGGCACCGTGATGCCCGCGGTCATCAAGGCCGTGATCGGCAGCATCGATCCGCGCCATGCCGGGCTGGCATCGGGCATGATGATCTCGACCTTTCAGATCGGCGCCGCGCTCGGCGTCGCTTTGATCGGCGGCGTCTTCTACGGCCTGCTCGGGCCGCAGCCGCAGGCCGAGGACTACGCACACGCCTTCACGATCGCGCTCGGCTGCAATGTCGCGCTGCTGGCGGTCGGCGGCTGGCTCTCGCTGTGGCTGCCGCGCGAGCCGGCGGCGGGTTGAGCTATTGCTTCGCGTCCTCAAGACGCGACGGAAACAGCAACTTCAGCATGACGGCAGCGAGCAATGTCATCACGGCAAGGCTGGCGGAGAGATAAAGCGCGGCCGCATCGCCGAGCCGGTCGATCACGATCGCATAGGCCAGCGGCGCCGCCGCGGGCAGGATGAAGCTCGGAACAATCAGCCGGCCGACCAACGTGCCATAGCTGCGATGATCGAACAGGATCAGCGGCAGCGTTCCCCGGGTGATGGTCAGAATGCCGTTGCAGGCGCCGTACAGCAGCGCGAAGGCGATCCCCATCTCCTTCGACGACCCGCTGAACAGGCCGGCGATGAAGGAGAGCGGCATGATCAGGCAGGCAGCCATGTTGAGCGCGAGCGGATCGATCCGTCCGCCAAACAGCACTTCGCAGAGACGCGCGGCGGATTGCCCAATTCCCCGGAACGTTGCGATCCACACCGCCACGGTGACGGTGAGCCCGAGGCCGGAGAGCACCGCGATCATGTGCGCGGACATGCCGGCATTCAGGAAATTGGCGCCGGTCATGATCACGGCGTAAAGCCCGCCTGCCGCCGCAAGCTGCCGGCGACCGAGGGCGCGCGGTTGCTTGGGCATCACCGAACTGGAGCTCGGGACGCCGACAAACCGCTGGTTCGGAATCAGCAGATGCAGCGGGATCGTCAGCAGCGCAAGGCCGGCATAGGCCAGCACCGCAACGCGCCAGCCGAAATATTCCGACAGCGTATGGCCGAGCGGCCAGAATACCGTCGCCGCCAGGCCACCAAGCAGGGTGATGCCGGACATCGCGCGGCGTGCCTCCGGTCCGCCGATCCGGGCCAACGCCGCGAACGCCGCATCGTACAGCGTCAGCCGCATGCCGAGACCAAGAACGATCCAGGATACGAAATAGGTGCTGATCTGATGCGAGACAGCGAGACCGGCACAGCCGAGCGCGTTGATCGCGGCGCCCGCGACCATGACCTCGCGGCCGCCGCGGCCGTCCACCCACCGGCCCGCGAGCGGCGACGTCACGCCCATCACCAACAGCGCAGCGGCAAATCCGCCGTAGACGATGTCGCGGCTCCAGCCGAGATCTGCGGCGATCTGCTCGCCGAAGCCGCCGATCAGGTAATAGGTCGCCCCCCACGATATCAGTTGTGCAAGCCCGAGGGCAGCCACGACCCGGCGTTCGATCACCGGGCCGTCTCCCGCTCCGATGGAAGCACGGATGCGCCCGGCCCCAGCTGCCGCTGCATCAGCACGGTGTCGACCCATTGGCCGAGCTTGAAGCCCACCGATGTCAGGGTGCCCACCGGCTGAAAGCCCATGCGACGGTGCAGCGCGATCGATCCGGCATTGCCGCTGTTGCCGATCACCGCCAGCATCTGCCGCCACGGCCCTGCTTCGGCGCGCGCGATCAAGCCCTGCAGCAGCGCGATGCCGATGCCGCGTCCGCGTAGTCCGTCGGACACATAGACGGAATCCTCGATCGTGTGGCGATAGGCCGGCCGCGGCCGATACGATGTCGCATAGGAATAGCCGGCCACCCGGCCGTCGACTACAGCCACGAGATACGGCAGCCCCGCCGCCAGCATGGCGTTCCGGCGGCTGCGCATCTCGTCCACCGTCGGCGGCACCTCCTCGAAGGTCGCCAGCCCGTTCAGCACGTGATGGGCGTAGATGCCCTGCACGTCAGCCATGTCACCGTCCGCAGCGTCGCGGACCACGACGCCGTTGCTGCCTACCGCCATTCCGTCTCTCACCCAAGCCGTCAATATTGCTCGAGCATGCGCCCTGGCGTTATATAAGTGAAGCTTTGACAGCTCATGCGAAGCATAAGAGATACTTTGATGAAGAGCCTCAACCTCGACTATCTCGAGAGCTTCGCCGTGGTAATCGATTGCGGCAGCTTCTCCGCGGCGGCCGAACGGCTGCAGCTGACGCAGCCGGCGGTGAGCCTGCAAGTGCGCCAGCTCGAGCGGAGCCTGAATGCGACCCTGATCGAACGGGTCGGACGGCGGGCCAGACCGACGGCGGCCGGCGTCGCCTTGCTTTCGCACGCGTATCAGATCAACGCGGCCGTGACATCGGCGGTCGACGCCGTCGCGCAGCAGACGACGGGAACGGCAGGCCGGGTGCGGCTCGGCACCGGCGCGACCGCCTGCATCTTCCTGCTGCCGCCGATCCTGAAGGAGTTACGAGCCGCACTGCCCTCGCTCGAGATCACGGTCACCACGGGCAACACGGCGGAGATCGCCAGAGCCGTCGAGGACAACACGATCGACATCGCGCTGGTCACGCTGCCGGTGTCGGGACGAAGCTTCGAGATCACCCCGGTCATGAACGACGAGTTCGTGCTGATCGCGCCCCGCGACATGCAACTGCCGACGCGGATCACGCCGGAGGTGCTGGCGACCAGGCCCGTTCTCTTGTTCGAGCCCGGAGGCAACACGCGACGCACCGCGGACGAGTGGCTGGCGCGCGGCGGCGTGTCGTTGAAACCGCTGATGTCGCTCGGCAGCGTCGAGGCGATCAAGGAGATGGTGCGCGCCGGTCTCGGTTGCGCGATGCTGCCCGGCATGGCCGTGCCTGCCAGGACCAGGCAGCGCGATCTCGTCGTGCGGTCGCTGTCGCCAAAGCTGTACCGCCGGCTCGCCGTCGTGATCCGCCGCGACAAGCGCCTCGATCGCGGGCTGCGGCAGACCTTGTCGGCGCTGAAGACGCTCTCGGCCGCGAGGAACAACGGCCGCTAGGAAGGGACGCTGCGCGCCCTCCCTGCTCCCACCCCATCAAGTGGCCTTGCGCTCCTGCTCCGCGATCTCACGGAATGCGGCCTCACCGGCATCGGTCACCGCGGCCCATTTTGCATTCGGCGTCGCCTCGGCATCGTAATTGTCGTGCCAGTTCCACCATTTGTAGGTCGGGCCCTGCGGATAGCCCTTCGGCGAGTCTTCCCAGAGCTCTTGGCGGCCGAACGGCGTGATGTCGAGATAGCTCCAGACCGTGCCCATCGATTCGTCACCACGGCTGTTGACGAGATAGGTGCGGAAGATCCGCGCGCCGTCGCGAATGAAGACGTTGTGGCCGTGCCACTCGGCAACGCCGAAGTCGGCATCGAAACTGTCGGTGATCGTGTACCATGGCATCTCCCATTCCATCCGCGCCTTCAGCCGCGCGATATCGGCCTGCGGCGCGCGCGAGGCGTAGGCGAGCGTGGTGTCGCGCTGGTTCAGATGGGAGAGATGGCTGACCTGATCGGCGCCGAGCGAGCAGCCGCGGCAGCCGTGATCGGGCCAGCCGAACACGCCGGGCTCGAAGAAGGCGCGGTAGACGATCAGCTGCCGGCGGCCCTCGAACAGATCGAGCAGGCTGACCTTGCCGTTCGGTCCCTCGAACACATACGGCTTCTCGACCGCCATCCAGGGCATCCGCCGCCGCTCGGCGGCGAGTGCATCGCGCGCCCGCACCTGCGCCTTCTCCTTCACCAGCATCTGCAGGCGCGCGGCCTCCCACGCCTCCTGCGACACCACCGGCGGCGTCTGCATCGCCGCCAGTCCGCCGCGATCGTTTTCCGCTGATTTGCTCATGATGATCTCCATCTCTGATTGGACGAACTCCGCGACCACTGCGCAGTTCCACGTCCGCGGCCGTTCGTCATTGGCCATGCCCCAATCTGGCGCAGCGGCAGCGACGGGTGGGAGTGACAAGTGTGTCGGGATTTTCGCGCATGTGCCTCGACGCCTGACTTCATCCTTGCGATATACTTGCACTTTGCAATTACTCGTGCGAGCCTCCTGCCCCATGAAACAGACCGCCCCTGCGTCCGATGATGGCCTCAAGCTCAGCGCCTGGCTGCCCTACCGCCTGTTCCTGGTCGCCGCGCAGGTCGCCCGCCCGCTCGAGAGTTTCTACGGCGAGACATTTGGACTGAGCCAGGCCGGCTGGCGCATCCTCGCCGTCATCGCCGAACGGAATGCCGCCAATGCCTCCGAGATCGGCCGCGCCTGCGCGCTCGATCCGTTCGCGGTCAGCCGCGGCATCAGCCAGCTCGTCGAGCTCGGCTTCGCCGTGCGACGCTCCGGCAAGACCGACCGGCGCTTCGCCGCGGTCAGCATCACCCGCAGCGGCCGGGTCGCCTTCAACCGGATCGCCGCGCTGGGCAGCGCGATCGAGGCGCGGTTGCTGGCGCGCCTCTCGGAGAGCGAGCGAACGACGCTGGATTCCGCCCTCACCAGGCTTGAGGGAGAGAGCGCACGGATTGACGCCGGTGGCTGGCACGCGCTGCTCGATGACACCGCTGCGCCATGACCGCCGCACTGTTCGCGCTGACCGCACTGCTGTGGGGCGGCGGCGCGCTGGCAACCGCGATGCAGGCCGGCGTGACGCCCGCGCCGTGGTCGGTCGCATTGCGCATGGTGCTCGCGGGCCTCATCCTGCTCGGCTACGGACGGCTGCGCGGCGTGCCGCTGGCGATCCCGCGAAAAGATCGGCCGGCCGTCGCGTTGCAGGGCCTGCTGTTCTTCGCCATTGCCTTCATCGCCTTCTATGAAGCGACCGCGCGCATGCCGAGCGGGCTTGCGGCGCTGGTGCTGTCGACATCGTCGCTGTTTGCCGCCGTGATCGCGCGCGCCGTGCTCGGCGTCCCGATCTCCTCCGACTTCGTGTGGGGCACGCTGTGCGGCATCCTTGGGCTGGCGATCATCTTCCTGCCCGGCGCCGGCGCGCATGGAGGCGCATCGCTTGCAGGTTTCGCCTGGGCGTTCATCGCGGCGATCGCGACCGGCGCCGGGACCACCGTCGGCGCGCGCAACCAGCGCGCCGGACTGCCCGTCGTCTCCGTGCTCGCATGGGGCGCATTCGTCGGCGCAGCCGCGAGCGCGCTTTGGGCCACAGCGACCGGCACGCCGTTTGCGGCCGACATTTCCCTTTCTTACCTCACAAGCTTCCTCTATCTCGCGATCGCCGCGTCCTGCATTACCTTCATGCTGTATTTCGAGCTGGTACGCCGCCTCGGTCCCGGCCGCGCCGCCTACACACTCGCGCTGGTGCCGCTGGTCGCCCTGGTGCTGTCCGCGCTGTTCGAGCACCTTGCGCTCGGCTGGCCGGTGCTCGCCGGCGCCGCTGCGATCCTGGCCGGCAATTTGCTGGTGCTGTCGCGGAACTAGATCCCAGAAAAATCTCGCCATCATGTCACGTTGGCCGTTCCTCGTTCGTCTTGATGTCACAGACAACACCGAGGAACCCAGCATGACTGTCAGACTTGATCCCCTCGCCGCCGCCCCCAGGATCATGAAGATCTGGTTCGAGGCTTCCGTCGCGATCGCGGCCAGCCTCGAGCCAAAGCTCGCCGAGCTCATCAAGATCCGCGCCTCGGAGATCAACGGCTGCGCCAACTGCATCAATTTGCACACGACCTTCGCCCGCGACGAGGGCGAGACCGAGCAGCGCATCTATCTGCTGTCGGCCTGGCGCGAGGCGCCCTGCTACACCGACCGCGAGCGCGCCGCGCTCGGCTGGACCGAGGCGCTGACGCGGCTCTGCGAGCAGCACACCCATGTCGAAGCCTATGAGACGCTGAAGGCGCATTTCACGGCGGAGGAGCAGGTCAAGGTGACCTTGCTGATCAACATCATCAACGGCTGGAACCGGATCGCGGTCGGCTTCGGCGGCTTCGTCGATCCGCAGACCGTCAAGGCCAGGATGGCCGTCGCGTGACCGCGGACATGGCATGAAGGGACGCCGCGGATCGGCGAGCGATTGACGCGGAAATGATATCTGACTAAAGTCAGACATATGCTTGACCCTGTTTCCCGCGTCCGCCGTTTCAACCGTGCCGTCACATCCGCCGTCGGCGCGCTCGACACCTCGTTCCTCGGGCGCGGCCGGCCGCTCGGCGCGGCGCGTGTGCTCAACGCGATCGGGCATGGACGCACCGACGTGGGCGAGATCAGGGATTATCTCGTCCTCGATTCCGGCCTGATGAGCCGTCTGTTGCGCAGTCTCGAGGACGAGGGGCTGATCGAGACCACGACGCATGGCGACGACGCGCGACGACGCATCGCCAGGCTGACGCCGGCCGGCCGACGCGAGTTCAACGCCTATGAGGCGATCTCCAACCGCCAGGCAAAGGACTTCCTCGCCCACCACACGCAACGCGAGGCGCTGCTGGCGGCGATGGACATGATCGCCTCGGCGCTCGGGCGCGACGGCACCGCTCTGCACGAGATGGATCCGCGCGGCGAGGAAGCACGCTACTGCCTCGGCGAATATTACGCCGAGCTCGGACGACGCTTCAAACAGGGGTTCGACGTCAAGCTGTCGCGCGACCCTGATGCCAAGGACATGGTGCGCCCGCGCGGCAGCTTCATCGTGGCGATGTCGGACGGCCTGCCGCTCGGCTGCGTCGGGCTGAAGGGCAGCAGCGGCGAATTCGCGGAGATCAAGCGGCTTTGGGTCGCGCCGGCCGCGCGCGGCCTCGGCCTCGGCCGCCGCCTGATGGACGCAACCGAGCGCGCCGCACGCGAGCTCGGCATCGCGGTGCTGCGGCTCGACACCAACAGCGCGCTGGCGGAAGCCGGCCAGCTCTATCGCCGGAGCGGCTGGACCGAGATCCCGCGCTTCAACGACGACCCCTACCCCGACCTGTTCTTCGAGAAACGTCTCTGAGCGGCACGCCGCGCGGCGCCCCTGCATGCACATGTTGTCCGGCGCCACGCGCTGGCCTAAGACGCTGGCATGACCATCCGCCCCATCGTCCGCTATCCCGATCCGCGGCTTGCACTCCCGGCCGAGCCGGTGAGCATGTTCGACGACGCGCTGCGCGAGCTGGCGGCCGACCTGCTCGAGACCATGCACGCCGCGCCGGGCATCGGCATCACCGCGCCGCATATCGGCGTGGCGCTGCGGGTCGTGGTGCTCGAGCTCGACAAAAGCGAGGGCCCGCGGACCTATGTCAATCCGGAGATCATCCGGGCCTCGGGCGAGATGATCCTGCACAAGGAAGGCAGCGTCTCGATGCCCGGGGTCAATGACGAGGTCGAGCGGCACGCGCGCCTCCGGATCCGCTATCAGGACACCGACGGCAACATGCACACCGAGGAGTCGGACGGCCTGCGCGCGGTGTGCCACCAGCACGAGATCGATCAGCTCGACGGCGTGTTCTGGATCAGGCGGCTGTCCCGCTTGAAGCGGGAGCGCCTGATCAAGCGGTTCGAGAAGCTGTCGCGCGGTTAGGCCGGAATCGTAGGGCGGGTTGGCCAACGGGTCCGCGCGAAGCGCGGCCCGATGACAGGCTCCGCGTAACCCGCCATATGGACCAAAACCCAACAGCATGGTGAATTACGCTTCGCTCATCCACCCTACGCTTCCTACGCATTCACCGCCGCACGCTCGATCGCGGCGATGTCGATCTTCGTCATCGTCATCATCGCCTCCATCGCGCGCTTCCCGGCGGCACGGTCAGCCCCGTTGACGAGCGCAAGCAACCGTCGCGGCGTGATCTGCCAGGCAAAGCCCCAGCGATCCCGGCACCAGCCGCACGGCAATTCCTTGCCGCCATTGCCGGTGACCGCATTCCAGTAGCGATCGGTCTCGTCCTGGCTGTCGGTCAGCACCATGAAACTCACCGCCTCGTTCGGCTTGTAGTTGGAGCCGCCGTTCAGCCCGACGAAGCGGCGGCCAAGCACCGTAAACTCCACGGTCAGCTCGTCGCCCTGCCCGATACCCGGTATGGGCGATGGGTGGCCCGCATCGACACGGCTGTCGGGGAAAGTCGCGGCGTAAAACTCCGCCGCTTCGCGCGCCTGGCCCTGATCGAACCAAAGGCATGTGACGAGATCGGTCATTTGCAGTCTCCTGGTTTGTGCACAGGACGATCGGCGAAGACGCCAGCCGACATCACGGCAACAGACTGATGAAAATAATTTGCAGGATGGCGTTTGTCGCAGCACCGCCTCTGCTCGCACCACTGTCGTCCTGGCGGAAGCCAGGAGGACGATGAGGATGGTCCTCGATTCAAGTTGTCGCACCACGCGGTGTCATCACCCGCGCATGCGGGTGATCCAGTATTCCAGAGACGCCTGTGCTTGAGCCGAGAGGCCGCGGCGTACTGGATCGCCCGGTCCCGTCTCCGCCAAGGCTTCGACGAGGCCACGAATCCCTGGCACGCCGAAGCTTTAGCGAAGGCGGCGAGCCGGGCGATGACAACTGAGGGTGGGGACGTACTTTGGCATTCTCGCGACATGAATTGCCCGAGCTTTGCTCTGCGTTCCGCCCTCTCTTGAACAGAGGGCGCGGGGAAGACCGGGTGCCGATCGCACCCATGGGCCCCGTGCAAAGGGTAGAAAGCACGGGGGTAGGACCACAGGTGTAACCGGGACATCCCGGCCTTCCCTGCGCGATGGTTGTGCGGCTTACTTCGTGCTCTCCCCGGCGAGACTGGGCTTGCTTGTCACCGCCCTCGCAAGGCGCGTTCGCATCCCGCGAGAAGACACCTGCCGCTAGGGCGTCAGGACCACACGACTTCACCGTCCGCTTCGCGTGCTCTCGTCAGTCACACGCTCCGCGTCCACCGCATCCCACACCGCGCTCGTGACGATCGCGAAACGCCCCTCGATCGGGTGGGACGCGCAGATTGAACATCTGAGTTGGGTGAAACGCCAAGCGGAATATTTTCTCATCGGCGGATTGACAGGTTTTGCTGAGTTGCCCGTCGGGGTGATTTGTCGCAGGTGGTACGAAGCGAATTGATTTGCGTCGAGGCAACTAAGGCCCGCGAAACGCGGTCAAAAGATTCCCAAATCGGCTGTCGTGAAACGCGCCGCCTGCTCGTCCTCGGGATACCAGGCAAGGACATGGAGAGAAACGATGACCCCCACCATCACCGCCTTCGAACGATCACCCGATGGCGGCAAGGGACTGGCGCGCGATACGCGCGTTCGCTGGGCGTTGGAAGAAGTGGGCCAGCCTTACGAGGTTCGCCTGATTTCGTTCCAGGCGATGAAGGAGCCAGCACATCTGGCGCTGCATCCCTTCGGCCAGATTCCGACCTATGAGGAAGGCGATCTCGTGCTGTTCGAGACAGGATCGATCGTGCTCCATATCGCCGAGCGTCATGCGGGCCTGCTGCCCGGCGATGCCAATGCCCGCGCCCGCGCAATCATGTGGATGTTTGCCGCGGTCAACACGGTGGAACCTCCGATCCTCGAGCTCGTCACCGCCAGGATTCTGGAGAGCGACAAGCCATGGACCAGGGACCGCCTGCCTCTGGTCATGGACCGCGTCCGCGACCGGCTGAAGCAGCTCTCCGCCCGCCTCGGCGATGCCGACTGGCTCGACGGCGCGTTCAGCGCGGGCGACCTGATGATGGTGTCGGTGCTGCTCAGGTTGAGAGCATCGGGCATCCTGAACGAATTTCCGAACCTGGTCGCCTACGTCGCCCGCGGCGAAGCGCGGCCTGCGTACAAGCGGGCTTTCCAGGCTCAACTGGCGGTAAACAGCGAAAGCCAGTGACCCGGCTGAATAAGATTCGCGCGGATATCGCTGCGCACATCCGGGCTACGCTTGCTGGCGGCCCGCGAGATCGAGCGGCCGCAAGTCTCACATGCGGCCGTCCATTTTCGGTGACTCAGGAAACGCGCCCAGGGCGTCATTCGCCGTGCCCCAGGCAGAATTGATGACAACATTATACTTGATCGCGTTGTTCTGACACAGTAATCACACCTTTAGATTGAGGATGCGGCGCGAGGTTGATCGTGGCGATTTGGACTGCTTTTTTCGGAACAACGGATTCATCCTGGGGAGCCGACGCTCTCGGTACAATCGACCCGGTCAACTCCACCTCGACCCGGCTGATTTTCACGAATGCCGACGGCACGCTTACGTATCTCAACGGAACCGGCCTGACGATTTCGGGCGACCCGACCTGGACGACGCTGACGTCAGTCGATCATGTGGACGTCGACGGCACCACGGTGCTCGAAAGCATCACGGACATCACCCTTGGATACCAGCCCGGACACTTCTTCGCCGGCATTCTCGCAGGCGCCGACAGCGTCACCGGGTCGTCCGGATCCGATCATTTCTGGGGCGGCGCGGGCGACGATACCATCGCCGGCGGAGCCGGATTCGATAGCATCGACGGCGGCGCCGGAGATGACACCGTCGTGTTCTCCGGCAACCGAAACGACTATATCGTCCAGGACTTCGGCAACGAAATCTGGGTGTATGGCAGCTCTTTCGATGATCTGACCAACGTCGAACATCTGCAATTTGCGGATATGATTCTGAACGCCGGCGACCTGCCAATCATTGGTCGCGGGACTCCGGGCAACGACCTGATTTATGGCGGCCCCGCCGACGATTCACTCACCGGCCTTGCCGGCAATGACGTTCTCGTCGGCTTCGCCGGCAATGATGCCGCCGATGGCGGTGACGGCGACGATTATATCTACGCGGGCAGCGGCAATGATCTGTTGTCCGGCGGCGACGGCGCGGACGTGCTGCTCGGCGAAGACGGTAACGACACCATCTCCGGCGACGATGGCAACGATTACGTCTATGCGGGGAGCGGCAATGATGTGCTGTTCGGCGACCGTGGCGCGGACGTCCTGCTAGGTGAAGCCGGCAACGACACCATCAGGGGCGACTCCGGTTTCAACTATCTGTTCGGCGGAGACGGCGCTGACGTTCTCTTAGGAGACGGGTTGGAAGTGACAAGCTCCGACGTCAACGTCATGTATGGCGGCAACGGTGGCGATGACCTCTACGGTGGCCAGGGGACGATTTACTTCTACGGCGGCGCCGGCACTGACATCATGGAAGGCGGCGAAGATCTCAACATCTTCATTTCCTCCGGCGAGACCGATGGCGACGTCATCTACGGCGGCCGGGGCCAGAACTACGTCTATGGCTCCAATGGGGGCGACACCGTCACCGGCGGCCGCAACGTCGATGTGTTCCTGATGGGGAGCGGCGCCGACCTCATCAGCGGCGGCGGCGGAGTCGATTACGCGTGGGGTGGCGGCGGCTCCGACACTTTCAGGATCAGCGACAGCACCCCCACCCCGGAGGTCATGGTCGTCCAGGACTTCAACGCCGTCGGCGTCAACGACCTCGTGAACTTCGCCGGCACATCGCTGCATTCGTTCGCCGATGTGCAGGCGGCCGAGTTCTATGCGGCCGGCATCAACACCACGATCATCACCGATGCCGCCGGCAGCGCTGTCTGGCTGATCGGCGTTGCGCCAGGACAGTTGGACGCGAGCATGTTCAGGTTCAGCTAGCTCACGGCGGCGGGTGAGCCATCGCGTAGCCCGCCTTCACGCGCTTCACTCGAAGACGTGATGGATTACGTTACGTTCATCCAAGATGTGGACGATGGCCGGCAAACGAATGATGGCTGTCGCTTGAGCCGCGCACGGAACTCCATCTCTCAAATGCAGCGGCGACCCATCGCGTTACTCACGCAGCGTTGAGCCGGCGTGAGCAAGGATTGCGTTCAAACGCGCCCTCTCCGTGCACATCTATCTGACGAGGCCAGACTCCTTGGCCCAATAAACCAAAACGGAGAAACTCAATGACCAACGTCAAACTGTTGTCGGCTGCTTTCATCGCGGTTGCCATGGTCGCGTCACCGGCGATGGCGCGTGAGACCCACGCCGCTTCCCGGCACATCGCGGAGGCCGGTGTCGCCGCGCCCAACGAGCCGGTCTATGTTGAGGGTCGCGCCTGCATTCCGGCGCCGCGCGTCGGTGCATTCGCCACTGCGCCCTGGACCGGCGACAACGTCCCCTGCGAGCCGGGTCCGTATTGATCGCGCCACGCGCATCGATCGGTCGAGCTGGCCTCAGCTGTTCAACCGGCGCGATGCGCCACCGCGACGTGTAACGAAATGCCAAGACAGCCGGGCTGATGGCACTGCCACAGCTCGATTGTCTCGGGAGAAGGCAGCAGCAGCAGAGGAAGCGGCACGGCCGTTGTTCAACCGCCGACGCGCCTCACTCCCACTCAATCGTCCCCGGCGGCTTTGACGTCACGTCGTACACCACCCGGTTGACGCCCTTCACCTCGTTGATGATGCGGGTCGCGGTCTCGGCCAAGAACTTCATGTCGAACTGGTAGAAGTCCGCGGTCATGCCGTCGGTCGAGGTGACGGCGCGCAGGCCGACGACGTATTCGTAAGTTCTGCCGTCGCCCATCACGCCGACGGTCTTGACCGGCAACAGCACCGCGAAGGCCTGCCAGATCGCGTCGTAGAGGCCGTGCTTGCGGATCTGGTCGATGTAAACAGCATCTGCGTTGCGCAGGATGTCGAGCTTCTCCCTGGTGATGTCGCCGGGGCAGCGGATGGCGAGGCCCGGGCCCGGGAACGGGTGGCGGCCGACGAACACTTCGGGCAGGCCGAGCTCGCGGCCGAGCACGCGCACCTCGTCCTTGAACAGCTCGCGCAAGGGTTCGACCAGCTTCATGTTCATGCGATCAGGCAGGCCGCCGACATTGTGGTGCGACTTGATGGTGACGGACGGCCCGCCGGTGAAGGAGACGCTCTCGATCACGTCGGGGTAAAGCGTGCCCTGCGCCAGGAATGCGGCGCCGCCGATTTTCTTGGCTTCCGCCTCGAAGACGTCGATGAACAGCCGACCGATGGTCTTGCGCTTCACTTCCGGATCGGTGACGCCAACGAGCTCGCCCAAGAACTCTTTCGACGCGTCCACATGGACCAGCGGGATGTTGTAGTGGTTGCGGAACAGGTCGACGACCGTCTTCGCCTCGTCGAGCCGCAGCAGGCCGTGATCGACGAACACGCAGGTCAGCTGGTCGCCGATCGCCTCGTGGATCAGCACCGCGGCGACGGCGGAATCCACGCCGCCGGACAGGCCGCAGATCACCTTGCCTTGGCCGACCTGGGCGCGGATCTTCTCGATCGCCTCCTCGCGGAACGCGCGCATGGTCCAGTCGCCGGTGAGGCCGGCGACCTTGCGGACGAAGTTGCGCAACAGCTTTGCGCCATCGGGCGTGTGCACCACCTCGGGATGGAACATCAGCCCATAATATTTCCGCTTCTCGTCCTGGATGATCGCGAACGGCGCGTTCGGCGAGACGCCGGCCACGGAGAAGCCCGGCGGCATCTTGGTGATGCGATCGCCATGGCTCATCCACACCTGATGCTTTTCACCGTGGGCCCAGACGCCGTCGAACAGGCAGCTGTCGGTCTTGACCTCGACATCGGCGCGGCCGAACTCGCGGTGGTGCCCGCCCTCGACCTCGCCGCCGAGCTGGGCGGCCAGGGTCATCTGGCCGTAGCAGATGCCGAGCACGGGAACGCCTGATTCGAAGATCAGCTGCGGGGCGCGCGGCGAGCCGGTCTCGTGCACGGACTCAGGGCCGCCGGAGAGGATCACCGCCTTCGGCTTCATCTCCTTGAAGGCGGCCTCCGCCTTCTGGAACGGCACGATCTCGGAATAGACCCCCATCTCGCGGACGCGGCGGGCGATCAGTTGCGTCACCTGACTGCCGAAATCGACAATCAGAATCTTGTCATGCGCCGAGGCCACTGACGGCGTCGACGATTGCTGAGTTTTCGGTGCGGCTGTCATGGCAAGCAGATACGCGACACCGCCCGCCCCCGCAACCGCGCTGCGAGGGGCGCCCACATTCTTCTTTGGGCATGGACACGATACATATAGGTCAGTATTATTGACCTAATTTAGCCAGAACGAATGTTGGAGGAAACCCATGCCAGATTTCCATGAGCCGTCCCGCCTCAAAACCCTCGGCCACGCCTGGATCGCCGCCTGGAACGCGCGCGATCTCGAGCGCGTGCTTTCGATGTATGCCGAGGATACCGAGATGACCTCGGACCGGATTCCGGCGCTCGGCTTTGGCGCGTCCGGTACGGTGCGCGGCAAGGCGAGCTTGCGCGCCTATTGGAGCGCCGCGCTCGCAAAAT
This sequence comes from Bradyrhizobium septentrionale, assembly GCF_011516645.4. Taxonomy (NCBI): domain Bacteria; kingdom Pseudomonadati; phylum Pseudomonadota; class Alphaproteobacteria; order Hyphomicrobiales; family Nitrobacteraceae; genus Bradyrhizobium; species Bradyrhizobium septentrionale. The sequence goes on along the minus strand of NZ_CP088285.1, from coordinate 7,088,466 downwards.
TGCCCGGGGCTGCATTTCGAGCTGATCGACCTCTATGTCTCGCCCGACAGCGTCGTCGTGTTCTACCAGAACGAACGCGGCAACAAGATCTGCGAATATCTGCGGTGTGATGCCGACGGCAAGATCAGGCAGGGCTCCGCGAACCATCTGGTGCATTGATACGAACGTGGCACCACCTGGCCTGACCGTCACCCTGAGGTGCTCGCGAGGCGAGCCTCGAAGGGCGACGGCCCGGTTCCATCCCCATCCTTCGAGGCTCGCTCCGCTCGCACCTCAGGATGACGCCGGAATTTGGGGTGACGGGGATGAACTCGCCAAAGCAAACTCATCACCGCCTCCGCGCCGCAACCTTCCTCACCTTGGTGTCCGACCAGCTCAGCGCCTTGCCACTCTTCGACGGCAGCACGAGTCGCCCGACCGCCTGCCCGGCCTGATCCAGCAGCACCGAATGCGGCTCGCCGCGCGCGTAGAGATGCGCCTCGCCCCATTGCCGCAAGGAGACCACGATCGGAAACAGATCGTGCCCCCGCTTGGTCAGCACATATTCCAGGTAGGCGCTGCCGTCGGAGGCCGCGACCTGCTCGAGCACGCCTGCTTCGACCAGCTTGCGCAGCCGCGCCGTCAGCATGCCCTTGGCGATGCCGAGATTCGTCTGGAAGTCGCCGAACCGGCGCAACCCGTCGAACGCGTCGCGCACGATCAACAGCGACCACCAGTCGCCGATCGCATCCAGCGCACGGGCCACCGGGCAGTCCGCTTCGGCAAATCCGGTCCGCTTCATCGCCTTCAGCCTCTCCTCGATCACTTTCCCGAAACCGGTCTTAAAATAGGACTAGACAGCGCCCGACGCAACTGGTCTCATTATAAGACCAGATTGCGAACTGCAGCGGAGGCATGATGACGAACAGGACCATGGCAGAGGCCCGACCGGCCCAGGAAGCCGCGAAGGACGCCAACAAGGCCGGCAACGCGACAACAGGCCCGCTGTCGCCTGCGATCGTCGTGCTGTTTGCTGTGGCCTGCGGGCTGAGCGTCGCCAACATCTATTTCGCGCAACCGCTGCTCGACACCATGGCGCAAGACCTTTCCATCACGCCCGCCGTGATCGGCGGCGTCGTGACGCTGACCCAGGTGGGTTACGCCTTCGGCTTGATACTGATCGTACCGCTCGGCGATCTCTGGGACCGCCGCAAGCTGATCGTCGGCCAGACCGTGCTGTCGGCGGCCGCGCTTGCCGTCGTCGGCACCGCGCCGAACGCCGCCGTGCTGCTCTTCGGCATGGTGCTGGTCGGGCTGCTCGCGGTCGTGATCCAGGTGCTGGTCGCCTACGCCGCGACGCTGGCGGCGCCGGCCGCGCGCGGCCGCACCATCGGCACCGTCACCAGCGGCGTGGTGTCCGGCATCCTGCTGGCACGCTTTGCCGCCGGCGCGCTGGCCGATCTCGGCGGCTGGCGCGTGGTCTACCTGACCTCGGCCGCGCTCACGCTGGTGCTGGCGGCGCTACTGGCGCGCGCGCTGCCGCGACATCAGCCGCAGGCGATGACCGGATCGTCCTATGCAAGGCTGCTGCGCTCCACCGTCGCGCTGTTGGTCGAGGAGCCGGTGCTGCGCGAACGCGCGGTGTTCGCGCTGTTGATCTTCGCAAGCTTCAGCGCGTTCTGGAGCTCGGTTGTGCTGCCGCTCGCTTCTCCCCCGCTGTCGCTGTCGCACACCACGATCGGCATGCTCGGCATTGCCGGGCTCGCCGGCGCGCTGGCGGCACGCAATTCGGGTCGCCTCGCCGATCGCGGCTGGGCGCAGCGCACCACCGGATTGTCGCTGATGCTGATGCTCGCCGGCTGGATCCCGATCGCCTGCCTTGACAGCTCGCTATGGCTGGTGCTCGCCGGCGTGGTCATGATCGATTTCGCGGTGCAGGCCGTGCATGTCACCAATCAGAGCCTGATCGTGGCGACGCGCCCCGACGCCCCGAGCCGCCTGATCGGCGCCTACATGGTGTTCTATTCGATCGGCTCTGGCCTCGGCGCGATCGGCTCGACGATGGCCTATGCAGCCACCGGCTGGATCGGGGTCTGCGTGCTCGGCGCCGCGATCAGCGCCTGCGCGCTGCTGTACTGGGTCGTCGTGGTGAGCAGGACGCCGGTGCCGGCGGGCGAGGCTGTTCAACCCGTCATTGCGAGCGCAGCGAAGCAATCCATCCCGCCGCATATGCGGAACGATGGATTGCTTCGTCGCTTACGCTCCTCGCAATGACGGCGGAGGAAGCGTCACGCCTTCGTCAGCACCGAGACGAAAAATCCGTCCGTGCCGGTGCGGCGTGGCGTCATCAGCCAGCCCTCGGCCGATTGCAGCGCGGCTTCTGCGAAAGCCTCGGCCTTGTCCCACAGCACCGAGGCGGTCTGCTCCGGCGGCTGCACCGAGAACTCCGGATGCCGCGCGATGAAGGCCCTGACCTGCTCGCCGTTCTCCTCTGATAACACCGAGCAGGTGATGTAGGCGATGCGGCCGCCCGGCTTCACCAGCGGCGCGGCGCGCTCCAGCACCTCGGCCTGGTCCTTCAGCCGCACCTCGAGCGCGCCCGGGCGCATGCGCCATTTGGCGTCGGGATTGCGGCGCCAGGTGCCGGTGCCCGTGCACGGCGCGTCGATCAGCACGAGGTCGGCGGACGCCTTGATATCGGACAGCACCTCCTCCTCCCCGCGCGGCGTGCGGACGTCGCAATTGTGCACGCCGGCGCGCGACAGCCGTTCATGGATCGGCACGAGCTGGCGCTTGTCACTGTCGGTCGCGATCAGCCGGCCCTTGCCTTGCATCATCGCGGCGAGTGCCAGCGTCTTGCCGCCGGCGCCGGCGCAGAGATCGATCACCTGCTCGCCGGGCTTGGCGGCCGAGAGCAGCGCCGCGAGCTGCGAGCCCTCGTCCTGCACCTCGATCGCGCCCTTGATGAAATCCTCCTCGGCATGGATGCCGGGATTGCGCGCATCGGCGCCGAGCTCGATGCGCAGGCCGAGCGGCGACCACGGCGTTTCCTTCGCGCCCAAATGATGCAATCGCGGCAGGATCTTCTCGCGCTTGCCCTTCAGCGTGTTGACCCGCAGATCGAGCGGCGCGCGGCTCGCCATCGCGGTCGCTTCCGCGGCGCGGTCGTCGCCGAACACCTTCGCCAGATAGGGATCGAGCCATTCCGGATAATCGCCCGCGACCGGCGCCGGCGCATCCTTCAGCGAGCGCGAGGTCAGCGCGGCCTCCTCGGTCGCGGTCAGGGTGTCAGGCGCAAAGCGTCCGCCGTCGCACAGCGCAGCGATCGTGGCGACATCCATGCCGCGTTCGAGCTTGAGCATGCCGATCACCCGCGCGCGGGCGCTGTCATCCTCCATCAGCCAGGCCGCGGAGGATTGCCGGCGCAGCACGTCCCAGATCAGGCCGGAGATCGCGGCGCGATCGCCGGAGCCGGCATAGCGGTGCGCGGTGCCCCATTCCTTCAGCGCTTTCGCCGCGGGAATGCGCTGTGCGTCGATGGTGGCGATCAGCTCGATCGCGGCGGAAAGCCGGGCAGCGGGAGTCATTGGTCTCTTTCGGTTGGGCGCGTCAGATCAGCAGCAGCAGTTTGAGCGCGAAATACAGCCACATCGCCGCCAGCACCAGCACGCCGGCGAACCAGGCGAGCGAGCGCGGCCGCACGTCGTTGGAGGTGACGAACACCCCGGCATGGGCAAAGCGGGTGACCACGAATACCCAGGACATCAGCACGATGAACAGATCGGCACGCCGCAGCGGCAGCGCAATGGCGATCAGGACATAGAACAGCACCGGGAGCTCGAACTGGTTGGCAAAGCAATTGCCGAACTTGGTAGCGCCGGCCGGCCAGTTCGGCTCGCGCAACGCGATGTCCTTGATCCTGGTCTCGCCGCTCATCAGCGCCTTGGTGCGCGTCGTCGCCATCGCGAACAGGAGCGCGAAGGTGAGCCCAATCTGGATGAAGACTGGTAACAGAACCATTTGAACCGACATCAGAATCTCCCTCAGCGCCCGGCCGTCCTCTTAGCTGCCAACCCCGCCCGGCGCAATCAAGCAGCTGTGGAGCCCGTTGAACCATCATCCGAGCCCGGATGACCAACTCTCAGGAGTTACGACGGTTTCAGCCCCTCATGGATGACGCGATGAGCATCATCTCCCGGATTTTCGACAGCGCGGCCCAGGCGGCCCAGGCGACCGAAACTCTCGGCGATATCACCACGCCCCTGCTGCAGGCGATCGATCCCCCCACCGGCTGGTTCGATGACGCTGCCGATGGCGGGCTCGGCATGGTGATGTCGGGGCTCGCCGGCGTCGCCGCGGCGCTCTTGGTCGCAATCCTGCTCTCGATCTATTTCCGCAGCGGCTATCGCTCGACGCGCGACATGGTCAGGCATGGGCTCGCCGCGGCGCTGGTGCTGACCCTGATTGGCGTTGCGGTCTACGATGTCAGGCGCGATGCGCTCGCTTATTTCGGCCTCACCGCGACACCATCAGTCACGGGGACCAATCTGCCCGACACTGGATTGCTCGGACGCGGCGTCAGTCCACCTGCCCCACCACCGCCCTCGATCAAGCAGCTGGCGATCTAGGGTGCGTATTCATACAGTCGGTTGCTGCGAGTCGGTCAGGCTAGCGAGGGAAGTCGCCGCGCCGGGGCCTACGACGGTGGCTCAGTTCGCAGCGCGCTTACCGCGGCTCTGATCATCGCGATGTTTTCGACCGCGGCGTCGCTGTCGCGAGGCTGACGCCACGCGCTCTGAAGTGCAATGACCACCTGCTCGGTCGGATTGACGAAGATGAACTGGCCGAAGGCGCCATTCGCCGCAAACGCACCGTTGTTGACGCCTCCCGGCAAGGGCGGCACCGCCCACCAGTGATAGCCGTATCCCGCCGGTGAACCGGGCATGAGCCGACCGAAGCCAGTGGGCGCGCTGTCGGGCTGTCCGGCGAGATCGCGCCAGCCGGGCGGCAGCACCGGTCGGCCACTGAACGCTTCGCCATCCTCCAGCACCAGCTGGCCGAAGCGGCCGAAGTCGCGCAGGCGCGCACTGACGCCAAACCCGGCGAGTTCCATGCCTCCTTCGGACTCAAGTTGCCAATACCCGTCGGCCTCCATGCCGGCAGGTCCCCAGATCTTCTCAGCGCAGTAGTCGGCCAGGGGCCGGCCCGTAGCGGCCACGACCAGCGCGCCGATCAGGCAGCTCTCGCCGGTCGAATAGTTGAAGACGACGCCCTGCGGCTGAGCGCGCGGCAGTTTGCATAGCAGGTCCAGGACGGACCCTGGCCGCCGGCTCACCATGGCCTTGCCGAGGCGATAGTCCTCTGAGCGTCCGTCTGCATCGTTTTCCTCGCGCCAGGCCACACCGGAGCACATCCGCAGGAGATTACGAATCGTGACGCCCTCGTAGGCCGAGCCGCGCATCCGCGGCAGGTATTGCTCGCAGCGATCGTCAAGGCTGCCGATCGCGCCATCGTGGAGCGCAGCCCCGACGAGCGTCGCGGTGATCGACTTCGCGGTCGACATGCTGGCCCACCGGCTCTCCGGGCCGTTGCCCATGCCGTAGCGCTCCAGCGCAATCTCGCCGCGCTTGAGGATCAGGAGTCCGGCCGTGCGGCGGCGGGCCATATTCTCGCTGAGGCCGACGCGCACCCCGCCCACCTCGAACGTCAGGTCCGCGAGCGAACGGGCGTGCGGTGGCAGTGGCCGCACTGCGTCGCCGCGCCGGATGACGCGGTGCGGCCAGACCTGGTCCTGATTGCGGAAGGTCGGCGCCTGGTTTTCCGGTGTTGTGTTCGTGATATCCGGAGCCACCCGCGCCGGATCGGTGTCATCAGCGGCATTCGTCGGTGCAGGATTAGCCATGAATACCCCCTCGTTCGTTGAGACGACGCCAAATCGCCCGGGAACGGCGCGTTTGCAAAGCAAATCAAGTTGGTTTGACGTGGTCTGGTCCCGCTGGCATGCTGACGGCCGACTGTAGCGGAGACATAGCCCCGTCAGGGGATGTGCGAATGTCCGCTCAGGGCACGAACGACAAAACTCAAAGTGAGCATAACGCGTCCGCTTTCGGGCGCATCGCGACCAAAGCGGGTTGCGACGCGCTATGACAAGCCCGCCGCCAACTACCTTGCCTTCGTTCAACTCGCATCGATCAGGCCATGGCTGCGCGCTAATGAGCCCGCGTCCTAGCTCCCGCGGCCGGCCCGCGCCAAATTATCGAACAAGTCTTCAAACAAGACATCAAACAGAGCATCGAATAAGTCATTGAAATCGTCATCGTTCCGACTTCGCGCCGGCCTATGATCGGTACGAAAGGATCGATGCATGCCCCAGTTTCGCCTGACACAAATCTCCGACACCCATCTCGCGCGCCGCCACAAACTGCTCATCGACAACTTTCATCGGGTCAGTGAGCACATCGACGCGACGCGTCCCGACCTCGTGCTCAACTCCGGCGACGTCTCGTTCGACGGGCCGAACAGCCGCGACGATCTGGTGTTCGCCAAACAGCTGCACACCGCGCTGCCGGTCGACTGCCTCTATCTGCCCGGCAATCACGACATCGGCGACAACCCGACCGCGGTCGGCGCGGTGCCGGCGCAACTGCCGACCGGAGCGACCTGCGACGCCTTCACCTCGGTGGTCGGCGAGGACCGCTGGCATTTCGACGCCGCCGGCTGGTGCTTCATCGGCCTCAACTCGCTGATCATGAACACCGGCCTCGACAGCGAGGCCGAGCAGTTCGACTGGCTCGCCACAGCACTCGACAAGGCCGTCGGCAGGCCGGTCGCGCTGTTCCTGCACAAGCCGCTCTATCTCGACGTGCCCTACGATGCCGAACGCGTCGAGACCGCGATCCGCTTCGTGCCGCAACCGGCGCGGCGGCGCCTGATCGAGATGTTCGGCAAGGTCGATTGGCGCCTGGTCGGCAGCGGCCATGTGCACCAGCGCCGCGACTACACTTTCGAGCATGTCAGGCACATCTGGGCGCCCTCGGCCGGCTTCATCGTCCCCGACGCAAGACAGGAAGTGATCGGCATCAAGGAGGTTGGTCTCGTCGAATACCGCTTCCAGCCCGACAGTTTCGAGGTCCGCCACGTCAGGGCGAAAGGCCAGGTCGATGTCGACCTGGACATGCTGCTCGGCAAACAGCCGGTGGCCTAGCTGGAGTGTGATGAGATTGGGTCGAATAGCGACCGCGACGGCGCTGCCGTTCCCTCTCCCCGTTCTTACGGGGAGAGGGTTGGGGTGAGGGGCCGTCTCCGCATATCCCGGCGACAGCTGCGTTTGCGGAGACTCCCCCTCACCCGGAACGCATCTAGCGATGCGTTCCGACCTCTCCCCGCACGCGGGGCGAGGTGAAGCGGAGTCCGACGACTCGAATAAAGTTACCCCACTCAGCTCCGTGCCGCGTCGTGCAGGTCCTGCTTGATGACGGTGAGCAGCGCCTGCAGCGAGTCCTTGCTCGGCTGCGGTGCGGCCTGCACCACGCGCCGGGCGCGCGGCAGCGGTGGCATCTGGCGCCGCGGCGGCTCGGCGTCCTCCTCCTGCTCCACGAATTTTCCATGCAAGACGTCGTCGCGCCGGCCCATGACGAACATCGTCGCCCAATAGCCGACGGCGAGGAGAATGACCCCGGAAACAATAAGCTCAAAAACCATGGCTACACTCTGAAATATAGCCATATTGATTCAACTGCTCCGGTTCCCCCGTCAAGCAAATGGGGGCCAAAATGCCCCCAAAAGCCCGCCATTGTGGCGTTTTTGATACTTTGTTGCGCGGATTGCGAGGTGAAAGCCCCCGGCTCACGCCTTGTCCGGCCCGACCCGGACCAGCTGCTTGCCGAAATTGGCGCCCTTGAGCAGGCCCATGAAGGCCTCCGGCGCGCTGTCGAGCCCCTCGGTCACGAACTCCTTGTACTTGACCTTGCCCTCGCGCACCCACTGCGACATGTCGCGGAGGAAATCGCCGTGCATGGCGGCGAAGTCGCTGACGATGAAGCCGCGGAAGGTCAGCCGCTTGGTCAGGATGTTGCGCATCATCGCGCCGGCCCATTTCGGTGCGTGGGCTTCGGTGTCGTTGTAGTGCGCGATCAGGCCGCAGACCGGGATCCGCGCGAACGCATTGAGCAGCGGAAACACCGCGTCGAACACCGCGCCGCCGACATTCTCGAAATAGACGTCGATGCCCTTCGGGCAGGCCTCTTTGAGCTTGGCCGCGAGATTGGGGTCGCGATGATCAAGGCACTCGTCGAAGCCGAGTTCGTTCTTGACGTAGGCGCATTTGTCCTTGCCGCCCGCGATGCCGATCGCACGCGCGCCCTTGATCCTGGCGATCTGCCCGACCGCGGAGCCGACGGCGCCGGACGCGGCCGCAACCACCACGGTCTCGCCCGCCTGCGGCTTGCCGATCTCGAGCAGGCCGGTATAGGCGGTCATGCCGGGCATGCCGAGCACACCGACCGCGGTCGAGATCGGCGCGATCTTCGGATCGATCTTGGCGAGGCCCTTGCCGTCGGACAGCACATGCGTCTGCCAGCCCGCGCGCGAAAGCACGATGTCGCCCGTGGCAAAGCCGGGATTGTTCGAGGCGACGACTTCGCTGACGGTGCCGCCTTCCATCACGCCGCCGACCGGCACCGGTGCGGCATAGGACGGACCGTCGGCCATGCGGCCGCGCATATAGGGATCGAGCGACAGCCAGATGGTGCGCAGCAGCACCTCACCTGCGCCCGGCACCGGCGGCGTATAGTCCTCGAGCCTGAAATTGGCCGGCGTGGGCTCGCCATGCGGGCGCGAGGCAAGAACGATGCGCTTTCCTTGGGACATGCTGATTTCCTCTTGAGGTGATTGGTTCGTGGCGGACACGTAGTCACGCAATCCAGCTCCCCGCAAGGGAGACGGATCTGCTCTTTCGCGCGCACTTGTTTGAAATTCTGTTTGAAATGACGGCCGTCATTTCGAGACGATGCGCCCGCCCGGCATCGTCATTCGTGGTGGAGGAGATTTGGGGGCATTGGAACCTTACGGCTGCCTGACACTTAGACTCTCCGTTCCGGGCAGGAACCGAAAAGGGGAAATGCATGGGACAACTCCGACACCGCGTAAAGCACGACCTTTCACTCGAAGAGAGACTGACGATCGAAGCCGAAGAGTTGCGAGCGCGGGCCGGAAACATGCCGCACGGTGTCGAGCGCGAAGCCCTGATCCGAAGGGCGCGGCAGCGTGAAGCCGCAGCACACATGACAGACTGGTTGACCTCACCTGGATTGCAGTCACCGACCTGATGCCGGATGCCAAACTCGAAAGCGGAAGAATATCGACTCCAAGCCGAAGAAGCCGAGGCAAAGGCAGCGAGCGTGCGCGACTCTGCCGCCCGAGAGATTTACCTCGAGCTGGCTCGCCATCTGCGGGAGATGGCAAAGCAAGCCGAACAAGATGGATGGTGAGGCCGCCTCAGTTGACGGCATCCCCTTTTTGGCGTTTGCGCAATCATGCTGCGCAATTGCGTATCTGCGGTCTGGTCCTTCGGACCATCCCGGAATGACGTACGAGGCGTTTACACCCCGCCCGGATAGTTCGGGGCTTCGCGCGTGATGGTCACGTCGTGGACGTGGCTCTCGCGCAGGCCCGCGCCGGTGATGCGGACGAACTCGGCCTTGTCGTGGAAGTCAGCGATGTTGCGGGCGCCGACATAGCCCATCGCGGCGCGAAGGCCGCCGGCGAGCTGATGCATCACGTTGCCGACCGGGCCCTTGTAAGGCACCTGGCCCTCGATGCCTTCGGGCACGAGCTTCAGCGTGTCCTTGATGTCCTGCTGGAAGTAGCGGTCGGCCGAGCCGCGCGCCATCGCGCCGACCGAGCCCATGCCGCGATAGGCCTTGTAGGAGCGGCCCTGCCACAGGAAGACTTCGCCGGGCGTCTCGTCGGTGCCGGCGAGCAGCGAGCCGACCATCGCGATGTCGGCGCCGGCGGCGAGCGCCTTGGCGAGGTCGCCGGAATATTTGATGCCGCCGTCGGCGATGACCGGGATGTCGGCCTTCTTCGCCGCCGCAACCGCATCCATGATTGCGGTGAGCTGCGGCACGCCGACGCCGGCGACGATGCGCGTGGTGCAGATCGAGCCCGGGCCGATGCCGACCTTGATGCAGTCGGCACCCGCGTCGATCAGGGCCTGCGCGCCGCCTTCGGTGGCGACGTTGCCGGCGACGACCTGCACCGCATTGGACAGCCGCTTGATGCGGTTGACGGCGTTGAGCACATGCCGGGAGTGACCGTGCGCGGTATCGACCACGACGACGTCGACGCCGGCATCGATCAGCCGCTCGGTGCGCTCATATCCGGTCTCGCCGACCGTGGTGGCGGCGGCGACACGGAGCCGGCCCTGCGCGTCCTTGCAGGCGAGCGGATGGGCGACCGCCTTTTCCATGTCCTTGACGGTGATCAGGCCGACGCAGCGATATTGATCGTCGACGACAACGAGCTTCTCGATGCGGTGCTGATGCAGCATCCGCTTCGCCTCGTCCTGGCTGACGCCCTCGCGCACCGTGACGAGGTTCTCGTGCGTCATCAGCTCAGAAACCTTCTGCCGCGGATCGGTTGCGAAGCGCACGTCGCGGTTGGTCAGGATGCCGACCAGCTTGCCCGGTAAATTCTTGGCCGCACCTGTCACGACCGGGATGCCGGAGATGCCGTGGTCCTTCATCAGCGACAGCGCATCCGACAGCGTGGCGTCGGGACCGATGGTGAGCGGATTGACCACCATGCCGGATTCGAATTTCTTCACCTGCCGCACCTGGGCGGCCTGGCCTTCGGGATCGAAATTGCGATGGATGACGCCGAGGCCGCCGGCCTGCGCCATTGCGATCGCCATGCGCGCCTCGGTGACGGTGTCCATTGCGGACGCCATGATCGGGATGTTGAGCTGGATCGCGCGGGTGACGCGCGAGCGAATGTCTGCCTCCGAGGGAAGAATGTCCGACAGGCCGGGCTTCAGAAGCACATCGTCGAACGTGTAGGCTTCGCGGATAGCCTGAAATCCCGTGGCCATTGCCAACTCCTTATCTGCGGCGTCCGCCGCGATGGTCTTACGGATGAACGCCGTCTGCGGCGACGCTTGCTGCGTCACCGTCGAATCGGAGCCCATCGATGGGGTTGACGCGGGTCGATAGCATGGCGGGATGACGAATCAAAGTGTTTGCCAGCCATGCACAGGCCTTTTTAAGGGCCCGGTGGCTTACGGGGCCCGGTAACCCGGCGGCGGCCCGTGCCGGCGGATCGCCTCGACCATCTCGCGGTGGCGCCGATCCTCCCGCTTCATATGGACCGCGATCACCGCATGGGCCGACGGCACCAGCAGCAACACGTGGAAAAACAGCCCGAAAATCGCGCAAAACACGATCAGGACCAGATTGAAGATGGCCGAAAACGGCTGTCCGTTCAGGAGCAGCCCGATCGGCGGCAGCACAGCGGCAAGGACGTAGATCACGGCAGACCTCAAACGCTGGCGGATGCATATCAGCGTCACCCAGGATTTAGGGCGTTCGGCCGGTTCCGCAATAGCGCCGCCGGAGGCAGGATGAATGGCCCCCTCGCCCCGTCTTTTTCACCTGAACCGCTAGGATTATTATCAGACCTTGATCGGATCGACGTGATCGCGCGCTTCATGCGCGATCAGTTCGCGTATCAGCCACCGTCGCATTTCACTTCGAACTGGACGGTCCGGTGATCGTACTTTGAGAAGCGGGCGGACTGGGCAACGGTGCTACGGGATCGGGCGAAACATATTCTGGTGGCTTCGGGTCGCTGGACATTCGTTGCGGCACGGGATGTTGCGCGAGGCATTCGCGCGACAGGGGCAGGCAGGAGTTGGTCTTGATCTCTCGCGCGCGCATTAGGCCGCAACGAGCGGCGGCAGCACCGCATAGATACGCCCGCGCGCACTCCATGTAGGATTCGCTCTGCGCCACATCGGTTAACGGCAGCTCGCAGTTTGGAGCAAACGAATCGCCCGCGTGCTTCCAGCGCGGATCGAGTGGATCGATGTATGCAAACAGTTCCGGAGCGGATGCCCGCGTGAGATAAACGTCGGCCACGGTACTTTTGTTTGTACCTTCCATGTCATTGAGCGAGCGGATGAGCCGCGAGTCCTTCAGGCAGATGGCCGCATTCCGCTTGAAGTTTTCGAGCATATTTTCGAAGTAGGCTGCGCAAGACGGCGCACCTGCGCCGGGACTGGTCGCTCGCTGCCCCGCGGAGATTGGATTACCAGACGTGAGATTTCCGGAAGTGGCTGCCGCAACAGGCGGCGGCGTCGGGGCGGACCGATTATCCGGATCATCGGATTGCCCCGATCTGATACGTCCTAATTCATCGACGATGGTACCGGCCAGAGACGCCGGATCTTCGGACGAATGCGATTCCGTCACCGGGGCTGCGGCTGGATGCTTGGCGGGTTCTTGAGCAGGAGCCACAGCAAACCTTCGGCGGTCCGTCTGACACTTGACTTGTGACTTCGGAGCGCCGGGCAGTCCGGTGATATCACTGCAGGATTGAGAATTCCCGCCTTGAACCGCCGCGACCGTCGGCTTGCCATGAGATGAAGCGGATTGTGTATTTGTTGTCGTCGCCTGCGGTGTCCGTGCCGCGGTCTTGTCCGAAGGCTGACGCCCGGATTTGGCTTCCCTTGCCGCAACCTCGGACGAAGGCTGCTGTGGGCTGGAAGGCTTTTTCTCCACCACGAGGGAAGGCGCGGCACCGACTCGCGTCGTCGTGCAGCATCCGCCGGACATGGTTCTGCCGTCTTCACTCAGCGTAGCCTGTCCCGACATTCCGTTGTCTACGGTGAAAGTCAGTGTGTTGCCAGAACACGTCCAGCTTCCACCCGGCGTACATAGCGGACATGTCGCGTGTGACCTTCCGTTTGCAAAAAACTGAGCCGGGTAAGTTTGACCTGTCGCATTGACCCTAACGACCCAACTGCCGACGAATCTACTTGCGCAACTGGCAGGCGGAGCTGCGCTTGCGGGAACTGCTGCGGTAAGAACAACTGCCAGAACGAGCAGAAGATCGTACGCATCCGGTCAGCACCCCGGGCAGGCGCGCCGGTCAGCCGTGGCGCTCAGGCGGCAGCCGCTGTGGACTGTTGGGTCGCCTTCCAATTCCACGGGAGCAGGTCGGCGACTTTGTTGACGGGGTGATCTGGAAGCCTGGCCAACACATCCGCGAGCCAGGCTTGCGGATCAACGTCGTTCATCTTGCAGGTTTCGATCAGGGTATAGACGGCGGCGGCGCGATGGCCGCCGGCATCTGAACCGGCGAAGGTCCAATTTCGTCTTCCGACAGCCACACCGCGTAACGCTCGTTCGGCAGCGTTGTTCGAGAGGCAGACGCGACCATCGTCCAGGAAGCGGGTGAACGCCGCCCAACGGTTGAGCAGGTAGTTGATCGCCTTTGCAGTATCGTTGCCTGATGAGAGCAAGGTTCGCTGCTGACGCATCCAGATTTCGAGATCGGCGACGATCGGCCTCGACTTATCACGACGTACCGCAAGCCGCTGTTCCGGCGTTTTGCCGTTGATGGTGCGCTCGATCTCGAAAAGGATATCGATGCGTCGCACGGCCTCGCTGGCAATCGGCGCCTCTCCAGATTTCGCCAAGTCGAAGAACTTTCTGCGGCCGTGGCTCCAACAGGCCGCTTCAAGGATCGGAGCTGGCTTCCTTTGGGCCTTGTAGAGCTGGTTATACCCATCGAAGGCATCGGCCTGCATGAGGCCGACATAGCCGGCAAGATGGCTTTGCGGGTGTTCTCCAGCCCGGTTGCGTGAGTAGTAGAACAGGGCCGCCGGCGGATCCGTGCCGCCAAACGGCCGGTCATCGCGAACATAGGTCCAGATCCGGCCGGTAACCGTCTTGAGCTTGGCCAGCACCGGCACCGTCGTATCGTCGCCGTGGATGCGTTCCGCGCTCATGACGTGGATCCGGATCGCCTCAATGATGGGATCGAGTGCCACCACGCAGGCGCCGATCCGATCCGCCAGGGTCGAGACGTCGATCTCGATCCCTTCGCGGGCATAGGTCTTGCTCTGTCGGTTCAACGGCTGGTGCAGCAGGAACTTGTTGACCAGCACCATCGCCAGCAGGCTCGGCCCGGCAAAGCCTCGCGGGATCGGATGGGAGGGCGCCGGCGCCTCGGTGATTGCCTCACAATCCCGGCAGGAGAACTTTTCGCGGACATGCTCGATAATCTTCCAGCGCCGTGGCTCACATTCCAGGGTCTTCGATACCACCTCGCCGAGCTTGTGCAGTCGCTCGCTGCCGCACTTGCCACATACGCAAGGAGCGGGTTCGACGATGCGTTCGATCGGTAGATTGTCCGGCAACGGACGTCGCGGCGGCCGTGGATTTTGCACGCGCTGCTGTTTGGCGGCTTCCGGCGCTGCGAGCTCGGCCTTGGTTTCCTGCTCAGCCTGGGTCTCTTCAAGATCCTCGATGGCGAGTTCGAGCTGCTCGACCAGCAGCTTGCCGCGCTCAGAAGATTGCCCGAACTGTTCTCGCCGTGCCTTGGCCAGCATCAGCTTCAGCCGCTCGATCTCCAGCCGGCCGACGGTCACCTCGCTCTTCGCCAGCGTCAGCTGCTCGCGCTGCGCAATGATCATCGCGTGTGCTGCGGCAAGGTCGGTGGGAAGCGGATCGGCGGGCGTCGTCACGAGGACGAATCAACCATATTCGTCGCAAAAAATCCCGCTCGATTTAACCGGAAGCCCGTGGACGCCAGGTTGCCTGCGGCATCCGCCAATCAATTCCGGAGAGGAGATAGGATAGCTGCGCAACGCTGATCGTCACAACGCCATCCGCCATTGATGGCCACAAAAAGCGGCCTCGCTCCAGCCGCTTCGTGAACAGACACGCGCCTTGGCCATCATGCCAGATGATCTTGATCAGGTCGCCGCGGCGGCCTCTAAAAACATAGAGATCACCGGCATGCGGATCACGCTTCAAACTCTCCTGGACCAGACGCGCGAGGCTCGGGAAGCCGCGGCGCATATCGGTGTGGCCGGTCGCAAGCCACACCCGCACATTACCCGGTATCGCAATCATCGGCGCTCAAGTACCTCGAGGACCCGCGCCAGCGCTTCTGGATCGACGTGCGAATCCACTCGGATCCGTCGCCGGTTACCGAGGTCGATCTCGATCAATCCAGTACGCGCGGCCACTACAGACCGCCCTCGGCTATCACCCGCAGGTAAGAGCTTCGGAGTTTCCTCCGCCTCCGTGGCGGCGATCTGCACCGGCGCAAAAGACGGTGCGACCTGCTCGGATGTCCGCGCTTGACGACGCCAGGTGAACACCAGGCTGGCCGCTACTCCGTTGCGACGTGCAACCGCTGTCACCTTTGCGCCCGGCGCCAACGTCTCCTCGACAATCCGTGCCTTGTCATCCTGCGACCAACGCCGCCGACGCTCCAGCCCGCCCAAAACCTCGACCCGCATCGCCCGATGACCTTAAAGCTAGACTTAAGGTCACACGCTTGGCGAATTACAGCGTGTCAGACAAGACGGCGCCCGCCGGATGCGTACAGAAGATCTCTCAATTTCATGGTACGTCCCCGCCTCGCCGTGGTGCGCCTTCTCCCCGCGTGCATCATCTGAGCGTGCATTCATTCGCATGTCGAACGACGGCCTGCCGGAACGCCCGCCAGGATTCATGTTGTTCGACACGATCCTAACGTTCGGTCGGCGAGTCAGCTAAACTTGAACATGCTCGCATCGAGTTGTCCTGGTGCTACGCCGATCAACCACGCGGCGTTGCCGGAAGCGTCGGTGACAATTGTTGTATTGATACCAGGCGAATAGAACTCCGCCGCCTGCACGTCCGCAAACGAATGCAGGGACGTACCGGCAAAGCTCACGAAATCATCCGTTCCACCGCTGTTGAAATCCTGAATCACCATCACTTCCGGCCCAACGTCGGAAATGGCGAACGTGTCAGCTCCGCCGCCGCCCCAGGCATAGTCAACCCCGCCCCCACCGCTGATGACGTCGTTGCCGGAGCCCATCAAGAATACGTCGACGCCGCTGCCGCCCGTGACGGTGTCGCCGCCATTGGAGCCGTAGACGTAATTCTGGCCGGAGCCGCCATAGATCAGGTTGCCGTCGGTCTCTCCGGAGGAAATGAAAATGTTGAGACCGGCGCCGCCATACATGGTGTCGACGCCGGCGCCGCCGTAGAAGTAGTTGGTGCCGAGACCGCCGTAGAGATAATCGGCGCCGTCGTCGCCGAACATGACGTTGACGTCGCCGGCAACGCCGCCCGAACCAAGCAGCGTATCGGAGCCCGTGCCGCCGAACAGATAGTTGAAGCCGGTGCCGCCATAAAGGGCGTCGTTGCCGTCCTCGCCCAACAGCACGTCGAGGCCGGCATCGCCGATCAGCGTGTCGTTTCCTGCGCCGGCATAGAAGTAGTCGTTGCCGTCACTGCCGTAGCCGAGGTCGTCGCCAGCAAGACCGACGAGCACATCGTTGCCCGCGCCGCCGTAGAACGTGTCGTTGCCGGCGGTGCCGTAGAGCTGATCATTGCCTGCCGTTCCGCTGATCGGGCCGGGTGTACCGATCGAGACGGTCTGATCGGAAAACTTCAGTGCCTCGACATTTGACAGCGTGTCGTCGTGCCCGTTGCCCACGACATGATAGTGCCCGCTGCCGAGATCGGTAATGGTAAAGCTCGACCGTGCGAAACCGGTATAGTTCGCGGTGTCGGTGCCGGCGCCGCCGTCAATCGTGTTGGTGCCCGTCCCTGCATCGATCGTATCGTTGCCACCACCGCCATAGAGACTGTCATTGCCGATGCCGCCACTGAGGTAGTCGTTGCCGCCACCGCCGTTCAGGGTGTCGTTGCCGCCGTTACCATTGAGCGTATCGCCGCCGTTGCCTGCGTTAAGCACGTCCGCGCCGGCCCCGCCACTAAGGACATTTCCACCGAGATTGTCGCCGGCGGATAAAGTCCACCTGGATCCGACTGAGGACTGCGACACATCGATGGTGTCTGCCCCCGATGAGCCGATGATCGTCGAAGCAAAATCGTCGAGATAGTCAAAATTGGATCCGATCGAACCGGGCGTCGTCAGTGTCAGCGTCCAGGCGTTATAGTCCCCACCGCCAACGGTGGTGAACGAGTTGATCTGTGCCGCCGTCGCGCTGAAAGAAATGAGGTAGAGTTGGAGAGTTTCGACGCCGGTAATGGTATCGTGACTAAGGTCCGTATTCGGACTGTCGGGGTAAAGAGTATCGTTGCCGGCGCCGCCGTCGATCGTATCAAAGCCGAGGCTGCCAGGATATATGAGGTCATCGCCGGCTCCGCCGTAATAGAACCCATGACTGCCTTGGCCTTCCATATCATCGTTTCCGTCGCCACCATCGAGCGTGTCGCTGCCCGATCCGCTCCTCAGCGAGTCGTTGCCACTACCACCATAGAGCCCATCGTTGCCGCTGCCGCTGGTTAGCCAGTCGTTGCCGCCATTCCCCACGAGCGTGTCGCCGCCATTACCCCCGTAGATCTGGTCGTTGGCGGAACCGCCGATGAGGACGTTTCCACCGAGGTTGTCACCGGAATACAGGTAAAGTTGGTCATGGTCCGACGCTCCCGACATGTCGATCGTATCCGCGCCAGATGACCCCGTGATCGAGGTGAAGCCACCGCCGGTGGTGTATAGCGGGTCGAAGTTCGAACCGATGCTTCCCGGCGAAGTCAACGTCAGGTGGAAACCAGTATAGCTGCCGACCGAGCTAAAGGAGTTGAGCTGCGCCGCCGTAGCGCTGACATAAGGATCGAGATTATCTATGTATAGATGTTCTACGCTGGTGAACGTGCTGTTGCTGAGATCGGCGTTCACGACGCTCAACGTATCATTGCCAGCGCCTCCATCAAACGTATCGAAGCCGGCGCCGGTGAATGACATATTGTCATCGCCGTTGCCGCCGTAAAGCGCGTCGTTGCCGGTGCCGCCGTCGAGCCGGTCGTTGCCATCGCCGCCATAAAGCGTGTCCGAGCCAGCGTCGCCGCTGAGAGTGTCGTTACGATTCCCGCCGTACAGCACATCGTTTCCGTCGCTGCCATCCAGGTTCGAACCAAAATCGAGCACCTGGCCATTGACCGTGATCGGCATCGAAAGGGCCGTCAGGACGTCGTCGCCTCCGGCGCCGTAAATAACGGTTACAACATCGTAGGTGTCGGCGACCGGATCGTAACTAACGTTCGCAGTCAGGGTTTCGGAAGCGGAAGTGCCTGTCAAAGCGACGTTCGTAATGGTGGACACAATCTTCTCCAGTATGAATTGAGAAATGAGTGAAATGAAAAAGGAGCGTCTCGCGTGTCAAACTCAGCACCGAATATCCGGCTATGCCCGTCGCAAAGCAGGACAACGGCAGCGGCGCCGTCACCAGGACGACCGCAAGCTTCTTGAGAAACCGAGACATGATTGGGAAACCAAAGGGCTTCAGTCCGCTGCACGCGATCGCAGGGGGATATTCCGCTGCCCCACCGCAGGGACATGACCCAAATGGGTCTAAGCGCTCATTTTTTGCGATACAATCTGTGCGATTCATTGGACCGGCGACGCAAAAGGATGCGCCGCGATGATCCGAGATCATCGCAAGACCAGCCGGCCGAGCAGCGCCGTGAGTTCGCTTTGCCGCGAGACGTTCAGCTTCTCAAACACCCGCTTCAGCACGTTGCGGGCCGTATCCTCGGCAATTCCGAGACGTTCCGCAGCCATTCGCGGCGGAAGACCCGAACCGACCAGCGAGGCGACCCTGGCTTCGCCAAGCGTCAATCCGAGGATGTCACGCACGACCGCGGGGTCGGGCGGCTCGGCGGACTTTTGCTCGATCGCGAGGACGATCGCCCGGGTATGGGTCAGGACATGATTGGCTGAGAGTGCGCCGGCCGTGATCGGGAGCAGGTAGATGACGAAACGTCGGTCTGTCGAGGTCGGCCCGACGAGAATGGGTCTTGGCTCGGCCAGGAGGTCGCTCGCCCCGCCGCGAAGCATTTGCGTCATCGCGGCCTCGAACGGAGCCCGGTTCGCCGCCATGCGAACGCGTAGATGATCGTTCACGAGGTCGAACACCTCGCCGAGAAGGCTCTTTCCGACCGGGTTGGCGAATAGCACGCGCGCCGACCAGTCCAGCGCAAACACGCCGATGCCGATCCGGGCGAGCGCGTCGCCGAGGCCGAGATTGGCAAGTTCGGTATCAAGCAGCCTGATCGACAGCCGCAAGGATTTCTCGACGTGGCGTCCCAGCGTGGCGACGAGATCGAGTTCAGCATCGGAGAATTGCGGCTTGGCGAAATCCCGCTGCACGCTGAGCCCCACAGCAATCCGTGGATCCGGCGACACTCCCACCGCGCCAAACCAGCCTAAGCCGTGTTTGACGAGGAATTCCTTTTGGAAGGGATGATTGAGGTAGGCATCGTCGATCGGACCAATGTGCCGATCCGTGACGGGCTCGCCGCTGAAGTAGAGGCCGGACTGTATCGCTCGTTCGCCCTTGAAATTGTGCTGCGCCCACTGCGCCTCGAACTCGCGGGCCGCCGCTGTGAGGCTTTCGGAGACGATCACGCCGAACGTCGCATCTTCCTTTCGCCATTCGAGGATCGCGCCGGCGTCATCGAAGCAGTCGCCGATCTTGCCAAGAGCGGATGGCCAGAGTGATGGATTGGGCGCGGTGTCATAGATCGCTTCGACGGCGGCGAGGAGACGGTCGGTGGCAGCGGGCATGGGGTCCGATCGATCGGAGGGACTCATTCGGATTGGAAGAGGGTTTCGGACGCAGCCGTGCCCGTTAGGGACGTGCAGGAGATCGTCGACATGAAAACTTCATTTCAGGATTTGAAAATTGAGCAATGGATTCAGATTGACTGAAAGTTGTGAGGCCTTCAATGCCTGCCTCGATGTTCCATTGGAAATGTTTAGAAACAAATCGAGCAGGCGCTTTTCAGCGCGCGCCGACGCTCATCGGCAATCGGAAGTTCCAGTTCGAGAAGGTGCGGCATGACGAGGAAATCGATCATGCATCGGAAGCTGCGCGAACCTTCTTGGTGGCGGTCGCGCGCAGCCGAACCAGTCCGGGACGGTCACGGAGGAGCGATGACTTCTCTGCTGCACGTATTTAGCAGTGGCTCTGCGGATTGCTGCCGAAAGGCACGGCGGCCGGATCAAGCGAGAGCGATTACGCGACGGGATCATTGGTGGATTGCGCTCTAAAACGCTCCTCGGATATTCCCGGGATCAGGGTGCAAATCGCTGCCATTCTGTGCCAAGTCTAACGGCCCCGGAAGTTCCACGAATCGACCAAGCCATTGAAAAATCAGCGTATCATTCCACTGATCGTCGCTAGCGCCCTGTTCATGGAGAACATGGATTCGACTGTGATCGCGACCTCGCTGCCGGCGATCGCCGCCGATATCGGCACCAGCCCGCTGACGCTGAAGCTCGCGATCACGTCCTATCTGCTTTCGCTCGCGGTGTTCATCCCGGCGAGCGGTTGGACCGCGGACCGCTTCGGCGCCCGCATCGTGTTTGCCGGCGCGGTCGCCGTGTTCATGCTGGGCTCGATCGGCTGCGCGCTGTCCTCCTCGGTGACCGATTTCGTGTTCGCCCGCATCCTGCAGGGCCTCGGCGGGGCGATGATGACCCCGGTCGGACGCCTGGTGCTATTGCGCTCGGTCGACAAGAGCGCGCTGGTCAACGCGATGGCCTGGGTCACCGTGCCCGCGCTGATAGGTCCGGTGATCGGGCCACCGCTCGGCGGCTTCATCACCACCTACTTCTCCTGGCACTGGATCTTCCTGATCAACATTCCGATCGGGCTGCTCGGCATCTTCCTGGCGCTGAAATATATCGACCCGATCAAGAGCGAAGACCCCGAGCGCTTCGATCTCGTGGGGCTGGTGCTGGCCGGCATCGGGCTTGCCGGCATCGCCTTCGGGCTTTCGGTCGCGGGCCTCAATCTGCTGCCGTGGCCGATCGTCGCCGCTTTGGTCGGGGTCGGCACGGTGTCGATGACGCTCTATGTCATCCACGCCCGGCGCACCGGTTCGCCGGTGCTCGATTTCGGCCTGCTGCGGCTGCCGACGATGCGCGCGTCGATCATCGGCGGCTTCATGTTCCGGCTCGGCATCGGCGCGCTGCCGTTCCTGCTGCCGCTTCTGATGCAGGTCGGCTTCGGCCTGTCGCCGTTCCAGTCCGGTCTCGTGACCTTTGCCTCCGCGGTCGGCGCCATGGGCATGAAGACGCTGGCCGCGCGCATCATCCGCGCCTTCGGCTTCCGCAACATGATGACCGTCAACGCAGTGGTCAGCTCGGCCTTCCTGGCCGCTTGCGCCCTGTTCACGATCTCGACGCCGCTGATGCTGATCTTCACCATTTTGGTGGTCGGCGGCTTCTTCCGCTCGCTGCAGTTCACCGCGATCAACACAGTCGCTTATGCAGAAGTCGAGGCGCCGCAGATGAGCCGCGCCACCACCCTCGTCAGCGTCAACCAGCAGCTCGCGGTGTCAGCGGGCGTCGCGGTCGGCGCGTTCTCGGTTGAAACCACGCTGGCGCTGCACCATGCGACCGAGCTCTCCGCCGACGTGTTCGCGCCGGCCTTCATCGTGGTGTCGCTGATCTCGGCGGCCTCGGCCTGGTTCTTCTGGCAGATGCCGGTTGACGCCGGCAACGAAATCGCCGGCCGCAAGGCGATCGACATTTCCAGCCGCAAGGGCGCCGAGAAGCGCGCCGCCACTGAGGCCGTCAAGGTCGCGACCGAGGATACGCAGAACGCGCGGGATCAGCGGCTGGGGTGACCAGCCCACATCCGTCATGCCCGGGCTTGTCCCGGGCATCCACGTCTTCTGTGCCTGCAACTCAAGACGTGGATGGCCGTGACAAGCCCGGCCATGACATCGGGAGATATCTGCGAATTACGAAGCCTTTGGCGAGCCGGGCTGCCCGCGAAATCCCGTCGCCAGTACGTAGCGCTCGGACGAATCCTGCCGGCTGGCGGACGGCTTGACGTGGCGCACGCTGGCGAAATCGCGCTTCAGCTGCGCCACCAGCTCGGCGTCGGCGCCGCTCTGAAACACCTTTGCCAGGAAGGTGCCGCCGGGATTGAGCACCTCGCCGGCAAAATGCGCGGCGGTCTCGACCAGGCCGATGATGCGCAGCTGATCGGTCTTGCGGTGGCCCGTGGTGTTGGCGGCCATGTCGGACATCACGAAATCGGCGCGGCCGCCCATCATCGCGATCAGCTTCGCCGGCGCGTCATGGTCGAGGAAGTCGAGCTGCGCGAAGTTGACGCCGGGGATTTCGCCCATCTCCAGCAGATCGATCGCAATCACCTTGCCCTTGCCGTCGGCCGCGCCGGTGCGCTTGGCCGCGATCTGGCTCCAGCCGCCGGGCGCAGCGCCGAGGTCGACCACCGTCATGCCCGGCTTGAGCAGGCGATATTTGTCGTCGATCTCGAGCAGCTTGAAGGCCGCGCGCGAGCGGTAGCCCATCGCCTTGGCCTTGGCGACATAGGGATCGTTGAGCTGGCGCTCGAGCCAGAGTTTTGACGACAGTTTTCGCTTGCCGCCGCTCTTGACCGTGACGTGCAGCCGCCCGGTGGTGTCTTTCGCCATGATCTTTCTTGGATTGGTGTGATTGGGCGTGTTCTAGCACGCCCGCAGCGCGCCGTCCTCGCGCATCATCTCGACCAGCATGCCCTCGCGCAGGCCGCGATCGGCGACGCGGAGCCGCGGCATCGGGAATGCGTTGCGGATCGCGTCGAGGATCGCGCAGCCGGCGAGCACCAGATCGGCCCGCTCGACGCTGATGCAGCTGTTGCTGACGCGCGCCTCATAGCTCATGCCGAGCAGCTTCTGGATCGTAGCCGTGACGTCGCCATCGTTCATCCAGATGCCGTCGATGCGGCGGCGGTCGTAGCGCGACAAATTGAGGAACACGCCGGCGAGCGTGGTCCCGGTGCCCGAGGTGCCGAGCATGTGCATGTCGCGCAGGTCCTCGCCGTGCTCGGCCGCGAACGGCGCGACGTGTCGCGCGACCTCGTCGATCATCTGGGCATACAGATCCCGCGTGACGTTCTTGCCGCCGAAATGCTCGGCCAGCGTGACGACGCCGAGCGGGATCGACATCCACGCCTTGATGCGTGGCGGAGCATTGGGCGCGTCGGGATCGCGCTCGATCCGCACCAGTTCGGTCGAGCCGCCGCCGATGTCGAACAGGATGGCGCCGCGCCCCCTGGGGTCGAGCAGCGGTGAGCAGCCGATCACGGCGAGCGTCGCCTCGGTCTCGCGGTCGATCACCTCGAGCTTGATGCCGGTCTCGGCCGCGACGCGCGCGCGAAAACTCTCGGCGTTGCCGGCGGCGCGGCAGGCCTCGGTGGCGATCAGCCGCAGCCGGCGGGCGTTGCGATAGCGGATCTTGTCGCTGCAAATGGCGAGCGCGGCAATCGCACGCTCGATCGCCGCCTCGCTGATCGAGCCGGTCGCAGCGATGCCCTCGCCGAGCCGGATGATCCGCGAAAACGAATCGACCACGCGGAACCCGTCGCCGGTCGGACAGGCGATCAGGAGCCGGCAATTGTTGGTGCCAAGATCGAGCGCGGCGTAGACGCCGGTCTCCGGTCCTGCCGCAACCAAGCCTGACGGGGCTTCGCCGGCCGGAGGACCGTCACAAAGCCGCACATGGTCATTCATCAAAATACTGTCTTTCCGCAGGGCCCAAGGGGAATCCATAGGGCCCGCCGAAGAATTGTCGTTCACGGAAACTTTAGCAGCGCCAAGGGCCTGCGCAAACTCCGTTCACATTGGGTCCATGCCTAATCGGGCGTTGTCGTTAAGGGGGGTGTGCGTTATCTCCTCAGCGCCCCCAAACTCCAGCAAATCCGGGCATTTCAGGTCATTTTCCGATGCAAGATCATACGCCGCCCGCCTCCCTCGAGAACGCTATCGCACTGCAAAAATACGGTGTCGGACAGCCGGTTCGACGAAAGGAGGACGACACCCTGGTGCGCGGCAAGGGCAAATACACCGACGATTTCACCCTGCCCGGCCAAGTCACTTGCTGGATGGTTCGTTCCTCCCATGCCCACGGAATCATCAAGGGCATCGATACGGCGGCCGCCAAGGCGATGCCGGGCGTGCTCGGGGTCTGGACCGGCGCCGATCTCGCCGCCAAGGGCTACAACCCCTTCACCTGCGGCCTGCCGCTGAAGAACCGTGACGGGTCGCCGCTGCTCCAGACCAACCGCCCCGCGCTGGTCACCGACAAGGTGCGCTTCGTCGGCGATCCCGTGGCCTTCGTGGTCGCGGAGACCGCGGCGCAGGCGCGCGATGCGGCCGAGGCCGTCGAGATCGACATCGAGCCGCTGCCGGCCGTGACCGACGCGGCCGAAGCCGCCAAGCCCGGCGCGCCGCAGCTCTACGACAACATCCCGAACAATGTCGCGCTGGATTATCACTATGGCGACACCGCGAAGATCGAGGCCGCGTTCGCCGGCGCCGCGCATGTGACAAAACTCGACATCGTCAACACCCGCGTCGCCGTGGTCTCGATGGAGCCGCGCGTCGCGCTCGCGCATTATGACAAGAAGACCGAACGCTTCACGCTGCAGGTGCCGACCCAGGGCGTCTCCGGCAACAGGGCCGGGTTTGCAAAGATCCTCAACGTGCCAGCCGACAAGGTTCGTATTCTCACCGCCAATGTCGGCGGCTCGTTCGGGATGAAGAACATGAACTATCCCGAATACACCTGCATCGCGCATGCGGCGCGCGAGCTCGGCCGCCCGGTGAAGTGGCTGGACGAGCGCTCGACCAGTTTCCTCTCCGACAGCCAGGGCCGCGCGCAGCTGATCCATGCCGAGCTCGCGCTCGATGCCGACGGCAAGTTCCTCGCGGTGCGGCTGTCAGGCTACGGCAATCTCGGCGCCTATATCACCGGCGTCGCGCCGGGCCCGCTGTCGCTCAACACCGGCAAGAACCTCGCCAGCGTCTATCGCACGCCGCTGCTCGGCGTCGACATCAAGACGGTTTTGACCAACACCACGCTGATGGGCGCCTATCGCGGCGCCGGCCGGCCCGAGGCCAATTACTACAAGGAGCGGCTGATCGACGCCGCCGCCGACGAGATGGGCATCAACCGCTTCACCTTGCGCAAGCGCAATTTCATCAAGCCGTCGCAGCTGCCGTTCCCGGCCGCCTCCGGCGTCACCTATGACAGCGGCGATTTCGCCGGCGTGTTCCAGAAGGCGCTGGAGATCTCCGATTACGACAATTTTGCCAGGCGCAAGAAGGAGAGCAAAAAGAGCGGCAGGCTGCGCGGCGTCGCCATCGGCTCCTATCTCGAGGTCACCGCGCCGCCGAGCGGCGAGCTCGGCAAGATCACCTTCGAGCCCGACGGCTCGGTGAAGCTCACCACCGGCACGCTCGATTACGGCCAGGGCCACGCCACGCCGTTCGCACAGGTGCTGTCCGAGCAACTCGGTGTTCCCTTCGAGAACATCACGCTCGAACAGGGCGACAGCGATCTCGTCCGCTTCGGCAACGGCACCGGCGGCTCGCGCTCGATCACCGCGACAGGACAGGCGATCGTCGAGGCTTCGGCGCTCGTCGTCGAGAAGGGCAAGAAGGCCGCCGCGCACATGCTGGAGGCATCTGAAGCCGACATAGAGTTCGGCCAGGGCCGCTTCACCATCGCCGGCACCGACCGCTCGATCGGCATCATGGAGCTCGCCGAGCGGATGCGCACGGCCAAGATGCCGGAGGGCACGCCGGAGACGCTCGACGTCGATCACGCCACCAAGGAGACGGCATCGACCTTCCCGAACGGCTGCCACGTCGCCGAGGTCGAGATCGACCCTGACACCGGCGTGGTCAGGATCGTGCGCTACTCCGCGGTCAACGATTTCGGCACCGTGGTCAATCCGATGATCGTCGCGGGACAGCTGCATGGCGGCGTCGCGCAGGGCATCGGCCAGGCGCTGATGGAGGAAGTCAGCTACGACGGCTCGGGCCAGCCGATCACCGGCTCGTTCATGGACTACGCGCTGCCGCGCGCCGGCGACGTGCCGTCGATGCAGGTCGGCGATCACCCCTCGCCGGCCAAATCCAACCCGCTCGGCACCAAGGGCTGCGGCGAAGCCGGCTGCGCCGGCAGCCTCGTCTGCATCGTCAACGCCGTGATCGACGCGCTGTCGGAGTACGGCATCAAGCACATCAACATGCCGCTGACGCCCGAGCGCGTCTGGCGCGCAATCCAGGATGCCAAGGCGAAGGCGGCGTAAGGCCGCGCTGTCGCTGCTAGCACCGCTGCCACCACCAGCACGGCTGTCATCACCCGCGAAGGCGGGTGATCCAGTATTCCAGAGACAGCAGTTGTTGAGCCGAGAGGCCGCGGCGTACTGGATACCCCGCATGCGCGGGGTATGACAGCTATGGGCGATGCGGGACCTCGCCCCGATACCCACTCGTCATGCGCGGGCTTGACCCGCGCATCCATCAACGTGATGAAGAGTCCTTGCGAAGGCGATGG
Organism: Bradyrhizobium septentrionale; assembly: GCF_011516645.4. Taxonomy (NCBI): domain Bacteria; kingdom Pseudomonadati; phylum Pseudomonadota; class Alphaproteobacteria; order Hyphomicrobiales; family Nitrobacteraceae; genus Bradyrhizobium; species Bradyrhizobium septentrionale. Next base: position 7,061,877 of record NZ_CP088285.1, on the reverse strand, counting down.
ATTGCCGGGTCAAGCCCGGCAATGACGGACCGTGCTACGCCGCGGCCTGCTCGCGCGGCTGGGTGATCGCGATGTGCCAGCAATGCGCGAGCGGCGTGCCGTTGCCGAGCACCAGCGCATCGAGCTCGACGAAACGATGCCCCTTCTTGTCGTAATTGCCGGTGACCTTGGCGCGCGCCGTCAGCTCGTCGCCGATCTTGCCCGCCGACAACAACTGCATGCGGGTGCCGACATGGATCCAGGGCCCGAGGATCGCATTGTCGACCAGGACCTTGTTCATCACCCGGGGCAGCAGGCCGGGATGGCCGAGCCCTTCGCGCAGATAGATCGGATCGGTCTCCCTGATGTCGGCGAGATACTCCTTCGCGGCGTCGCCGGACCAGTCGCGCGGGATGGTGCCGAGCCACTTGCCCTCCTCATAGGACGACGCGCTCACCGGCTTGCGCTCGGCAACCGCGGCGACCTGCTGGTATTCGTCGAGCACAAATTTCGGCGCCGATGCCGGCAGGGATGCGGTGCCGGTGGCGCAGAGCTCGCCGCGGCTGAAGAGCTCGATCGACAGTCCATTGCCGGTCTCTCGCCCGGTCAATTCGGCGATCTCGCCGTCATAGACCGGTTTCACAAAGCGCGCCTCGATCAGACCGCGTTCGAGGAAATCGCGGCCCCATTTCTCGACCGGCAGGTGCATCATGTAGGCCATCACATCGACGCCGGGCACGAGACCGCCGGAAAAGCCGAACTTCCGCGCCACCGTGTCGTCGTGGATCTTGTTCTCCGACAGTTTCGAGGTGTTGTAGGCCGAGACGCGGTAGGTCTGCGAGTCCATGGGGTTTTCCCTTATTTCCGTTGTTTTTCTGGTGACAATGGTAGTCGAACAAAGAGGCGTGGCAAGCGTCTCGTTTTGCTCGCAATTTTCCGCACCATGGAGTACACGCAGGCCGCGCCTGCCAACCATTGAATCGATGACTGAAACCCCTGCTCCCACCCGCATCTATGTCGACGCCGACGCCTGCCCGGTGAAGGACGAGATCTATCGCGTCGCGATCCGGCTCGGCGTGCCCGTCAGCGTGGTCGCGGGCAATTTCATCCGCGTGCCGCAGGATCCCTTGATCGAGCGCGTCGCCGCCGGTTCCGGCATGGACGCCGCCGACGACTGGATCGCGGAACGCGCGCATGAGGGCGACGTCGTCATCACCGCGGACATTCCGCTGGCAAGCCGCTGCGTCAAGGCCGGCGCCGACGTGATCGCGCCGAACGGAAAGCCGTTCACCGAACAGTCGATCGGCATGACGCTCGCGGTGCGCAACCTGATGACCGATCTGCGCTCGTCGGGCGAGATCACCGGCGGGCCGAAATCCTACTCGCCGCGCGACCGCTCGACGTTCCTCGCGACGCTCGACCAGACCATTCGCCGCATTCAACGCCGCCGCGCCGAGCAGGCTGCGGCGAACGGGGGTTAGCGCGATGGCCCCGCCCCTGATCCAGCTCAAGGACATCAGCCTGACCTTCGGCGGCACGCCGCTGTTGAGCGGGGTCGAGCTCTCGGTCTCCGCCGGCGAGCGCGTTGGCCTGATCGGGCGCAACGGCTCCGGCAAGTCGACCTTGCTGCGCATCGCGGCCGGCCTGGTCGAGCCTGACTCCGGCAGCCGCTTCGTGCAGCCCGGCGCCACCATCCGCTATCTGCCACAGGAGCCGGATTTCGGCGACCACAAGACAACGCTGTCCTATGTCGAGTCAGGCCTTGGCCCCGGCGACGATCACTACCAGGCGCGCTATCTGCTCGAGCAGCTCGGCCTCAGCGGCGAGGAAGACCCGGCGCTTGTCTCCGGCGGCGAGGCGCGCCGCGCGGCGCTGGCGCGGGTGCTGGCGCCCTCGCCCGACATCCTGCTGCTGGACGAGCCGACCAACCATCTCGATCTGCCGACCATCGAATGGCTCGAGGGCGAGCTCGAAAGCCGGCGCTGCGCGCTGGTCCTGATCAGCCACGATCGCCGCTTCCTCACCAACCTGTCGCGCTCAACGGCCTGGCTCGACCGCGGCCAGATCCGGCAGATCGACCGCGGCTTCGGCGCGTTCGAGGCGTGGCGCGACGAGGTGCTGGAGGAAGAAGAGCGCGATCAGCACAAGCTCGACCGCAAGATCGTCAACGAGGAGCACTGGCTGCGCCACGGCGTTTCCGGCCGCCGCAAGCGCAACGTCAAGCGGCTCGGCAATCTCTTTGCGCTGCGCGACCAGCGCCGCAACTATCGCGGTGCCACCGGCAATGCCACGCTCGCCGCCGCCGAGGCCGACAAATCCGGCCGTCTGGTGATCGAGGCGAAGAACATCGTGAAGGCCTTTGGCGAGCGCATCATCGTCGACGGTTTCTCGACCCGGATCCAGCGCGGCGACCGGCTCGGCATCGTCGGCCCGAACGGCGCCGGCAAGACTACGCTGGTGCATCTTCTGATCGGCAACGATCCGCCCGATTCCGGCTCGGTGCGGCTGGGCGCCAATATCGAGATGGCGACGCTCGACCAGCATCGCGAAAGCCTCGATCCGAAGCTGACGCTGGCCGAAGCCCTGACCGGCGGCCGCGGCGACCATGTCATGGTCGGCGACAAGTCGAAGCACGTCATCGGCTACATGAAGGACTTTCTGTTCGCGCACGAGCAGCGCGGCACGCCGCTCGAAGCCCTCTCCGGCGGCGAGCGCGGCCGGCTGATGCTGGCGCGCGCGCTGGCCAAGCCGTCGAACCTGCTCATTCTGGACGAGCCGACCAACGACCTCGATCTCGAAACCCTCGACGTGCTCGAGGAGATGCTCGGCGACTACGACGGCACCGTGATCCTGATCAGCCATGACCGCGACTTCCTCGATCGCGTGGTGACGTCGGTGATCGTGCCCGAAGGCCAGGGCCGCTGGATCGAATATGCCGGCGGCTATTCGGACATGCTGGCGCAGCGCGGCGCTGACGTGAAGCGCGAGACCGTGAAGGCGGACGCCGCGGCCGAGGAGAAGAAGGAAGCCAAGGTTGCGGCGACCGCCGCCGCGCCCGAAGCGGCACCCAGGCGCCGGCTGAGCTTCAACGAGAAGCACGCGCTGGAAACATTGCCGAAGACGATCGACAGACTGCACGCCGAGATCACCAGACAGCAGAAGCTGCTCGACGATCCCGATCTCTACAGCAAGGATCGCAAGAAGTTCGACGCCGCATCGGCCGCGATCGCCAAGGCGCAAGACGAGCTCGCCACAGCCGAGGACCGCTGGCTCGAGTTAGAGGTGCTGCGCGAAGAGATCGAACAGGCGTGAACATGATTCTTCGTCATTGCGAGGAGCGAAGCGACGAAGCAATCCATGAATCGGCAGACGCGGAGAGATGGATTGCTTCGTGGAGCCTGTCATCCGGCGGCGCTTCGCGCCGACCGGGTGGCTCGCAATGACGGAAACAACTGGAGTTGACCCGATGACCACGCCCCTCGCCGCCAAGATTGCCAAGGAGTACGGCACGCCCTGCGCCGTGATCGACATGGACCGGGTCGAGCGCAACATCGCGCGCATCCAGGCGGCCTGTGATCAGGCCGGCGTCGCCAACCGGCCGCACATCAAGACCCACAAGAACCCGACGCTGGCGCAGCTGCAGGTCAAGGCCGGCGCCAAGGGCATCACCTGCCAGAAGCTCGGCGAGGCCGAGATCATGGCGGATGCCGGCATCGACGACATCCTCATCAGCTACAATCTGCTCGGCGACGAGAAGATGGCGCGGCTCGGCGCCCTGCAAGGCAAGGCCAACGTCACCGTCGCCGCCGATAATTCCGTCGTGGTCGGCGACCTGCCGAAGGCGGCAGCCGCCTCCGGCCGGCCGCTCTCCGTCGTGGTCGAGTGCGACACCGGGCGCAAGCGCGCCGGCGTCGAGACCCCGGCCGAAGCGATAGCGCTGGCGCGCGAGATCGCGGCCTCCAAAGGCCTGAGCTTTGCGGGCTTCATGCTGTACCCGACCGAGACCGGCTGGGCCGATGCGCAGAAATTCTACGACGAGGCACTGGCCGGCGTCCGCGCCCACGGCCTCGACGCGACAATCGTCTCCACCGGCGGCACGCCGAACCTGGTCAATCTCGGCAAGCTGAAGGGTGGCACCGAGCACCGCTTCGGCACCTACATCTACAACGACCGCATGCAGGTCGCGGCCGGCGTCGCCAGCTGGGACGACTGCGCGCTGCACATCTATTCCACCGTCGTCAGCCGCGCCGGCCCCGAGCGCGGCATCCTCGATGCCGGCTCCAAGACGCTGACCTCAGACACCGGCGGTCTGGAAGGTCACGGCCTGATCCTCGAACATCCCGAGGCCAAGATCGCGCGCTTTGCCGAGGAGCACGGCTTCCTCGATCTCTCCCGCAGCAACACCCGCCCGAACGTCGGCGACGTCGTGCGGATCGTGCCGAACCATGTCTGCGTCGTCGTCAACATGATGGACGAGGTCGTGATGGTGCGCGGCGACGAAATCATCGGCACGCTGCCGGTCGCGGCGCGGGGGAAACTGAGATAGGCGAATAGAGAGTGGCGAATAGCGAATAGAACCTTCCATCACTCGCTACTCTCTATTCGCCCTCCGAGCCACCTCAACGCCCCCTCCCCAGCGGCAACGCCGGTCGCGAATGACGCCTGCAACAGATAGCCGCCGGTCGGCGCTTCCCAATCGAGCATCTCTCCGGCGGCGAAAACACCGGGCAGCCGCCGCAGCATGAAATGCGCGTCGAGCTCGTCGAACCTGATCCCGCCGGCGCTCGAAATCGCCCGCGCGATCGGCGCCACGCCGGTGATCCTGATCGGCACCGCGTTGATCAGCTCCGCCAAGTTGGCCGGCGGCAACGCGGCCAGCGATCGGCCGGAGGCGACCGCCGCCTCCTGCAACAATCCGATGCCGACGGGCGACAATTGCACCGCCTTGCGCAGGAAATTGGAAAAGGATTGCTTGCCCTTCGGCGCCGACAGTCGCGCGATCAGCTCGTCGCGCGCAGCGTCGGGCCGCAGCGCCACGCTGAGCGTCGCCGTCCCTTCGGCAAGCACGGCCTCGCGCAACTCCGCCGACAATGCGTAGATGGCGCCGCCTTCGATGCCGGTGCGGGTGACGATGGCCTCGCCGCGCACGGTGTGCGGCCCGATCGTCAGCGCGACGCCCTTGAGCGGCTGGCCCTCGAAGCGATCGCGGAAGATGTCGGACCAGGTGACCGTGAAGCCGGAATTGGCTGGCTTGATCGGCGCCACGGCAATGCCCTTCGCGGCGAGGATCTCCGCCCAGGCGCCATCCGAGCCGAGCCGCGGCCAGCTTGCACCACCGAGCGCCAGCACGGCTGCATCGGCATTGATCGCGCGCCGGCCATCCGGCGTCTCGAACAGCAGTCCGCCGCCCGCGTCCCATCCGGTCCAGCGATGCCGAAACGCGAATTGCACGCCATCAGCATCGAGCCGCCGCCGCCAGGCGCGCAGCAATGGCGATGCCTTGAACGCCTTGGGGAAGACACGGCCGCTGGTGCCGACGAAGGTCGGCTGCCCCAGCGCCTCGCTCCAGGCGCGCAACGCGTCGGGCGGAAATGCCTCGACCGCAGCCTTCAGGCGCGGCATCGCCTCGCGATAGCGCGCAAGGAAATCCGGCTGCGGTTCGGAATGGGTGAGATTGAGCCCGCCGCGGCCGGCCATCAGGAACTTGCGGCCGGCCGACGGCATCGCGTCGTAGACGGTGACTTCAGCGCCACCTTGCGCGAGCACCTCCGCCGCCATCAGGCCGGCAGGTCCGGCTCCGATAATGGCGATGTGTTTGGTGGGCGATGACATACTGCGAGTTTAAAGCGAAACCGCCCGATGCAAAATCTGTCGTCATGCCCGGGCTTGACCCGGGCATCCACGTCTAACTTTCGGGTGGTGACGAAGTCGTGGATGGCCGGGTCAAGCCCGGCCATGACGAAGGAGAGAGTTCAGGCGCCAGCGCCTGTTACAGCTTGATCCCCGCCCGCGCGACGGCCTGGGCGACGTATTTCTGCGTCTGCTCGAAGGCGCCCTGCAGCGCCTTCGCCGTCGACATGTCAGCGATGTCCTTGAAATGCGCGGCGACGCCATCGGGCGTCCATTCGGACTGCGGCAGGTTGACGCCTTCGGTCTCCAGCACCTGGATCACCGCGAACGAGCCGGCGCCGGCGCCCATGATGGTGCGGGTCGGCGCGTCCTCGCTCAGCAGGAATTCGACCGCCGGCGTGATCGCTTCCGGCCGCATCAGCTGCAGCGCCTGCGGCGGCAGCAGCTCCTCGGTCATGCGGGTCGCCGCCGTCGGCGAGATGGTGTTGACCTTGATATTGTTCTTGCGGCCCTCCTCGGCGAGCACGTTCATCAGGCCGACCATGCCGGCCTTCGCCGCGCCGTAATTGGCCTGGCCGAAATTGCCGAACAGGCCGGACGACGACGTCGTCAGCACGATGCGGCCGTAGTTGCGCTCGCGCATACCGGCCCACACCGCCTTGCAGCAGTAGAAGGTGCCGGTGAGATGCACGCCGAGCACCTTGTCCCAGTCGGCGACTTCGAGCTTGGTGAACGACTTGTCGCGCAGGATGCCGGCATTGGCGCACAAGAGATCGACGCTGCCCCACTCCTTGGTGGCGCGCTCGACCATCGCGGTGACCTGCTCGAAATTCGAGACGTCGGCGCCGTCGGCCATCGCGGTGCCGCCCGCCTTGCGGATTTCCTCGACCACGGTCTCTGCCGGCGACAGCGAGCCGCCTGTGCCGTCGCGGGCGCCGCCGAAATCATTGACCACGACCTTGGCGCCGCGGCTGGCGAGCCCCAGTGCATGCGCCCGTCCGAGACCATTGCCCGCGCCGGTGACGATAGCGACGCGTCCGTCAAACCTGATTGCCATGCAAGTACTTCCTATCCTTTCTTCCTTCTCCCCTTGTGGGGAACGACACAGGGGAACAACATCAATGATTTCAACGAAAAACGGCCGGGCTGTCTCGTTTCTGTCCCATCCCGCCGCTGTCCCATAACCCCACCGGGGGAGGGGGTTTATCCGCGAAAAAAAACCCCGGCTCAAGTGGCCGGGGATGTCCTCCAGAGGGCTCAGGCGGCGCTGGTCACCCGGCGGCGCCATCGCCCGACGCTTCTTCCAGGGCTTCGGTCTCGCGCTCGCGCCGCCATGCCGCTGCCGCCTCTTTCGAGACGAGGACCCTCGTGCCAACGCGGAACGTAAGCGGCATGAGCCCCTGGTCCTTCAGCTTGTAAAACATCTGAGGGCTGATGCTGTGACGGCGGCAGAACTCGGCGATCGAATAAGCATCGAAGTCACCGGCGGGGTTGGCGGTGCCGGCCATCTGTTTAGTCGTGGGGTCGGTCGCCATCGAATTGTCCTTCCGCATGTCCTTGCTCATCGCCATTCCGCCACCATGCTCCAACATTTCGAAGGCCACGGCAGCGGGCTCGTCCAGAAGTCGCCGCCGTGGCCGTTGCCGGTGCCCGGTTTGCACGCCGTCACTGGCTGCAGGGGGTTGTTTCTTCCCGCCACCACCTAGCCTGCTGGGCAGCGTCTGGCCTACTTCGGCACCCGGCCAGCTCGGGTCGAACTTTATGCCGAAGCCCTTGCGTGCTCGCCATCGGCGACGTGCACGATCTCGCTCTGCTGCTGCCGCATCTTGCCGACCACGCCATGGAGCCGGCCGACCTCTTCATGGACATAGCGGCAGATCGAGGCGTGGCCATCGATCTCATGCTGCACCTTCGCCGCGCTGATCAGCATGAGCTGTTCCAATTCATCCAGCTCGGCGCGGAGCGCGGCGAGCGCCTTGCCGTTCTGCTCGCTGATGCCGACGACGATCGCCTTGATCGCATCGCGCGAGCTGTCGCCATAGGCGGGCCGCGCAAGGTGATCTCCGGGCGGCGGTCGGTCGATCCTGTGCGGCGCCTCATGCAGCACGCTCTCGCCGTCCAGCCTCATCTCGGGAAGTGCCTCAGCAGTCCGTTGCATCATTGTCTCCTGTTTTGAACGCGAAAAAGTCGTAACGCGGGGCGTAGGGGCGGCGCGCAGTCAGCGTGCCGAGATAGGTGCGCGCGGTCTTGAGCTGGATGTGCATCACGTCAGCGACGCGCTGCTCCGACATGCCCATGGCACGCAGCCGCCTCGCGACTTCGGCGCGAGCATCAACGACCTGCTGTGTGCGGTTGCCGTTCTCGATCAGCCCTGGGTCAACGCCATGCGCGATCGCGACCTCGTCCACGATCGCGCGACGCAGCGCGCGCGGCGTCAGCGGCGAAATCGGCACAACGTCGGTCGTGTCGATGATCTCTACCTTGCTGGCCATGGTGGTCCCCCTCACGGCAATTTACCGGATGGTCTCGGCGATAGAGCCCTTGTTGACGCCGGTCACGAGCACGTAGTTGCAGCCGCGCGCCTGGATGTCGGTGACGGCCTTGCACTCCTCGCACCGTCCGGCGAGGAAGAACCTGTTCGGCACCTCCATGGTCTGGCGCGCGCCACATCGATGACATGAGAATTTCTGGTGCACCGTATGCCCGGCCTCGATGTACTTCGATGCCTTCTCCACCACGTCGGTGAACGGGAAGTCTTTGGTCGTCATGGGGCTCCTCCTCACTGCTGTTTTGGCTTCACTTCGCGCAGCCAGCGCTCGGCAAGCTGCAGCATTTTGATCCACTGGCGCAGCGTCTCAGGCTGCCGAGCGGTGTCGTTGGCGACCACGCGCACGCCCCGCTGACCGTTCTCCGTGGTCCGCTCAAGCTCCACCTTCATCGATCCTCCCAAAAGCGATCAGGCCGTGGGGGCGACCGCGCCGTCGGGGGCTGGGGGGCAGACAGACGACGGCGCGGTCTCGGCGGGTGCCGAAGCATCCGCCGGTCCAGAAGCATCACCTTTGCTGGACCTCTTGGGATCGGCAGGCGTCGCTGCTGCAATCGCCTCCTCGATCGAACTCTTGTCGAAGCCCTCGCCGACAGGGCCGCGCAGCCGCTCGCGCAGCTTCGGCGAGGTGTCGCGGCTCACGTCCTTCATGGGCTCTGCGATGCCGTCGTTCTCCTCGACCTCGCCACGCGCATAGACGCCGCCGAGAATGTCCGGGCAGAAGACGCGGCACCAGTCGCGGCACGTGTCGTAGAACATCTGCACGTCGGGCTTGCGCAACCACAACGGCGAACCCTTGATCTGGCCGCGCTCGTTCAGGCCGGGACGCAGATCACCCAGCCGCTCGCTGGTGATCTCGCGCACGATGCTCTCGCCCCTGAACATGCCCCACACCCGACACTTCCGATCATCGCCTTCGCCAATGATCTCATGCTGGAGCCGCTCCTTCAGCGGCGCCTTGGCCTCGATCACTGCATGGTAGAACTGGCTTTCATAGGCCACGCGGCCGTCCTTGCCGAGATAGGTCCAGTTGGCCAGGGTGAGCGGCGAGATGTTCAGCTCGACCGCGCGGACGATGATGCCCCAGCAGCCGCCGACATTGCCCCGCAACCATTCCGGCAGCATGGGACCGGCGGTCGCCATGATCTTCGCCGCCTCCGCAATCTGCATCGCGTTGGTGAAGTCGAAGCCGAAGTCGGAGATGGCCACCTGCGCCGTGCGCTCGCCAAGCACCTTCTCGATCTTGCCCTCGGCGAGATCGCGCCGCGTCACGCGGTCGGCATCCATCGGGCGGTCGCCGGGAAAAGTCTGCTCGCTCAATTTTTCAATCCTCCTCGATGGGCTCGTCGTGCCAGTAGTCCGGATCGGTCAGCACGTCCTGGCGGAAGCCCGCCATCCGCTCGCGATGGCACCGCCGGCAGGTGCGGCACAATTCGATGCCGCGCGCGTCGTACTGCCATTTGCTCTCCAGGCCGCTGCCGCAGGGGCAAGGCCTCACGCTGCTGTTGCGCATCTCACCTGTCCCTGTAGACGTTGATCGCCTCAGACACGCGCCCGTGGTCGGTGTTGAAGATCACCGCGATCTCCATCAGGCCGAGATGCCGGTTGGCAGGATCGGCGGCGAAGGCCCGCATCTTGGCCCTGACCGCCGGGCTCATCCGTTGCTTGTGCGCCCTCTCGCGCGGCCGGACCGATGGCTTGCGCTTGGTCTCTTCAGCCAGCGTGTGCAGCTCGACCGAAATGGCGCTGAGAAACTCCGGCCTTACGCTGCTCTCGCTCGCTTCCGCGAGCTGCGTGGGCAGCTCATGCAGCCGTGCGCGGATGACGGGGATGGTTTTCATCACGCCGCCTCACGCAATTCGAATTTCAGCCGCTCATCGATCTGCGCGCGCTTCCAGTCGGGCAGATCGACGTACTCGGCATCGTCGCGATCATCACCAGGGCCGGGCCAGACGCCGGACGACAGGCAGTCGGCGAACGTCCGCAGCGCGGCGCGGTTCTGCTTCATGCCGCGCGCGATGTCCTCGTCCTTGAGCTGCTGCGCGCGCACGCAGAACGGCGCCGACTTCTCAACCCAGATGAGAGTGAAGGAGCTGGCCTCAAGGTCCAGCGCCATCGCGCCTTCGAGCACGAGCGCGGCCTGCTGATGGTAGCCGAACGTGGCGATCGAGGACTGCAGGTCGCGGTACAGCACCGAGGGGGTGGTCTTCAGGTCGGTGAAGTCGCCGCTATCATTCGGCGTCACGTCCGGCCGGGCCTTCACCCAGAGCCCGGTTTCCTTGTCCTTCCAGATCAGGCTCCTTTCGATCAGGCCGTTGAGCGCGCCCGCCTGGACCATCGGGAAGGCGCCCAGCGAGATGGCCATGCCCTTGATCACCTCGACCTGCGCGGAGGTCACCACGGTCAGGCCCTCGCGCTTCTTCGCGGCCAGCCAGCGCTTGCACTCCTTGCGATTGCCGTTCCACTTCTCGCCTTCGAGCGTCTCGGGCCGCACCACGAACACGTCGGCGAAGCCGATCTCGGCCGTCAGCAGGTGGTGCGCGGCACGGCCCAGCACGAATGCCTCGCTGTCGGGCTCCTCGACGCGCGCCGGGTTGAGTGGGCTATGCGCCCAGGCATGCGCAGGCGAGCCGTCCCACAACTTCCGCAGCACGGTCGAGGACACGCTCGGCCCATCGCAGATGTCGCCGCGATGGTAGGTCGCAAGCGGCAGCTTCGCGTAGAGGCCCGGCTGCGTGATCGTGTTTCCATCCCAGCGAATGCTCTGGATCATTCGTTCCATTCCTTGATGCCAGTCGGCTTGCCCATCAGCGTGAGGTTCAGAGCGCCGTCCTGAAGCTGCTGCAGCAGGTCTTCGACCTGATCGCCGGCGCGCTCTTCGGTGGTGCAGACGAAGATCAGCGCGACGCGCTTGCCCTGCTGCTTGATCTCGACCGCCTTGCCGAGGTTCGGATGCGAGAAGCCGCGCGCGGTCATGCCTCATCCCCGAAGCTCTCGAAACCGTGCCGAGAAAGCCATTCGTGCGACGCGAGCCGCACGGGCAGCGGCAGCGACGGGATCGCGGTGCGCAGCTTGTGCAGCATGATCGTGGCCACGTCCCGGTCTGGACGGGCGGTGCCCGTACTTGGCGGAAAACGCGATCAGGGCATCGATCCCTGCGATAACCGCTGCATCGCGCTCGGCGACGAACGCGGCGATCCTTTCGTCCAGGCTGCTCATCGTCACACCCTCAGCGCTTCGAGAATTTCGGTGCGGTAGGCTTCGACAAGCTCATCGGAGAGCGCGACGATCTCGCCCTCGTTGCGCTTCCAGAGCTTGGCGACTTCGGCCGTCATGGGCAGCGACCGCGCTTCGACCAGCAGCGCGGCGGCGAGAGCCCTTCCAACTGATGCGATGGATTTGTCAGACATGACGCGCTGTCCCCTGTTCGATTTCGAGGATGATAGCGCGTCCAAAAAACTTTGCGCGTCACCGAGGTTACTCTCGACGCAAATAAATTCGTGTAACGGCGTGTAACGGAAGCGCGGCGACGTCAGCGCCGCGCGCGCAGAGTAATTCTCTGGCAGTAGTTTTGCGTAGAGAGAGGTCGTAAAGCGACCTCTCTCCGCATAATCAATATAGATTTAATTATAACTACTGCGCACGCACGTAGCACGAACCATGCCAGCAAGCGAAATGATGCCGCGAAAAAAGTCGCTGTAACGGCGTGTAACGGAAATCGCCTAACGCTTTGTGGCGACGGCATGGCAGCGTGATCGCGCGAGACAGTCACCGAGGTGACGCACAAACTCGTCCTAACTTTTTTTCGCGCTTGATTTTCGATTTGCGCGTGGCGCAACATCATCGACGGCCCGTCCACCTATCAATCTGATCGAGAGACGACGTTTGCGCGCGCATCGCCGCGCGCGACGCCGCTCGCGCGCAACATCGGGAGATGCCGCAATGGCAAAGAGCGCCGCCGAAAACACCCCATCAGCCGAGAACATCAAGGACGCGGTCGCAGCGATCGAGAAGATCGATGGCGAGCTGCTCCAGGAGAAGATGGCCTACATGAAGCGCTGCAAGGTCATCCGCGACCGTCGCGCCGACCAGTTCGATCACGCCGCCGATCGCGGCATCCGCAAGAAGCTGCTGAAAGCCAAGATCAAGGAGCGCTCGCTCCTGCGGAAGGCCGACGCCGTCGCCGACGACTTCGAGGACGACGATCTCGACGAGTACCAGATGCTCAGCGAGAAGCTGGGCGACTTCGGCGATCTGCCGTTGGGCCGGGCGGCACTCTCGCGCGCTGAGCGCGCGCAGGCAGGTGCATGATGCAGGGGCAGACGGCGGAACTGCTGCCCGTTGCAACATCGGACGAAATCGCCTTGGCCGAGCACGCGGCGGTGATCCGCACGCTCGGCAAGCGCGTCGTCGCGGACATCATCGAGATCGGACGGCGCCTCACCCAGGCGAAGCAGATCGCCGGTCATGGCAACTGGTTGCCGTGGCTGAAGCAGGAGTTCGGGTGGACGGATGACACCGCGTTGAACTTCATGCGCGTCGCCGAACTGGCCAAATCCCGAAACATTCGGGATTTGACCCTGCCGGTCTCCGGTCTCTACTCGCTCGCCGCACCATCGACGCCTGACGAGGCGCGGCAGGACATCATCGCCCGCGCCGAGGCAGGCGAGCATCTCTCGGTCGAGGATGTCCGCTGCATCATCGAGGAGGCCCGCGCGAAGGATGGCGCGACCCATGAGCGCGCGATAACCGACCTGCGGGCCGAGATCGCACGCCGCGAACAGGCGGTTCGCGCCGAGTACGAGGGCAAGCTCGTCCTCGACCCCGCCAAGCTTCAGGCCGAGATCGCCACCGCGATCGACAAGGCCGTGAAGCCCCTGGAGAAGGACCTCGAAAAGGCGCAGCGGAAGCTCGCAACGGCGAACGAGCAGCTTCAGGCCAAGCGCACTGCTGATCCGCCATCAGGGCCGAAGATCGACAGCGGCATGTCGCTGGCGTCAACCAGCGCCATGCTTGCGATCCGCCATCTGGTCGAGAAGCTCGATGCCCTCACGCCCAAGCAGATGGTCCACATCGAGGTGCTCTCGGCCAAGCACACGCAGCAAACGCCAGCCGATCGCCTGGGCAAGTCACGGGACGAGGCGATGAGGGTCGTCCGCTGGCTCAACGAGTTCATCGCGATGGAATGGGAGGGCGACAAGTGACCGAGCGCCGTTCATTGATGCAGTTCGTGCGGGATGCCGCACGACGCGCCCGCAACATCAAGAAGCTGACCGATCCGCACGCCATCGCCGGCTACTGCTTTGACGAGGCGAAGGGCTACGGCCTCATCACGGCGGCATGGACCCATGAGGCGGAACTGCAGTCGATCCTTCGCCTCGTGACGTTCCGCAAGAAGCCGCCGCACCTGTCAGAGGACGCGCACCAGCTCCGTCTCTTCATCGACCATGAGGACATCGTTTTTGACATCCGGCACGACGACGCGGTGGTGCAGAAGGCTCTGGCAGATTGCGGGCTTTCCGACATCGCTCAGATCGAGCGGCAGAAGGGCGACAACATCGCTGCGGCCGAGGCCGAGCGCGATCTGTTCGCGCGCGCGTCCAGCTACATCAAGCCGCTCCTCGAAAGCCATCCGGGCTGGGTCTGGCGGGACGCAGTGAGCCATCTCAGCACGCACGGTGGGTTGCCGTCCCTCTGAGGGGATCGAAATGTCCGTCATCCTCGCCCTCGACCTAGCATCAAGAACCGGCTGGGCCGTGGGCGAGCCGGGCCAGGAACCGGCGCACGGCTCGATCCAATTCGCCAAGCCGGGCGCCTCTCACGAAGCAAGCTTCTCCAATGCATGGGGCTGGATGTACAGCATGCTCGCTGACTTCGGCCCGAGCACCGTGGTTTGGGAAGCGCCGATGCCGACATCGTTCAACCGTGGAAAAAGCAACGTCAACACGACCACGCTGCTCTACGGCCTGCCGGCAATCATCGGCGCCTGCGCCTATCGATGCGGCCTCTACGACATCAGGAAGGCAGAGACCCGCGACGTGCGGCTCCACTTCATCGGCCAGAACCCCAAGCGCGACCGCGCCAAGACACTCGTCATACGGCAGTGCCGGTCGATGGGCTGGGAGGTCGAGGACGACAACGAGGCCGACGCGCTCGCAACTTGGCACTACATGTGCTCGCTCATCCGGCCGCAGCTCGCGCTTGTCACCACGCCACTCTTTCAGCAGGGGCGCCGATGAACATGCACGAGCCAATCCATTCGCTCGCCGTGCACATGGAGGCCATCGCGGAAGAGCTGCTCGGTTCTCCGAATGCGCGGCTCTCATCTGATGGCGAGCGACGCTACGGCAAGCATGGTTCTCTCTCGATCGATGTGGCGACCGGGCGATACTACGACCACGAGAGCAAGACCGGCGGCGGCGTGCTCGATCTGATTTCACGTGAAACGGGACGCGACCATAAAGCCGCGATGCAGTGGATGCGCGAGCACGGCTATCTGGAGCAACGCGAGCGACCGCCGCAGCAGCTCGGCAAAGAGGTCGCGCACTACAGCTACACCGACGAGAACGATGAGCTTTTATTCCAGGTGGTGCGCTTCGAGCCGAAGACGTTCAGGCAGCGGCGCCGTCCGCACCCCGGCGATCCACCGGACAAGATCAAGCACGGCTGGGTCTATGCCGTGCGCGGCATCAGATATGTGCCCTATCGCCTGCCAGAGCTGATGGAGGCCATCGCCAACGGGCAGGTTGTCTATGTGGTCGAGGGCGAGAAGGATGCCGACAATCTTTCGAAGATCGGCTTCGTTGCTACGACGAACCCCGGCGGCGTTGGCAAGTGGAGCGAGAGCCACACCGCATTCTTCCGCGACGCCGACGTGGTGATAATTCCGCACAACGACCCCCAGGCACGCAATCCCGATCCGCCGAATGGCGACGGCGCGCTGCGCTTCCACCCGGATGGCAGGCCGGTACTGCCGGGCCAGGATCACGCGCAGGATGTCGCCAAGTCGCTTTCCGGCACCGCCCAAAGGGTGCGTGTGCTCGATCTTGCCCGGCATTGGCCCGACATGCCGCCCAAGGGCGACGTGTCCGACTGGCTCAAGGCCGGTGGTACGCCCGACGCGCTGCATGCGCTCGCCGACGCGACGCCGGACTGGTCGGCTGTCCCGTTCCGCTCGCGGTTCGGCGGCCTGCGCTGGGAAGAGATCGCGATCTCGGGCCATGCATCGGGCTACACGTGGGTGGTCGAGGACATCATCCCCATGGACGAGATCATCCTCATCTACGGCGACAGCGGCAGCGGGAAGTCGTTCGGGACGTTCGACTTGGGCATGGCGGTCGCGCGCGGGCAGACCTTCATCGGCCGGAACACCGAGCCCGGACTGGTCGTCTACGTGGCCGCAGAGGCCGGCAAAGGCTTCAGCAAGCGGAAGCTGGCCTACGTCATCCAGCACGAGCTGCCGCACAAGGCCACGCTGCCGTTCTATCTCTGCACCAAGCGGCCGGACTTCTTCGGCAGCGACGACGATCTGGTGGCGCTCATCGCCGAGATCGAGGCGGTCGCCAAGACCTACAACGTGCCGCTTGTCCTGATCATCCTGGACACCCTGTCGGCGCTCGCGCCCGGCATGAACGAGAACGCCAGCCAGGACGTGTCGATCGTGCGCAAGCGGCTGGTCGCCCTGCAGCAGCGGTTCGGCGCCGCCGTGATCCTCGTCCACCACAAGCCGAAGGGCGGCGGCTCTCCGCGCGGGCATTCCTCGCTGACCGCCGACTTCGAGACCACGATCGAATTTGAGATCGTGGCCGATAGGCGTACCTCGAAGGGGGGCAGCATCCACCGGGCCACGGTGCGCAAGCAGCGCGAAGGCAAGTCCGGCATTCGCTGGGAGTTCACGCTGCCCGTGATCAGCGTCGGCCGGAACAAGTGGGGCAACGAGGAAACCTCATGCGCGGCAGTCGCCTACGATGCGACCGAGAGCGCCGAGCGCACCGGCTATCAGGCCACCAGCAACGAGCGCCTGCTCATGCACGCGCTGTTCGACGCGATCAACGACTACGGCGTGCCGCCACCTTTCCCGCTCCCGGCCAGCGTCAGCAAAGTGGTCGACGTCGGCTATGTGCGCGCGGCCATGCGGGCCAAGTTCGTGGACGACGACACCGACACCGAAGCCGCCGACAACCGCTTCCGTGGCGCCTTCAAGCGCGCCGGGGACAAGCTGCGCGACGCCAAGATCATCGGAATTCAGAAACCGTACTGGTGGTGGACAGGCAAGCCGGTCGCTGCAATGGGAGGATGACCGATGACGATCGTCAAGGTCCAGGTGCCGCTCTCGACCACAATTCCGTCGATGAGCGAAGTGGCCCTGATCTACGGCGAGGGCCGCAAGCGCATGACGCAGCAAACGCTCGGTCAGGCCACCAGAGCCATGATGGGCTCCGACGTGAACGCGTTCTTCGAAGGCAACTACCGTGCAGGACGCTGGGAAATCGGCAAGCGCGTGGAGGATCAGGACTGGTGATGCTTCGCAGGGAGCGGAAAGAACAGAAGCGCCAGCGGCTGGCCATGAAGCGCTACGTGGCCCTGCGCATGCAAGACGACATCGAGACCTGCATCGCATCGTCGCACGCAAAGCAGCGCGGATGCGCAAGGCGCGTAACAAAGCGAACGCAGAGAAAAAGCCAAACGGGCAATGACTTACGGCCGCGCGTAACGGGATGTAACGCCCCGCCTAACGGAATGAGGCAATCATGAGACAGTTCTTCGATCACGCCGGACCACTGCTTTCCTACAAGCACGGCGTCCGGCATATCGCCGACCTGCCCCCCGAACTGACGACGCAATGGAGCATGACGCGATGGGAGATGTTCAAGCTGGGAATGCGGTGCCTGTTCGCGGCACTGATCTGAGCACGTTCGAATTCGAGGAGGTGGTCACTTCGGTCGAGGAGCGCTTCATGCGGGTCTACAACGCGGCCAAGGTCGGCAACGCCAAGGTCGAGAGCCAGATGGAGCACGAGCGGGTCTCGACCGGCTGGTGGCTGGTCATCCAGCACCTTGGGCTCGCGCTCTGGATCGGTACCGACAAGCCTGCGATCGAGACCGGTGACGTGGTTCGCATCCGGATCAGCAAGCCATGACCGACGACAACATCACGCCCCTGCCGGTCAGGTTCAAGCAGCCGCCATCCGACGACGAGCCGATGCTCAAGGTCGTGAGCTGGGGCGCCGGCTGTAATCACCGCTACGACGTTCGCGACGGCCGCACCGTTCACGCGAGCTATCAAATCCGCGAAGGCGAGACCGAGGTGGAGTGTTCGCTCTGCAAGACCCGCCTCGATCCGATGTTCGTGCTGCGCGCCCTGGCAAGCGAAGAGACGCAATGGCTCCGTGCGCGGCAGCGCTACATCGATGAGATGCGACGGCTCCGGGAAAGAAGCCGGACCAAGTGCTTCAACTGCGGCAAGATGACGGAGATCAGCAGACGATGAGAGACCTTTTGGCGGCGTTCGAGCATGGGCCGGTGCCATACGGTGATGATGGAAAGAAGGTTCGTGGCGTGGTCGCGAAGTGCGGCGCCCCACGATGCCTGACCGAGATCAGCCTGCCGGTGAACAACCAGATGGCAGGCGCAAAGGGGATGGACAACGTGGTGGAGTGGCAATTCATCGCTCGCAAGCTGCAGGCGAAGGGCTGGCACGTCGGCAAGAGCGCGACGGCACACCGTTGTCCCGACTGCTTCAGGAAAGCGAAGTTCGCGGCAATTCAAAAGGCCAGGGAGGGAAGCGAGATGGTGAGCAAGCAAGAGCCGACACCGGTGCAGGTCGTTGACAACACGCGCGAGATGGATCGCGATGACATGCGCCTGATCTACGGCAAGCTGAACGATGTCTATCTCAGCGACAAGGTCGGCTATGGCCAGGGCTGGACCGACGAAAGAGTTTCCATCGATCTCGGCGTGCCGCGCGCATGGGTGCGGCAGGTGCGCGAGAAATTCTTCGGCGACGAAAAGAGCAACGAGGACATTCGCGCACTGATCAAGGAGGGCAACAACGTCCTGGCGCAGGTCCGTGAGTTCGCGCCCGAGCTTCGCCGGCTGATCGGCATTGCCGACAAGATCGAGCGGCAACTCCTCGAGCTGGAAAAGGTGTTGAAGTGACGATGCGGGCGCCAAATGGTGGTGAGGCATGGAATGATGCGCTATGATGCTGCCATCCAGCGCTGCCATGTGTGCTTGCTCCATGCTTTGCGGCGCTGATCGGAGGGGTGGCGGCGAAAGCCTGCCGCCCCTTTGTCATTGGGAGGGGGATTGGCCATGCAGAGCATGAACGACGCCACCCAGGTCGAGTACGATGCCGAGACGCGCACGGCGATCGTGACCTTCGCCGAGGACGACGTGGATATGATCAACGTCATCGCCTGCTGCGTCCATGGCAGCGGCGGGCGGGTCGAGATCATCCGCATTTTCGCGCGTCAGCGCCTTGCCGCCGAGTATCGGCGCAACGACGACGGCTTCGATTTGGTCGCGCGACAGACGCTGCAGTGAGGAGCGCGCGTGCCCGTAGACATCGAAGAAGCCGCGCTCATGATCGAGTTCAACCTCACCAGCGCGACCGTCACCATCCGCTTCCCGCCCGACGTGGAGTTTGACGCACAAGAGGTGGCCGATTACGCAGACGAACTTTCCTTGGGCCGCTGCGCAATCCTCCGCGTCTATCGCGATCGATGTCTGGCGCTTCAATACGTGCGCCAAATCGATGGACGGCTGGCGCGCGACAGCTAACCGGAATAAGCTTGCCGCACCTTGCATCGAGTGTGCTCGCATGATCGAGATCAACATCGACAGCTCAGGCTTTACGCAGGCTGCGATCGAACTCGGCGCTGCCGTCGATCAACTCCCCTACATCATGGCGCGCACGCTCAATGACGCAGCCGACGCCACGCGAACCTACCTGATCAACCAGACATGGCCGTCGTCGGTGCAGGTACGAAACCAGAGCTTCATGCGGGCCGCGCTCACCACCAGGGGCGCGCGCGCTGCAAAGGACAATCTTGAGGTCACGATTTACGACAAGCTTGGCCGCGCCAACCTCGGCCTGCACGCGAAGAGCGGCACGCGCATGGCCGCCAAGAGCGCCCTGGCCATCCCGCCGACCGGCGCGGTGAACAGGTCCGCGCGCGGCGTGCCGCAGGGGCAAAGGCCGCGCAACCTGAAGAACGCCTTCCGCAAGGGCGATGTGATCTATCAGCGCATCGGCAAGAACCGGCTGCGCCTGATGTACGTTCTCAAGCCGCAGGCCCAGATCAAGCGCGACGTGGCGTTCTATTCCGACTTTGCCAAGATCATGCTGCAGGAAATGGAGCGAAACCTCACCCGCAACATAGGGATCGCAATGCGAACCCGGCGGGTGCGGTGATGGAGGAAAGCCCGACATGAGCCAAGAGCCGATGCTGCAGTTCTTCACCTACGCCCATCTGAAACCAGAGCTTCAGCCGATCAGCGCCAAGTTTGCCGAGATCGCCGACTACATCGCTAACCTGCTGCCGCGCAATCCCGAGCGTTCGGCAAGCCTGCGCAAACTGCTCGAAGCCAAGGACTGCGCGGTGCGCGCCACGCTCTACAAGGAGGAGAAGTGAAATGACTGACCGGCACGACGCAAAGCACGAGACCAAGCGCGAGACGAAGTCCGGCGCAGAGCAGCAGCCGGCCAAGACGCCCGAGCAGGTCCGCGCCGAGAAGGAAGCGGCAATCGCTGCCATGCCCGACAAGCTTGGGCCCAGCGACTATTCCGGCACCAGGTATTCCCCCAACGCACCGCCCGGCGAGCCGCCGACCAAGGAGCAGCGGGCAATCGCAGCAGCGCAGGCTGGCAAGCCGGTCGAGGCCGAGAAGGAGCACTGACCCATGGACACCGACAACATGCGCAAAGCCATGCTGGCCGGCGTCGCTTACGACACCGCCCATGCGCTGGCGTCCAGCACCCCGTCAGAGCCCCAGGCACCACCCGTGCTGACCTCGCTCTCCCCGAACACGGTGGTCAGCGGCGATCCGGACTTCCCGCTGTCCTGTCTCGGCAGTGGCTTCACGGCCGAGACCACCATCAGGTTCGGCGACTACGACGAGCCGACCACGCTCGTCAGCGAGACCGAGGTCACGACCATCGTCAAGCCGTCGCTGTTCGCTCCCGCGACGGTGCCGGTCATGGTGCACAATGGCACCGCCAATTCCGACCCGCTCGACTTCACGTTCACAGCAGCAAGCGGACGGACCAGGGCGCGGCGCTGAGACGCACCCACCGAAAGAGAAAGGAGAAGCAGCATGACCACAACCGTCACGGTTCACGTCAATGGGCGCTACCGCGCCAGCGTCAAGCAGGACGACGGGGAGCCTGTCATCGTCGAGGGCAATTACGACGGCTCACCAAACCCAAGCGGCGAAGCGCGCTTCCATCTTCCGCACCCAGCCAACAGCACCTTCGAGATCAGCGAAGAAGCAGTCGAGTAAGGACCGCAGGATGGCCCGTCAAGGCAGGCGGCCGGGCCCCAGATCAAGCCAGGGTGCATCCAGTGCAAGCGGGGTGCACCACACATGCCCCGCGCCACACGCGCCCCCAGGGCCCCTTGGCCCTCCACGGGTCCTTTGGGGCCCACCGAAAGCGCGGGGTACGCGCGACCGCCCGCCTTCCGCATATTTCGGATTTTCGATTTTGGACTTTCCTTTGGTAAGGGGCGCGCTGGTGAACGAGCATATGACGACTGCATCCGGGCCCGCCTGGAAGATCGAGACGCGGCGGGTCAACGAGCTGGTCCCGTCCCCTCGCAATGCGCGGCAGCATTCGCAGGAGCAGATTGAGCAGATCGCGACATCGATCGCGCAGTTCGGCTTCACGGTCCCGCTGCTGATCACCGAGGACGACATCATCATCGCGGGGCATGGCCGCCTCGATGCGGCAAAGCTCGCGGGCTATCTGGAGGTGCCGGTCATCGTCGCACGCGGCTGGACCGAGGCTATGATCCGCGCCTATGCCCTGGTCGATAATCGCCTGCCGGAGCTTGCGACCTGGGACCTCGAATTGGTGAAGCTGGAGGTCGAGGCACTGCGCCTGACCGACATGCCGATCAATGCCCTTGGCTTTTCCGACAAGGACCTGGGCAGCATGCTCGCCGCCCGCCAGTTTCTCGATGAGGGGCTGGTCGATCCCGAGAAGGGTCCGCTCGATAATCGTGGCGATCTTCTCGCCCGGCTCGAAATCACCATCGCCGATCCGCGCCACGCCATCGAGCACGGCGATCACTATCGTCTCGGCCGGCGGCATCACCTGCTCTGCTGCGGCGTCATGGTCGAATGGGAGCGCTGGAAGCCATTGCTGACCGGCACCACGATCTTCTGTCCGTATCCCGGCCCGTTCGTTGCGTTCGGTGAGAAGGCCGAGAAGTACGACCTGCTGATGGTGCAGCCCGACCAGTACACCGCAGGCCACATCCTCGATAGGTACGAGGACATTCACGGACAGGGCAGCGTCGTCAGGGTCACCAATGATTAGGACCGGCGGCAACTGGAACCCCGAGGCGTGGCCGATCTACTTCATCGCCAGCGAGCCCAAAACGCTCGCGCATGCGAACACCGTCAATAAGCACCTGCTGGTCGCCGTCAACGAAATCCACACCGACGAGCATTTCGGCATGCTCGATATGTTCATCGCAAACGGGTGTGACGTGTTCATCGACAGCGGCGTCTATAACCTCGCCACCGAACACGCGCACGCGCACCGCATGTCGATGGACCGCGCGTTGTCGCTGGCGCCCGACGACATCGATGACTTTACCGAGCTGTTCGACAAGTACGTCGCGATAGTCCGGCGCATGGGCGATCAGGTCTGGGGCTATATCGAGATCGACCAGGGCGGCCGGGACAACAAAATCCGCACCCGCACCAAGCTCGAAGACATGGGCCTTCGCCCGGTCCCGGTCTATCATCCGTTCAACGACGGCTGGGATTATTTCGATTATCTCGCCGAGCGCTACGATCGCATCTGCTTCGGCAACGTCGTGCAAGCAGATATGGAAACCCGCAAGCGCTTGATCGCCACCGCCTGGGAGCGGCGCCGCAAATATCCCAAGCTCTGGATACACGCACTCGGCCTCACCGCATCCGAACTCACCACGGCATGGCCATTGAACTCGTGCGACAGCTCGACGTGGCTTGCCGCCGTTCGATGGGGACGGCACTTCGCCACGGTCGCCAACAAGCGCTGCTGGCATATCGGCAGCGGCTTCAACTATCTGCCCACCGAGGACCGTGGGGCACCCATGGGCCACCAGAAGTCGCGCACCATGTGCGGCTATGAGGCTCACTTCGTCACCCGCACCATGCAGCAGATCGTTGAGGAAAGCCGACAGGCGGTCGGCGCCGACCCGGCGGGAGCATTGCCATGACCGACGCAACCATCTTCGTCCGCTTCACCGTGCCCGGCTTCCATCGCTGGGCTGGCGCTCCTGCCCGCCGATCGTATCTCGCCGACCGGCATCGGCACCTATTCCACGTCGAGGTCCGCATGATGGTCGCGCACGATGATCGCGAGGTCGAATTCCACGATCTGATGGATCACGCTCGCGCCATCGTCGTCGATGACCTTGGCGTTGACGGAAATTTCGGCGCGCACTCCTGCGAGATGATAGGTCGCGAGCTGGGCGACCGGCTTGCCAAGAGCTATCAGCGCAACGTCGTCGTCATCGTGTCGGAAGACAACGAATGCGGCGCCATGGTCGCGGTCACGCCATAAAAAAAACCGCCGAAGCGGGGCCTTTAAGTTTCACGTCAACGTCGATTTTTACCTCGTCACTACGTAAGCGCAGATCAGTAGCGCGCTCGCGCCCGCGATCCCGCCGACATAGTCGTTCCCCTGGATCACGATGACGAACATGCGATAGAGCACGAAGCAGAGCTTCAACAGGAGGATGGCGAGACGGAGGGCTGACCTCGCCAGCAAGCACAAGCCGGCGATCGTCAACGCAGCGATCACGGCAGCACCGATCAACGCACTTGCTCCCAAGCTGAAATGGTCCTCTTGACGCATATGAAGGTGACGGTCATGGCACCCCCTTGGTTGCGGGGCTGTTGATTGGCCCCGGCCACATACCCCTTGCAATCCTCCTCGCTGGCAAACGTTGGGTTTTTCCGCACTGCATCAAGCGAACAGCCGTTTTCGTAGGCAGGGTCTTTGTAGGTGTAACAGGCGGCGACCCCATAGATGTCGGCCGTCGCGGCTTCCGCGCCTTGCGTAAGCGCGACGGCACCTAGGAGCCCGAGTAGTAGCTTTTTCATGTGCTTGCTCAGTGCTCGCTCGGCAGGAGGATGACGTTGCCCTCAACCCATAGCTCGACTTCATCGAGCGGGAAGTCGGTCCAGTCGATCGTCTCCGAATGGACAACGTTGCCGTTGCCATCGTCGCAGGTCAGCACGGCAGTCCGATCCTGGGCGACCTTCAGCGTCCACGATTGGAAGTCCTCGGCTTTCACCTTCGGTTCGAGCTGCAACGTGGCGACCTTATCGACCAGCCAATACGCGCCGCCGGTCTCGGCGAGATATTGCACGCCCTCGGTGTAGACCATGCTGCGCATAAGGCTGTGCCGAAACCATTGTCCGGCGCCGGTGAATTGCTTGAGATCGGCGTGAGTGAGTGTGGCCACTTTCGATTTTCCTTTTTCCGGGCTTTTGCCCTTCGCTGATGCGGGATCGCATCGCGGATGGTCGGGATCGCTCCCGGCCATCGACGCTGCGGACCCGTCAGGAATGGGTGTAGCCGTCGTGCTCGATGCCGAGCCACATGCCGCACCATTGCACCAAGATGCAGTCGGGACCGGGCAGCACGGTCGTTCGGAATGCCCGGTAGCCCTGCCACCATGCCCGCAGGTTCAGCGGATGCGACGGCTGGGGATGCTTGCGCTGGTACACGTTCGCCAGCGCCCATCGCTGCGCTCTGGTCGTTCGGGTCATGACCGCACCTCTTATGTTTGCCGCGCCGAACTCCTGACAGCGCGTGCATTTGGAGCGATGCACACGCTCGAAGGCTTCGCAGATGTCGTCGGTCGGCGCCCCCGCCGCTTCCGTCATGGGGTCATCGAACAGCGCGGTCATGAACGCGACCACGGCTGGGCACTCTGGATCGAGTGGAGCATGCATCTTCATCGCCGCACCTTGGCCATATCTGCGATCGCCTGCTCGGCCAGCGCCTTCGATCCGGCGAACCGGCCGTCCTGATAGGTATCGAGCGTGTCATGTGCTTGCAGCCGATGCAGCTTCCCGAATTTTTCGGTCACCGCGAACGGCCACGTGTCGGCGATGCCGACGACGCCCACGGCACGATCACCAGAACGTCGCCGTTCTTGATGTCGTCGTCGCACTGGGTCGCATCGTAGGCGATGGATGATCGGAAGTCTCATTTTAAATTCTCCAAAAATTTGAAAGTTAGAAGCCACGCAGGGTCGAAACGTCAAAGCAGAGTGAAGATGCGCGGTCGGCGGTCCCGCTTGGCGCTGTAGTGTTCGCGAAGCGCCCAAAGCCAGCAGATGATCACCATTACCGACGAGCCTTCGTCAGCGAGTACCTGCCGACCACGTTGCCGTTCATGTCCACGACGAGGCCGTCGAAATCTCCGTTATGCACGACCACGTCGGCGACCTTGCGCAGGATGCGCGCAATCTCGGTCGCGGGCAGCTCATCGAAAGCCGCATTGTCGGTATCGAACTCCAATTGAAATCTCATTTCGTCCTCTCAGGTGCTCAGCGCGACGATCGCGGCATCGATCGATGCCTGCGTGTCGTTGCTGGTGATGATCTTGAACTCGGTCCCCTTCGGCCACGTGGTGCCGATGTGGTCGATGTAGTCCCGCTTCTCGGCATCGACCGTCTCGCGATCGTAGTCGCCGAACTGCGGCGACCACTCCCCATCCGGCTCGCGGGCGATCAGGCTGAAATACGTTTTCCTCGTCATCTTCGATTTCGTCCTCTGGTTTCAAAATGCAAAGCGGCCCGGCGATCACAGCCGGGCCGCTTCTGTTACTTTGCGATCAGGAAGTAGGTGACCGCGCGACCATCCCGCTCGACCTTCAGCTTGTAGCCAAAGCGGTCGGCGACGCCGGTCTTCTTCGGATTGGAGAAGAACCATTTCCACGGTGCGCCCTTCCACTTGGAGCGCTCGTTGAGATGCGCAGGCGTGACGCCACTCGCGCGCAGTGCTAGCTTCACAAGCTCAGCGGTCATGCCGCTTGGCTTGTCGCTGTCGCGCTTGGTCGCGGCGGCCTTCTTAACGGGCGCTGCCGTGGCCTTCTTCTTCGCTGGCTTCGTTTTCTTCTTCGCCACCGCCTTCTTCGTAACCGTGGGCTTCGGCGGCTTCACGGTCGCGAGCACCTTGTCGGTGACGGCGTGTCGAATGGTCACCGGCTTGCCGGTCGACTTCGCTTCCTTCTCTGCGGCATCGCGTGCTTGCGTGCCTGGGACCAGGGCGTCGCCGTTCTTGCCGGCAACGGAGACAGGTTCTTTGCTGGTTTCGAAGATCATTTTCAGTCCTTTTTCGGATTATCCGAGCGGGCGGAATTGCTCGCACTACGAGAACGTAGACGCGTCTGCAACTACAGACAACGACGGAAAAAGCGGGGTAAGCCGTTGACGGATAGAGAGACAATCGGTGTTTTGCCCCCAAAGCCGGGTGACACCGTCCGAAAACGGCTCAAATCGGCCGGCCGCACCTATTTGGCCAACGACAACATTTCCGATGTCCTGCAGCCCGGTGACCTCGAAGCCATCGAGCACGAGGTCGAGCGCTGCGCTGGTGCAATGCTCGATGCCCTGGTGATCGATACCGAGAACGATCACAACACGCGCGGCACCGCGAAGCGTCTCGCAAAAATGTTCGTGCGCGAGGTTTTTGCTGGGCGCTATCAGCCGCCGCCGACGTGCACCGACTTCCCGAACGTCAGATCGATGGATGAGATTTACGTCCTCGGCCCCATCACCGTCCGGTCCGCGTGCTCACACCATCTGTGTCCCATCGAGGGCGAGGTGTGGTTCGGCGTCATTCCTGGCGCGCGCGTGATCGGCATCTCGAAACTCTCTCGCATCGCTCACTGGATTTTGTCGCGCCCCCAAATCCAGGAGGAGGCCATCATGCAGCTTGCCGACGAGGTGGAGCGCATCATCGCGCCGCGTGGTCTTGCCGTGGTGCTCAGCGCACGCCACTCTTGCATGACATGGCGCGGGGTGAAGGAAGACGGAGCCACGATGACCACATCCGTGATGCGCGGCATCTTCCGCGACGGCCCGGCCGCCCGCGCCGAGGTCCTGGCGCTCATCCAAGCAAGGGGCTTCCGATGCCAGTGATCCGCGCAATCCGTTATCACGACATCTCGTGCGGCCATCGCGTGGTCGATCACGAGGGCAAGTGCCAGCACCTGCATGGCCATAACTATCGCGTGCACTTTCACTGTGAAGCCGACGCCCTGGATCACCTGGGCCGCATCATCGACTTCAGCGTCGTCAAGTCCACGCTCTGCATGTGGCTGGAAGATAACTGGGATCACCGCATGCTCCTCTGGCAACGCGATCCGCTTCTGTCGGCGCTGGTCATCATCGATCCGTCGATCGTCACCGTGCCGTTCAATCCGACCGCCGAGAACATCGCCGCGCACCTTCTGACCGTTGTCGGTCCCAGGGTGTTGCCGCCGTCCGTCAGGCTCGTGCGCGTCGTCGTAGACGAGACCCGAAAATGCTCATGCGAGGCAGTGATCTGATGCTCCCGGTCAACGAGCTATTCGAGACCGTACAGGGCGAGGCCACATTCACCGGCATGCCATCGATGTTTGTCCGGCTTCAGCGATGCGATGTCGGCTGTCCGTGGTGCGACACGAAGTACACTTGGGAGATGGACCCGGCGCAGGTCGTCACTCTCGCCGACATCGTCAGCAAGACTGTCACAAGCCCGGCCTATGCCAGCGTCACCGTCGATCAACTGATCCTGACCCTCAGGCCGTCCCGCTCCCGGCATCTCGTCCTGACCGGCGGCGAGCCCTGCATGTACGACCTCACCGAACTGTCGCGCCGCATGATCGCCGCCGGTTGGACTGTGCAGGTCGAGACCAGCGGCACCGAGGAAATCCGCATCGACCCGCGCGCATGGGTCACCGTCTCGCCGAAACTCCACATGCCCGGAGGCAGGACCTTCCGCGCCGATGCGTGGCAGCGCGCCAACGAAATCAAGATGCCGGTCGGCAAGCCCGCCGATGTCGAAACCCTCAAGCGCTGCATCGAGCATTATGGTCCGGCGCTCGTCTGGCTTCAGCCGCTGTCGATGAGCAGGAAGGCGACAGAGCTTTGCATGGATGCCGCCCGACGCAACGGCTGGCGCATCTCGATCCAGACGCACAAATATCTCGGTGTCCGTTGAGCAACGAAGAAGACATCGGCGGCGACGACCAACCGCCCGCAGGCGACCGGTTCATCACTGTGACCGAGTTCGCGGCGTTCGCCGACTACACGCCGACCTATATTCGCCAGCTCCAGCGCGAAGGATCATTGCCTCGCGGAAGCCGCGGAATGATACCCTTCATTGCGGGCGTGCGCGCGTTGATCCGCTTCCTGCGTGACTGCGAGCGCCGCAGCAGCAAGAGTGCGGCGGACAGCCGGGTGCGCGACGCCCGTGCCCGCGAAATCGAATTGCGCAACCTGGAGAACGAACGACGGCTGGTTCAGGTCGAGGACGTGAATGGTCTCGTCGACGAGATGGTCGGCACCTTTCGCTCCGAATTGGCAGGCTTGGCGCCCCGCGTCACGCGCGACCTAAGCTTTCGCCGCACGATAGATCGGGCACTCCATGACATCCTCCACCGCCTCGCGGACGCTTTTAACGAAAAGGCATACCTTCTGGGCGCGCGGAGCGCTGCTGCTGGTGCCGTCCAAGGAGGTGACCCCGGACGTATGGGCAGCGGAGAACAGGATTTACCCTCGCACGGCGGCAGTACCGGGTCCGCGTGATCCGCACCTCACACCCTATGTGATCGAACCCGAGCGCGTCATCGCCAGCGCGGCCTTCAAGCGCGTCGTCATGGTGTTCGGCGCGCAGACCGGCAAGAGCGAAGCCATGCTCGATGTCGCTGGCCAGCGCCTCGATCAGCGTCCAGGCCCGATCCTGTATGTCGGCCCAAACAAGCAGTTTCTGTCGGAGCAGTGCGAGCCTCGCGTCATGGCGTTGCTCGATGAAGCGCCGACGCTGACCGCCAAGCTCGCGCGCGGCAAGCGCATGACCAAGACGCGGAAGGTGGTGGCGGGCGTGCCCTTCCGGCTCGCGCACAGCGGCAGCTCGACGGCGCTCAAATCGGACCCGGCCGTGCTCGCGCTGGTCGATGAGTACGACGAGATGCGCGACAACGTGAACAATCAGGGCGGCCCGCTGGGTCTGGTCGAGCGACGCGGCGACACCTATGCAGACTTCGTCTGCGTCGTGACATCGACCCCGAAGCGCGGCAGGGTGCAGGCCGTGAAGGACAAGCGCAGCGGTCTCCTGTTTTGGGAGGTCACCGTGGTCGAAGACATCGAGAGCCCGATATGGCAGCTCTGGCAACAAGGCACGCGGCACCACTGGTGCTGGCCATGCCCGCACTGCGCCGAGTATTTCGTTCCGCGCTTCAACCTCCTGCACTATCCCCGCAAGGCCCCGCCGCTTGAGGCGGCGCGAGGGACCTTCCTCGAATGCCCCCACTGCGGCGGCGTGATCGAGGACACGCACAAGGCCGACATGAACGCGCGCGGGCGCTACGTCGCACCGGGCCAGACCGTCGATGTGCATGGCGAAGTGCACGGGGTGCCGGTCGAAAGCAAGTCCATCTCGTTCTGGGTCTCGGGTCTCGCTTCGCCATTCGTCTCGTTCGGCGAGCGGGTCGCGGTGTTGGTCGAGGCCGAGCAGTCCGGCGACGAGGCCATGGTGCAGCAGGCCATGAACGCTGGCTTCGGCGAGCTGTACGCGCCGGGCGGCGGCGAGGTGCCGGAATGGGAGGAGCTGCGCAACAAGTCGCACGGCTCGCTCTATTCGCGCGGGGAAGTACCGGATGGCGTGCTCTACCTCATCCTCAGCGTGGACGTGCAAAAGCAGTCGCTGCCATGGGTGCTGCGCGGCTGGGGTCCGCGCGCAACGTCATGGCTGATCGACTACGGCAAGCTGCAGGGCGACACCGCCGATGAGGAGGTGTGGGATGCGCTCGCGGACCTGATCACCAGCGACGTGAACGACGTGCCGATCAGGCTCACCCTGATCGACAGCGGCTTCCGGCCCGGCAAGGTGGACACGCTGCCCCTCAACCGCATTTACGAATTCTGCCGCCGCATGGGCAGGCGCGTGCGCGCGACCAAGGGCAGCTCGTCGCCCATGCGCACGCCGCTGATTTTTTCTAAGGTCGAGGTCAACCGCGCCGGCAAGAAAAGCAAGTTCGGCCTCGACATCGCGCGATTGGATACCGACCACTGGAAATCATGGGTGCATGAGCGCATCCGCTGGCGCCAGGACAAGCCGGGCGCGTGGCATCTGCCGAAGGGCGTTGATGACGATTACTGTCATCCGCTCGTCGGCGAGGCGCGCGTCGTGCAGCCCAACGGCAGGCCGACGTGGATCGAGCGCGGGCGTCATCACGATTTTCTCGACTGCGAAGCGATGCAGGCAGCGGGCGGCTATCTTCTCAACGTGCAGCGCATCGCATTGCCATCAAGAGGAAACGAGACTACAGCTAGCCGGAGCGAGGAGCCTGAGCCGCAAGAGGCTCCATCGCAGCCCGAAGTGGCGCCGCGCAAGGCGGATCGTGGCCGAGCAACACCAAGGCGAAGGATCGTCAGGTCGAATTATCTCGGCGTGTAATCCATGCGCGTTAGGAAGCTCCAGGCCCGTACCCCGGCGCAATTGCTGGCAACGCAGTCGCAGATCGATGCGCTGCGCTACGCCATTGCACAGGGCGCCTCGACGGTCAGCTACGGCGACAAGCGGGTCGAATACCGCTCGCTCGCCGAGATGCTGCAAATCCTCAACGACATGGAAAACGAAGTCGCAGGATTAGTCCCGACCCGGCAGTTCAGGATCGTTTGTCCGGCTGACAAGGGGCTGTAGCCTATGAGTGCTTTCCGCGACATGCTCGCGGAGGGCTTGCTGGGAAAGATGGGACTGGTTCGGCCGACGAACCAGTTTGATCCGTTCTCATCCGCAGCGGGCTCGACCAGCGGTGGCTTCGACGGTGGTCGCTATCGGCGGCGGCTCGCGTCATGGAAGCCGACACAGTATTCGATCAACACCATCATGGCCGCGCAGGGACCGCTCCTGCGCATGCGCTGCCGCGACCTCTTGCGCAATAGCGCGCATGCGGTCGCCGCCAGGGAGAACTTCGTCGCCAACCTGATCGGCGCGGGCATCAAGCCGTCGTCGCTGATCACCGATGATCCAGAGCTGCGCAAGCAGGTCATGGAAGTCTGGATGGACTGGACCGATGAGGCCGATGCAGACGGCCTCACCGACTTCTACGGCATGCAAAGCGTCGTCGCATCCGCGCTCTTCGAGGCAGGCGAAATCTTCGTGCGCCTGCGCTCCCGCCGCCTCGAGGATGGGCTCACGGTGCCGCTGCAGGTCGAGCTGCTCGAAAGCGAGATGTGCCCGTACTGGCTCAACCAGATCGCGTCGAACGGCAACTACATCATGAACGGCGTGGAGTTCGACTACGTCGCGAAACGCGTCGCCTATTGGTTCTTCCCCGGCCACCCAGGCGACGCGCCGGTCGATCCGCAGGTCTATCTCAACATGCAGCCGGTGCGCGTGCCGGCAGATCAGGTGCTGCACATCTTCCGGCCGACGCGGCCCGGTCAGGTGCGTGGCGTGCCATTGGTCTCGGCCGCGATGACGCGCCTGTTCTTCCTCGACCAGTACGACGACGCGGAGCTTGAGCGCAAAAAGATCGCGGCACTCTTCGCGGGCTTCGTGACGAGCCCGGCGCCCGAAGACATCCTGCCCGCACCGGCCATGACCGATGCAGAGCAGCCCATGGAGCTGGGCGTCGGTCTTGGCGGGCTTGAACCCGGCACCATGCAGGCTCTCCTCCCAGGCGAGGATGTCAAATTCAGCGAGCCCGCCGATGTCGGCGGCTCCTACGAGGCTTTCCAGTACAGGCAGCAGCTCGCGGCGTTCTCGGCCATGGGCGTGCCCTACATGATCGGCACAGGCGACACCCGGCGCGCGAGCTACAGCTCGCTGCGCGGCGTCATCGTGGAGTATCGGCGTAGGCTTGAGCAGCTCCAGTACAACATCATCGTGCATCAGTTCTGCCGGCCGGTCTGGCGGCGCTGGTTCAACGACGCGGTGCTGACCGCAGCGATCCCTGTCACCACCGCAGACTACGTCGGCAATGAGAAGGTCATGACGCGCGCGAAGTGGATCGCGCCGCGCTTCGAATGGGTGGACCCGCTCAAGGACCGGCAGGCCGAGAAGCTCGCGGTGGATGCGGGCTTCAAGTCGCGCAGCGATGTCATCGAGGCCGAAGGCTACGACCCGGAGGAAAACGATCAGCGCATCGCCGCCGACAAGGAGCGCGCCGAGGACCTGGGCCTCGCATTCCCGGTGCTGCAGGCAGCGGCGAGCCAGCCGGACGATCCGAACGCGGACCCGCAGGAACAGGCCGACGCCAGCCAGGACCTTGGCGACGGCAACGATCAACAGGCAGCTTAGGAGCCCATCATGCGCCACTGGTACACGATGAAGGCCGAAGAGAAGACCGGCGAAATCCTGATCTATGGCGAGATCGGCGCGTCATGGTGGGATGACGACACCGTCAGCGCGAAGCAGTTCGACGCCGACCTCAAGGCGCTGGGCGACATCACCCAGCTCAACCTCCGCATCAACTCGCCTGGCGGCGACGCCTTCGACGGCATCGCGATCCACAACACGCTGAAGAACCATCCGGCGACGGTGACGGCCACCGTAGATGGCATCGCCGCTTCGGCGGCGTCGGTGGTGCTGATGGCGGCCGACAAGATCGTCATGCCCGCCAACGCCTTCCTGCTGATCCACGGGGCGAGCGGCTTCTCCATGGGCAACGCCGACGACATGCGCGCGCTCGCCGATGATCTTGATCGCTTGGACACGTCGATCACCGCGACCTACGCAGCCCGTTCCGGGCAGAAGGAAGCCAAGATCGCGGCGATCATGAAAGAGGATCGCCTGATGGACGCGGCAGAGGCCATCGAGCTGGGCCTCGCCGACGAGCAGGCTGGCGCGGTGAAGCTCGCGGCCAATTACTCCATGCGGCTCCTGCCGCGGAAGGCCGCCGACAGGATCAAGGCCGTCATGTCTTCTGAGGCTGCGCCGCCGCAGCCGAAGGAAGGGGACGGCGCAGGTGACGACACGTCGCCTGCGCCACCACCCCCGCCGCCCCAGGACCCGCCGGCACCGGAGCCGCCGACCAACGTGGTCGAGCTGCGCGCCAAGGCGAAGACCGAAGGCGCCGACGAGCATGCGCGCTACGTCAACGAGGTGCTCGACCTCTGCAACATGGCAGCGCTGCCGACCATGGCGCGCAGCCTCATCGCGGAGAAGAAGCCGATCGCCGAGGTGCGCAAGGCGCTTTTGGCAGAGCGCGCCCGCATCGAGGCGCAGGCACCCGTCATCCCGCACCGTCCGGCTCCGCTGGGCGTTCCGGCGCCGCGCAAGTGGGACATCATCATCGACAAGCTCAACGCGCGGATCAGCGGGAAGAAGTAGCCGCGCACCAAACGAGGAGACCAACATGCCTGTTCTCAACGAGACCCGTCATCCGGCCGAGTTCATCCTGTCCGAAGCGAACGGCGAGCGCTCGCGCGGCAGCGGCACCTTCCTCGATCCGGCCAGCTTCGTCGCTGGGCAGGTCGTCAAGAAGTCGGGCGCGAACTTCGTGGCGATCACCGACGCCACCGCAGGCGATGCCATCGCGATCTATGGCGCCGCGACAACGGGCGCTGGCACGAGCGTCAAGGTCGCGGTGCTGATGCGCGACGCCGAGGTGAATGGCAACTGCCTCACGTATTTCGCTGGTGCCGTGCAGGCCGACAAGGACGCCATCGCGGCGTTCCTCGCTGCAAACCACATCATCGTGCGGTCCTAACGCGAAGGCACATCACTTATCGAAACTGAACGTGGAAATCGTGGAGCAAGCGCGATGATGCCAAGGGAGAAGGCAAAATGCTCGACGTATTCCACACTGACGCATTCACCATCGTCAGTTTGACGGACGCCATCAACAAGATGCTGTTCGTGCCCGGCTACCTGGGCTCGATCGGGCTGTTCACCGAAGGATCGATCAACACCACTGCGGTCGCGATCGAGGAGCAGAACGGCATCATCCGGCTGGTCCCGCCGACGCCGCGTGGCGCCCCCGGCGTGACGATCGACAAGACCAAGCGCGCGCTTCGCTTGCTCTCCGTCCCGCACTTCGAGGTCAACGACGCCGTCATGGCCGAAGAGGTGCAGAACATCCGGCCTTTCGGCGAGGAGACCGGCGAGCAGGCTGTTATGGCGAAGGTCGCCGACCGCTTGCAGACAGCGGGCCAGAGCTTCGAAGCGACGATGGAATATTCCCGCGTCGGCGCCGTGCTTGGCGTCGTCACCTATGCGGACGGCAGCACCCTCAACCTGTACACCGAGTTCGGAGTTGCAGGCCCGCCCGCCGACATCGACTTCAATCTCGACGCGGCCACCCCCGCGCCGGGCACCCTGCGCCAGCAGTGCGCTGCGGTGATCCGCACCATGGCGAACTCACTCGGCGGCACTCCGCTGATGGGCGTGGGCTGCATCTGCGGCGATCATTTCTACGACGGCCTGATCGCGCACCCGGAAGTCCGGCAGACCTACCTCAACACCCAGGCGGCGGCCGAGCTGCGGCAGGGCTATGTCAACGGCGGGCTGGCGTTCGGTTCATTCCCGTTCGGCGGGATCGAGTGGACCAACTATCGCGGATCGGTCGGCGGCACGGCCTTTGTCGATAGCGAGCACGCCTACTTTTATCCGATCGGCGTGCCCGGCCTCTTCCGCACGGTGTACGCACCGGCCGATTACATCGAGACCGTCAACACCATGGGCAGGCCGCGCTACGTCAAGCAGTACGACATGCCGAACGGCAAGGGCATCCACCTCGACACGCAGCAGAACGCGCTCAACTACTGCACGCAGCCGAGCGCGCTGCTTCGCGGCAAGTACACCTGAGCGGCGCCGATGGGGATCGACTTCGACAACCTTGTTCTGGGGCCGACTGTCGGCACGTTCGGCGTGCCGTTCGTTTGGTATCCCTCGAAGTCGCGCCCTGGGAACGCACCCGTGCCGGTGTCCGGGGTCTACTCATCCGCCGCGCTCAACGTCGAGATGGCGGATGGTCAGGTCTTCAGCGACCAGCAGACGACCATGGGCATCAGGCTCTCGGACTGGCCGTGGCAGCCGGTGCGCGGCGACCGCTTCCTGCATCAGGCGAGCGGCATCATGTACTGGCAGAGCGACATCTCACTCGACGGTCAGGGCGGCGCCACGCTGCAGCTCCGCGCGACAGAACCGGCGGGTGACACATGAGCACCTACGCCATCCAAATCCAGCAGACGGCGATGCAGCTCATCCAGGCGGGCATGCCCGGCACGTTCAAGACGTTCGGCCTGGAGCCGATGCTGATCATCAACGAAGCCGACTTGCCGATGGTTGCCGTGCACATCGTGCGCGAGCGCCGCAACGCGCTGGGCGATGCCGACATTGGCCCACCGAAATTCAGGACCGAGCTGACGCTCAACATCTCCGGATCGACCAAGGCGCTCACCGACGAGGCGAACCAGCCTTCCATCCTCGAGGACTGGATGAGCCAGCTCGACACCGTGCTCCTGCGCAATCCGAAATTCGTCAACCTGTCCGAGGGCGTGCTGTCGATGGATCGCATCTCGCAGCTCGCGAAGGTCGGCGAGACCACACTCTACGAAATCCGCATCGAGATGGTGCTGCAGTACACCGATTGGTTTGAGCCCATCGTGCCCGACGATCTCAAGACCATCCACGTCGAAACCCGCTACCCGAGCCCGACATCGGACCCGGCTGAAGTCCAACAAGTGGTGGCTCAATATGATCTCCATCAAACACAAGGGACTGTCGCAGATCACGCCCAGCCGGATGCCGACCATCAAGGTCTGGCCCGGCCAGAACGGCGCGGGTCTGGTCCACCCCGTGAGCGGCCCGCTGCGCGATAGCTCGAAGGGAACGTCGTGGCCTCACGACGGCTTCACGCGCCGCCGCGTCGCCGAAGGTTCACTGCTGACCGCACCGCCTGTCGGCGCGTCGGCCGAGACAGACAAGGGAGATGGTCATGCCGATTAGTTTCAACTCGATCCCTGCGAACTGGAGGATGCCGTTGTATTGGGTCGAGGTGGACCCCAGCATGGCAGGCTTTCCGGTCTATCGTCAGGCCATCCTGGTCGTCGGTCACGCAAACGCGGCGTCGGCAGCGCCTGGTGACGGCGGGTCAACCGTGCCGTTCGACATCCCGATCGCAATCGGCAGCAAGCAGGAGGCGCGTGCTTTCTTCGGCGCGGGCTCGATGCTTGACAACATGTTCGAACGCATCTTTGACAACAACTTTGCCGCCGAGGTGTGGGGCCTGCCGATCGCCGAGCCTGCGGCCGGTGTCGCCGCGACCGGCACCATCACCGTCTCCTCGCCGCCGACCGGCGCGGGCACGCTCGCCCTCTACGTCAACGGCAGGCGCGTGCAGATCGGCGTCGCCGCCGACGACACCGCCGACGAGGTCGCGACCAACATCGTGGCAGCGATCCAGGCTGATCCCGGCATGGCGGTGACGGCGAACTCAATTGCCAGCGCCGTGACCCTGACCGCGCGGCACAAGGGCATCGATGGCAACTTCATCGACGTGCGCGACAATTACGGCGGGAGCCTTGCCGGGGAGCGGATGCCCGATGGCCTCGGGCTGACCTACGACAACGGTGGCAAGCTTGCCGGCGGCACCGGCACGCCGGACATGGACACCGCGCTCGCAAACCTTGGCGACGAGCCGTTCGAGTATGTGGCGCTGGCCTTCACCGACAGCACCTCGCTTGTGGCATGGGAGAACGAGTACGGCTTCAGCGACAGCGGGCGCTGGGGCTGGATGCGCCAGCTCTACGGCCACGTGTTCGCGTCCTACAAGGACACCTACCAGAACATCATCACCTGGGGGCCGAACAACAACTCGCCCGTGGTCTCGGTGATGGCGCTTGAAAAGCAGACGCCGACTGCGCCGTGGGAGTATGCGGCGGCCTACACCGCGAAGGCCGCACGCGCGCTGCTCAACGATCCGGCCCGGCCGCTGCAGACCCTGACGTTGCAGGGGTGCTTGCCCGCGCCGAAGCACCAGAAGTTCACCATGGCCGAGCTGAATGCGATGTCCACGGTGGGCATGGCCACGCAGCGGCCGAACGGCGACGGCATCCCGGCGATCATGCGCGACACCACCACCTACCAGAAGAACCTCTACGGCCAGCCGGACGACGCCTACGAGGTGGTCACCACGCTTGCGACGCTGGCGCGGCTCTTCCGCAACCAGCGGCAGGCGATCACCTCGAAATTCCCCAGGCACAAGCTCGCCGACGACGGCACCCGCTTCGGACCCGGTCAGGCGATCGTCACGCCGAAGATCATCAAGGCCGAGCTGGTCGCCGAGTATCGCGTCGATGAGTACAACGGGCTGGTCGAGAACGCGATTGCGTTCAAGCAGAACCTGATTGTCGAGCGCGACCCAAACGATCCCAACCGCGTCAACGTGCTCTACCCGCCGGACCTCGTGAACCAGCTCCGCATCTTCGCGGTGCTGGCGCAGTTCAGGCTCCAGTACGATCGCGGCGTGGATACCTCCCTCGCGTAAGCAAGCTGATCTCTCGAAACTTCGGGGCCGGGCAACCGGCCCGTTTTTTCAATGCAGCAGCATCTGTATGAACATTTGAAAGCGCACATGCCCGGTGGGACAATGTGCATCGAGCAAGCGAGACAGGGAGACAGCCAATGGGTGTCCCGATCGCAGGCACGGCCTTCCTCAAGGTGGACGGCAACCAATATCCCCTCAAAGGTGCATTCACCGTTTCGATGTCGATGGTCGAGCGCACCGGCATCGCCGGCCAGGACCGCGTGCACGGCTATCAGGAGCTGCCGCGCGTGCCCTACATCGAGGGCGATTGCTCAACCCTTCCCGGCCTCAGCCTTGAGGCGATCGAGCGCATCACCGATGCAACCGTCACCGCCGAGCTGATCAACGGCACGGTGTACACGCTCCGCAGCGCGTGGTGCAAATCGGCTTTCGAGATCAACACGCGCGACGGTCAGTTCCGTGTTCGGTTCGAAGGCGTCCAGAGCGACGAAATCTTCTAGCCAAACTGACGGAGTGTGCCGATGGCGGACGGCGAGAACCTCAACGGTACCGCAGCAGAGCCAAAGCCTGCTGCGGCGCCCGACGACAAGATCAGGATCACCCTCGACAAGCAGGTCG
The DNA here is from genome assembly GCF_011516645.4 of Bradyrhizobium septentrionale. Classification (NCBI taxonomy): domain Bacteria; kingdom Pseudomonadati; phylum Pseudomonadota; class Alphaproteobacteria; order Hyphomicrobiales; family Nitrobacteraceae; genus Bradyrhizobium; species Bradyrhizobium septentrionale. The sequence continues at coordinate 7,023,950 of NZ_CP088285.1, read as the reverse complement.
TGGCCCACGGCGAGAAGATCAGCGAGCTGGTCTTCCGCGAGCCAACCGGCGCTGACATCGAGGCGGCAGGCGTGCCAGCGACGATCGACTTCTCGGTCGATCCGCCGCGCATCGCGTTCAACCAGCGTGAGATGAGCGCGATGATGGTGCAGCTTGCGGGCGTGCCACCGTCAACGATCAAGAACCTGTCGTCGCAGGACTGGATCAACGCGGCGTGGAGGCTGTCCCGTTTTTTCGTACCAAGGCTGACGATCTAGTGCTGAATTGCTACCGGCTTGCCAAATACTATGGGCAAGACCCGGCGGTGTTTCTGGCGAAGCCGATCTCGGAAGTGGAGCGGCACCTGCACTGGACCATTGAGCTTATGGAGCGAACGCGACCGCCCGAGGCTCAGTAGATGGTCGACAGCAGCCTACCAGTCACAGTCGCAGGTCATCGCGAAGCGATGGACGAATTCGTCCGTCTCAACCGTGAGATTGTGAAGCTCTACTCAACCGGCCTGAACACGCGCCAGCCGGTCGAGAACGCCAAGTCGCTGCAGCGTGGCGTACACCTTGTCGGCCGTGAGCTGCGCGACGTCATCACGCCGGCACTCTCTCGCTTCGGCGTGACCCTGGGCTTCGGCGCTGCAGCCGTCGCCGGAACGCTGGTCGGCGCCGCCAAGTCGGCGAAGGACTTCGCTCACGCCACCGTCGAGATGGGCTATATCGCGAAAGAGACCGGCGTCTCGATCGAGACCATGAAGGGCTATGCCGCTGCGGCGCAGGCCCACGGCATCAGCAACGAAGCGGCCATGCAGTCGCTGCAGGGCTTCGCCAAGAAGGCCGACGACATCCGGCTGCGCATGGGCGCTCTTCGGGCCGAGCTGGTCGGCTGGGGCGACGGCGGTCTCGTCAACGCGCTGGAGAAGAGCGGCAACAACACCGAGGCGCTGCGCCTTGTGCTGGCGCGCATCGACAAGCTGCGCGAGGCCTCACCTGACCGGGCACGCTTCCTGTCAGAGCAGCTTCTCGGCGACTACCGCTTCATCAACCAGTCGCTCAAGGAAGTTGAGCGCTGGGCCGCCATGGCCGTCGCTCCGACCAAGGAGCAGGAGGAAGCCGCGCGCAAGTTCAACCTCGCCGTGGTCGAGCTGGAGCAGGCATTCGATGACCTGAAGCAGGAGCTGGGCGTCGAGGTGCTCCCCAGCTTCACGCGGGCGATGGAGAACCTGAACAAGATTTTCGCCGATGACCCGACGCTGTTCGATCAGATCGTCAAGGGCCTGGAGGATGCGGCGACGGCCATCTCCCAGATCACCAAGCGCGACCTGCAGCAGTCGGGTCGGCTGTTCGGCGAGAGCATCAACGTTGCGCTCAAGTCGGCCTCGATGATCTACCGCATTCTGGAGTGGGTCGCCTCGCAGCACGCCAGCAAGGAAGAGCTGGAAACGAGGCCAACGCCGTCGAAGCCATGGACGTGGCGCTTGCCCTCGTTGGGCTCCGTCATCGGCGGGATGACCGGCGCGAACGCGCAACTGATGGAGCAGCAGAACCGGGACAGCTTCGACAAGCTGTCCGATGGCTTGGACCGGACCAAGGACCTTCTGCAGCAGATCAACACGCTCAACGAGGCAGCGCGGCGCGGCTACCTGCCGAGCGGCGGTGCGTTGGGCGCTGGCGCTGCGGTGCCGGGCGGCTACAGCGTCGGCGCTGGCGGCCCGGCTGCGAACATTCCCGGCTTCGCACCATCGCAATCGACCGGCGGCCCGCGCGCCATTGGTCCTGACACTGGCGCGGTCGGCGCGGGCTTCGTGCCGGGCACCGGTTATGGTCCGGGCGGCGGCGGCCCGCGTTCGGCAGGTGGAGACCCGAGCGTCGTGCGGCAGCGGCGCGGCGGCGGCGGTGATGTCGATGCGGGCGCCCTGTACAAGTCTTATGTCGCCAAGTTCAAGGGCGGCCCGCTCGACGGCTACGTGCCGCCCGATGGTCCCAAATGGGGCATCAACAAGGGCACACCGGAAGAGTGGGCGGCGCTCGCGCTCGCAACGTCCCAGCAGGAGAGCGGCTTGAACCGCAACGCGCCGGGCGGCGGGCTCAATCAATTCGGCCCGGGCGATCTCGCGCGCTATGGGCTCGGCGGGCGCAACGTCAACGATCCCGACGCGCAGGCGCAGGCGCTCGTCAATCAATGGCACCAAGCCATTCCAAAGGACAAGGTCATCGCGGGCGTCGGCGAGAACGGCCGATGGGGCGGCGCGACGCGATACTTTGGCTCGCTGCGACGGCGCGGCGAAGCCGACAGGTATCTCGGCTGGGCCCATTCGGTCGCGACCGAGATTGACGGCAAGAGCCCGGCGCCGCCCACGACAGCGTCGGCGTCGAGCAGTGCGGCGCTGCTCGATTGGCAAGGCGCGATGAATGCGGCCAGGGCGAACCCGCAGGCATCGCAGGGCGGCAGCGCCACCGGCTTCGCCAAGGCGCCGCAGCCGATCATCCCCGATCGCACGACAAGCGCAGGCGGCCTGCCGGGCTACATGCTCGACGACGCGATCCGCGACGAGAATGCGACGCTTAAGCGGAAGCTGCACATCAACCTCAAGGTCAAGGCCCTGAAGGGCGATGTTGAGGTCAGGACCAACGCGCAGGGCGAGAGCATCGCCAGCGTGACGCAACAGCGGCAGCACACCAAGGAGCCGCAGCCGCAGCCGCAGAAGGCCGCGCAGAAGGAAACTGCCGATGCCGACTGACGACGCACTGGAGATGACATTCAGGCTGCGCGGCACGGCCGAGGCCATCGCGGCGGTCGAGCAGTGGCGGCGCACGCTCGCGCAGACCGGGCAGAAGCGCGACACCTCCACGATGGAGCGCGAGCTGCAGCACCTCCATCAGAGCCTCAAGGGCGTCGCCAACGAGATCATCTCCGTGGTGAAGCCGGCACTCGGCGGCTTCTCGCTCTCGCTGTCCGGCATCGTGCTTGGTCTCGGCGCTGCGGCGGTCGGGCTCAACTCGTTCGCGTCGGGTCTGGTCGAGGTGAAGGAAGGCGCTGACCGCGTCGGCCTCACGATCCAGCAGTATCGCGGCTTCATGGATGCGGCGGCGCGCGTCAACATCACGAAGCCCGAAGCCATCCAGATGATGGAGAACTTCAATAAGGTCGTCTACGAGGCCAAGCTCCGCATCCACGGCACGTGGGAAGAGATCGTCCGTCTCGGCGGTGCCGACGTGGTGGGCTCGATCCTCAACGCCAAGAACCCCGTCGATCAGATGGCGATTGCTTGGCAGCGCATGGAGGAGCTGAAGAAGTCAGACCCCGCCAAGGCGCGCGCCTGGGCCGAGATGTGGTTCAACAACATCGAGGCGGCGCGGCTCGAATGGAACGATGCCATGGAGGGCATGGCACACGCTGCCGGGATGACCGACAAGCAGATCGCCGACGCCCGGAAGTATCACGAGGAGTGGATCAAGGCGGGGCTGCAGTGGGACAAGCTCAAGCTGACGGTCGGCACCGCTGCGACGACAGCGCTGCAGCCGCTGGTCGAGACGATCACCAAGGCGCTCGAAAACAAGGACAACGTGAAGGCGCTCGCCGATGGCCTGAAGAAGGTCACCGATGCGATGGGCAAGCTGACGGCGGCGGATGTCCAGCGCCTGGGCAAGGGGATCGGCGAGTTCGTCAAGGGCGTCGGCGAAGGTCTCGGCGCGCTGGCCAAGGGCCTCACCGACATCATGGACTTCCTCGACAAGACCGAGAAGCGGCGGTTGGTAGGCAAACCCGCGTTCGGCTCCTACGACCTGAGCCGGGGGCGCATGCTCACCGACGAGGAGGAAGCCACCAGCGACAAGGCGGGGGCCGCGCTGAAGGCGCAGCGCGATCAGCAGGACCGCGATGTCACGGCTGGCAAGGGGCCGTCCTTCTGGACGGACTTCGGCAACTGGTGGCGCGCGCGTGTCGGCCTGCCGATCAAGAAGACCACCGAGAAAACCGACGAGGTCAACGTCGAGTACCAGAAGCTGCTCGATGACATGCGCGCAGCGCAGATGAAGGCGCAGGGCGGCGGCTCCGCGCCGAGCGGCGGCTCCGCACCGACCAGCGGCCCGGCGCCGAGCAACACGCCTGCACCGAGCAGCAGCTCGACGGATGCCCCGCCCGCCGGGAGAAGGCCCGGACCGCGCGTGGAGAACGTGCCCAACCCGGCCGAAGGCGCGAACGCTGGCGGCCCGGTAACGGCACCAGCGGTCAACGCCAAGGACATGGAGGGCGTGAACGCCTTCGTCATGCACCATACCGGTGGGCGCGGCACCGTCGAGAGCGTCCAGAACACGCTGCGGCAGCGCGGGCTCGGCGTGCAGTACGCGATGGATCGTGACGGCAACATCGTGCAGATCGGCGGGCGCGGTGCCGCGAACATCATGCCCGAAGACCGCTATCGGCGGTCGCCGATCTTGGGACCGGGCCAGCCGTTCCTGTCCAATAAGAACATCGTCGGCATGGAGGTCATCGCCAAGAACGACAAGGACGTGACGCCAGCCCAGGTCGCGGCGGCCAAAAGGTTCGTCGCCGAGAACTTCCCAAACACGCCGGTCGTCGGCCATGGCGAGGTCAACCCCGGTCACAAGGAGGCCGACGAGGGCATGACCATCGTCAACGCCATCCGCTCGCAGCGCGGTGGCAGGGACTTCGACCAGCTCAACGCTGGCAAGACCGGCGCGGCGGCGGCCGGCAAGAACGTCTTCGACATCTCGATCGATGCCAGCGCGATGAAGGACGCCGAGAAGGGCGTCGCACGCATTCCCTCGACGCTGTTCAACAACGGGCCGCAGCAGACCCCGACGATGCCAGCAACAGGCAAGCAGGCCGCACAATGAGCACGATCAAGGACATCAAGAACCCGTGGCGCGACAAATTCCAGCAGGCAGCGTTTCGCGGCGCGATCTTCTACGTCGAGAGCGGCGCAAGGAGCAGCGGGCGCCGCGTCGTGGTGCACACCTATCCGAAGCGGAACGATCCCTACAGCGAGGACATGGGCCGCACGCCGCTCAGCTTCCACGTCACCGGCTTTCTGATCGGCCCGAATTACCTCGACGATCGCGACATCCTGATCGCCAGCCTCGAAGCGGACGGCCCCGGCACGCTGCAGATGCCCTTCGATTACCTGGGGCACAACATCGAGGTGATGGCGGGCACTTACACCATCACCGAAGTTCGCGAGCGCGGCGGCTACTGCTCCATCGAGATGGAGTTCACCGAATTCGGCAAGCCCGGCTTCGCGGGCGTCGCTCCGATGCCGACATCCGAAACGTTGGGCGCGGCAGGCACCGTGCAGGACACCGTCGCGGCCTTCATGTCGAGCACGATCGGCGCGACGCCGTCGGCGACACAGGTGCAAGCGCTTTGGGATACCTCAGTCGGAAGAGTGCCAACATGACGGCGAACTGGACCTATCGCGACGTTGAAGAGGCGTCGAAGATTGTGCAGCGGATGTGCCCGGTTATTCTCGGTGCCGCGCCCGGCCTGGGCGGTGCGGCCGGCGCGCAATTCCGCCAAGCGGTCGGCAACATCGCCGCTAATGCGTCCGACTACATCATCGATGGCACCCTGACGCACCGCGTGGTGATTGTGCTCACCCTCGCCAGGATGTCCGCCGCGACCCAGCAATCGCTGTCGCAGGTCCGCAAGGCCGCGCTGCGGGAGACGCCGGAAGGGCTGATCGCGACCGCGACGCAGTTCATGTTCGCCACGATCTCCCTGGCACAGGAAAGCATCGCATTGACCACGCTGGCGTTCGCCTCGCGTGACGACGCTACGGCGATGAAGGCGACAATGATGGCGGCCTTCGAGGAGGTCGAAGAGGCCGTGCCGGACGCGCTGGACCAAGCGTGCTACATGGCGATCGTCGCGCTGCATGGTCGCGTCGCCCGGCAGTTCTACGAGACCGAGCTGATCCTGCCGCGCGTCATCTCCTACCGTTATCAGGTCACCTACCCGGCCTTGAAGATGTCGCAGCACGCCTACGGCGACGCCACGCACAGCGACGAGCTTTGGAGGCAGAACAAGGTCGTCCATCCCGCATTCATGCCGCGCGACGGCGAGATGCTGGCGGTGCAGTGATGGGGTGGAAGAACCCGACCGAGATCGCCGAGCTTCGCGTCAACGGCATGCCGTACCGCGACTGGACAGCGGTCACCGTGGTCGATGATACCGATCAGGCCAACCCGTACTTCTCGTTCGAGTGCACGGAATTTTCGCCGACGCCGGTATCATTCGCGGCGATGCAGATCGCGCCCGGCGACAAATGCGAGATCATGCTGGGCGGCAAGCTCGCGCTCACCGGCTTCGTGATGGAGCGGCAGGTGGGCTACGCTGGCAAGGAGCACTCGATCCTGATCAGCGGCACCTCCACGACCTACAACACCGCCATCTCCTCGATCAAGCCAGACACCAACGGCAACTATGACGGCATGTCGCTTGAGCAACTGGCGAAGAAGGCGGCCGGGTATCACGGCGTCAACGTCAAGACGATCGGCAAGATACCGGGCAAGGTCTTCAAGGAGCTGCAGCACAATCCCGGCGAACTGACCTACAACTTCATCGAGCGCGCCTGCCGCATGCGCGACGTGAAGCTCGGCAGCGACGCGCTGGGCAACCTGCTCCTGATCGGCGACCACGACGCGAACCCGGTCGGCGAGCTGATCGAGGGCAAGAACATCCTGCGCGCATCGTGCGTCATCCGCGACACGCACTTCTATGAGCGGCACTTTTCGATCGGCAACGGCGCGAGCCACGACGACAAGAACATGGACCCGGCGAACAAGAACGTCGGCGAGGCTCCAGGCAAGGGCAAGCGGCCGGTCTGGTGGATCGACTTCATCGACATCCCGACCGCCGACAAGCAGGAGTACCAGTGGCGGGCCGACACCTCGCGCCGCGTGTTCGAGGGCAGCGAGGTACAGGCAAACATCACCGTGCAGGGCTGGGTGCAGGGCAACGGCGACTTGTGGAAGGCGCGCGAGACCTACCACGTGAAGTCGCCGATGCTGATCCTGGACAACAACCTCACCTGCAAGAAGGTCACCTATGACCAGCGCGACGGCGCGGGCACGACGACGACGCTTGAGATGGTCAATCCGCTCTACATGAAGGCGCATGCTCCGTTCGCCAAGCCGGCGAGCGGCGACACGCCGGTCGTGAAGACCAGCGGCGACCCCGGCAAGTCGGTGTTCGACGCCGGCACAACGCCCATCGTCGGCACAACCCCCGATCAGAAAGGACCACTCGGATGAGGTTCGGCACGCCAATTGAGACTTCGTTTCGTTCGTTCATGACGGTCTTCCGCGCGACGGTGAACAGCGTCGCCGACAAGCACATGATGCAGGAGACGGACATTGACGGCTTCCACTCGCACAAGCGGAAGAACATCGAAGCTCCCCAGAACTATGGCTTCTCGTCGGTGGTGATGCCGCGCGATGGCAAGCAGGGCCAGGGCGGCGGCTACGGCAACGATGACATCGGCGGCGAGGCGGCCGAAGCCATCATGCTGTCGGCCGGCGGCATGTCGCATTACATCGCGGTGATGATGGACGATCGCAGGCATCGCCCGCGCACCATGGTGCCAGGGTCGTCGGCGCAGTACGGACCGAACACCGACTACGGCCGGTCCCTGACCTACATCAAGCCGAGCAGCAAAGACGACAAGGACGGCGGCGTGTTCATGATCGTGCCGCACCCGGACGAATACGTCTCCATGCGGCACATCAACAACAAGAAGCAGCCGAAGCCAAAGGCGCAGCAGCCAGGGCAGCAGGGTGGATCACCGGCGCCGCAGGCGCGCGACATCCTGCATGTGGCGACGACGGCTGATGCCGACGGCGGTCAGCAGGAGCAGGACTACAACCACCACAAGGGCGACGGCATCAACACCGAAATCCGCTGCACCAAGGACCGCATCGAGTTTCGCGTCGGCGACACCGTGGTCGGCTACTACGACAAGGGCAACTCGCGCTGGTCGTTCACTGGCGAGATGCGGCTCGGCGACGACAATGCCAGCCACCCCGTCTACGGCGTCAACGGCGGCAAAGGCATGACGACCAAGACGAGCGGCAGCGGTGCCGTTCTCGTCACCGCGCCGCAGCCGGGACCGGCGACTTCCCAAGATGTGAACCCGTGAGGGCGAGACATGCCTGACGTTCGATACGTCCAGCAGACCGACATCGCCATCGTCGGCACCGCCGTCGAGTTGGACTGGCTGATGACGCCGATGCACCTCCTGGGCGACGGCTTCGCCTTGCAGAGCGCGGTCATCATCGCGCTTGGCACCGACGCGCTGGTCCCCGCCGATGCGGTGCTGCCCGATCCCGACAGCACCGATCGCGGCGGATGGTGGGGCGACATGGATGCGGAGGAAATCTGGAACGGCTGGCCGGTCGGCTCGAAGCTCTGGCTCCTGCGCCGCGCCAAGATCACACCATCGCAAGCGCGCGAAGGCAGCACCGTCTATCGCGCGGAGAGCTACGCGCGCGAGGCGCTGCGTCCGTTCACCGATCAGCGCATCGCGTCGCGTATTGATGCGGGAGCATCAAGAACCGATCGTGGAAGGATCGACGTGAGCGTTGTAATTTATCGCGGTCCAGATCGGCCGATCGATCTTCGGTATGCATCTCTGTGGGAAGAGTTGGGAGCGCCCTGATGCCTTGGACAACCCCTCCGCTCAAGGACGTTCGTCGCCTCGTGCGCGACTATGTGCTCGCGCAAGTCGGCGGCGTGGCGCTGGTCCCGAACTCGGTGCTTCGCATCATGAGCGATGCGATGGCCGGACTGACGCATCTCACCCTGCTGTATCTCGACTGGCTGGCCAAGCAGCTCATGCCCGATACCGCCGAACAGGAATGGCTGGATCGGCACGGGCAAATTTGGCTGGTCAACGCTGACGGCTCCAAGGGCCGCAAGGCGGCGACCTACGCGCAGGGGCAGGTCCAGTTCACCGGCGGCACCGGCATCGTCATTCCGATCGGCGCGCTGATGACCGGCGGCAATGGCGTGCAGTACCAGACCATCACGGCGGGCGAGATCGGCGCTGACGGCTTCGGCTCCGCAACTGCGGTTTCGCTGACCGCAGGCAGGGTCGGCAACCTGCCGGATGGTGACGTGATGTCGCTGTCGCAAACGGTCCCCGGCATCGACACCGCGATCCTGTTCGGCGACATGGCCGGCGGCTTCGACACCGAGACCGACGATCAGCTCCGCGAGCGCATCCTGTTTCGCATCCAGAACCCTCCGATGGGCGGCGACCTTGCGGATTATGTCGCATGGGCGACAGCGGTGCCGGGCGTCACGCGCGCGTGGGCAGCGTGCGAGATCGGACCCGGCACCATGACGGTGCGCTTCCTGATGGACGACACCTACCCTGACAATCACGGCCTGCCGCAGCCTGCCGATGTCGACACGGTGTCCGACTACATCGACAGCAAGCGGCCGGTGACCGTGAAGGACTGCTTCGTCATGGCACCGATCCTGTCGTTCTACGACATCACGATCTCCAGCCTGACCAACGACGACCCGACCGTGCGCGCCCGCATCGAGCAGTCGATCACCGACATGGAGTTCAAGCGCTCGAAGCCGGGCCAGACGATGTACCGCTCATGGGTCGATGAGGCGATCAGCCAAGCGGTCGGCGAGGAGACGCACGAGTTGGACTTCGAAACCACCGTGATGCCAGCGCCAGCCTACATGCCAACGTTGGGGACCGTGCTCTATGCCTGACCCTGACCACCACGTCACACGCACCGGAGATGACTACGCCGACGCCATGCAGGGGTTGCTGCCGGTCGGGCAGGCTTGGCCGCGTCACGACGACAGCGTGCTGATGACGGTCGTGCGCGGGCTGACGCGCATCTGGGGCGATTTCGAGACCAGGGCCTCGACATTGCTGGAAGTCGAGAGCGACCCACGCAGCACGGTCGAGCTGCTGCCGGACTGGGAACGCAACTGGGGTCTGCCCGATCCCTGCTACACCAGCCCGCAGTCGATCGCCGACCGGCAGCTCGCGCTGGTGATGCGCATGACGATGCTGGGCGCGCAGTCTCGTGAGTTCTTCATCGGCGTCGCCGCACAGCTCGGCTACACCATCACGATCACCGAGTTTCGCACGTTTTTCGTCGCCATGGATGGCTGCGGCGACTGCCGCGTTCACGGCGCGCTGCCGCCCGATCCGATGCGCAACCAGTGGGGCCAGAAAATCTACAACCCGATCGGCGTGCCGGTCGCGCAAGGCGAACTGTCGGAGTGGCCGAACTACGGGCTGGGACCGCTGGAGAACCGTTACTACTGGACCGTGCACGTCGCGAGCGCGCGGCTGACATGGTTTCGCTGCGCGTCCGGCCAGACCGGCGTCGATCCGCATCTGCGCATCGGCATCGCCGATGATCTGGAATGCGTGCTCAATCGATGGAAGCCGGGCCACACGCAAATCATCTTCGACTATTCCGGTCTCAGCAATCCGGGTGATCCGATGGCGGGAACGCCTTAACGGGAGCACATGCGATGAAGTACCAGCAACCCTATGGCGTCTCCGATCCGAACGCGGCCTACACCAACGGCAATCCATCGACCGGCATCATGGGGTCGATCCCGCCCGCAGCGTCGATCGAATTCCCGCAGCGCGAGATCGTCAACTTCATCACCGATGCCGGGCTTGTGCCCGCCGATGGTGATCTGCATCAGCTCTCGCGGTCGGTGCAGTCCGGTCACGTGATCTACGGCGTGGACAGCGGCGCGGCGAACCTGCTCTCGATCGCGCTGACGCCGCCGCTGATCGCTTATGTTGACGGGTTGTTCGTCTGGGTGCGGGTCGCGGTCACCAACACCGGCCCGGCGGTCCTCTCGATCAACGGCTTGGCGGGCAAGAACATCGTGCGGCGCGGCGGCACCGCGCTCCAGGCGGGCGATCTTCCCGGCAGTTATCTCGCCCTGCTGGTCTACAACGGCCCGCACGGAAATTTCGAGCTGTACGGCGCATCCTTCGCGCCCGCGACCTTCGTGCCGATCCTGTCGGCCAACACCAACCTCTACTGCAACCCGGCGACCGGCGACGATGCGCTGTATGACGGCAGCGCCGCTGTGGTCTCCGGGCCGCATGGCCCGTTCAGGACGATCGCGCGCGCGATGCAGGAGACCTTCAAGTACGGGCCTTCGGTCTACACGATGACCATCAACCTGTCGTCCGGCACCTTCAACGAGGCGGTCGGGACGCCGAACGTGATTGGCCCGACCATCATCATCAAGGGAAACGGGCCAACCGCGACCTTCGTGATGGGAGCCAACAACGCGCACACCTTCTCGTGCACAAACGCCAACAACATGATCGTGCGCGACCTGTGCACGCAGACCGGGACCGGCTCTGGTCCGCCGTGCAATTTCGCCGCATCGAGCGGCGGGTCGATCTCCACGATCAACACGGCATCGCAGGGCGCGACCGCCGGTTATATTTTCGAAGCCTATGGCGGCTATGTCTATCCCGGCAACCACACCTTCAACGCGGGCAGCTCCTGTCAGGAAGTCTTCGCGGCCTTCTTCAGTGGCTTCGTCGGCTTGCAGCAGGGCGCGTCGTACAACTTTGCCGGTTCGATGAACGTCACGGCTGCGATTGCCGTCACCAGCTCGAACGGCTCGATCGCGGTGCCGGTGCCGGGTGCGCCGACCTTTCCCGGCGCAGGCTTCGTCACCGGCCAGAAGTATTTCGCCGCCCTCAACGGCGTCATCAACACGCAAGGGTCGGGTGCGAGCTACTTCCCCGGCAACCAGCCGGGCGTCGTCTCAAGCGGCGGCCAGTACAATTGATGGAGCGCTTCGATGATGATGTTCAATGCAAAAGACTGGTACTGGTCCGTCGCAGGCGATGCGGCGAATGTCTATTCGTCGGCGCGCAACATCTATGTGCCGCTGGCCGACAGCGCCTTCACGGCATGGATGGCGGCCAACGGCCTCGCAGCCGCGCCAGCCATCGCCAGTGAAGCCGACATCTGGGACTACGTGCAGAGCTTCCAGCCTTGGTGGCTCTGGGACGCCGCTGCCGGGAAGGTGTCGCAACCGGCGGTGGATCAGTACACCAAACCGCAGTTGCAGGGCTACGCCATCACCGTGCGCACCACCAAGGTCAATGGCGGCATGGTCGCGGGTGGCATCCCTGTTCTGACCGATGACCGCAGCCGCCAGTTCATCGCCGATGCGCGGCGGCAAGCAGAGGCTGACGATACTTGGACCACAAAGTGGTTCGCGTCTGACATGCAGTTCTACGATGTCACGGCGGTGCAGATGATCGAGATGTCGGACGCCGTGAACAAGCACACCAACGATTGCTACACGGTCTTCCAGCAGGTCAGCCACAACATAACGATCAACGTGGTCACGACGCTGGCGCAGATCGACACGGCATTCACGGGGCTTTGAGCCATGGCAACGGTCAACATCATTGTCGAGAACGACGCCGATTTCTATCAGGCGTTTCAGTACACGACCGCGTCCGGCGTCCCGATCGACCTGACCGGCGCAGCGCTGGAAATGATGTTGCGGCGGCACGCTGAGGATAAAGCGGCGGTGCTACGGCTCGGCACCGATACCGGCGAGCTGCAGATTTACGATCCGGTCAACGGACTGTTCACGGTGCTGATCGTGCAGGACACGCTCGTGCATCTGGGGCTTGGCGACTACGACCATTCCAACATCATGACGCGCGTCGGGCGCAAGACCAAGATTTGGTCCGGCACGCTGACCAACAATGCGGGAGCGTCGCGATGAGCAAGGTCGAGGTCATCAACGAGCCTGCCATCAGCATCGGTGCCGGTGATCCGCCTGTCGTGGTGCTCGCGCCCGAAGACATCGCGATCATCACGGTGCCCGAGCAAGGACCGCCCGGACCTCCCGGCCAGGGTTTGCCGGGAAAGCCAGGACCGCAGGGCGCGGTTGGCCCGCCGGGCCCGCAGGGACCGCAGGGCAATGTCGGGCCGCAGGGAGCGCAGGGACCGCAGGGCGTTGCCGGGCCGCAGGGTACGCAGGGCGCTCCTGGTGCGACCGGCGGGCAAGGTCCCCAGGGTGTCGCCGGACCGCAGGGACCGCAGGGCAACACGGGTGCGCAGGGCAATCCGGGCGTGGATGGCAACACCGTGCTCTACGGCACCGTTGCGCCGACTGCTGGCGTCGGCGTCAACGGCAACTTCTACATCAACACCGCAACCAACTTCATCTATGGCCCGAAGGCTGGCGGCGCGTGGCCCGCAGGCACGTCGCTGGTTGGTCCGCAGGGACCGCAGGGCGTGCAGGGTCCGGCGGGCGCTGGCAGTCCCGGCGTCAGCATGCCGCTGATGAACGGCGCTGCCGCTGTCGGCGTCTCGGGAAACTTCTCGCGCGAGGATCACGTTCACCCATCCGACACCTCGCGGGTGATCAAGGCTGGCGACCGGATGACCGGCTCGCTGCGCGTCGCTGCGTCGGCGCAGTCTGCCGCGCCATATCCCGCGATGGTCAGCTCCTACGCGCTGTCGGTCGATACCAGCTTCGGCTTCAATGCATTTGTGAACGCGGCAGGCAGCAACTGGCTCGCACAGGTCACTGGTTTTGGTGAGATGATCACTGGTGATCCAGCGACCGGCAATCTGAACTTCTATGCGTCACCCGCCTCTGTCGCCGCTGGTGGCGTGCTAGGGCAGAACGTGACCGCGACACTGACGCAGGCGGGCCAGTGGCAGCCGAAGTCGATTGCCATGACCGGCGACAATGGTTTCGGGGCGATCACGCTCTACCGCACGGGCGGCACGACCTACGGAACGCTTGGCGTCGATGGGACGGGCTACAACATCAATCTGAGCGCTGGCACGATCCCGATCAACGTCTGCTTCTCTGGCGTCGTCAGGGCGATTTTTGCGAACTCCGGTGGGCTGACAATTGCGCAACCGGCGAGCGTCAGTGCAATTGGGCTCGGTGTCACAGGCGCAACCCAAAATTACGGTGCCGACATTCGGTGCAGTGGAGCGGGCTTCGCCGGGGTCGTCGGATGGGCGGTCGGCACCAGCCTGTACGGCATGAGCGGCGAGAACCTGTCCGGCACCACCTATTCGTTCTATGGCAACACGGGCGCTTTCCTTGCCGCAGGTGCTTGGCAAACGTCCGATGCCCGCGTCAAGGCCATCACCAGACAGGTCGATCCCGCTGCCGCGCTCGCCGCCGTCAATGCGCTCGCGGTGAACGAATTCACGCCAGCCAACCCGGCGGCGCGCGAGATGTTCTTCGGGCGCAACGTTGTCGCCGACGAAACGCTCTACGGCTGGAATGCGCAGGATGTCGAAATGGTCATTCCGGTCGCCGTTCGCGACATCGGCATCCCGGCGGTGGACCGCGTGACGCGCTCGGCACTCAGGCACATCGACATCCCGGAGCTGAACAGCGAGGAAGCCGTAGCGCTCGGCGAGGAAGTGATGTCGATCAAGGCGATCAACGACCGCTACATGCTGACGACACTGTGGTCGGCGGTGCAGCGGCTCTCGACGCAGAACGATGAGCTGCGCGCCGAACTCGAAGCGCTGAAGGCAATGCCGTGAATGTCCGGGCGCAAACGCTTGTCTCCGCGATCGTGCTGGTGACCGTGACGGTGCCGATTGTCCGCACCCTGACGGCAGCACCGCAGCAAGCCGCGCCCGCGTGCATCGACAGCGAGACGCGGGAGATTGTTCGCGGCCTGCTTCTCGACGGCATCAACTCCGCGCTGAAGGACCACACCAAGCGCCTGTTCGATGTCTGGATGAAAGAACCGCACGAAGCGCCGACGCGCCAGATCGCGGGCATGCAGAACGCCATCAACGCCTTCGCGCGCTCGCGCGCTGCAATGCTGACTTGGAACCCGCCAACCTGCAAAGGAGACGAGCCATGAGCTACGACCGCATCGTCATATTCCGGCCACGGCAAGTACGTGCGCGGCGCGGCTGGCATCCTCGATGAAGTCGATGAAGCCCGGCGCGTGGTCGAGCGGCTGGCCGACATGCTCGAAGCCAGGGACATCGACGTGACGGTGTTTCATAACGATGTCAGCCAGAGCCAGAGCGAGAACCTTGAACAGGATCGTGGATTATCACAACAGCCAGAGGCGCGACCTCGACGTGTCCGTGCACTTCTATGCCTATGAGCAGGTGTCGAAGCCGATGGGCGTCGAGGTGCTGTACGTGACGCAGGGCGCGCTGGCGGCGGATGTGTCCACCGCCATCTCGTGCTGCGGCCTGCTCAATCGCGGCGCAAAGAAGCGCACCGACCTGTTTTTCCTGAATGAAACAGCCGGGCCAGCGATCCTGATCGAGACCTGCTTCGTGGACAGCGAGGCCGATGCGGAGGTGTACGAACGGCAGTTCGATGCGATCTGCGAAGCCATCGCCACGGTGCTCGGCGGCAACGATGTTGATGTGATCCTGCCGCCCGCGACCGACGAATACAGCGTCGGCGGCAAGGTGTCCTGCTTCGGTGGTCCCGACGATACCGGCGTCTCGCCCAGCGAAGGTCTGGCCTTCATCTACAGCGTCGATGATGCCCCGCAACTATTCCTGCCGTTCCAGCCGGAAGGAACGACCGGGCTCGCGCGGCGTCTCAATCCCTATGTGCATTATGTCGCGTGCCGCTGGGACTACGGTCTGGTGCCGAAGTCGGAGATGATCAATCACGTGGCACTGGTCCGCGCCGTCGAGACCGGCATCGCCATGAAGGCATTCCCCGCCGATTGGGGACCGCACGAGGACACGGGGCGCGTGGCCGACATCTCTCCCGGTCTGATGGACGACCTCGACATCACGACCGACGATGAAGTCGAGGTCATCTTCCCGTACATGGAGGCCTGACCATGCTTTCCATCGCGATTTCCGTGCTCTGGTTTCTGATCGGCCTGATCATTCTCGCGGGCATCGTCTATCTGGCGATCTGGGTCATCGAGCAGTTTATCCCGCCGAAGGTGAAGCAAGGCGTCTGGGTGATCGTCCTGCTGCTGGCGCTGATCGCGCTCATCACCGCGCTGGCTGGCGGCGGCGGGCACGCCATCAATCCCTTTCGGTAGGCAAAGTCAGGTCGAGGACTTGCCGCCGGTCCCGCCGCCGCCGCCTTCGATCTGCAGAGGCTGTTAGTGCCCGCTAAATCGACGGGCTAGTTCAACCACGGCGGCACGCATCACGTCGTTCTTGATGCCGGCGAAGCTGTCAATCAGCCTCATGCCGTCGCGTGTAGCAGCAACACGATCCAAATTCGAAAGCGTTTGTATTTTTTTGCCCTTTTTCTGCTCGGGCAATAGATCAGCGACATCGCACTCAAATATCTTCGCTATCTGTTGCAGCCGCGAGCTGGTGATGCGGTTGGCACCCTTCTCGTATTTCTGGATTTGCTGGAACGATAGGCCAAGCATCCGGCCCAGCTCCTCCTGCGATATCTCGCGCTTGTTGCGGTAGCCTCTGATTTTGTCGCCGATATAGGCATCCACCGGGGTGACCGCCTTGGTGTTGGACATTGTTTCCTCTTGCACAGTGTCATCCTGGCCACTGTGGCCGGATGCTCCAATTGTTCGCGCAACGGGCAGAGCCGTCAAGGCTCCCGCACTGATATTTATGCAAAGTGTGCCAACGTGTTGCCCGTCTTATTTTGGCCGCCTTATGTGCGAAAGGAGCAAGGAGAGCGAGCAGGAAAAACATGCAACGAGTTGCACTTGAGTTCATCGAGAAAGTGGAGAGCCTTTCAACGCCCGATGCGGTGATGGACGCCATGGGCACGGCGCTGAACCAGCAGGGCATCGGCTATTTTGTTTTTAGCTATGTCCCGACCGCGACCGAGAGCTTTGCCGATGTCATGTTGGACAATCGGCTGCCGAAGGGGTGGATGAAGTCCTACACCGAACAACGGTTCACGGCTGATGATCCCGGTTTCCGTTACAGCCAGGTCACGACGATGCCGTTCCGCTGGCTTAAAGAAGCGCCCCATGACCCCGAGCGAGATACGCGCCTTGCTGAACTGGTGCAATTCAACAGGGACTTCGGCCTTGTCGACGGCGTCGTGATCCCGGTGTCCAAGCCACCGTTGCGACTGGGTCAGGTGTGGTTCGGCGGCGACGAGTTCGACCTGCCCGATCGCGCGCTGCCGGCGCTGAATATGATGGCGATGCACGCCTTCGACCGCGTGCTGCAGCTCAAGGGCGTCCACTATGTGCCGCCGGGCGTCCTGGCTCCGCGAGAGCGCGAGGTGCTGACGCTGACCGCACTCGGGAAGAGGGCCGATGAAATTGCCGATGCCCTCAACCTCAAAACCCCAACGGTGCGCGTGTATCTCGATCGGTGCCGGTCCAAACTCGGCGCGGCGACAATCGCGCAAGCGGTGTCGATCGCGAGGGGCCAGCACATGATCAGGCCTTAGAAAGCTGCCGTATTGACGCACTGAGTTTTCATAGTGGCATTTCTCATGACGTGGCGGCGTGAGCACGCGCGCGAAATTTCAGCAGTAACGAAATATAGAAAAATAATCTTGCGCTCTCAAAATTCCGTGTCATCAATGTGAACGCCATGCACGTCGGATATGAGTTACCAAGGTAACTCTACCAGCGTGAGGCGACGAACAATGCACACAACCCTCACGTCAATGGGGGGAGGAAATGTCTATGACGACCGAACGCGACGAAGCGGATGAGGTCCGGACGTTTATCAAATCCCTGAAGAGCAAGCGGATCGGGCATGCCCGGAAGGGCACGAAGATTATCGAAAGCGGCAAGCGTATCTCCGAGATTATCCTGGTCTCACGTGGCCAGCTAAGGATCGACATGGTGAGAGCGCAATGCCGCACCGCAATGGTCGGGCTGATCGGGCCTGATAGCTGGCTCAGCGAAGGCGCGGTGGACGGTGCGGAGGTCCATTCCACCACGGCGACGGCGGTCACCGAAAGCGACTACATCGCATTTCCTCGCGCGACATTCCCGACGCTGCTGGAGGAGAACCAGCCGTTCAACCGTTTCTTCACGCGCGGGGCGGCGAAGACCACAAGAAGCTTGAACGAGGCGATGAGAAACCTCCTCAACTCCGCGCATCTGAGGATCGCCACCAACTTTTATGATCGCTTCGCGGGCACCAACGAGCAGGAGCTACTGATCGACGCGACGCCGAAGCACTATGCCGAGATGGTCGGGATCGCGCGCGGGACCGCGCACAGGGTCATCAACAACTTCCGCGACGCTGGACTACTGACAAAGCGTGACCATGACTACCTTCTCAACCGTGCCGCGCTGGAGGAATATCTGCAGTGGGAGCGCACCACCCCACCTTTCAGCACGGGGCATGAGTTCGCGCACTTCGTGGCCTGGAGAAAAGGGAAATGAAGCGGCTGAAGCTTGGCATGGCCACCGACAAGGCGGCGAGCCTCGTGAGCGACGATGGCGTCATCACACTCGCCTGTGAGGACGCCCGCGATGTCGCGATGTCGATTGCGCGCGCGGTCAATCACCACGACGCGCTAGTCGCCGCGCTCACGCCATTCCGTTCACGCGAGATGGGCAACGCCCTGGTCCATATGATCGACTACCGCGAGCCAAACAGCGAGGCGGCCCAGGCACGGCTGATCCAGCTCGTCGCCATGATCGACGTGATCTTGGACAGCGCCGAGGCCGAGGAAGACGAGCCAGATGCAGCTTCATGACCGGATCACGATGGTAACGCGGGTCTGCGAGCTGGCCCTGCAAGGCCAAGGCCCCGAAGTTCAGGGCGCGGTACTGATCGATCTGGTCGGAATGTTCTTCGCCGGGCACCACCCGGCGCTGCGCGAGGAGCTGATCGAGGCATTCGTCAAGGCCATGCGCGAACTGATCCCGATCAACGAGCAAATCCTGGTCGAACGGCATGGCGGCATACCAGAGGGATGGGGGAAGCAGTGATCGAATACCCGACGACGTGTCCGCATTGCGGATACCACACCGATGGTCTGGAGGTTCTCGGTGACATCAACGCAGCCGATCCCTTTCCCTGCGATGGCGAGCTGTCGCTGTGCGACGACTGCGGCGAGTGGAACGTCATGGCCAAGGGCCACCACGGCGGCCTGCGCAAGCCAAGAGCAAGGGAGCTGCGCGCAATCAAGCGCAGCGAGAACTGCGCCAGGGCGATCATGGACTGGCGCGAGAGGAAGATTGAGCAGCACTTCAAGGGCCACGCTTAGGGAAGAGCAAGCATGAACAACGAGCTGGTGGAAATCGCGACGAACGAGCTGAAGCAGTACGGCATAAAACCGGAGGTCACACAGACCAACGGCGGGCACATCCAGATCACGTGGCGCGCGGTCCCCGAAAAGGAACTCCGATGCGTCACCACCGCCAAGACCGGCAGCGACTGGCGCAATCGCATGAACATCAGGGCCGAAGTCCGCAGGCTCCTCCGCGCCGACAACGTGATGAAGAAGGAAGAGCCGAAGCCGCCGAAGAAGCATCCTGAGCTGGCCAAGGCGCTCAACCTGCCGCAGCCCGTCACCCCAATCCCCGATCAGATTGCCGCCATGCGCGGCGAGATCGCCGACCTCACCGAGCTGATGGTGCGAACGTTCAAGATGGTCGGCAACATGCGCGAGACGATCTCGGCCCAGGCGCCACCACCGCCGCCGCCGGCACAGCCGCCCGAGCCGGTCAGCAGCAGGGCGGTCAAGATCAAGGAATATTTGGCGCTCGATAGATGGGTCTCGCTCTCGGCGCTCGTCCGCGACACCGGGCTATCGTCACAGCAGGTCAAGCTGAAGCTCTATTATCTTGAGCGATTGGGCGAAGTGACGGTCTACCAGGGACAGGCCAAGCTCAATGCGGTCGAGCCCCGACCGAAGAAGCCTCGCGGGCGGGCTGCGCACAAGGCGAAGACGAAGAAGGTCAACGGGCGTGCTCGCGCGAACGGTCACAAGCACCGGATTGCCGCATGACGGAAAGGGACCGCATCGCGCCGAGCAAATCGACAAACGACATTTTGCGCGAGGCAGAGGCTTCCGCCAGTTCCTGTTGCGGGGCATCGAGAAAGTGCGCGCCGAGTGGACAATGATCTGCACCGTCCATAACCTCCTCAAGCTGTTCAACCTCGCAAACGCAGCCTGAGCCTGCTACTCTACAACAAATGCCCGTCACGAAAACATATCTGGACGGGCTCCTAGCCCGTCTTATTCGTCAGAGGGCGCCTGAGAGGCTGGCGAGCGTGGTGTAAAGCGCTGATGCGGCGTAGGATTCGGTTGCAAAGCCACCCCATCACCTTCAGCCGCGAACACCACGCCCGCCATGACCGATGATACGATTCTGCCCTTCTCGTTTCCAGCCGTTCACGCCAAGAAAGTCACAGCTGCCTTCGATGGCGGTCGGCTGACCTCGAACGGGGGCGTGATGCTTCTGGCGATGGCCGAGCGGCGTCTCGGCTTGGCCGACAATTTGGCCCGGGTGTTCCCGGATCGGCGCGATCCGACGCGGGTCGTGCACAGCCTTGTCGATATGTTCCGCGCGCGCATGTTCGCGATCTGCTGCGGCTACGAGGACGCCGACGACCTCGATCATCTGCGGTCCGATCCCGCATTCAAGCTGGCCTGCGGACGGCTGCCGGACACGGGTCGCGATCTGTGTTCCCAACCGACGCTGTCGCGGCTGGAGAATGCTCCGCGCCTGCGCGACGTGATCCGACTGACCTACACTTTGGTCGACGCATGGATGGATAGCTACCCGCGCGAGCCGGCATCCGTCACGCTCGACATCGATGATACCTGCGATGTCGTCCACGGCCATCAGCAGCTCTCGCTGTTCAACGCTCATTATGACGAACGCTGCTTCCTGCCTGCCCGCTGAAAGGCCGCCGCCTCTGCCGACGAGTCGGCCGGAGAGGCATCTTGCGCGTCCACGCTATCCGTTTGTTGACGCGCGCGATACATTGAGCGAAGTTCATCTGTACTCACTTTCGAAGATGAAGGCCAGGAGCGCTGATCGTATGTGCCTGGACTTGAGCCGACACATCGCCGGCATTTGACGGTTCAGCTGCCAAGCGAAAGGAAGTCGTGGTCACGACGCTCCCGATCGAATTTCAATCGGACCCCGTTGTCGATCTGTTCGAGGAGTTCGCGCCGTCGAGCTCATCGGGGATTTCCTCTCGGTGATAACGGCCACTTGATCGTGTCACCACAGCGGCGCTCCGGCGCGAGACACCCAGGTAACTACATCCCGAGGCGCGCGAACTGCATCGACGCGTGCTCCGCCTCGGGAAGGGGATACCACGGCTGGCTGCCAGCTGCGGTGCGCAACAAGGACCTACAGAACGCCGGCGTGAGCTTGCCGCGGTGGATCACGACGTTCTCGCGCCCCGTCGCAGCTCGAGCGCTCTGCCAGTCCTGATTGTAGCCGCGCTGGTCATTGGACTTCACGTGGCAAGCGGCGAACGCGGCATCGCTCAGCGTTGCCAACTGCCAGGCATGTACCGGCCGCTTGGTATGGATGTGCACCCACATCGGGCTTGGGATCGCGCCATTGCGCAGGGCCTTGGGCTGCAGCTTGATCTCGAACAGTGTCCCCGGATCACCCTTCAAGGCGCGCGGTGGATTCACAGACGCCAGCTCCCCGGCCGCCCGCAACTGTTCAAGATACTTCTGGGACGGAAACGCGTAGGTCTTCATGCAATCGATCGTGATCGCCGCCTTTCGCGTCTTCAAAGAGTTCGCCTGTCCCTGCACCTCGGACAACATCGCCTTGAGCCGGGTTATTTTGTCATGCACTTCCGGCACTTGCGCAGGCGTGAGTAGGCCACGTCGGCGAGGCTCCTCCAGCGCGACTACACTGGCCTCAATCTCGGAGGCCTGCGTCTGCAGTCGCTTAACGACGAGATCCACGACGTGATCGGCGTCCTCGGGCTTCATCTGGCGCGCTTGCGAGACGGCGCTTTGCTGAGCCGGCAGATCGAACTGCAAAAGTTCGTCCATTCGCTCGAGTAATCCGCTCAGTGCTTTCCTGGAGGGCGGAGCTTGCAATATCTCCAGGTGCCCAGTCGCCGACGATGACGCCCTCGCGTCTGCCTCCTCCGCGCTCGCGAGTTTCTTTGTACCCAAATCCGAGAGTACGATCACCTTGCCTGTTGGGGCCGTGGCAGCGTCGGGCGTGGCGAGCTGCGGCTCGCGCAGCCCGGCCGCCGAACTTCGCTCGCCTGCGGCCGGGGCGCGCTTGCCTTTCCCCTTCCTCCGCGCCGCACCCCCCTCAACCACTACGGCAGTCCGGGCCGGCGGCTCAATCATGGCGGGCGTCTTTGGCTGCACGTGCAAAAGACGCGTGACGTCGTCCGCGGTGACCCATGCACCTTCCGCGATCTGGCCCAACAGTTCCAATGGAAGGTCGGCATCCGTTCCGGCGTCCCTTAGCCTGGTAACGACGCCGTGCACCCCTGAGGCAAATTCCGAAAGCCGCTCCATGACTCCTTCCAGAACGGTGCAGTGGTCTGCGTCGAGCGCCGCTCCCCGCAGAACGGCGTCGGAAGTCGAGTTGAATGCCGGAAAAAAATCCGTGATAAAGGTCCCAAGCAGTCGCACCCGCCCGTCCTCACCCATGAGGGCGTCGTTCACGGCTGGGCCGAACGTGGCCGCCTTCGACTCGATCAAGAGTCGCGCGAGAGCGATGCGCGATTCCAGGTACATGCACTTCGTATTAAGTGCCCAGCCGGTACGCTGGCGTAGCGCGGCCTCGTCCTCCTCCCGCATCTTGGACGTGGCGCTTGGCAAGTTGGCGGTGGCCGCATAGACGGACTGCATCCGCTCCGAGCGCAATACCTTCTTTCCCCACCAATCCAAGCAGGCTTCGTAATGCTTCGCCACGCTGGATACCGCCCGGCCCAGCTGGCCGGGCGGAGCGCCGGCATCTCGCATCCGGCCGAGCACGGCTGCTGCTTTGCTCCTGTTCGCCTCCAGGTCCTTGACAATCCAGGCGGCCACGGCGTTGCATTCGTCTCCCGCAGCGATAGTTTCGGCGCGGACTCGGCGAGCCTGACCGTCGGAAAGAAGCTCGCGCGCCATGTCCGGGGGAAAGCTCGCGTAATAGCCCAGAACTTCCGAGCCTGCCTTGACGACTTGATCGATCCGCTCTTGCATCTCCGACGGATCCCGGGCTTGCATGACTGCATTTTTAGAAGCATCAAGACCCTCAAGCAGGCTGCGCATTTTTTGCTTCGCTGCTTTGATTCCGTCGCCACTCGAGGGCATCCGGACCGCCACACCGGACGCGGGTGGCTCACTCATGAGCGCGATTCCATCTTGAGGTCCGGAGCGCATCCGCTCCAATTCGCTGTCGAAAGATTGCCCGCCTTCCCCAGGGGCGGGACCGGGCTCCGGGCTCGAACTGCTCGATCCCCATGCGCTGTCGGCTCCTGAAGGCCCAACAATGCCCGCCATCTTCCACCTCCAATCAGGTCCATAATGCGCAGCCTGTTTGGATAGACAGCTTGGCTGACGAGAAGCTGACCAAGGGCGTTTTCCCCGGATGCACAGGAAAACCCAGCTCACCATGGGTTGCAATTCTATGGCGTCTGGGGTGCTGCTGGAGGTAGCGGGGCATCGTCAACTTAATCGACCGGGAGCCGAAGGAGGCGCTTCTCAAAGGTTTGAGATTAGCTAGGAGCTTGTCTGGATAGTCGCTGTTCAAATCTGGTCGGGTCTGATTCAACATTGGGCGATGAGCAAGTATTTTCGGCCTTGGAACATCGATCAGACGCTGCTTCTGCCGCCGAATGTGCAGGACTTCGTGCCGAAAGGCCATGTCTCGCGGTTTATGGTTGATCTGGTGCGGGAGAGCCTCGATCTCAGGGAGATCATGGGCAGCTATGTGAGCGGGCTTGGGCAGCCGCCGTTTGATCCGCGGATGATGGTGGCGCTGCTGCTGCATAGCTATGCGAGTGGGCTGTATTCGTCGCGTCGGATTGCCAAGGCCTGCCGGGAGCGGAACGATTTTGTGATGATCGTGGCGCTGGATGCGCCGGATTTTCGGACGATCAGCGACTTTCGCAAGCGACATTTGAAGGCGCTCGGCGCGCTATTCGTGCAGGTTCTGAAGTTGTGCGAGACGGCCGGGCTGGTCAAGCTCGGTCATGTCGCGCTGGATGGTACGAAGATCAAGGCGAACGCGTCGAAACACAAGGCGATGAGTTATGAGCGCATGAAGAAGCGCGAGGCGGAATTGAAGGCCGAGGTCGCTCGCATGCTGGCGGCCGCCGAGGCGGCGGATGCCTCGGAGGATGAGACTTTCGGCAACAGCGACGAACTGCCGGACTGGACCGTCGACAAGCAGAAACGGCTGGCGAAGATCCAGCAAGCGATGGCGGCGCTGGAAGCGGACGCCAAACTGGCGGCGGAGGAAGAGCGCCGCATCGAGGCCGAAAAGGAACAGCAGCGCCAGGCCGAAGGCCGCAAGAAGCCGGGCAAACCGGCGGCGCTGCCATCGGAGGAACCCAATCCCAAGGCGCAACGCAACTTCACCGATCCGGAAAGCCGCATCATGAAGTCGAAGGATGGCTTCGTTCAGGCCTATAATGCCCAGGCGGCCGTCGATGCACATGCCCAGATCATTGTCGCGCAAGAACTGACCCAGCACGGCAGCGATCAGGGCCAGTTGGTGCCCCTGATCGAGGCCATCGAGAGCAATCTTGGCCGCAAGCCGCGGCAGGCCTCAGCGGATTCCGGCTACTGCAGCGAAGCCAATCTCGAAGCGCTCGACACACGCAGCATCGATGGCTATGTCGCGCCCGGACGCGCCAAACACCCGACAGTAGCGAACGGAAAAGTCGGCGGCCCGCTGACACAGGCCATGCGAAAGAAGATCGACGATGGCGGCTTCGAAACACCCTACCGATTGCGAAAGCAAGTGGTGGAGCCGGTGTTCGGACAGATCAAACAGGCAAGAGGCTTCCGCCAGTTCCTGTTGCGGGGCATCGAGAAAGTGCGCGCCGAGTGGACAATGATCTGCACCGTCCATAACCTCCTCAAGCTGTTCAACCTCGCAAACGCAGCCTGAGCCTGCTACTCTACAACAAATGCCCGTCACGAAAACATATCTGGACGGGCTCCTAGGCTCTCAAGGTCTAGGACCATCTTTCGCAGGGCTTCATGGGTGTTCTCGATATCGCCCGCCAGCGTCGCCCGGCGCTTCACCAGCCCGTTCAAGACAAATTCGTTCATTGGACCCCTCCGGTGTTATGGTGCAAGCGCCACCAGCGAGGACAGTAGCCGGGCAGGCAGGATCAACCGATATGTGGCTTGGTGAGTTTGCTACCTAATGCCGGATCTTCCTCCCCTACCGGACCACGCACCTGCGGCTCTCGCAGGCCCAGCAGCGGGCCTTCCGGGCCGGGCTCCTCTCCCGCGAGGAGGCCGGGCTGCATCGCGTGCGAGGCCATTTCAAAATTCGAAAAACCGGCGTGTACTGGTGGAGCCCGTTCTTCCGGGGTGATCCGGACAGGCCTCTGGAGCGGCAGCAGTACAACGTGGCTTGAGCAGGAGGTCACATGGCCAGCAAGAAGAATGAGCGCATCGAGGCGCTGCGCGACGCCTTCGCCAAGGCTGCAACGGCGAACGACCCAGCAGGCATACAGCTCATCGGTCGCGAGCTGCTGACCGAGTACGCCAACCAGCCGAAGCTCAGCAAGCACTACCAAATGCACCGCGACATCGTTCACATGACCCTGGTGACGATGATGGCAATGGACGAGCTGCGAAAGGATGAAACCTTTGGCGAGATGTCGCCAGAGCAGCGCGACCGGCTGCCATTCGACTTAGCCATGATGGCGATGGACGTGCTGAAAAAGCAAAAACAATGATGCCCGCCAAGTTTCCCGACATCCCGCCCGACGTGGCGCGCAAATTCCTCAACGATATGGCGGCCTATTTCAGCGCGTCGACCGAGTTGCAGCGCGACGAGATCGCAGCGCGGTGGCGCCACATCCTGCTCGACTACATGCCGGCCAAAACCACGCTGCGGCTCAACGACGTGAAGGAACTGTTTCGCAAGATGCGAGACGAGGGATGATCACCGAAGTCCTCGCCCAAATCCGCGCCCCCAACTTCACCGCCGGGATCGTGCTGTTCGACGACGTGGTGGTCGAGACCGCGCCCATCGTCGGGCGACGCGCAATCAACGGCCGAATGACCAAGAAAGCCGCCTTCGCGCGGGCGCAGGAACTGCTGGAGGTCAGGGATGGCAGACGACAATAACATCAGCCGCGCCCGCCGGGACGCCAGCAAAAGCAAAACGGCCCGCCTCTCGGCGGGCCGTTTGCACTTCAATCGAGTGTCCCCTTTACGCCGCCTTCTTCAACGGGACCACGTTGTCGGCATCCTCACGCGCCAGCAGCGCATCGCGCGCGATGTCGTCCGAATATTCGGTGATGTGCTTGCTGTAGGTGCGTTCAATCTCGATGGAGGACGTATCGTGCAGGCTGGCAACCAGCCGGATCGGCACGTTCTTCAGCAGCATCCGAACAATCGATGAATGCCGCAGGGCGTACATCGTCACCTTTGTGGGGTCCTCGCCGATGCTCGTGACGATCGCCGTCACGTCATCGCGATAGTCGTCGGCCGGCCGCTCGCTCCAGGGCCGGTCATCGCTCCGCAGCAGGAGCGGCGCATCCGGCGCGCGACCCTTGGCGGCCGCCTCCAGCCTCTCGGCCAGCTCCACACTGATGGGCACGGAATAACGCTCCTGCTTGCGCTTCATCCGGTTTTTGGAGCCACCCTTGCCACCCTTCGGCATCATCAGTTTCGGCTTAGCGCCGCAGCGCAGGTCCTCGACCAGCAGCCGCGTCGGCTGGCTCGGCCGGGCACCGGTCTCGGCCAGAACGTCAACGAAGTCGCCCAGCTTCCTATCGATGGCAAGGGCTCCGTTCACGAACGCGCGGACCTGGGCATCATCGAGCGGGAAATTGCGCGCGACGTGGGCATCGGGCAAGGCTTCGAGACCGTCCTGCCAGGCCTCCAGGTTCTTGATCCGCCGATCATGCTTGGCCGCCAGCTTTACCGCAGCGAGCAAGCCCTTGCACAGGCGGTTGACCGAACCATCCACCAGCTTGGTGCGCAGGCCATCGTGCCATGTGCTCAGCTCGTTTTTGGCAACGAGCGCCACCGGCTTGGACAGCAGCACGCTGGTCAGGTGCTTGCGCGGATACGTGGCATTGTATTTGGAGCCGCCGCGCTTTTCGAGATCGCGCTCATAAGCGGCCAGGGCACCATCGACGGTGATTGGCGCGGCATCGGACGTCACCGCTTCATCGCCGCCGCGCGCCAGCTCCTTTGCCCGATCGCAAGCCTGATAGAAGGTCAGGATGGTCTTGCCGTCAGCGTCCTCGAGATCATCGGCGAACGCGAAGCCCTTTGTCCAATATGAGCCGTGACCGTCGGCGGCCTTCACCACCCAGGTGCCATTCGTTTTGTTGCGGCGATAGAGGAGCTGGATGCCGCGTGCGAGCGTCGGCCCCGTGTAGGTCTTGAAGCGGATCGCGAGCTTCGTCAGCCGCGCGGTGCGGCTCTCCAATTTGCAGTCTTTTGCCTTGCGTGCCATCTGAATTGCTGTCCTTTTCTGTCCCGTGAACTGTCCCAAAAGCGGGCGTGTAAGCCGAGGGAACCGTATAGCACTCATGGTGGAAAATGACAACGCCGCCAATGGTTTAGCGAGATTTGTATGGAGGCGTATGGGGGCGTGGGAATTGCAAATTCTCCCCTTGTGGGAGAAGGTGGCGCGCAGCGCCGGATGAGGGGTCTCTCTCCACGGATGAGCTCGCGGAGAGAGACCCCTCACCCGGCTCGCTTCGCGAGCCACCCTCTCCCACAAGGGGAGAGGGTACACCGAGCAAGATATTGGCAGCTTTTGAGCAGCGATGGATGGCCGGGTCAAGCCCGGCCAGGACCGTCCAAGACGGCCACCGGGCGCGCTATACGGAAGGCGTCATCGACCCGCAGGGTTTCAAGCTTTTGAGCAGGTGCCCGCTCCAGCACTCATGATGCTCCTGGGCGTAGCTAATCGCCCCAATCACAATCAAAGCGATTACAACAAGTCCGGCGACGATGTTCTGCACCATGGCTGCCACTCCGGGACCGCACCGCCTAAAGGGCGGATGATGGACACCAGGAACCATCGCCGTCAATGCGCTACATGGGCTAGGCGAGCGGCGCACCGCCTGGGAAACTCGTCATGCCCCGGGTTTATCCCGGGCATCCACGTCTTTGGTTTCGGCATCAAGAAAGACGTGGATGGCCAGGACAAGCCCGGCCATGACGGGCGTGGCGCCCTCAGCTGAAATAGATCAGGCCGAGCCAGTCGGCGACCAGCGCGGGCTTCTCCTCGCCCTCGATCTCGACCGTGACGTTGGTGCGCGACAGCAGTTCCTTCGGCTTGCGCAGCGTGGCTTCCGCCAGCACGAAGCGGCCGCGGACGCGCTTGCCCGAGCGCACCGGCGAGATGAAGCGCAGCTTGTCGAAACCGTAATTGACGCCCATCGCGGTGCCCTCGAGCACCGGCATCACCTCGTAGGACATGATCGACATCAGCGACATCGTCAGGAAGCCATGGGCGATGGTGGTGCCGAAGGCCGTCTCCTTTTTGGCGCGCTCGGGATCGACATGGATGAACTGGTGATCCTCGATCACGTCGGCATAGGTGTCGATACGGCCCTGATCAAGCAGGTGCCACGACGACACGCCGATCTCCTTGCCGACCATGCCCTGGTAGGTTTCCAGCGACACCGGCGGCTTCTTCCAGACTTCGTTCATTTCGCTAGCTCTCCGATCCGGATGACCGCACTCTCTGCAGCTCCGGAAATTCTTCCTCGCGGAACTCGGCTCCGCGCAACGCATCGCTGCGATTATCGTCATGTTCGAGCCGGCGCAACTGCACCCGGCGGATTTTTCCGGAGATCGTCTTCGGCAGCTCGGTCACCAGCTCGATCTTGCGGATGCGCTTGAACGGCGCCAGCCTTGCATGCAGGTGCTGGAAGATCGACAGCGCGGTCTCCGGCGTGCGCTCGACACCTGAGACCAGCAGCACATAGGCCTTGGGGATCGCCAGCCGGATCGGGTCCGGGCTCGGCACCACGGCGGCTTCCGCCACCGCATCGTGCTCCAGCAGCACGCTTTCGAGCTCGAACGGCGAGATCCGGTAGTCGGAGGATTTGAAGACGTCGTCGGTGCGGCCGACGAAGGTCAGATAGCCCTCGTCATCGGTGAACACGACGTCGCCGCTGCGATAGATCTCGCCGTCGGCGCCGGCGAGCTTGCCGTCGTCGCCCTGATAGCCCTGCATCAGACCCGCCGGCCTGTCGGCGCCGAGCAGGAGCGTCACCTCGCCTTCCTTGGAGGCATGGCCGTCATTGTCGGTGACCTGCACGCGATAGCCCGGCAGCGGCCGGCCCATCGAGCCGACCTTGACCTTCTGCCCCGGCGAGTTGCCGGCGAGCGCCGTGGTCTCGGTCTGGCCGTAGCCGTCGCGGATGGTCAGCCCCCAAGCCGATTTGACCTGGTCGATGATCTCAGGGTTGAGCGGCTCGCCGGCGCCGCAGACTTCCCGCAGACTCACCTTGAAGTCTGACAGTTGCTCCTGGATGAACATCCGCCACACCGTCGGCGGCGCGCACAGCGTGGTGACGCCACAGCGGGCGATGGTCGCGAGCAGTCCTTTCGCCTCGAAGCGTGGCTGGTTGGCGATGAAGATCGTCGCGCCGGCATTCCACGGTGCGAAGAAGCAGCTCCAGGCATGCTTGGCCCAGCCGGGCGACGAGATGTTGAGATGGACGTCGCCGGGCTGCAGGCCGATCCAGTACATGGTCGAGAGATGGCCGACCGGATAGCTGCGCTGGCTGTGCCGCACCAACTTTGGCTTTGCCGTGGTGCCCGAGGTGAAATACAGCAGCATGGGGTCGTCGGCCTTGGTCGGGCCATCGGGCGTGAAGGCTTCGGGCGCCTTCGCGGCGTCCTCGAACGGCAGCCAGCCCTCCTGGGTCTGCGCCGCACCGACCACGATGCGCACCAATTTGTCGCTGCCGAGGCCCGCGAACTTCGCGACCTGATCCTGCGTCGCAACCACCGCCTTGGCCCGGCCGCGATCCAGCCGGTCGCGCAATTCATCCGCGGTCAATAGCGTGGTCGCCGGGATCACGACGACGCCCAGCTTCATCGCCGCCAGCATGGTCTCCCACAGCGGCACAACGTTGCCGAGCAGCAGCAACAGATGATCGCCGCGCTTCAACCCCTGCGCGCGCAGGAAATTCGCCACCTGGTTCGAGCGGCGCGACAGCGCGGCAAAGGAAAGCTTGGTTTCTTTGCCGCTGGCGGCATCGACGATCCACAGCGCCGGCCGATCGCGGCTGTCAGGTGATTTCGCCAGCTCGGCATCGAACCAGTCCAGCGCCCAGTTGAACGGCACCGGATCCGGCCAGCGAAAATCCCTCACCGCCGTGTCGTAGTCGGTGCGGTGCTTGAGCAGAAAGGCGCGTGCGTCCTGAAATGTGGTCATCCGGCTTCACCACGTCTTCTGGCGTCATCCTGAGGAGCCGCGCCCTTGCGCGGCGTCTCGAAGGATGGGTCACGGGCACCGCATCCTTCGAGGCTCGCTGGCGCTCGCACCTCAGGATGACGCGATTAACATTACTTCCCAGCGAGGCTGCGAACGTGCTGGATAATTCCGGAAAAGTCGACCCCGCCATGGCCCGACGCGTCGAAGGTCTTGTAGAGTTCCTGCGCATGCTTGCCGAGCGGCGTCACCGCGCCGGCGGCATTGGCGGCGTCCTGGGCCAGCGTGAGGTCCTTGACCATCAGGTTGGAGGCGAAACCCGGCTTGTAGTCGTTGTTGGCCGGCGAGGTCGGCACCGGGCCGGGAACCGGGCAATAGGTCGTCAGCGACCAGCACTGCCCCGACGAGGTCGAGGCGACGTCGAACAGCGCCTGGTGCGACAGGCCGAGCTTTTCGGCCAGCACGAAGGCCTCGCCGACCGCGATCATGGAAATGCCGAGGATCATGTTGTTGCAGATCTTGGCCGCCTGCCCTGCGCCGCCGCCGCCGCAATGCACGATCTTCTTGCCCATGTTGGCCAGCATCGGCTGGGCCGCCGCAAAGGCCTTCGCCTCGCCGCCGCACATGAAGGTCAGCGTCCCGCCCTTGGCGCCGCCGGTGCCGCCGGAGACCGGCGCATCGACCGAGGCCATGCCATGCTTGGCGGCCAGCGCATGCGCCTGCTTGGCACTCTCGACGTCGATGGTCGAGCAGTCGATGATCAGCGCACCCTTGGCCATCGACGGAAGCACCTCGTTCCAGACGCCGAGCACGTGCTTGCCGGCCGGCAACATGGTGATGACGACATCGGCGCCCTTCACGGCAGCAACGCCGCTCTCGGCGATCGCGGCACCGTCGTGCCTCGCCTGATCGCGAGAGGCCGCGACCAGATCGAACGCGGTGACCTTGTGGCCGGCCTTGACCAGATTGGCCGCCATCGGCCCGCCCATATTGCCGAGCCCGATGAATGCGACGTTTGCCATGGGAAGTCCTCCGCTTGCGACGTTTCTATTTGCTGTCAGGAAATTTCAGTTCGTCGGCGCCGATCTCGGCGAAATACGGTGCAACCATCTCCGGCGTCACATCCTCGATCCGGGTGGGCGACCATTTCGGATTGCGGTCCTTGTCGATCACGGCGGCGCGCACACCCTCGCGGAAATCGTCGCTGGCGAACACCTCGAGCGCCGCGCGATATTCGCGCACCAGGCACTCTTCCAGCGTCGCGGCCGCCCGTGCCAGCCGCAGCAGCTTCAGCGTTACCACCATGCCGCGCGGCGACTTCTCAGCCAGCGTCTTCAAGGTTGCCTGCGCCAGGTCCGATCCATCGGCTTTCAGCGCGTCAATGATGTCTTCCATCCGCGCGCACGCGAACCATCCGTCGATTTTGGCCTGCATTGCGGCAACAGGGCCGGATGTCTCGCCGGTGGCGAAGCCTGCGATCAGGCGATCGATCTCGGTGGATGTCGTGCCCGGAGCAATCTTGGTCAGCGCCTCGCGCAACGCGGGGAGCTTGGCGCTCGGCACCACCGCGTCGGCGAACTTCGCGTAGATCGCGTCCGGACCATTCATGGTGGTGCCGGTCAGCCCAAAATAGGTGCCGACCTCGCCGGGTGAACGCGACAGCAGATAGGTGCCGCCGACATCGGGGAAGAAGCCGAGACCAACCTCAGGCATCGCGAGCTTGGTTCGCTCCGTCACCACGCGGTGGCGGCTGTGCGCCGACAGGCCGACGCCGCCGCCCATCACGATGCCGTCCATGAAGGCGACATAGGGTTTTGGGAATGTCTTGATCCGTGCGTTGAGGATGTACTCGTCGCGCCACAGGATCTTGCCGAGGTCACCCTTGACCTTGGAGCTTTCCCAGAGCGCGCGGATATCGCCGCCGGCGCACAGGCCGCGCTCGCCGGCGCCTTCCAGCAAAATGACCGCGACATCAGGATCGGCTTCGAACAGGTCGAGCGCCCTGTCGATGTCGTGGAACATCTCCAGCGTCACGGCATTGATCGCCTTCGGCCGGTTGAGCCGGATGATGCCGGCCGATCCCTCCCTGCGCGCGATCAGATCGCCTTCGGCAGAAGCCGCATCATTCATCGCGCGCCCTCGATCAGCTTGCGCGACACGATCAGCCGCATGATTTCATTGGTGCCTTCGAGGATCTGGTGCACGCGCAGATCGCGCACGATCTTCTCGACGCCGTATTCGCTGAGGTAGCCGTAGCCGCCATGCAACTGTAGCGCCTGGTTGGCGACCTCGAAGCCGACATCGGTGCCGAACCGTTTTGCCATTGCACAGAGCATGGAGGCATCCGGGTCCTTGCGGTCGAGCGCCGCCGCGGCGCGCCACAGGAAGGTGCGTGCGGCCTCCAATTCGGTCGCCATGTCGGCGATCTTGAACTGCAGCGCCTGGAATTCGTCGAGGCGTTTGCCGAACGCCTTGCGGTCCTTCATGTAGGCCAGCGCCTTGTCGAGTGCTGACTGCGCACCGCCGAGCGAGCACGCCGCGATGTTGAGCCGGCCGCCGTCGAGGCCGGCCATCGCGATCTTGAAGCCGATGCCCTCCTCGCCGAGCCGGTTCGCGACCGGCACGCGCACGTTCTCGAACACGACAGCGCGGGTCGGCTGCGCATTCCAGCCCATCTTGCGCTCGTTGGCGCCGAACGATACGCCCGGCGTCTTGCCGTCGATGACAACAGTCGAGACGCCGCCCGGACCATCGCCGCCGGTCCGCACCATCGCCACCAGCAGGTCGGTCGAGCCGGCGCCGGAGATGAACTGCTTCTGGCCGTTGAGCACGTAATGATCGCCGTCGCGCACCGCACGGGTGCGCAACGCGGCCGCGTCGGAGCCGGCGCCCGGCTCGGTCAGGCAGTAGCTGGCGATCAGCTCCATGGTGCAGAGCTTCGGCAGCCACTTATGGCGCTGGGTGTCGTTGCCATAGGCATCGATCATCCAGGACGCCATGTTGTGGATCGAGATAAAGGCCGACGTGGTCGGGCAACCCGTCGCAAGCGCCTCGAAGATCAGCGCGGCGTCAAACCGCGTCATCGCCGAGCCGCCGACATCGTCCTTGATATAGATGCCGCCGATGCCGAGGCCGGCGGCCTCGCGCATCACGTCAACAGGAAAGTGCTTCTTCTCGTCCCATTCGAGCGCGTGCGGCGCGATCTTCTCCGCCGCAAACGCCCGCGCCATGTCGCGAACCGCGATCTGGTCCTCGTTGAGAGCGAACTGCATCTTTGCCTCGCCCTGAAAGGACCTACTTCATCGTCGGGATCGAGAACTCCGCACCATCCTTGACGCCGGACGGCCAGCGCGAGGTCACCGTCTTGGTCTTGGTGTAGAAGCGGACCGAGTCCGGACCGTGCTGGTTGAGATCGCCGAAGCCCGACTTCTTCCAGCCGCCGAAGGTGTAGTAGGCGATCGGCACCGGGATCGGCACGTTGACGCCGACCATGCCGACATTGACCTTGGCCGCGAAGTCGCGCGCGGTGTCGCCGTCGCGGGTGAAGATCGCAACGCCGTTGCCGTAGTCATGCTCCGACGGCAGCGCCAGCGCCTCCTGATAGTCGTGCGCGCGCACCACCGAGAGCACCGGCCCAAAGATCTCCTCCTTGTAGATCCGCATGTCCTTGGTGACGTTGTCGAACAGCGAACCGCCGAGATAGAAGCCCTTCTCGTAGCCCTGCATCTTGAAGCCGCGGCCGTCGACGGCGAGCGTCGCGCCTTCCTTGATGCCGATGTCGATGTAGCTCTTGACCTTCTCGACCGCCTCGCGGGTCACCAGCGGACCGTAATCGGCCGACGGATCGACCGAGGTGCCGATCTTGAGCGACTCGACGCGCGGGATCAGCTTTTCCATCAGACGGTCGGCAGTGGTCTTGCCGACCGGGACGGCAACCGACACCGCCATGCAGCGCTCGCCGGCCGAGCCGTAGCCGGCGCCGATCAGCGCATCGACGGTCTGGTCCATGTCGGCGTCGGGCATGATGATGGCGTGGTTCTTGGCGCCGCCAAAACACTGGCAACGCTTGCCGGTCTGCGCGGCGCGCTCGTAGATGTATTGCGCGATCGGGGTCGAGCCGACGAAGCCGACCGCCTTGATGTCGGGATCGTCGAGGATGCCGTCGACCGCTTCCTTGTCGCCGTTGACGACGTTGAGGATGCCGGCCGGCAGGCCCGCCTCCATCATCAGCTCGGCGAGTTTCATCGGCACGCCGGGATCGCGCTCGGAGGGCTTGAGGATGAACGCATTGCCGCAGGCGATCGCCGGCGCAAACTTCCACATCGGGATCATCGCCGGGAAGTTGAACGGCGTGATGCCTGCGACGACACCGAGCGGCTGCCGCATCGAATAGATGTCGATGCCGGGGCCGGCGCCTTCGGTGTACTCGCCCTTCATCAGATGCGGGATGCCGCAAGCGAACTCGGCGACCTCGAGGCCGCGCTGGATGTCACCCTTGGCATCGGGAACCGTCTTGCCGTGCTCGCGTGCCAATAGCTCGGCGAGCTTGTCGTAGTCGCGCTGCACCAGTTCGACGAATTTCATCATGACGCGCGCGCGGCGCTGCGGATTGGTGGCGGCCCACTCGGGCTGCGCTGCCTTGGCGTTCTCGACCGCGGCGCGGACTTCCGCCTTGGAGGCCAGCGCCACCTTGGCCTGGACCTCGCCGGTCATCGGCTCGAAGACGTCGGCCGTGCGGCCCGATGTGCCCTTGACCTCCTTGCCACCGATGAAATGTCCGATCGAGCGCATGAATATCCTCCCTTGGAGACCTGAATCGCCGCGGCCGGCGGCGAGATCGCTTTACAAACCCTAATGACCCTGCATTTTATAGGATTCAAGTCCGATAAATTGCACCATAGATGTGCGGAAATGCAGGATCAAGGCGGCGACGCGATCGACTGGGACGACTTCCGCTTCGTGCTGGCGATCGTGCGCGGCGGGTCGGTTTCGGCTGCCGCCAAGCAGCTCGGCGTCGATCATGCCACAGTGATCCGGCGTGTCGACCGGCTGGAGCGCCACCTCTCCGCAAAACTGTTTGATCGCCGCAAGACCGGCTATCTGCTGACAGAGGCCGGCCAGCGCGTCGCCGACAGCGCCGAGGCGATGGAATCGACCATCGTCGCCAACCAGGAGGCGGTCGGCGGCTCGCGCGCGCATCTCACCGGCACGGTGCGGATCGGCGCGCCCGACGGCTTCGGCAGCCACTTCCTGGCCTCACGGCTGGTCAAGTTCACCGAGCGGTATCCCGACCTCGATCTGCAGCTCGTTGCCACCGCGCGGCTGTTCTCGCTCTCCAAGCGCGAGGCCGACATCGCGATCAGCCTGACCATGCCGAAGGAAGGCCGCATCGTCGGCCGCAAACTCTTGGACTACACGCTCGGGCTTTATGCCGCACCTACCTATCTCGCGCAGGCGCCAAGGATTGCCGCGCGCGCCGACCTGCCGCAGCACCGCTTCGTCGGCTACATCGAGGAGCTGTTGTTCACGCCGGAGCTGGACTATCTGCCGCAGGTCTCGCCGAAAATCTCGGCAAAATTCCGCAGCGCCAATCTGATCGCGCAGCTCAACGCCACCATCGCCGGCTTCGGCATCGCCGTGCTGCCGCACTTCATGGCGACCGCCCACCCCGAGTTGGCGCCGGTGCTGCCGGACGAGGTGCGGATCTCCCGCACCTTCTGGCTTCTGATGCACGCCGACAGCAAGGACCTCGCCCGCATCCGCGCGGTGGCGGATTACATCTACGAGACGGTGGAAACCGAGCGCGCGCTGTTCAGCGGGCCTTTCCGACGCGCTGACGCCTGATGGTCAGACGCGCGTGGTGCCGGGTTCGAGCCCCAGCGCAAGCCGCCCGACGATGGTGTAGTTGTTCGGACTTACCGCCACATGCTTGGCCGCCGCCTGGACGTCGCGAACCGCACGCTCCAACTTTCCGGACTCGAAGATGGCCGCGGTGCCGGCGTTGGCCGCGATGCTATCGACAATCTGCAGCGCGCATTCGGTTGCATTGCTGCAGGCCGCTCGAAACGCGGCGCGCGCCTGCAAGAGACGATCCCCGCCGACATCGGTTGCCATCATGAGCTCCGCCATTGCATCCACCAGCAAGGCACGCGCGGCGTGCAGTGCCGTTTCCGCACGCCCCACCATCGCCTGAACGAGTTCACTCTCGCGCAGCAACAGAGTGCTCCCTAGTCGCGCCTTCCGGCCGGCAAGCGCAATAAATGCGTCGATCGCCCCCCGCGCGATCCCGAGTGGAACGGCCGAGATGGTCGATGCAAACGCCGACAGGCCGGGCAAGCGGTAGATCAAACCCGGCTGCGTCGGCTTGAAGTCGACCAACGGATGCGTGTGGTCGGCGGAGACAAAGACGTCGCGGACTTCAAAATCGCAGCTGCCGGTGGCGCGCAGACCGGAAACGAACCAGTTGTCGTGAATGGTGACATCGCACTTCGCGAAATAGCAGCACAATGGCGGTTCGCTCTCACCGTCGGCGGCCTTGACGTTGGCCAGTCCCATGAACCTTGTGGCGTGATGGGCGCCGCTGCCGAACGGCCACCGCCCGCTGACGCGATAGCCTCCGGCCACACGTTCCGCCACGCCGACGGCTCCGGTCGCGCTGGCAATGAACGTGTGAGGGTCGGCGAACCAGTCGCGAACCACTGTTTCCGGCAGATACCCTCCGATCCGGCTCATTCCCGCGCCATTGCCAACCAGCCAGCCGACCGAACCGTCAAGCGCGCAAGCGGCTTCGACGACGCTCATGAAATCGAACGGCGACAGCTCGGGCCCGCCCAGCACCTTCGGCAGATAAAGGCGGAATAGTCCGGCCTCGGCCAGCGCGATGAACACCGCGTCGGGAATCCGGCGCTCCGTATCGAAGCTTCCTCGATGCTCGTCGATGAGAGGCACGAGCCGTTGCACGGCTGCCAGATAATCCGACACACCGGTGTGAGCCGTCATCAGCATGGACACCTCCATCACGCGCGACAGGCAGTCTAGCCCGTCTTATTCGTCAGAGTGCGCCTGAGAGGCTGGCGAGCGTGGTGTAAAGCGCTGATGCGGCGTAGGATTCGGTTGCGAAGCCAACCCCATCACCTCAACCGCGAACGCCACGCCCGCCATGACCGACGATACGATTCTGCCCTTCTCGTTTCCAGCCGTTCACGCCAAGAAAGTCACAGCTGCCTTCGATGGCGGTCGGCTGACCTCGAACGGGGGCGTGATGCTTCTGGCGATGGCCGAGCGGCGTCTCGGCTTGGCCGACAATTTGGCCCGGGTGTTCCCGGATCGGCGCGATCCGACGCGGGTCGTGCACAGCCTTGTCGATATGTTCCGCGCGCGCATGTTCGCGATCTGCTGCGGCTACGAGGACGCCGACGACCTCGATCATCTGCGGTCCGATCCCGCATTCAAGCTGGCCTGCGGACGGCTGCCGGACACGGGTCGCGATCTGTGTTCCCAACCGACGCTGTCGCGGCTGGAGAATGCTCCGCGCCTGCGCGACGTGATCCGACTGACCTACACTTTGGTCGACGCATGGATGGATAGCTACCCGCGCGAGCCGGCATCCGTCACGCTCGACATCGATGATACCTGCGATGTCGTCCACGGCCATCAGCAGCTCTCGCTGTTCAACGCTCATTATGACGAACGCTGCTTCCTGCCGATCCACGTCTACGACACGGAGAAGAGCCGGCCCGTGGCGGTCGTGTTGCGGCCCGGCAAGACGCCGGGCGGCGTCGAGGTGCGTGCCCATCTGCGCCGCCTGATCCGGCATATCCGGACGCGGTGGCACAACACGCGAATTACGTTCCGTGGCGACGGGCACTATGCCCGGCCGGAGGCCATGGCGTGGTGCGAGACCAACGGCATCGACTACATCTTCGGTCTGTCCGGCACCAAGCCGCTCGCCAGAAAACTCGACGAGGCCGCCGACGACATCCGCACGCGACGCGCCATCGAGAACCTGCCGGTTCTGCGTGGCTATACCGAGACGCGCCACAAGGCCAAGTCCTGGGATCGCGAACGGCGTACCGTCGCCCGTATTGAGGCGACGATGCTCGGCCTCGACATCCGTTTCGTCGTCACCAGCCTCGATGTCGGCTCGGCCGAGTGGATCTACGACAGCCTGTATTGCGCGCGCGGCCAAGCCGAGAATCTGATCAAGCTGCATAAGACACAGCTCGCCTCCGATCGCACCAGCTGCCGTTCGGCGCTCGCCAATCAAGTCCGCCTCGTTCTCCACACCGCCGCTTATTGGCTGATGCTGACCGTGCGCGACGCGATTCCCAAAGCCCGGGAATTGGCCACAGCCGAGTTCGCGACGCTGCGTCTTCGTCTCTTGAAACTCGCTGCCCGTGTCGTCGAGACCACGAGCCGCATTCGCCTTGCGTTTGCCGCGGCATGTCCCGAAGCCGACCTGATCCGCGGCTTGCCAGGCGCGCTGCTGCCGCTCGGTCCTTGACCGGCGGGGCATCCGCCCCCCGTTCGCCCAACCTACACCTCAAGCGCGTTGCAAAGTACGGGTCGGTCAGGCGGTGAAAAGCCGAAGGCAATCCCGCGCGCCTCGTCAGAGCAGATGTGCGGCCACATCAAGCGGACTAAAAAACGCACTCTCACGAATAGGACGGGCTAGTACCCAGAATCAGAGCTGAGTGATACGGCGGCCTTTGAAACGGCGTTGACGGACCTTTTTCTTGGTCCAGACGAAGGGCTCGGCTCTGTCGTTGTATGCGTTGACGTAGGCATCGATGTGCTCCTGAAGCTGCGTGAGGCTTGTGAAGGAGGTGCCGCTGAGCGACTGCCCCTGCAAGATCGAAAACCATACCTCGACCTGATTGAGCCAAGACGCACTTGTCGGCGTGAAATGAAATTGCACGTTGGGGTGGGCCTTGAGCCAATGCTCGTTCTTCTTGTGGGTGTTGAGGTTGTCGAGGATGACGTGAAGCTTCCGGTTCGGAAAAGCCGCGGTGACGCTGTTCATGAAGTCGAGAAACTCGACGCGGCGTCGGCGTTTTGAATGCGCCGCGATGATCTTTCCGGTGGCGACTTCGAGCGCCGCAAACAATGTTGTGGTGCCATGCCGCTTGTAATCGTGGCTCTGGCCGGTCAAGGCGCGGCCATTGGGCAACTTCAGATAACCCTGCGCTCGCTCCAAAGCCTGG
Organism: Bradyrhizobium septentrionale; assembly: GCF_011516645.4. Classification (NCBI taxonomy): domain Bacteria; kingdom Pseudomonadati; phylum Pseudomonadota; class Alphaproteobacteria; order Hyphomicrobiales; family Nitrobacteraceae; genus Bradyrhizobium; species Bradyrhizobium septentrionale. Next base: position 6,984,248 of record NZ_CP088285.1, on the reverse strand, counting down.
ATCGAGGGCTTCTCGTCCACGCACAGCACAATGGCCTTCGCGGGCGGGGCGACATAGAGGCCGACAACATCGGCGGCTTTGGCCGTAAAGTTCGGGTCGTTGCTCTCACACCAGGACTTACGAGCCGCGAGGTCAATCTTGTGGCTGCGCAGGAACCGCCAGACATATTGGACGTCAACATCGCCCAGCGCCCCGGCCAGCAGGGGCCCGGTCCAGCGTGCGAACCCGTCCGGCGGCGGCTTGTCCAGCAGCTTCAGAATCCGCTTGTCGGTGGCCTTCGTATAGATTGGCTGCTTGCCCGGTCGCGGCTTGTCTTGCAGCCCTTCAAGGCCTTGGTCGGCATAGCGATGCCGCCAAAGGCTGACAATCCGCGGCTGGACCCCAACTTCCTTGGCGATCGACCGAGTGCTGCGTCCATCCGCCGCCAACAGAACTATCCGCGCCCGCTTCAAATCGCGCTGCAACGTCACCGGGGAGCGGCAACACGCCTCAAGCACCTTGCGATCTTTCCTCGAAAGGTGGACTTCTCTTGCTTCGGGTATCATCCCGACCTTGAATCACGACTCACGCTTTAAGAACAGTAGGTACTAGAAAGCAGGAACTGCCACGGCAAATCCGAAGAATTCAGGTGCAGGTGAACTGAATTCATCTACAATGCCGCATGCGCAAATTGCCGCCGCTGACCGAACTGCGCGCGTTCGAGGCCGCCGCCCGCCACCTCAGTTTCAAGCTGGCCGCGGCCGAGTTGGGCGTCACGCCAACCGCAATCAGCCACCAGCTGAAATTGCTGGAGCGTCACTGCGGCCAGTCGCTGTTCCGCCGCCGGCCGCGGCCGCTGGCGCTCACGCGCGCCGGACAACAGCTGTTCCCCGTAGTTCGCGACGGCTTCGAAACCTTCGCCGAGGCGCTGAGCGGGATACGAAGCGGCGGCACAAGCGGACGGCTCCGCCTGACCGCGACCAACGCATTCACCGCACGGTGGCTAGTGCCGCGATTGCCTGACTGGCGGCACGCCTATCCACGCCTGAAGCTCGACATCATCGGCACTGACACGGTGCTCGATCTCGATAGCGGAGAGGCCGACATTGCCGTTCGCTACGCCCGCAAGGCGCCGCCGGGCCGCCCCGCGATCGAGCTGTTTCGCGACGAATTCTACGTCGTCGCCAGTCCCCGGCTGGTCGGCGACCTCAAGCGACCGTTGAGCCCAGCGGAGCTGGCGCGATTTCCCCTGATCGAAGCCGAATGGCCACCGACCGATCTTGATGCGCCGCGCTGGCAGCACTGGCAACGCGTCGCCAGCCGGCGCCATCGCTCCGCGCCCGATTTCACGGCGCTGCCAAGTCTGAGCTTTCGCGAGGAGCTGCATGCGATCGAGGCCACGATCGCCGGCCAGGGTGCGGCGATCTGCAGCACCGTCCTGATCGGTCCCGAGCTCGCAAACGGCAAGCTGGTGCGGGTCTCCCGGATCAAGCTGCCGGGTTACGGATTCTACATCGTGCACCGCGCAGGACACCCGAAGACGGACTTGATCAGGGCGTTCATCAACTGGGCGCGGGCCGCCGGATAGCCGGCTCGCCAGCGGCGGGAGCATAGGCGGAAAGCGTAACCGACCGTTCAGGGCGGGCATCTGCGCCAGGAGACGCCTGGTTGTGTCCAATTCCGGCCGCTGCCGGATATCGACATCGTCAGGCGGGTCGGATGCCGCGCGGGTCGGTATCCCGGTTCGCGGCGACGTAGTCGATCTCGCCACGGGAAATCCCGATATCGACGAGCTCCCGATCGCTCAAACTGCCGAGATCGGCGCGCAGCCGCTCCCATTTGCGCCATTCCTGGATTGCATCCCAAAAACTCCTGAAGGCGCCGCGCCCACGCGGCGTCGATGCGGTCGTCCGGGCTGAACGCGTTGGACTGTAGGTCGTGCTCATTGCAGCACCTCCGGGATACGTTCTCTCAATCCGGACAAGGTGCCGCGGCATGAGCGCACGCGCTTCACAGGCGGCTTACATTTTCCTCACCGGCGGCTTATTCTTGGCGCTCCAGGCGGTGCCAAGGCGCCTCGTGACGATCATCGGAGGCACACCCAAGGGATTCGCAGCTTGCGCTATCTCTTCGAGGAGTACGCACTCGACACTGACCGGCGCGAGTTGCATCGCGGGGCGGAGGTGGTCTCCGTCACGCCACAGGCATTCGACCTGCTCGACTTTCTGATCCGCAACAGGGAGCGCGTCGTCAGCAAGGACGACGTCATCGAAGCCATCTGGAACGGGCGCAGCGTGTCCGACGCAGCGCTGACCACACGCCTCAATGTCGCGCGCAGCGCCATCGGTGATTCCGGCGAACAGCAGCGCCTGATCAAGACACTGCCGCGCAAAGGTTTCCGGTTCGTCGGTGCGGTCCGGGAAGATCTGGGGCCAGCAAGCGCGGCAACAGCCGACGCTGAGCTGGAACTGCCGAAGCCAACCGTCGCGCTCCCCGACAAGCCTTCGATTGCCGTGCTGCCCTTCCAGAACCTGAGTGCTGACCCGGAGCAGGAGTATTTCGCCGATGGCGTCGTGGAAGATATCACGATGGCACTGTCGCGGTTTCGCTGGCTGCTCGTGATCGCGCGCAATTCGAGTTTCACCTACAAGGGCCGGCCCGTGGACATCAAGCAGGTCGGCCGCGAACTCGCGGTGCGCTATGTCCTCGAAGGTAGCGTGCGCAAGGCCGGAAATCGCATTCGCATCGCCGGTCAGCTGATCGATGCCGAAACCGGTGCGCATCTCTGGGCTGACCGCTTTGATGGTGGGCTCGAAGATATCTTCGATCTGCAGGACCAGGTGACCTCTACCGTCGTGGGTGCAATCGCGCCCATGCTGCAGCGCGAGGAAATCAGGCGAGCCAGGCGCAAGCCGACCGAGAACCTGGATGCATACGACTATTACCTGCGTGGGTTGGCGAGCGTTCGCCGGTGGACCAGGGAAGCGAACAGCGAAGCACTCCAGCTCTTTTGCAAGGCGATCGAACTCGACCCCGGTCTGGCGTGCGCCTATGGCATGGCCGGATGGTGCTATATCCAGCGCAAAGCCCGTCGCTGGATGATCGATCGTGCGCAGGAAAGTGCCGAAGCTACAAGACTAGGCTGGAAAGCAGTGCATCTGGGAGCAGATGACCCGGCAGCGATGTGCATGGGTGCATATGTCCTCGCCTTCATCGCCCATGAGTTCGATGATGCGATTGCTTTCGTGGATCGCGGACTGGCGATCAATCCGAACCTGGCGCACGCTTGGAATCTTGGTGCCTGGGTGAGAGCTTTTAGAGGTGAGCCCGACCTCGCACTTGACTACGCTGCGCGTGCCATGCGCCTGAGCCCGCTCGATCCGTCTATGTACGCAATGCACGGAGCCATGTCGTATGCTCATTTTCTCTCGGGCCGCTATGATCTGGCGTCGTCAGGGGCCGAAAAGGCATTGCGCGACAATCCGGATTTCCTGCTGGCAATCTGCGTCTTCGCAGCAAGCAATGCGCTAACCGGACGCCTCGAACTGGCACAGAAGAGCATCGCGCGTGCACGCGAATGCAATCCCGATTTGCGCATCTCCAATCTGGAAGATCTGGCACCATTTCGCCGCGTGGAGGATGGTGCCCTTTTTGCCAAGGGTCTTCGCGAAGCTGGGCTTCCGGACTGATCGTGAGTCCGCGGCCTCACCCGCGTCCACGCGGTGACTGCATCTACGAGACACTAGAAGCCGAGCGCGCGCTGTTCAGGGGGTCTAATCTCTTCGTCGTCCCGGCGAAGGCCGGGACCCATAACCACAGGATCGTGTTGTTGACGGGATCGTGGCCCCAGCGAGACTCACAGCTGGCATTCGTGGTTATCGGTCCCGGCCTTCGCCGGGCCGACGCTGGGGAAGCAGATTGCCTAATTCACCTTCTTCTTCGCCGGCGCCTTCGCCGCCGCCGCCCGGCCCATCGCCGCCTCGCGGCCGGCGGCCAATATCTCGTCGGACATTTCGCCGCTACCCGAGATTCGCGACATCACGATGGTGCCCATCATGGTCGCCAGCGTAGCCATCGCCTGCTTGCGCGCGGCCTTGCGCGGCACGTCGGGGATCTGGTCGGCGATCATGTCGATCATCTGGTCGAGCTTGAGGGCAAACGCCTTGCGGGTCTTCGGGCTCTCGCGGGCGATCTCGGCGCCGAGCGCCGGGATCGCGCAGCCCTGGCCGGGATCGTCGCGATGAGCCGCCGACAGATAGCCGTCGATGATGGTCGACAGCCGCTTCTCCAGCGGTATGTCCGCCGCGACCTTGCGCCAGCGCTCGATGGCGCGGTCCATCGCGTAGCTGAAGGCCTCGATCACCAGCGCCTCGCGCGAATCGAAATGCGCGTAGAAGCCGCCATGGGTCAGCCCGGCGTCCTTCATCAGGTCGGCGACGCCGATGCCGTGGGCGCCCCGCTCGCGCAGCCGCGTCGCGGCCTTCTTCACGATCCGCGCGTGGGTCTCCTGCTTGTGCTCTTTCGAATAGCGCATGCCGCTCTCATGGAATGTTTCTAATCATATAATAGCAGATTTGTGCCCGCGATGCTGCATTTATTTCGTCTCATTCGGTGTCTGGTCCCGACTGTTGCCCAGAGTCTTGGGTTCCCCGCCGAGCATGGAAAATGTCGCGGTCGCGTGCACCGCAAGATTGCCCCTGCCGTCGCGGACGAAGCCTTCAGTATAGCTGGTCTGGCGGCCGAGCTTGATCACCTTGCCCTCGGCCGAGATGGTTCCGGAGCGCGACGAGAGCGGCCGCAGATAGGTCAGCTTGAGGTCGAGCGTCACCGAAGTCTGCCCGGCCGGCAGCACCGTCGAGATCGCACAGCCCATCGCGGTATCGAGCAGCGCCGCGGCGGTCGCGCCGTGCAGCAGGCCGATGGTGTTCTCCAGGCTCTCATGCGGCTCGAGTTCCATCACGATCCGCTCCGGCTCGACCACCGCCATGCGGAAGCCGATCAGCTTGGCCATTGGCGGCGGCGGCAGCCGGCCGTCGCGGATCGCGCGCATCGCCTCGATGCCCGACATCGGCATCGCCGCCTTCGCGACCGGCCCGGGCGCCTGCCACTCCACCACGCGGGTGCGCAGCAGATCGGGCGAATGAAGGTCTGATGTCTCGGCGGCGGTCATGACGGCTCCATTTGTATGATGAATATAATTCTATAGATGCGCGCCCTGCGACGCAACCGCCAGTCCGGTCCCTTGACAGCGGCGCGCTTTGTCCGGGACATGGCGCGATCCAATTCCTGCGCCGGGACTTTTTTCATGGACATGCTCAACCCCCACTGCGGCATCGACCGCGACGCCAGAGGCGTCGTCCGCCTCACGATCTGCAACGCCGGCAAGCTGAACATCGTCAGCTCGGCCGTGACCAACGGCGTGCGCGAGGGTTTTGAGCACCTCGCCGCCGACCGCGATATCCGCGCGGTGGTTCTCGCCGGCGAAAGCGAGCGCAGCATGATCGGCGGCGCCGACATCAAGGAGATGGCAAAGCTCGACCAGACATCTGCAGAGGCGTTTATCAGCCGCCTGCGCGACCTCTGCGAGGCCGTGCGCAACTTCCCTGCGCCGGTCATCGCCCGCCTGCCCGGCTGGTGCCTCGGCGGCGGGCTCGAGGTCGCGGCCGCCTGCGACGTCCGCATTGCGGCGCATGACGCGATGTTCGGCATGCCCGAGGTGCGCGTCGGCATCCCCTCGGTGATCCATGCGGCGCTATTGCCGCGCCTGATCGGCTGGGGCCGCGCCCGCTGGCTGATGATGACCGCGGAGAACATCGACGCCCCCACCGCGCTTGCCTGGGGCCTGGTCGACACCGTGGCAAAACCCGGCGGCCTCGACGACGCCGTCGAGCACACCGTCAAGGCGCTCCTCGAATGCGGCCCCGAGGCGCTGCGCATCCAGAAGGATTTGCTGCGTCAGTGGGAAGAGCTGCCGCTGACCGAGTCGGTGAACCTCAGCGTCGGCGTGTTCGGCAAATCCTTCCAGACCGGCGAGCCGCAGCGCCTGCTGCAGGGGTTTTTGGATCGGAAGCGGTAAGCGGGCGACATCTTGTAGCCCGCATGAGCGCAGCGACATGCGGGATCGTCTGTCCCCGGATGTCGCTTCGCTCGTCCGGGCTACGCTGACGTCATCCCCTCACCTTGCATTGGCCGGCGCATGCGTCGGCCAGAGATCGGCGCGCCAGTGCAGTGCGATCGCCAGCATTGCGATGAAGCCGGCAGCGGCGAGCAGCGTGCCGGTCGCGGTGTAGCCGATCAGGTCGATCAGGCTGCCGGCGGCGAGCAGGCCGAGCGGCAGGCCGTAGATCACCATCATGCGCACGCCCATCACGCGGCCGCGCAGATGCGCACTGGCGTTGCGCATCAGCATCACCGCCGCCGAGATCATCGACATGCTCTGCGCGATGCCGGCCAATACCAGGCAGGCCATCGCCACCGGCATGGTCCGGAGCTCGACGAAGACCAGCAGCATCGCATACCAGGCCAAGGTGGCGCCGATCAGGAGCCGCGCGATGCGCACGCCGCCGGCCATGCTGAGCGTGATCGAGCCGATCAGCGAGCCGACCGCAAAACTCGCCGAGAGATAGCCGAGCCCGGTCTGGTCGGTATGGAAGATGTCGCGCGCGACATAGGGCAATAGACCGTTGGTGAGCGGGAACGCGGTGAGGTTGGCGAGGAACGCAACGCACAGCGCGGCGCGCATGCCCGGGCCGCTCCAGGCATAGACGATGCCCTCCTTGAGGTCCCGCACCAGCTTTGAACCCGGTAGATCGTCGGCCGCGAGATCGGCTGCGCCGTGTGATTTCGGACGGCTCATGCACAGCATCAGGATGGCGGCGATGAAATAGAAGCCGGCGATCCCGACATAGACATAGCCGATGCCGAGCGCCGCGAACAATCCGGCCCCGGTCAATGCGCCGGCGATGCGGGCGGAGTCCTGCGTGGTGCGCGCCAGGCTGATGGCGCCGACCAGTTGCTCCGGCGGCATGATGTCGGCGAGCAGCGCACCGCGCACGCCGAGATCCGACGGGCGGATCACGCCCATGATCGCAACGATGATCATGACGTTCAAGGGCGCCAGGTGCCCCGTCAGCGCCAGCGTCATGATGGTGCCGGCGAGTACGGTATAGGCAAAGCGCATCACGGCGAGCAGATCGCGATGCCCCATGCGATCGCCGATCATGCCGACGACAGGCGCGACCAGGGTGCCGACATATTGCAGCGAGGCGAGCACGGTCAGCAGCAGCACCGAGCCGGTCTCGACCATGATGTACCAGCCGAGCACCAGCGTCTCGACCTCGAACGCCCACGAGGTGAGCAGATCGGACGGCCATTGAAAGCGATAGCTGCGGATGCGAAATGGCGCGAGCGCGGAGGTCCGCGTGGCTCCGCTCAAGACGCGATGACGCGTTTCACGGCGTTCCTGCCCTTGTTCTTGGTTCTTGGTCGGCTCTCGAGTCTGGTCGTGATGAGTCTGGTCTTGATCGCAGTCGGTTGGGAAAACTTCCCTGTTCCGGAAGCCTAGCGCCAACGCTGCCCCTGTCAATCGCAGCCGCCGCATGCGGCCATGCTTGGCGGGCCCTCTTCGCACCGCTCGCGTCAAGGCCTCGCGTCAAACCCGGACCGAATCAGCCGCAGCCGATCATGCGTTGGCGGAAGCGCCGGCAACGGCGAAGTGAGTATTGCTGGTTTTTCCCGATCATAGGAACGAACCGATCTCCCCCAAGTTCTCCGTTCGAAGCAAACGCGGAGGAGCGAGATGGGCGCTGGCGATCAGGTCGCATGCATATCGGTGGTGGCGTTGTTCTCGATCGCGCTGATCGTCACATCCAGCCTGTTCGTCGAGTCGCGGGCGGCAAGGAGCCCTGCAATGCCGGCCGTGCCGCAGGTCCGGGCCCCGCTCTAGCGCGCGGTCAAGTGCTCACGCGCTGTCACGGCCTGCGATCTCTGAGCCGTCTGAGGCGAAGTGGTTAATTGAGGTGTCTCAACCATCCCGCGCGGCGCGACTACCGCGCCTGATCCCGTTCCTGCTCCACCAGTCCACACAAAAAATCAGCTCCAGCGCAGCCGGGGAACTGCGCCGGAGTCTTATTGGGAAGTTGATTGTGTCTTAATGCACGGCATCAACCGGGACAGAGACAAACAGTTCCAGCCGGCTGCATATTTTTCCCGAAAGGCAGGAATGGCCGTCTTCCGCAAAGCTCAGTCCAGCTCCAGCTCGACCGCGATCCGCACCAGGTCGGAGTGGTTCTTGGCGCCGAGCTTCTGCTTGAGCAGCGAGGTGGTGTTGGCGACGGTCTTGTAGGAGATGCCGAGCGCGGAGGCGACATCGACGATCTTGTCGCCGCGGCCCAGCAGCCGCAGGATCTCCAGTTCCCGCGCCGACATCTGCGAGGCGGGGTTGGCCTTGATCGCGGCGCCCGCGAACGCGATCGCCTCCGCGAGATGCGGCGAGATGAACCGCTCACCGGCCGCGACCTTGCGCACCGCCTTCACGAACATGCGCGGATCGTCGCTCTTCGAGAGGTAGCCCTGCGCGCCCATCTCCACGGCCCGCACCACGAATGCGGGGTCGTCGTTCATGCTGAACATGATGATGCGGGCGTCCGGATCGTCCTTGCGGATCCTGCGCAGCAGCTCGAACCCGGAGACATCGGGCAGCTTGATGTCGATGACGGTGACGTCGGGCCGCTTCTGCATGAAGGCACGATGGCCGGCCTTGGCATCGGCGGCCTCGTCGATCTTGACCGTCTTGTCGGAGGCGAACAGGGAGCGGCAGCCCGAGACCACGACCGGATGGTCGTCGACGATCAATACCCTCGTGGCTGATTTGGCCGTTTCGTGCATGACTACCCCTCCGCCTTGATAGAAACTTCGCGCGGGAATGGAAAGAGAAGAATCGCCGAACGGAGCCCGACGTGCCAAAACTCTGGAACCGCCTCTCCCTTCGCGCCCGGCTGTTGCTGCCGATGGCGGCGATGGTGGTCGGGGCGCTGCTGCTCGGCGGCCTGGCCCTGCAGATCGCCTCGCCCGAGCAATTCGAGAGCGAGAACGCGCAAGGGGCGAGGTCCGCCCGGTTCGTCGCCGACGCGCTGAATGCCGCGCTGGCGGCTGCGGGCAATCCGCAGCGGACCCTCGATGCGTTCGCGGCCGGGCTCGGGAGCCATGAGGCCATCGCATTCGTACCGCCCGGGTCCAGCCCGCAGCGCAATGCGGCCGCCCCCTACCGTGGCAACATTCCCGCCTGGTTCACCGCCCTGCTCCAGGTCCCCCAGCTCGGCTCGACCCATCCGGTCAGAATCGGGGCGGTGCATGTCGGGGACATCGTCTTCAGTCCGGATCTTTCGCCCGACATCGAGGAGAAATGGTTCGGCTTCCTGGCCATCGCCGCGTCCAGCTCGGCGCTGATGCTGCTCGCCGCGCTCAGCGCCTATTTCACGACCGGCACCGCCCTTCGCCCGCTGGCCGAGCTCGGCGCCGGCCTGACCCGGATGCGAAACGGCGATTACGATGCCGCCATTCCGCAGGCCGGCCCGCCCGAGATCCGCAACAGCTGCGCGGAAGCCAACCAGCTCGCCGCGACGCTGAGGCGCTTCAGCCAGGACAATCGCGAGCTGCTGCGCAAGCTCGTTGCGGTGCAGGACGACGAGCGCCGCGAGCTCGCCCGGGAGCTGCATGACGAGATGGGCCCGCTGCTGTTCGCCATCCGCGCCAACGCCACGGCGCTGGCCGAGGCCGAGGGCCCTCCCGAGCCGGGCTCGCCGGCGCATGGCATCCTCAGCGCTGCCGAGGCCTTGCAGCTGGCCAACCGGCGCGTGCTGGAGGGGCTGAGCCCGCTCTATGTCACGGAGCTGGGACTAATGGCCAGCGTGCAGGCGTTGCTGCGCAATGCCAAATCCCAGGCGCCCGACCTCAGCCTGCAATCGCAGATCGATCAGGGGCTGAACGACCTCGACGGCCTGCTCTCCCAAACCGCCTACCGCGTCATCCAGGAGGGGGTGACCAATGTCCTCCGCCATGCGGAGGCGTGGACGATGAGCGTCGCGGCGGCGATCGAGGACGCCCAGATCCGGATCGAGATTTCGGACGACGGCATTGGCCTGCCGCGGAACCTGGTTTTCGGCCGCGGCCTGACTGGCATGCAGGAACGCGTGCGCGCGCTCGACGGCACGCTGGAGCTGGTCCGCGAGCAAGGCCTCACCGTCGTGCGTTGCCGGCTGCCGCTCGACCATCCCGTCGCGCAATGAGGAAGGCATCACTGCGACGACGGCGCACAGCGCATATGCGATATCCGTCCCTCGGCATCGAACCCGAACACAATCTGAACCCGCCGGCCCTCGAAGCTCAGATAGTCAAGCACCACGCCGTTCCCTCGCGGCGAAATCTCCTCGAGCCCGAACGCGCTCGACGCCACCGCGGACAGTTTCGGCCGCCAGTAATCCGCCAGCGCGGAACGGCCGCTGATCGAGCTCCCCTCGCAGGCGCATTCCAGCCGGGCATCATCGGCATAGTGGTCGAGCAACGCCTCGAGATCGCGGCTCCGGCAACAGTCGAGCCAGTCCACCACGACGGCCATCTCATCAAACTGATTGGTCAAATGAGCTCCACAAAAATCGATTGCGGAATAATGCCGGTCAGGTCGCGCCCGCCGAATGCAGCGTAAACGCCGCTCCGGCTCGTTCTGCAACGACCGCGCCGCTGGATGTTAACGCATCCGCGGATGCCGATACAGCAGATCGTGCTCCGGCGCCGCCGCATGCCGCCATGCCGCGGTGGCATTAGCGGTGGGGTCTTCGATCTGCGGAAGCCGACGTCCTTCACGTCCGCGGCACGGCGCGCCGCAGCATGAAGTGGGTGGGGATGAAGGCGAGCAGCGGAAGGCCTATCATCAGGCCGGCGAGCCACACCAGCGGCGGCACGAAGCCTTGCGGCGCCCTGTCGCTGGTGCCGAAGACGTAGTTGATGTTGACCGGGGTCATGCCCCGGTCCGGCCGCGGTGGCGGCATCACGAAGTAGCAGAGCAGCAGCAGCGCCCACGCCAGCACGCTCCAGGCGATCAGCGCGCGCTGGTCGTAACCGAGACGCCAGACCAGGAACAACAGCAGGAACGGCAGCCAGCCGTGGAAGCCCGACAGGAAGCGCAGGAACAGCGAGAGGTTCGAGTCGAACATGTAATCGGTCATTCCGGTCAGCGAAAAGCCGGCGACATGCGCGAGGAAGTCGATCACCCAGACGGTCTGCGGCACCAGCAGCCCGACGGCACACATCGAAATCAGGAGCGCGCTTTCGGTCCAGACCCCGATCAAAGTGAGGATCAGGCAGACGTCGCAGAAATACAGAAAATTCGTCGGCCCGTAGGAATATGTGTACACCGGCACCAGGACGGCCATGAAGGCGCTGAAGCCGATCTTGACGGAGAGCGGAATGCGCGCGGGCGACTGTTCGACAGCGATGACGGACATTGCGATATGACTTTCAATTGCACAATCGGCGATGCCTAGCATCCGATCGGTAAACGGACCCTCCATGCCGCAACCTTGAATTGATCGGCGTTCGGGAATTCGGTTAACGCGGGCCCTGCGTGACCGGTACAGTTTTAGGTGCCGCCGTGCGGGTTTTTGGGTAGCATGCCCGCTTCAAAGCTGCGGAGGATCACATGAAAGCCTTCGAAGTTTTCGCGATCTATCTGACGCCCTTTGTGATCCTCGGGGTCGCAATCCGGCTCTTGATGAAGCGTTACGCCGTTGATCTGCCCGATCTGCACAAGCAGGCAGGCGCCACACCGAAGCGGCGGTTCCTGCTCGGCGCGTGGCGGTCGGACTGAGGCACACAGGCCTAGTGGCATCGAATGCGGGACCTCACCATCCCGGACATCGCCGCGCCAACGCTTTGCAGCAAAAGCCTGAGAACGTCGCGCAGATCGCCGCAGCATGGGATGAGAAATGCCTTAGAAATCCCTTGGCGGCGTAGCGCTTCATCCTTAAACCGTATTGTGGACGGACCCTGAGGAGGGAGTATGACTGTGCCCGACCCCGAAAGCCTTCCAATCGACCAGATTTACGTTCCTCTTAAGAAGAGGAAAACGCTGAGGCCTGAGCTCGTTCAGGAAATCGCGGCGAGTATTCTGGAATCAGGACAACAGATCCCTATTCTCGTTCGACCTGATGAAGGCCGGCTCGTTTTGCTCGAGGGATTGCATCGGCTCGAGGCCTGCAAGGCGCTCGGCGAGACGACGATTATCGGAGTCTTGGGTTCAGCCGAGACCGCTCACCACAAGGCGCTGTTGTCGGACACAGCTGAAACTGAGGCCGAGCGGGACAAGATGGCGCGATTGAAGAAGCTGCGCCTCGAAAAGGAAGCTGCGGAGAGATCGACCGCTTCCGCGGAGGCAGTCACGGAACCCCAATCAACCGGGCTTCGGTCAACGCGTTCCGGCGGGAGTACCCGACGAGGGTCGTCGGCCGATCCAGGATCAAAAACCAGGACCCTGTCGGAATGGCTCACGCAACAGAAGCGCGATGGTGGTCGCTATTGATTGCCGGCTCACACTCCTTCTGCCTTCCGCGTATGCCCAAAGGTGCACACAAGACAGCATCTTCGAACGCTGCGTGCGTTCCGCTGCACCGCAAAATGGAACTTTAGGGCGAATCGGGAGTAGACTTCTTACCTCCGGCAAGCGACGCCCCTGAGAGCCCAAGAGAGCCCAAGTCGGGAGCACAGCCCCGGTAAGGAGGACGAAATGCCTTACACCCATGAGTCCAGGAGACCCACCCAGGCTCAGCGCGAGGCCCAAAAGGCGTTCCGGGCAGCTGACGCCAAGACCGCGACATCGGAACACCAACGCGTCCAGAACGCATTTCATGCGAACCGAGAGCGATTGAAGGCGGAGCGTTTGGCGCGCGAGGCAGCGGCGAGCGCCGAAGCCGCGCCCAAGAAAAAGCGGTGAAAGCGTCTGGCAGCGCCGCCGATCGGCAGGTGCGCAGTGGGCCAGCAGGCGAAGACCCCCTCATCCAAGCGTCTGCTCGCCTGGGACCTGCATCCGCGGGCTACAACGCTTCAGCCATCACGGCACCCGGCCGCGCCCCTCGCCTGCAGGCGGTACACCGCCTCGGCCAGCGGCATGTCGGCCTGCGCGCCGTCGCGCTCGCGCAAGGTCACCCGGCCCTCCCTCATCTCGCGCCCGCCGACGATCGCCATCACAGGCACCGCCATGTCATGCGCCGCCACGATGCGTCGCGACAGCGTGTCGGCGCCGTCATAGCCAACGGCCCGGATCCCGGCATCCTCGAACGCTGCCTTGACGTCCGCGCCATACGCCGCCTGCGCTTGCGAGATCGGCGCCACCGCAACCTGGTCCGGCGACAGCCAGAACGGCAGCGCGCCGCCGTGATGCTCGAGCAGGATCGCGATCATGCGGCCGAGCGATCCGAAGATGGCGTGATGGATCATCAGCGGCGTCGCACGGCTGCCATCGGGAGCGATGTAGGATGCCTCGAGCCGCTGCGGCAGCACACTGTCGAGCTGCACCGTGCCGCACTGCCAGGATCGGCCGAGACGGTCGCGCAGCGCGAACTCCAGCTTCGGTCCGTAGAACGCGCCTTCGCCCGGATTGATCTGCGGCGCGAGGCCGCAGCGCCGCGCGGCGTCGCCGAGCTTCGCCTCCGACCAGTCCCAGTTCGCATCGTCGCCGGCGCGCAGCGCGGGCCGCGTCGCCAGCGCCACCTCGTAGTCGGGAAAACCGAGCTCGCGATAGACCTCGTCGAGCAGTGCGATGAAGCACGCGACTTCGCTCTCGACGTCCTGCTCGCGGCAGAACACATGCGCGTCGTCCTGCTCGAACGCGCGCGTTCGCATGATGCCGTGCAGCGAACCGGACGGCTCGTTGCGATGGCAGGCGCCAAACTCGGCATAGCGGATCGGAAGCTCGCGCCAGGAGCGCAGCCCCTTGTTGAAGATCTGCACATGGCACGGACACGACATCGGCTTCAGCGCCATCGCCGCTTCGCCGTCATCGAGGCGGAACATGTGCGCGCCGAACTTGTCCCAGTGGCCGCTGCGGTCCCAGAGCTGCTTTGGCAGCAGCTGCGGCGTCCGGACCTCGGCATAGCCGGCGCGGCGCATCTTGCGCCTGACATAGTCCTCCAGCACCCGGTAGAGCGCGGTGCCGCGCGGATGCCAGAACACCATGCCCGGCGCATCCTCCTGAAGGTGCCAGAGCTTGAGCTGTACGCCGAGATGTCTGTGGTCGAGATCGTCCATGGCTATTGTTCCTTGTGATGGGAAACAGCGCGGACGGTGACCACCCAAAACAGAAAAGGCCCCGTCCGTCGCCGGCGGGGCCTTTTCTGGGTGAAGGACGCTTGTCTCTAGCGCGCGCAACCAGCAGGCGATCCGCCGTCAGCGGTCGCGGTGGTGGTCGAAGCGGCTGAGAAAAGCTTGTTCATGCGTTGTATATGGCGGCAAAACGCCCGGGCGTCAACGCCGGCGCGAGCCGCTCGGCGTCGCGCCGAGTAATGGCGCCTCGCTCGTCGGGGCCCCTTAACCAGAAGCGTCTCAGTCGTCCCGCTGCACCAACTCGATGGTGATGCCCTCGGGACCCTCGAACAGCCGCAGCTTTCGGCTGATGTAATCCATCTCGTCGCTCAGCATGGTGACGCCGTTGGCCACGAGGTGTGCGGTGGCCGCCTCAATGTCGTCGACGCGGAACGCGAGGTGGTTGAAGCCGCGTCGTCGCAGATTCGTCGGGTGCTCACCCGGATCGGTCGCAGGCGGCGGGTCGAATGCGAGCAGCTGGATTTCGAAATGAGGATCCGCTCCGTCGAGTACGAGCGTGATGTGCTGCGCTTTCATGCCCGGCATGCCCATGTACTGGGCGGGCACGCCACCGTCGATCGTCGCGACATGCGCCTTTCTGAAGCCAAGCAGCGCGAAGAACGCGATCGCCGGGCCGGCGTCGGCCACTGCGATGGTGACATGATCTGGATTGAGTATCATCTCATTGCTCCCGTCATCAACGCCAAGGCCCGGTCATCTCATTCGGGCACGCCAGCGATACGATAGGCTTCGATAAAAAGCTCAACATCCTCTTGCCGAAACATCTCGATCCGCTTCCGGCTTTGAGGAATCGTCGTAGCAACACGCCGACGGGCCAGCATCATCTGCGCATCGGGAATACGGCCCAGCATGGCGTAACTCGCTGTAGCAACCCCTCTGGCCGGGACGTAATTTTTTTGACGGGCCAGCGCTTTGGTAGCCCACGATAATGCAACCTCAAAGCGACGTAAAAAGAAATTGGCAAACGCCAGTCCGGACTCCACAAGGTAGATTTCCGGATCGAGCGGATTAAGCCGCATCGCGTACTGGAATTGCTCGATGGCGGCCTCGTGTCGACCGAGGTAGGCGCTGATCCAGCCGCGCATTCGCCAGGCTATGGACAGATTGGGGTTTACGGCAATTGCTTGATCCACAATCGCATCGGCAGTTCCGGTGTCCCCCAAATTACGGCCGAAGAAGTTTGCCGCCCGCGCAAGCGCAAACGCGTCATCCGCTCCGACTTCGATTGCGCGCAAAGCATATTGCTTGCCTTCGGCGGCAGCATCATCGGTTGTGATCCAACCAAGCTCTTCCTGCCCAATATAGCAGTCCAGGGCTAGGCCATACGCGGCCGCAAAATTGGGATCGAGCGAAATCGCTTGCCGGGTAAGCCGCACAGCATCTTCGTATCCTTGACGGGTAACGCGCCGGTGAGCGTGGAGAGCACGGTAGTACAGGTCAACGGCGTCGAGGCTTTCAGTCGGTTTGCGCTCCGAGCGATCGATCTCCGCCTGTACAAGGCGCGGCTCGATTGCCGCGACGACGTTTGATGTGACCTTGTCCTGCAGCGCAAAGATGTCATCCAGAGCTCCGTCAAACCGGTCAGCCCATAGATTTGCTCCGGTGGCGGCCTCGATCAGCTGGCCACTGATGCGGACCTTGTCGCCGGTCTTGCGGACACTGCCTTCCAGCACATAGCGGACGCCCAGCTCCCGTCCAACCTGCTTGATCTCGACAGCCTTGCCCTTGTAGGTGAAGCTCGAATTGCGGGCGATGACGAACAGCGATTTGAACCGCGAGAGCGCGGTGATGATGTCCTCCACCATGCCATCCGTGAAATATTCCTGCTCGGGATCATCAGACATGTTGTCGAAGGGCAGCACGGCTATGGAAGGCTTGTCGGGGAGCGGCAGCGGCTTCTCGGCCTCCGGGGCCGGCGCAGAAATCGCTCCGCCCTTCAATTTTGAAGCGTAGATGCGGACGGGGCGGTCAATATTCTTGAGGGTCTGCTCGCCCAGATCGACGAACTCAACCTCGACCTTGCCGCGAACCTGATCGTAGGCAAAGGACGAGATGCAGACGCCGCCGGGTTCTGCGATGCTCTCAAGCCGCGCCGCGATGTTGACGCCGTCTCCAAAGATGTCATGGGCCTCGACGATGACATCGCCGATATTGACGCCCACACGGAAGGCAATGCGCTTGTCTTCAATCTCGCCGATTGTAAGTTCATTGACGCAGGTCTGGAACTGCAAGGCAGCACGAACCGCTTCGACCGCGCTCGGAAACTCCGCCAGGAACCCATCGCCCGTGTTCTTTACGATGCGGCCCCCATGCTCCGTGATCGCAGGCACGACACCATCCGCGAGCAGCGCTGCCAGTTTGGCATGCGTGGCCTCTTCGTCGTCGTGCATAAGCCGCGAATAGCCAGCCACGTCAGCGGCCACAACAGCTGCCAGTCGACGCTCGACGCGCTCGCCCGCCACGAAGCACCCGGTGGTTGATTTGAGCTAAATTATCAAACCATAGGGACCAGCCTCGCGCCAGCGGGGTGCAGCATGAGCCGGGCTAAATGTCGGCCTGGGGTCATTTATGGACCTCAGCCGGGGACACGCGCAGGTCCGCCAACGGCCAAATCCAGGCTCAAGCGGTGCACCAAAAAGAGACGCTATTCGATCATGCGGCCGGTGTTTCCAAGACGGTTTGCTTGATCAATGTTCCTGCTAAGACGAGATCGGGCGTCGCGAAGTCCTCAGTGAACCGTCATCAACCGAGCGGGGACTAACCTTTCAGCGCGGCTGGTCTGACCGCAAGTGGGAAACGGCCGCGAAGCCGCCGCAGCCGAATGCCCTATATGGAACCTCTCGATGGCCGACACCCATACCCGCGACTCCTCGTGGACAACCGATTTGATCTGGCACTATCTCCACAACGTCACGACGGCGGCCAAGACGCCCGCCTATCGCAAGTTTTACAGCAACCAAGACCCCGGCGACGAATTGGACAGCCGCCATCGCGTCTATGAAATGCTGGTGGATGAACCGCTGAACACCCTTCCCACCCTGGCGGCGACCGCGGACGAGTCGATGGAAAACTACAAGAAGAGCAAGCTGCCATGGAACCAGAACAATGGCGGCTTCCTCAAGGCGGTGAACAATCAATATTGGTGCGGTTCGATCATCAAGATCGTGTTCGTCCGCTATATGGGCTGGAAAATGGCCGAACCGACGGCGCGCGACCAGGTGAGCGCGGCCCGCGATCCCGGCAAAGCGGTGGATTGGACGATCAAGAACCTTGAAAACAAAGTGCCGGTGCGGGCCTCCCTCGGCGGCGCCCACTATGTCGGCATCGTCGGTCACCGCACTTCGGGAGCCGACGGCAAGATCACCGAGTTTCTGTGCCTCGACCCATGGGCCTATGGCATCGACGGCGGCAATCGGGACATGAAATATGCCGGTTCGCCGACCGCCTTTCTCGGGATCAGCAAACGCGACGGCGCGATATGGACCTATAGCAACAAGGCCGTCGCCTTCGTCGAACGGCCATCCTAGAGCGTGATCCGGAAAAGTGCGAAGCGGTTTTCCGAAGAGATCATGCTTAAACAAGAATCTAAAGCGCGATGACGGTTCAACCTGATCTCATCGCGCTTTAGAGCGCCAGCGGCGCCGGAACATCAGCCTGGAGGCGGAAGCCGACGTTCCGACGATGTCCGAACCGACCGCTCTATGCGCTCCGCCTGACCTCGGCGAGCATCAGGCTTTCAAGCTCCCTGACGGCTTCTGCTTCGGTCATGCCGCTGACAAGCGCGACTTCTCCGGACAGGCGATCGACTGCGGCCGCGTAAAGCTGTCGTTCGCTGTAGCTCTGTTCGGGATTGACCGCGGGCCGATAGAGATCGCGCATGACTTCCGCGATGGCGACAATATTGCCCGAATTGATCTTGCTTTCGTATTCCTGAGCAAGCCGGGACCAATTCCCCCGCGCTTTGTGCGGCGCTTGACCCAGGATTCGTCGCATCTGCTGGATGGCAGCGGGATCGGACGGTTTACGCATTCCAGCGCTTGCCGCTTTCCTCGTCGGAACGCGCAGCGTCATCTTGCTCTTCACGAAATAGACGACAAAGAACTCGAGGCAAGCCCCTGCCACTGTCTGTTCCTCAATCGCTACAATTTGGCCAACGCCGTGCGCAGGATAAACGATCAGGTCCGTCGCCTTGAAACCAAAGCGCATCTCAGCGCTCTGGCTTTCAGTCGTTTCGTCGACGGGGTTCGCTGATGCTGAATGTGTGTGGTTCGAATAATTGGATGTGGATCGATTATCAAAATTCATTTCGCGACAAGCTCCATGGCTTCTTGAATCGGTTCATGCCAATTCCAGCTCTGATCAATCACGCATCTGAAACAAACTGCCGGGCCGGCAATCATTCATGCTGCCCGATTTGATCCCTAACCAATAAGCCGCGAGCGCGCGCGCCGCCACGAAAATGACGCTTCCAATTTCCATTCCCTTAGATCGCTGTGGTTTCTCGGCAACGTGTTCCCACTCGACGAAATCAATAGTTCCGTGCCGACAAAACGAATGTTTGCCAGAGCTTAGAAACGGGCACTTGCGACCAATCGATGGAATCGAGAGTGATGCACGCGCTTCTCGCCGCTCCTCGTGTGGTGCACCTATCCACAGGCGATGATCTCTCGTGTCTCGGTCAGGTCGATCATTCGTACTGCAAGCGCGATGATCCCGAGATCGCTTGGGTCAAGGGCCGACATCGGCGCACGCCTCCGAGTTTAGCCGCTCTGGGCTGCAAGCGGACCCATCGGTCGGGTCGCCCTCCCCGTCGTCTCGCTCATTCCGGTAGCCGCCTCCCGCAGCCGCAAGTCACAAGCCCGGCCGAAATCTCGATCACTGAGTTGCCCGACGATGCAAGCCCCTCACGCAAAAATATTTCTGTTTCCCGGAACACCCAACTCAGTGTAAGAACTGTTCGTCTCACCCGATCAGGGGCGCTTCGCGGTCGTCACGAACGCGGCGTGGGATGCGGTGGACGCTGACGTCACGACTGACGAGAGTGACGGATGCGGACGGTGAAGTCGTGTGGTCCTGACGCCCTAGCGGCAGGTGTCCTCTCGTATGACGCGAACGCGTCTTGCGAAGGCGGTGACAAACAAGCCCAGTCTCGCCGGGGAGAGCACGAAGTAAGCCGTAACCCATCGCGCAGGGAAAGCCGGATTGTTCGGTTTCACCTGTGGTCCTACCCCCGAGCTTTCTACCTTTTGCTCGGGGCCCATGGGTGCGATCGGCACCCGGCTTTCCCTGCGCCCTCTGTTCAAGAGAGGGCGAGACGAAGAGCAAAGCTCGGACAAATCATGTCGCGAGAATGCGGCGCTATGTCCTCATCCCCATCTGTCGTCGCCCGGCTTGACCGGGCGATCCAGTACGCCGCGGCCTCTCGGTTCGAACGCCGGCGTCTCTGGAATACTGGATCACCCGCATGCGCGGGTGATGACATCTCAGGGTGGGGATACGCAGGGCGACGACTGAATCGACGCGACAGCACTGCCCCACGCTCCCTGTCCATTTCATGCGAACACGACATTTTGTCATGGCAGGCGGACACGCAGTTGCATTTTTTGCATTGCATCATATGATGAGAATAATTCAATCAAATCCCCGGCATTGAAGGAAATCCTGCCATGGCATCCAGCGCCGATCCCGTCGTCATCCTCTCCGCCGCCCGCACCCCGCTCGGCCGCTTTATGGGCGAACTGACGCCGCTCGCAGCACACAAGCTCGGCTCGCACGTGATCGGCGCGGCACTCGAACGCGCAAAACTCGCGCCGGAACGCATCGACGAGGTGTTCATGGGCAACGTGCTGCCCGCGGGCCAGGGCCAGGCCCCCGCCCGCCAGGCCGCGCGCGGCGCAAAACTGCCCGATGCCACCGGCGCCACCACCGTCAACAAGGTCTGCGGCTCCGGCATGAAGGCGACCATGCTCGGCCACGACATCATCAAGGCCGGCTCGGCCGAGATCGTGCTGTCCGGCGGCATGGAGAGCATGAGCAACGCGCCGTATCTGCTGCAGAAGGCACGCGGCGGCTATCGCGCCGGCCATGACCGCATCATCGACCACATGATGATGGACGGGCTCGAGGACGCCTACGAGACCGGCCGCTCGATGGGCGATTTCGGCGAGGCGACCGCGGAGGCCTATCAGTTCACCCGCGCCGACCAGGACGCTTTTGCAATGGAGACGCTGAGCCGCGCCCGCAAGGCGGTCGAGAGCGGTGCTTTCAAGGCCGAGATCGCGCCGATCACGCTGCAGGAGAAGGCCGGCCCCCGCATCATCGCCAATGATGAGCATCCGCTGAAGGTCGATCCCGCAAAGATCCCCGGCCTCAAGCCCGCATTCCGTGCCAACGGCACCATCACGCCGGCGGCCTCCTCCGCCAACGCCGACGGCGCCGCGGCGCTGATCCTGGCGAAGCGCTCGCTTGCCGACCGCGACGGGCTACCGGTGCTGGCCGAGATCAAGGGCCACGCCACCCACAGCCAGGAGCCGCAGTGGTTCACCACCGCGCCGATCCCGGCGATCAGAAAGCTGCTCGACAAGGTCGGATGGAGCGTCGGCGATGTCGATCTGTTCGAGATCAACGAAGCCTTCGCCGTGGTCGCGATGGCCGCGCAGCGCGACCTCGGCATCCCGCGCGACAGGCTGAACATCAATGGCGGCGCCTGCGCACTCGGCCACCCGATCGGCGCCACCGGCGCGCGGCTGATCGTGACGCTGCTGCACGCGCTGGAGGCGCAGAATTTGAAGCGCGGCGTCGCCGCTTTGTGCATCGGCGGCGGCGAAGCCACCGCGATCGCGATCGAGCGCATCACGCACTGACCTGAGGTACGAGTCCGAAAACGAGGGAACTATGTCATTTTAGACATAGCTCCCTCGTGCCATATTGCGCATCACGAACAGAACCCTCATCGCATTTCATTTGGGGCCCAATGATCTCGAACTGGCTTGCTTCCGCCCTCGCCCGCCGCAACATCCACTACGGTTGGGTGATGGTCGCCGTCACTTTCCTCGCCGCGCTGATCTCGGCCGGCACCGTCGGCGCGCCCGGCGTCTTCATCGTGCCGCTGCAGAAGGAGTTCGGCTGGTCCACCGCCGAGATCTCCTCGGCGCTGTCGATCCGCTTCATCCTGTTCGGGCTGATGGCGCCGTTCGCCGCCGCGCTGCTGAACCGCTACGGCCTGCGCAACGTGACGCTGGCGGCGCAATTGATCGTGGTCTCCGGACTATTGGCCTCGCTCGCCATGACGCAGGTCTGGCAGCTCGTGCTGTTGTGGGGCGTCGTGATCGGGATCGGCACCGGCATGACCGCGCTGGTGCTCGGCGCGACCATCGCCACGCGCTGGTTCGTGGCGCGGCGCGGGCTCGTGATCGGGATCCTCACCGCGAGCGTTGCGACCGGGCAGCTCGCCTTCCTGCCGCTGCTCGCGACGCTGACCGAGCGTTACGGCTGGCGCATCGCGCTGTCGCTGGTCTGCGTCGTGCTCGGCGTCGCCGCCTTCGCCGTGCTGATGCTGATGCGCGACCGTCCCAGCGATGTCGGCCTGCGTCCGTTCGGCGATCAGGGCACCGCGCCCCTCCCGGCGCCACCGCCGGCCAATGCGCCGATCGTGGCGGCCGCGCTCGGCACGCTGCGCGATTCCTCGAAATCGTCGGTGTTCTGGATCCTGTTCGCGACCTTCTTCGTCTGCGGCGCATCGACCAACGGCCTCGTCCAGGTCCACCTGATCCCGATGTGTCTCGATTACGGCATCCCGCAGGTGCAGGCCGCCAGCCTGCTCGCCGCGATGGGCATCTTCGATTTCTTCGGCACCATCATCTCGGGCTGGCTGTCGGACCGCTACGACAACCGCTATCTGCTGTTCTGGTATTACGGCCTGCGCGGCCTCTCGCTGCTGTTCCTGCCGTTATCCGACTTCACGTTCTACGGACTGTCGCTGTTTGCGATGTTCTACGGGCTCGACTGGATCGCGACCGTGCCGCCGACGGTGCGCCTCACCGCGCAGCGCTTCGGCGCCGAGCGTGCCAATCTGGTGCTCGGCTGGATCTTCGCCGGCCACCAGCTCGGCGCCGGCACCGCCGCGTTCGGCGCCGGCCTGTCGCGCACGCTCTATCAGAGCTATCTGCCGGCGTTCTTCATTGCCGGCGCGCTCTGCGTGTTCGCCGCGTTGATCGCGCTGGCGATCGCCCGGCCGCAGCCGAAGCCCGCGGCCGAGCCGAAACCGGCAGCGGCTTGAGGCCCTCGCCTGCGCGACTGTGCGCCGGTCAGTACGAGAGGATGGTGCGCATCCCGAACACGATGCTGTCCTTGATCCGATGCGTCTGCGTCGGATCATTGGGGTCGACGGCGCCGCCGCCGGGATGGGCGATGTATTGAAACATCGGCTGCATCGTGAAATTGGCGTTCACGACGTGCTGGTAGGTGATCTCGAGGATCGCCTCATAGTCGCGGATCGGATACGCCGTGCCGCTGAATATCTGCGTATCACGATCGAGCGCGCGGGCGGCGTCGGAAATCCTGCCGTAAATCCCGGCGATGCCGAACCGGTCGTCCGGATATTTGTCGCTGAAGCCGGTGAACAGGAAGCCGCCGTCGACATAGGTGCTGATGAGGTTGCGGTCCGACGGGCTGACCGAAGCTCGCATGAAGAACGCGACGCCCTTGTCCGCGTCCGGCTTGGCGCGCGCGAGCAACTGCTCATAGACCATGAAGATGCCGTTGTCCCGCCGCAGCCACCGCGTGTCGCCGGAGCTGTTGGGATCGGCGAGCGACAGCCCGTCGGCCCCGAAGCGCTGATCGGCGAACGACATCATGTGATACCAGCCGCCGCCGGTGATCGTGGCCGGCAGCTTGCTCTCGCCGATATCGAACTTGTATTTGAGCTGGCCGATCCACCAGGGCGGATCGTTGACGCGAAACAGGATCCCGTGCGGATTGAGGAGTTGCGGGTCCGCGGTTCCCTGCGGCGGAGCGGCCGAACCGTCAAACAGCCCCAGATAGGCCGTGAGGCGGTCGGTCAGGCTTGCCTTGATGCGGATCCCGGGCACGGCAAGCGCCGGCGCGGGTCCGCCGGTGGGAAGATTGACGCCGGTGATGCCGGGCCAGCCCAACGCCGAATTGATGAAGATGTCGTCGTACTGGCTGTCGATGAACTCGACGTCGGAGCCCTGCTGGCCGACGCGCACGGCGAGCCTGCCGTCCAGGAGCTTCTGCTCGATCCAAAACTCGTAGAGCCGCGTCGCCGGCAGCGACTCGACGCCGGACACCAGAAACAAATTGCCGACATAGCCCCGCGACAGCCCGTCGCCATGGATCTGGAACATGTTGGCGTGGAAGGTCGCGCCGGTCCAGCCCATCACCTTCTCGAGGTCGATCGTGGTGCCGAGATCGAGACGGCCGGTATAGGCCGCACCGTTGCTCACACCGCCCGAGGTGTTGGTAAACGCCTCGCCGATATAGGTCATGCTGAACTGGTAGCCGGCCTGCTCCAGCGCAGCGCGCGTATCCGCGATCCGATCGGCAACCGGCTTGTCGTCCGCATGCGCCGGGGTGCAGAGCGCGAGGGCCGCGGCCACCAGTGTTGCGCGGGAAAGAGCTCTGCTCATGGGAGATGCCGCGGTGCGATCGCGCTATTTGACGATGCCGAGCCGCCGCATCAGCAGATAGGCCAGCACCGCCGATCCGATCAGCAGGCCTGCGGCCACCAGAAACCCGCTGTCGACGTCGGTCAGCGGCAATCCCTTGGTGTTCATGCCGAAGATGCCGGTGACAAGCGTCGGCGGCAGCAGCAGCATGGTGACGACGGAGAGCGCATGCAGATGCTTGTTGCTCTCCTCCTCGAGCTTGAAGCGCAGCTCCTCCTCCAGCAGGCGGCTGCGCTCGCGCAGTTCGACGATGTCGTGGTCGAGGCCGTCGAGCCGCTGTGCCAGCTTGCCGGCCTGCAGCCGCAGCGCCGGGCTGAGATTGTCCATGCTCTTCAGCTCGAGCCGGTGAAACAGCACGCGCAGGCCGGCGAGCTGGCGATGCAGCCGCACGCAGGTCCGGCGCATCCGCCCGAGCGTGCCGCGCATCTCGGAATTGGTTTCGCCGGCGACCACCCGGTCCTCGATCGCATCGATCTCGGTGCCGACCTTGTCGGCGATGCGGTCCATGGTGTCGGCGACCTCGTGGATGATCTTTTCCAGCAGCGCCGCGACGCTCTCCACGCGATAGCCGCTTTCGAGCACGCGGCGCGTCGCGTCGACCGCGCAGAGTGCCTGGTGGCGTCCGCTGATCAGGAGACGCTCGGTCATCGCAAACCGAAGGAAGTCGGTCTCCTCGGTCGGAGCATCGATGCTGCGCACCAGATCGGAGAACACGCCATAGACGCAATTGTCGATGGTGTGGATCTGCTGGAATTCGTCGTTCGACAGCAGCAGGTCCCGCGCGAGCTGCGGGATGTGCATGTTGGCGAGCCACGCCCGGGTACGGACATCGCTCAGGTTGAAGTGCAGCCACACCCGTCCGTCATGGCTCGGCTCGATCGGCTTGTCGATAGGAAGCGCCTCGGCACGGCCGTCGTGGTGCAGACGAAACGCCCAGACCAGGCCGGGGACGGCCTCACGCGTCAGCAGCGAGCCGACAGGAGCAGGAGGTGGATCAGCCAGCATGGCCGCTCTCCAAGAGAATATTTCAGGCAACCGCGCGAAATGACATGTTCAAAAACCCGCCCACGCGCAAAACCGGGCGGGCGCGTCCTTCGTCATATTGGAGGACGCGCCCGTTACAGTTTTATGTCAGCGACAGCCCTACTCGGCCGCAAGACCGGTCGGCGTCGCCGCCTCGGCGGCTTCCTTGTTGTAGTCGTGCACGACGCGGCCGAACGGCAGCGTCAGGTCGGCGAGGAAATGATGCGCGCCGACGACGCGCTTGACCGGGAAATCCGCGACCGGCGCGTTGACATGCGGCACCAGATGCAGCCGGCCCGGCCCGATCCACGATCCCTTGACGACGATGTCGGTCAGGTTGATCGCAACGAGCTGGCAAATTTCGAGATGGCCGTCGACGCCGGGGATCATCTTCAGATTGATCTGCGTCTTCGACAGCGTGGCGCGGGTGACGTCGCCATTGCCCGCCATGCTCTCGTGCTTGTAACCCATCGTGCCCATCGCAACGAGCTGCCCGGCATATTCCAGCGTACCGGTCAGCGTGTCCTTGACGATCTCGAGCTTCGGGTGGGCGTACTTCTTCGGAAAGCCCCAGATCTCGCGGCCGGCCGCGATCGGCGGATCATCGTCGAGATACATCTGGCAGACGAAATTGACCTCTTCGCCATGCAAGCGTGCCGGGATCACGAGGCCGGACTCGGTGTAGCTGCCGAAGCCGGAGCTGTCGGGCATCTTGATCCATTCGTAGTGCACGATCGCCTGCTCGATCGGCTCCAGCGGCTCAGGCAGGCCGGCGCGGATCAGCTCGGGATCGGTCTCATAGGTGATGACAAGGAATTCGCGATCGATGAAGCGGTAGGGACCGGCGGGATAGCTCGGACCGGCGGCCGGCATGGACGGAAGCTTGAGCAGATCTTCCCTGCGCATCGCAATAACCCCCTGTTTGAAAAATTTGCACGGAAGCTAACGGCCGAGATTGACAGCGAGATGAGGGATTTCCGTCAGCCGCATGACCCGCGTCTCACGGTGGAGGCGAATGCTAACCATGCAGGCAGGCATGGCGGATGCGCCATGGGCGGACGCGGCGTTTGTCATCACGGCGTCATCGGCGCCCTGAATTCTCGCCGCGAATTTTTGGAGTGTCTGAGATGGACGCGCGAACCCCTCATTTTGACGATATCGAGCACGCGACGCCCGGCTGGCGCCCGGAAGGCTGCGATCGCGTGGCGCTGGTGCTGCAGGGTGGCGGCGCGCTCGGCGCCTATCAGGCTGGGGTCTATCAGGCGCTGCATGAATCCAATATCGAACCCGACTGGGTCTGCGGCGTCTCGATCGGCGCGATCAACTCGGCGATCATCGCCGGCAATCCGCCCTCGAAGCGGCTGGAGCGGCTGCACACGTTCTGGGATCGCATCACCAGCCGCAAGATCTGGCATTACACGCCTGACGGTGACGTCTTCCGCAAGGCGCGCAATTTCACCAGCTCATGGCTGACGACGACGCTCGGGCAACCTGGCTTCTTCACCCCGCATCAGACCAATCCGTGGCTCAGCCCGGCCGGCGCGCGCACCGCCACCAGCTATTACGACACCACGCCGCTGCGTGAATCGCTGCTCGAGCTGGTCGATTCCGACCGCATCAATTCCAAGACGATGCGGTTTGCGGTCGGCGCGGTGAACGTGCTGTCCGGCAACTTCATCTATTTCGACAATGCCCATGACGAGATCATCCCCGAGCACATCATGGCGAGCGGCGCGTTGCCGCCGGCACTGCCGATGGTGAAGGTCGGCACCGATCATTTCTGGGACGGTGGCATCGTCTCCAACACGCCGCTGCAGCACCTGCTCGACCAGGAAGACAACGCCAACTCGCTGGTGTTCCAGGTCGACCTGTTCTCGGCGCGCGGCGTGCTGCCGCGCGACATCCAGGACGTGATGGCCCGCCACAAGGACATCATGTATTCGTCGCGCACCCGCTACAACACCGACGTCTACCGCAAGACCTACAATCTGCGCACCGCCCTGCACAACGCGCTGGGAAAAATCCCCGACGATCAGCTCTCGGATGAAGAGCGCCAGCTCAAGAAGGCGAACAGCCGGCTGCCCGGGATCACGCTGCTGCAGCTGATCTATCAGCAGAAGGCCTATGAGGGCGACGCCAAGGACCACGAATTCTCCGGCACCTCGATGCGCGAGCACTGGGTGAGCGGACACGAGGACACCAAGCGTTCGCTGAAGCATCGCGAATGGATCAAGATGCCGGAGAACGGCATGGGCATCGTGATCCACGACGTGCATCGGGAGAGCGAGTAGACGGGCGCATCTCTTGCTCGTCATTGCGAGGAGCGAAGCGACGAAGCAATCCATGCTTCAACGCGTGCGGATAGATGGATTGCTTCGCTGCGCTCGCAATGACAAGGGCGCGGCTTACGGCCGCGTCGACATGTTGCCCGGCGGGCCCGGGGTGCGGATCGGTTCGGCCAGACGCGCGAATTCGCAGAGCAGCGAGCGCGTCTTGCGCGGATCGATCACTTCCTCGACCCAGAACTTCTCGGCCGAGCGGAACGGCGAGCGCAGCTTGTTGAGGCGATCCTCGATCTCGCGCAGCTTGGCGGCGGGATCGCTGGCCGCGTCGATCTCGGCGCGGTAGGCGGCCTCGATGCCGCCCTCGAGCGGCAGCGAGCCCCAATAGGCCGACGGCCACGCATAGCGCATCGAGAAGCGGTTGGCCGGCTGATGCACGACGCCGGCAACGCCGAAGGCGTTGCGGATGATGATGGTGCACCACGGCACTGTGCTCTGGTTGACCGCCGCCATCGCCCGCACGCCGTGCCGGATGGTCGCCGACTTCTCGGCCTCGAGCCCGATCATGAAGCCGGGGCAGTCCATCAGATAGACCACCGGCAGATGGAAGGTCTCGGCGAAGTCGACCCAGCGCACCACCTTCTGGCAGGCGTCCGCAGTCCACGAGCCGCCATAGTGGAACGGATCGCTGGCGAGCAGCAGCACCGCCCTTCCCTCGATCCGCGCCAGCCCGGTGATGACAGGCCGGCCGAAATTGGCGGCGACCTCGAAGAACGAGCCCGTATCGACGACGGCCTCGATGATCGGCCGCATCTTGTAGACCTGCCTGCGGTTGCGCGGCACGGCTTTCAGCAGCGCCTCCTCGGCGCGTTCCGGATCATCGGTGCAGGGAATGGTCGGCGGCAAATCGTAGACCGACGACGGCAGATAGGACAGGAAGCGCCGCGCGTAGTCGAACGCCTCGTCCTCGGTCTCGACGGCCTGATCGATCGCGCCGGCGCGGGTCTGGATGTCGGCGCCGCCGAGCTCCTGCTTGGTCAGATCCTGCCCCAGGCGCTTCACCACCGGCGGACCGGCGACGAACATCGCGGAGCTCTTGGTCATGATGGAGTAATGCGTCGCCGCCAGCCGCGCCGCGCCGAGGCCCGCGACCGAACCGAGGCCGAGGCCGACCACCGGCACGCGCGCCAGATTGGCGGTCGTGTACCAGTACCAGCGCGTGCCGCCGACGCCGCCGGGCAGATTGGCGGCGCCCTTGGTCTCGATCGTCTTCACCGAGCCGCCGCCGCCGGAACCTTCGATCACGCGAACGATCGGCAGGCGGAAATCATGCGCCATCTCCTCCGCCATCAGCGGCTTGGCGGAGATCGATGCATCGGCCGAGCCGCCGCGCACGGTGAAATCGTCGCCGACCACCACCACGGTGCGGCCGTCAACCCTGGCGCGGCCGAACACGCAGTTTGCCGGCGTCAGATGCTTGAGTTCGTTGCTCTCGTCATATTCGGCGATGCCGGAGATGGCGCCGATCTCGTGGAAGCTGTTCTGGTCGACGAGCTTGTCGATGCGCTCGCGGACGGTGAGCCGGCCCTGGTCGCGCTGCCGCTTGACCTTGTCAACGCCTCCCATCTCCCGCGCGAACGCTTCGCGCCGGGCGAGGTCGTCGAGTTCCGGCTTCCAGTTCATTCATTGCCTCCGTCTTGATCATTTTGTTGTTGTTATGGGCGGCCACCGATAGCGACTTGCGTTCGATGCGATTGCTGAAGATGTCGCCGTCGGCGCCTTCGAGCAGGCTGCCGAGTGCGGCGGCGAGTTCGACCATCTGCGGTGCGACCTCGCGGTGCAGCCGCTCTTCGTCATACATCGCCGAGAGCAGGCCGATCGTGGTGACCACATAGGTCTGATACTGCGGTGACCACAGCGGCACTGCGACGCCGTTGATATGCGGGCTCCACAGGCCGCAGGCGACGACGTAGCCGTGCTCCTGCAGGTGACGGCGGTTGGCCTCGATGCGCGGCGTCAGCATCTTGGCGCTCTCAGGCAACTCGCCTTCCATCTCTGATATCAGCGCGTCGCCGATCGCGGGATCGAGCGCGGCCGTGTAGGCGTGGCCGGCGGCGGTGGTCGCCATCGAGATGCGGCTGCCAGTGGCCTCATGCAGGCCGAGCGCGTTCGCCGCGCGGGCAAACTCCAGATAGACCATTTGAAAGCGGTCGGGGATCACGAAGCCCACCGTACCCGGCAATTGATCGGCGACATCCTGCAGCCGCAGCCGGATCAGATTGCGCAGCTGCAGCCCCTTCATCATCGTGGTGCTCATCGCGACCGCACTCGGGCCAATCCGATACTTCTGGTCGCGCGGCAGATAGACGAGCTGTCCCATCCGCGTCAGCGTGTGCGTCAACCGCGACACCGTCGAACGCGGCAAGCCGCAGCGGTTCGAGATTTCGAGATTGCCGAGCCGGGCTTCGTGCCCCTCGAAGCACCGCAGCACATCGAAGGCGCGCGACACCACCTGGATGACATCGCCATCGCCTGTCTCGCTGGCGAGCATTCCCTGCCTGCTAAGTCGTTCCGAGCGCCGTCCCATTTGCTTTGGCTCCATTCCGTCCTGCGGAATAAAATTCCACTTGCAGATGAAGCTACCTCAGGCAATCTGCCGCCACAACAAAAAGCCGTTCGCCGGATGAAATTTCCGCAAGACGGTATCGGAGAGTGGAATGCCAGAGATCAAGGTCGTGACCGAAGTTGCCGGGCGCGTTTGCGCGCTTCCTGTCGAGGCCGGCACCAGCATCGGCGATGGCGACGAGATTGCGTTCGTCGAGGCGATGAAGATGGAAATACCGGTCACATCGACGGCAGCAGGCAAAATCAAGTCGATTCTGGTCAAGATCGACGACGTCATCGCGGAAGGCCAGGCGGTCGCGATCGTCGAGACCTGAGATCTCGCAACCTCCGCCAGCCGCGACAATCTGTCCGGTGATGCAGCGGCCGAAATCGGCGGCCTGCGGCCAAGGCGGCGTTGCCATCGCCGGATCGCGATGCAATCATCCCGCCCGGGAAAGTTTCGCACAGCGAAACAAAGGGAGGGATTATGATCCATCGGCTGATGGCGCTCGCGCCTGCCGCGCTTGCCGGCCTGTCACTCGTCGCTGCCCTGCCCGCCTCGGCCGAGGACATCAAGCTGCCGCCGACCATGGCGGTGACCGCCTATGACACCGGCACCGCCGGCTTCAACATCGCGGTCGGCGTCGGCAAGATGATGAAGGACAAATACGGCACCGACGTCCGCGTGCTGCCGGCCGGCAACGACGTCGCGCGGCTCGCACCCTTGCGTGCCAAGCGCGCGGTCTCCTCGGCGATGGGATCGGGCACCTATTTCGCGCAGGAAGGCGTGTTCGAGTTCGGCGCCAAGGAATGGGGCCCGCAGCCGCTGCAGCTCATGCTGTCGTCGGTCGACTGCAATTGCGGCGCGCTTGGCGTGGCGGCGGATGCCGGCGTCAAGGAGATGAAGGATCTGCGCGGCAAGCGCGTCGGCTTCGTGGTCGGCTCGCCGGCGCTGAACCAGAACTCGCTGGCGATGCTCGCCTTCGGGGGCCTCACCCAGAACGACGTCAAGATCGTCGAGTTCGCAAGCTACGGCGCGATGTGGAAGGGCCTCATCAACAACGACACCGATGCCGCCTTCGGCACGACGATCACCGGTCCCGCCAAGGAGGCCGAGACCTCGCCGCGCGGATTGATGTGGCCGCCGCTGCCCGCCAGCGACAAGGAAGGCTGGGCGCGGGTGAAGAAGGTCGGCTCGTTCTTCTTCCCGCAAACCGCAACCTGCGGCGCCGGCATTTCACCGGACAAGCCGATTGAGCTTGGCAATTATCCCTACCCGATCTTCGTTGCCTACGCCGCGCAACCGGCCGACCAGATCTATGCGATCACCAAGGCGATGATCGTGAACTACGACGCCTACAAGGATTCGGCCCCCGGCGCCGGCGGCCTCAGCGCCGACCGCCAGACCAAGAACTGGGTCGTCCCCGTGCATCCCGGCGCGGTGAAGGCGCTCAAGGAGGCAGGCTACTGGAGCGACGAACAGGACGCGCATAACAATGCGCTGTACAAGCGCCAGGAGGTGCTGGGCACCGCCTGGACTGATTACGGCAAGTCCAACCCACCCTCCGATGAAAAAGCCTTCCTCGACGGCTGGATGAAGGCGCGCGCCGCAGCGCTTGCCAAAGCCAATATGCCTAATGGCTTTGACTGAAAGCTGTTAGGCTGCCGCGAAAAACAAGATCATCGAGAGGGAGCGCGATGTCCAACGGCGCGGCCGCGACGGCGAAGAAGGTCGAGTTCGACGATCCGCACCTTTCCGCGGCGGCCGACCTGCAGGAGTCCGAGGTCACGCGCGTCCGCACCTTGCGCGGCGCGTGGCGCTGGGCCCTGCTGGTGGCCACGGCTGCGACCATCCTTCTGTGCGTCAATCAGCAATTCTCGCTGCGCTTCTTCATCGATTACACCCAGCTCAACACCGAATATTTCTACGTCCTGATCGCGCTGATGCTGCCGTTCACCTTCCTGATCTTCCCGGGAAGCGAGACCGCGCCGCTCGACCGGATTCCCTGGTACGACCTGCTGCTGTTCGCGCTGACATTCGGCTCGGCGATCTGGCTGATGGCCAACATCCGCAAGGCGGCGCAGGCCGGATGGGAGTTCGACGGCGCGCCGACCAATGTCATCGTAGCCGGACTGATCATGTGGTTCGTGCTGATGGAGGCGTTGCGCCGCACCGGTGGCTGGAGCCTGCTGCTGAGCGTGTTGCCGTTCACGCTCTATCCGCTGTTTGCCGACGCCAGCTGGCTCGGCCCATTCCGCGGGACGCAGTCGACACTGCAGCAAACCACGGCCTATCACATGCTCTCAGGCGAAAGCCTGCTCGGCATCCCGATCCAGGCCTTTGCCGACACGGTGATCGGCTTCCTGGTGTTCGGCACCGCGTTGATGATGACGGGCGCCGGCAAGTTCTTCATCAATATCGCGTTCGCGATGTGCGGCACCTTCCGCGGCGGCGCGGCCAAGGTCTGCGTGTTCGCCTCGGGACTGCTCGGGACCGTCGGCGGCAGCATCGTCTCCAACGTGCTGACCGCGGGCACCATGACCATTCCCGCGATGAAGAAGACCGGGTTCACGCCGTCCTATGCCGGCGCAATCGAGGCCTGCGCCTCGACCGGCGCGGTGCTGGCGCCCCCGGTGCTCGGCGCTACGGCCTTCGTGATGGCGCAGTTCATGAACACGAGCTACGCCGACGTTGCGCTCGCCGCGACCATTCCGTCGGTGCTCTATTATGTCGGCCTGTTCGCGCAGGTCGATGCCTACGCCGCCCGCCACAAGTTGGAAGGCATTCCGCGCGCCGAGCTGCCGCGGTTCCGCGATGCCTTTATGGAGGGCTGGTATTATCTGTTCGTCATCGTCGTGCTGGTGGTGATGCTGCTCTACTTCAAGCGCGAGAGCCACGCGCCGTTCTATGCTTCCGCCCTGCTCGTGATCCTTCACCAGTGGTCGGGCCCGGCGCCGTGGAAGGCCGGCAACACGGCGGTTCTCGCCCTGTCGGTCGCGGTGACGGCGATCATGCTCTGGTTCGGCGTGCTCAACGCTGTGCTGTGGGGAATGTGCCTGCTGGTGGCACTCAATGAATTTTTCCCCGGCAAGAACTGGGGCGGCGCCCGCTGGCTGCAATTCCTCGAACTGAACGGCAAGACCTTCGTCGAATTGATCGCGATCCTCGCCGGCTGCGGCCTCCTGATCGGCGCGTTCTCGCTGACCGGCGTGATCTCGAGCCTCGCTAACGACCTGCTCAGCATCGCCGCCGGAGATGCCTTCCTGCTGCTGATCATGTGCGCGATCACCAGCCTGATCCTCGGGCTCGGGCTGACGACGACGTCCTGCTACATCTTCCTCGCCATTCTTGTCGCGCCCGCGCTGGAGAAGCTCGGGCTGAACAAGATGGCCGTGCACATGTTCATCTTCTACTGGGGCATGCTGTCCTCGATCACGCCCCCGGTTGCGATCGCCTCCTTCGCGGCGGCCGGCATCGCCGGCGCGCCGGCGATGAAGACCGGATGGGAATCGATGTGGGTCGGCAGCATCATCTATTTCATCCCGTTCTTCTTCGTGCTGAACCCGGCCCTGCTGCTGCAGGGCAGCAACCCCTATCTCGAGGCGCTCGGGCTGACCGGCCTTGCCTGTTTCGGCATCGTCTTCATTTGCGGCGGCATTCAGGGCTACCAGGCCTATGTCGGTGACCTGCGCAGGGCCGGCATCGTGGAATGGCCGCTGCGGGTGCTGCTGGTGATCGGCGGCTTTGTGATCGCGACGCCGGGCGGCGGCATCAACCCGCTGTCGCAGCTGCAGGTGACGCTGCTGGGGCTTGCGATCCTCGCCCCGACCACCCTGATCGCGCTGGTGCTGGTGCGCCGCCAGGCGCTGGTTGCGAACCAGTTGCGCGCGCCCTGATTGCGTTGCACAACAGGAGGCGATGAAACAGTCGCCTCCGCCTGTCACCGCCAGCACCGTCAACTGGACCAGCTCGCAGCCGCCGCTGCTGCGGTTTCTGCACACGTGTTACGCAGACTTCCTCGCGGAGGCCGCCGGCGCGGTCGCCGATTACATCCCCGAGCTCGGCAAGGCCAACCCTGCCCATTTTGGCATCAGCCTCGCGACGCTCGACGGCCATGTCTACGAGGTCGGCGATACCAGGGTGCCCTTCACCATCCAGTCGATGTCAAAACCGTTCGTGTTCGCGCTGGCGCTGGACACGCTGGGCGCCGAGCGGGTGGAGAGCGTGATCGGGGTCGAGCCGTCGGGCGACCCCTTCAATTCGATCCGGCTCAATGCCGACAATCACCCGTTCAATGCGATGGTCAATGCCGGCGCGATCGCCTGCTCCGGCCTGCTCCACGCCGACAAGGGCGACGGTGCGTTCGACTTCATCCGCCAGGCGCTCGGCCGCTTCGCCGGCCGCGAGCTCGGCGTCGACGAGGCGGTCTACGCCTCCGAGAGCGCGACCGGCGACCGCAACCGGGCGATCGGCTATCTCTTGCGCACCAACAGCGTGATCACCGACAACGTGCCTGCGGTGCTCGACGTCTATTTCCGGCAATGCGCCATCCTGGTCACCGCGCGCGACACCGCCGTGATGGCGGCGACGCTTGCCAACCGCGGCATCAATCCACTGACCGAAGAGCAAGTGGTGACGCCCTACGCAATCGCGCGCACGCTCTCGGTGATGACCTCGTCGGGCATGTACGACTACGCCGGCGAATGGATCTACCGGGTCGGCATCCCCGCCAAGAGCGGCGTCGGCGGTGGCATTCTTGCGGCGCTGCCGGCCCGGCTCGGGCTCGGCAGCTACTCGCCGAAGCTCGACAAGCACGGCAACAGCGTGCGCGGCATCAAGGTATGCGAGGCACTGTCGTCGCATTACGACCTGCACATGCTGAACCGCAGCGACGACGCCCGCCACAGCATCATTGCCGACTACAATATCGGCAAGAACCCGTCGCGGCGGGTGCGCCGACCGCAGGAGCAGGAGATCCTGGCGAAGCACTTCCAAGAGGTGCGCGTGATCGAGCTGGTCGGCACGCTGTCGCTCTCCAATGTCGACTATGTCGCGCGCCGCCTCGGTGGCGGGCCGCGGCCGGAGTTCGTGATCTTCGATCTGCGCCGCGTCACCGCGACGACGCGCGCCGGCGCCCGGCTGGTCGCGGAAGCCTTCCAGGAACTGGCCGAGCTCGGCGTCACCGTGATCCTCTCAGGCATCAAGCGGACCTCGCGCGAATGGGCCACGATCAGCGAGTGGACCAACCGGCTCGGCAATATCAGGGATTTCTATTTGCTCGACACCGCGATCGAGTGGGCGGAGGACCAGATCGTCTACCGCTATGGCGGCTCGATCGACTTCCTCGAGACCACGGAGCTTGCCGAGCAGCCGCTGCTCGCCGGACTAAATGAGCAGGAGATTGCCGATCTTATCCCGCTCTGCACAGTCAGGACCTACCAGCCGAATGAGCAGATCATCGCTGCGGGCAGCGAGGCGACCTCACTGTTCTTCCTGCGCAGCGGCGTGGTCCACGTCACCCTGCCCGATGGCATCCGGCTGGCGACGCTGACCGCCGGCATGGCATTCGGCGAGATGGGACTGCTGGAGCCGAAGCGGATCGCGGACGTGGTCGCCGACATGTCGGCGACCACCTACGAAGTGACGATCAAGGATTTCGAGCGCTTCCGCGAGCAGCATCCGAGCGCCGGCGAACGGATCATGCGGAACCTCGCGGAGATCCTCGCCGACCGGCTGATCCTGGCGAATGCGAAGATCGATCTGCTGACGTCGGGCTAGGCTCTGCTTCCCCCTCTCCCCGTTCTTACGGGGAGAGGGTCGGGGTGAGGGGCTGCCTCCGCAAAATGACTACGCGTCGCACTCGCGGAGGCTCCCCCTCACCCGGACCGCATTCCGCTTCGCTGCATGCGTTCCGGCCTCTCCCCGCACGCGGGGCGAGGCGAAGAACTCCGCGCGGCGTGATCAGCTCACCACTTCCGTCACCGGCTGCATGTCGATCTCGAACGTCTCGAGAAACTTCGACGTCATGATGTAGAAGCCGACCGAGAGCTGCAGCTCGATCAACGCCGCCGGCGTCAGCATCGCCGCGATCGCCTTGAAGGTCGCGTCGGTCGGTTTCCTCAGCTTGACGATCTCGTCGGTGAAGGTGAGCGCCGCGCGCTGCACCTCGTCGAAGCAAGTCGCGGACTGCCAGTTGTCCAGCGCCGCATTCTGCTCGTCGGTGACGCCGACATTCTTGCCGATGCGCTTGTGCGCGACGATCTCGTAAGGCGCCTCGCAGAGAATGCCGGTGCGCGTGATCGCAAGCTCGCGCACGATCGGATCGAGTTCGCCCTTGTGCCGGATCGCGCCGCCGAGCCGGCAGTATTGTTCAAAGTAGCTCGGCGAATGCGCCATCATGCGAAAGATGTTGGCGTTGCGGTTCTTGTCGAGGATCTCACGGGTGCGCGGGCTTGCCTTCGCGGGATCGGAGTAGTCGATGCGGGCCATTTCCTAACCTTGATCTTGCTGTCGTTTCTGTCGGGTTCCAAAACACTAGAGCCTTTTCCGTTCCGATGAAATCGGAACGGGGCTCTAGATCCTTGTTTTGACGCGTTTTCTTCACGCGAACCGGTACCCACTCCGCTCGAAAACGCTCGGTACGGGCGGCCGTCGCAGGAGCAACACGCGCGAGTCAAATTGCCGCCGCATTCCGAGACAACCTTGTCACAGTCGATATTCGCTGAGTGGGGACTCATCAAAAGCGAATGCTCGACGCGGGGTGTTCCGAGTACAAAAATCTGGCCGTCTTGCGCTTTCTCAGCGCAACGATGAGTCACGCCCAAGTCTAGGGGAAACGCATGAAGGAAGCCACCAAGAGGGCGGCCTCGGAAGCGCTTGCGCAAATGCTGGCGGTGACGGCAATGCTCGTCATCGCCAGCTTTGTCTTTTATTGGCACTGAGGCATGATCCGGAAAAGTGTGTAGCGGTTTACCGAAGGATCATGCCCAAACATAGTATCGACGCAACTGGAGGGGCGCGAGCGAACCAATTCAGCCTGGTCTCGCGTTCTGATCGGATCGTTCAGCCCCTCATTTCGCCTTCGCGAAATACGGAACCAGCCGTCCCGCGAATTGCGTGAAGCGCGCGGAAACCTTGTCGCCGATGGCGAGGTCGTGGTCGCCATGGGCCATCATGCGAAAGCCCTCGTCGGCATCAACAAGCAGGATGTTGTAAGGCGCATGCGCCGGTGTCGCGGCACGGCAGACCAGCGAGGTCGCATACACCGTGCCTGCCCCGCCCGCGCGATGCTCGGCGAGATCGGACGCGCCGCACGCCGCGCAGAAGCTGCGGCGGAAATATTGCCGCGCGCCGCAGGCGTTGCAGCTCTGATAGACGATGGCTTCCGCGCCCTTGGTCCAGTCAGCGATCGGTCCGCTCATCGCACGCGCTCCAGGAACATGCTGACATGCGACGACAGCACGCCGCCGTCGCCGTGCAGCAGCGCGACCGAGGCGTCGCGCACCTGACGGTTTTCGGCGCGGCCGGTCATCTGCAGCTGGGTTTCGACCAGATGCGCCATCGCGCCGCCGACGCCGCAATGGCCGTAGCTAAGCAGGCCGCCATGGGTGTTGAGCGGCATCTCGCCATCCTGATCGAAATAGCCGGCGCGCACCCGCGCCGCCGCCTCGCCGCGCCCGGCAAGACCGAGATCCTCCAGCAGCATCGCGAGCGTGATCGTGAAGCTGTCGTAGATTGCCGCATAGCGAACGTCTGCAATCGCGATGCCCGACGCCTGCTTCGCCTTCGCGATCGAAATCTCCGCGCCAAGCTCGCTCAGCGCCGGCGCGGCGGTGACGTGCTGATGGGTGTGCGCCTGGGCGCAGCCGCGGACGCGGACCCGCCGCTCGCCGGTCGGCTCGCGGCTGATCACGCAGGCCGCACCGCCGTCGGACACCGGACAGCAGTCGAGCAGTTTGAGCGGCATCGCCACCGGCTTCGAGGCCATCACGTCGGCAACCGTAATCGGCTCGTGGAATTGCGCGCCGGGATGCGTCAGCGCGTGCTTGCGCATCAGCACCGCGAACTCGGCGAGGTCTTCTTGTGTGAGGCCATACTCATGCATGTAGCGGGTCGCGACCAGGCCGTAATAGGCCGGGATCGTCGGCCCCAGCGTCACCTCGTAGTCGGGATGCCCGACCTGGGCCAGCGCCTGGATCGAGGCGTCGCGGCTCTGCCCGGTCAGCCGGTTCTCGCCGCCGACCACCAGCACGTGTTTTGCAATGCCGGCTTCGACCAGGTGATGCGCCAGCATGGTCATCGCAAGTCCGGTGGCGCCGCCAACCTGCACGGCGTGGGCGTAAGCCGGCCGGATGCCGAAATGCTCGGCAAACACGGTCGCCAGCATGATGTGCGGCGAGACTGTGGAATAGCCGCAGAGGATGCCGTCGATCTCGGAGCGCTTCAGCCCGGCATCTGATATCGCAAGCTCGGCCGCCTTGCTCATCAGGTCGAGCGAGGATGAGCCCTCATGCTTGCCGTAGGATGTGAGGCCAACGCCGGTGACGAAGCTCATCTCTTAACCTCCCCTTGCAAAGGGGAGGTCGGCTTGCGCAAGCAAGCCGGGTGGGGATCCGTCTCCACCTCGCATGCTTTCGCCCGTGGCTGACCCCCACCCTGCCCTCCCCCTTTCAGCAGGAGGGAGAAGACCGCGATGTGTCTGCGCGAGCGCAACATCTCAATACGACTTCGGAAGGCCGAGCACCTTCTCGCCGATGAAGCTGAGGATCAGCTGCGGGCTGATCGGCGCGATGCGCGGGATCAGGGATTCCCGCAGATAACGCTCGACGTGATATTCCTTGGCGTAGCCGAAGCCGCCATGGGTCATCACCGCCTGCTCGCAGGCGTGGAAGCCGGCTTCCGCGGCGAGATATTTTGCCGCGTTCGCCGCGGGGCCGCACGGCAGGTTCTGGTCATATTGCCAGCCGGCGCGCAGCACCATCAGCCAGGCAGCCTCGAGCTCCATCCAGCACTTCGCCAGCGGATGCTGGATCCCCTGGTTCATGCCGATCGGGCGGTTGAACACGATGCGGCCCTTGGCATACTCCGACGCCCGCTTCAGCGCGATCTGGCCGAGGCCGACGGCTTCGGCCGCGATCAGGATGCGCTCGGGGTTCATGCCGTGCAGGATGTATTCAAAGCCGCGGCCCTCTTCGCCGATGCGGTCCTCGACCGGGATCTCGAAATTCTCGAAGAACAGCTCGTTGGAATCGACGGGCTTGCGGCCCATCTTCTCGATCTCGTGCACGGTGACGCGCTTGCGGTCGAAGTCTGTGTAGAACAGGCTCAGACCGTGGGTCGGGCTGCGCACTTCCTCCAGCGGCGTGGTGCGCGCGAGCAGCAGGATCTTGTTGGCGACCTGCGCGGTCGAGATCCACACCTTCTGGCCATTGACGATGTACTTGTCGCCCTGGCGCACCGCGCGGGTCTTGAGCTGCGTGGTGTTGAGGCCGGTGTTCGGCTCGGTCACCGCGAAGCAGGACTTGTCGCGGCCGTCGATGATCGGCGGCAGCATGCGCTGGCACTGCTCCCTGGTGCCGAACACCACCACCGGATTGAGCCCGAACACGTTCATGTGCACGGCCGAAGCGCCCGACATGCCGGCGCCTGACTCGGAAATCGCGCGCATCATGATCGCGGCATCGGTAATGCCGAGCCCGGAGCCGCCATATTCCTCGGGGATGCAGATGCCGAGCCAGCCGGCATCGGCCAGCGCGCGGTGGAAGTCAGAGGGATAGCCGCCCTCCTTGTCCTTCTTCAGCCAGTAGGCCTCGTCGAAGCGGCTGCAGATCTTTGCGACGGCATCGCGGATCGATTCCTGGTTGGCGGAGAGTGCGAAATCCATCTGTCCTGCTCCTAAGCCTGCACCGCTTTGGCCGCGCCGTCGTGCACCATCGCCGCGATCTCGTCGGTGGAGTAACCCGCCTCCCGCAAGATCTCCGCGCTGTGCTCGCCGAGCCGCGGTGCGAGCCGGCTCGGCTCCACCCTGGTCTCCGACCAGCGCGCCGACGGCGTCATGCTGCGGATACGGCCCTCGGTCGGATGATCGATCACGGGAAAGACGCCGGTCGC
This sequence comes from Bradyrhizobium septentrionale, assembly GCF_011516645.4. NCBI lineage: Bacteria > Pseudomonadati > Pseudomonadota > Alphaproteobacteria > Hyphomicrobiales > Nitrobacteraceae > Bradyrhizobium > Bradyrhizobium septentrionale. The sequence goes on along the minus strand of NZ_CP088285.1, from coordinate 6,944,190 downwards.
GACCATATGCGGGTCCTGCAACAGGCTCTCCAGATCGTGCATCGGCATCACCGGCACGTCGGCCTTCTCGAGGATCGCGTTCCACTCGGCGGTGGTCTTGGTCTGCAGGATGCGCGCGAGCTCGGCGTAGACCACATCGATATTGTTGGCACGGCCGGCGAAGGTCGCGAATTTCGGATCGCTGCGCAGATCGTCGCGGCCCGTCGCCTTGAAGAAGTTCTCCCACTGCTTGTCATTGTAGACGATCACGCAGATATAGCCGTCGAGCGTCTTGTACGGCCGTCGATCCGGCGACAGATGGCGGGCATAGCCGCCTTTGTCGAGCGGCGGATCGTAGGTCAGTCCGCCCATATGATCGCCCATGACGAAGCCGGCCATGGTCTCGAACATCGGAATGTCGACGCGCTGGCCCTGCCCGGTGCGGTCGCGATGCACGAGGCTGGCGCAGATCGCGCCGACCGCGGTGAGGCCGACGATGCGATCGACCAGCGCGTTCGGCACGTAGCGCGGCACGCCGTCGGAGGTCTGCGCCATCAGCGCCGGCAGCGCGGTGGCGCCCTGGATCAGATCGTCATAGGCGGGCTTGGCGGCATACGGCCCTTCCTGGCCGAAGCCGAACACGCCGGCATAGATCAGCCGCGGGTTGACCTTGGCGACGACGTCGTAGCCGAGCTGCAGCCGCGCCATCGCCTGCGGGCGCACATTGTAGACCAGCACGTCGGCCTTCGCGATCAGCCGCAGCACGGCCTCACGCCCCGCCGGCTTCTTCAGATCGAGGCAGACCGAGCGCTTGCTGCGGTTGGTATTGAGGAACACCGGCCCCATGCCGGGATGCCGCGTCGGACCGATCTGCCGCGTGACGTCGCCGTCGGGCGATTCCACCTTGATAACGTCGGCGCCGTAGTCGCCAAGCATCTGCGTGGCATAGGGTCCCATCAGCACGGTCGTCATGTCGACGACCTTGATACCCTGCAATGGTCCCATCGTCCTGTTCACTCCCGGATGTTCTGGTTACGGAGCTAGTAACGGGAGGTTTTTGCTGAGATCAAGCTGCGCCAGGCGTATGGGCGTATGCGTGGCGGCGGCCGGACCGTTTCCACGCAGCGGAACGGCAGGACAAACGAAGCGTGCCCACCGCCCCCAACGTCGGTTACTGCCCCGTCATCGCCTCGCGTGCTTTCAGGAGCTTTTCCAGTTCCGCATTCTGCTGCTCGAGGCGGTCGGCGATGCGCTCCTCGACTTCGGCGCCCGCAGCGCCTGCAGCCTGCTCGATCAGCTGCCTGATGTTGTCCCGGAGGATTGCGATGCGATTGTTCACTTCCGACAGTGACAGAGACGTCTCGATTCCCATGGTCCGTTCTCCCGGTGACAGGCGCAGCCAGCTTAGCGCGGCGGGAGGCGGCGGCCTATCCCTTAGCCCATCCCTTGGCCTATCCCTTTGGCCATCATCTCCCGCAGCGAGGTCTTCAGCACCTTGCCATAATTGTTCTTCGGCAGGGCATCGAGATAGACGTAGCGCTTCGGCCGCTTGAACCGGGCGATCGAGGCCAGGCAATGCGCGTCGAGCTTGCCGTCGTCGGCCGCGGCGCCGTCCTCCAGCACGACGCAGGCGACGACGATCTCGCCCCATTCCGGATCCGGCACACCGATGGCCGAGACCTCGCGGACGTCGGGATGGGTCAGCAGGGCTTCCTCGACCTCGCGCGGATAGATGTTGGTGCCGCCGGAGATGATCACGTCCTTGGAGCGGTCCGACAGCGTCAGGAAGCCGTCGGCATCGAGCCGGCCGACGTCGCCGGTGCGCAGCCAGCCGTCCTTCAGCGTCTCGGCATTGGCCTTCGGGTTGTTCCAGTAGCCGAGCATCACGGTTGCGCCCTTGACCTCGATCTCGCCGGTCTCGCCCGCCGGCAGCAGCTTGCCGTCCTTGTCGGTGATGCGCACGGTGACGACGCTCTGCGCCGTGCCGACCGAGGCCAGCCGTTCGAGATAGCGCGGATGGTCGCTCCGCCGGTGCCAGTCGCGCGACAGCGCCGTGATGGTCATCGGCGACTCACCCTGGCCATAGATCTGCACGAAGCGCTGGCCCATCGTCGCCATCGCGTCCAGGATGTCGGCGGTGTACATCGGCCCGCCGCCATAGATGATGGTGCGCAGCCCCTCGCCGTCCTCGCTGCGCTTCTTGGCGGCATCAACCAGCCTGCGCACCATGGTGGGCGCCGCGAACATCACGACGTTATCGAGCTGGCGGCCGAGGTTGAGCACCTCATCCGGATCGAAGCCGCCGGATTCCGGAACGACGTGGCGGCCGCCCATCCGGACATGCGGGAAATTGTAAAGGCCTGCGCCATGCGAGATCGGTGCGGCATAGAGCGAGGCGTCGTTCGGCGTCGCCGCATCGACGTCGGCGAGATAGCACAGCGACATCGCGACCAGATTGCCGTGGCTCAGCATCACGCCCTTGGGACGGCCTGTCGTGCCTGAGGTGTAGAACAGCCAAGCGAGGTCGTTGACCTCGCGCGACAGCGGCGCGGGCGCGCCCTCGCCGCTTCGCATCGCATTGTAGTCGTCGCTGTCGACCGACAGCATGGTCATGCCGGAGGGACAGTCGTCCTTCGCCTCGCTCAGGGCGCCGATCGTGTCGTCGGAGACGAAGGCGAGCTTCGCGCCGCCATTGCCGCAGATCCACGCCGCCTCGCGGCCGTGGAGTTTTGCGTTGACCGGGATCGCCGCGGCGCCGATCCACCAGATACCGTAGAGGCATTCGAGATATTGCGTGCAGTTCGTCGCAAACAACGCGACGCGGTCGCCGGCGGCAATGCCGTTATCGCGCGCCAGCGCCGCGCCGATCGAGGCGGCGCGGCGGGCAAAGGTTGCGTAGTCGGCGTCGAGATCGAAGCCGGTCAGCAGCGCCGGCGCGTCGGGACGCGCCCGCGCCGTCGCCGCCAGCCATTCGGCTATGTTCATCGCGGTAGCCCAAGCAAACTGTCATGCCCGGGCTTGACCCGGGCATCCACGTCTTTGGCGCCACACAACGAAGAAAGACGTGGATGGCCGGGTCAAGCCCGGCCATGACGAATGGAGAAAATCTCGCTCACTTCGCCGGCTCGAGGATCGAGACGTAATTGGCGACCGCGGCGCCGCCCATGTTGAAGATGCCGCCGATCTGCGGGTTCTTGAGCTGCATGCCCTCGGGCGCCTGCCCCGTGAGCTGCATTGCGCTCATGACATGCATGGAGACGCCGGTGGCGCCGATCGGATGGCCCTTGGCCTTGAGGCCGCCGGAAGGATTGACCGGCAGCTTGCCGTCCTTCTGGGTCCAGCCTTCCATGATCGCGCGCGCACCCTGGCCCTTCGGCGTCAGGCCCATCGCTTCATATTCGATCAGCTCGGCGACGGTGAAGCAGTCATGGGTTTCGACGAAGGAGAGATCGGAGAGCTGCAGGCCGGCCTTCTGCAGCGCGCGCTGCCAAGCGGTGGTGCAGCCTTCGAACTGCAGGATGTCGCGCTTGGACATCGGCAGGAAATCCTGCGCATGCGCGGTGGCGCGGATATTCACCGCCTTGCCCATGGTCTTGGCGGTCTCGGCATCGGTCAGCACCAGCGCGGCGGCGCCGTCGGAGACCAGCGAGCAGTCGGTGCGCTTCAACGGGCCCGCGACGAACGGGTTCTTGTCGCTCTCGGCGCGGCAGAACTCGAACCCGAAATCCTTGCGCATCTGCGCATAGGGATTGGCGACGCCGTTCTTGTGGTTCTTGGCGGCGATCATCGCCAGCGCGTCCGACTGGTCGCCATACTTCTGGAAATAGGCCTGCGCGATCTTGCCGAACACGCCGGCGAAGCCGCCGACCGTGTCGCCATCCTCGGGCAGATACGACGCCTTCAAGAGGTTCTTGCCGATCTCCGGACCCGGCGTCCGCGTCATCTGCTCGACGCCGACCACCAGAACGACCTTCGCAGCGCCGGCTTCGATGGCGCGAATGCCCTGATGCACGGCGGCCGAGCCCGTGGCGCAGGCATTCTCGACGCGGGTGGTCGGCTTGAAGCGCAGCGCCGGATTGGCCTGCAGCACCAGCGAGGCCGTGAAATCCTGCGGCGAGAAGCCGGCGTTGAAATGGCCGAGCATGATCTCGTCGACGTCGGACGCAGCAATGCCGGCATCGGCGAGCGCCTCGTTGGCGACCTTGACGACGAGGCTCTCGACGGTCTCGGCGTCGAACTTTCCGAATGGCGTATGCGCCCAACCCACGATGCTGGCTGTCATGGCCGTATCTCCCTGTTCCTGTTCAGGGAGTTATGTAGCGTATCTTCAGGCGGCTTTCAGCGTTTTCATCGCCTTCGCGCACATGGCGGTTATGCCGGCCCAATTGCCGGCGCGGATATCGGAGGCCGGGCACAGCCAGGAGCCGCCGACGGCCAGCACATTGGGCTCGGCTAGCCAGGTCGCCGCATTGGCCTCGCCAATACCGCCGGTCGGACAGACCCTCACATGCGGGAATGGACCGGCCAGAGCACGCAGTGCCTTGATACCGCCGGCCTGCTCGGCGGGGAAGAATTTGACGACGTCGAAGCCTTGCGCCAGCGCCTGCATCAGCTCGGACGCGGTCGCAATCCCCGGTGCGAAGGGCAGCCGGCTGGCAGCAGCCGCCTTCAGAAGCTCGGGCGTAGCGCCGGGGCTGATGCCGAATTTGGCGCCGAGCGCTTCGGCGCGCGCCAGATCGTCGCCGTTGAGGATCGTGCCGATCCCGACGATCGAGTCGGGCACCTCGGCGATGATGGCCCTGGCCGCATCGACCGCGACCGGCGTGCGCAGCGTCACCTCGAGCGTCCGCACGCCGCCGGCGACCAGCGCCCTGGCGAGCGGCACTGCGTCTGCGAGCCGCTCGATGGTCAGCACCGGGATCACGGTGGCCTGGCGGATCAGTTCGGCGATCCGGTCCTGCTTTGATGTCGTTGTCATTGCGAGGCCTTGCGGGATGGTGGGGGACGAGGCGCCTTCTTCGGCGGCATGGCGTAACGCGGAATGATCGCACCGGGATAGCACACCACGACGCCGGCCAGCCGATGGCCAGCGCGCGCCGCCTCCTCCGGTTCGGCACCGCCGAGCCGCGCGGCGAGATAGGCCGCGGCAAAACTGTCGCCGGCCGCGGTGGTATCGACCACCGGCTTTGGCAGCGGCTCCGCCCTCACCTCGCGCGTGCCGCCGGCAGAGCGCACGATGCAGGCAGGTTCGGCGAGCTTCAGCACGACCTCCGGGCTCGAGATGCCCGCCAGCAGCGCCGTGTTGCTCTCGCCGGGATAAAGCGGCGCCAGATCTTCCGTCGAGGCGAGCACGATATCGGCGGTCTCGAAGGCGCTGCTGAAGGCTTTTCGCGCGATGGTCAGGTCCGGCCAGCCGCGGGCGCGGAAATTGGTGTCGAACGCAAAGCGTGTGCCCAGCAATCGCGCGCGCCTGAGCGCCGCCATCAGCCGCTCCCGGCCGTCCTCGCGCAGGATCGAGAGCGTGATCGCCGAGAGATAGACGACGTCATAGGTCGCCAGCGAGTTCAGCAGGTCGTCCGTCTCGGGAAGATCCATCAGCTCGCGCGCGGCGGCGCTGTCGCGCCAGTGGAAGAAGCGCCGCTCGCCCTTGTCGTCGGTCTGGATCAGATAGAGCCCCGGCAGCTTGCCCGCCAATCGCGCGACATGCTTGGTGCCGATGCCTTCGCTCGCCCAGCCGGCGATCATCTCATCGCTCAGCGCGTCATCGCCGAGCGCCGTGATGTAATCGATGTGGATGCCGAGCCGCGACAGATAGACGGCGGTGTTGAGCGTGTCACCGCCGTAGAAGCGCGAATACAGACCGCCGATCTGGCCGCCCGGGGCCTGACGCAGCTCGATCATGCATTCGCCGATGCTGGCAACCCTGGTCATCTCGAGAGCCGCGCTCGCCCGGACGTCGCTCAGGCGGCGAACTTGCCGCCGAGCTCGTCCTCGATGTGGATACGGATGATATCGTCGAACGTCTTCTCGGCGGTGGTGAAGCCGAGCTTCAGAGCGCGGTCGGTGACGAAATCGCGCGGCCAGCCGGAAACGATGCCGATGATGGTCGGATCGGGCACCCGCTTGATGCGCGCGGTGACGTTCTTGCCGGCGACGCGCTCGAGCGACGCGATCTGCTCACCGACGGTCACGGACATCCCGGGCATGCTGAGATTGCGCCGCGGCCCGACCGCATTGAGGTCCATGGTGCCGGCATGGACCAGGAAGCCGACCGCCGATTTCGGCGAGGCGTGCCAGTGCCGGACGTCCTCGGAGACCGGCAGGACCGCCTCCTCGCCCGCCAGCGGTTCACGGATGATGTTGGAGAAGAAGCCGGACGCTGCCTTGTTCGGCTTGCCCGGACGCACACAGATCGTCGGCAGACGGATCGAGATCCCGTCGAGCAGGCCCTTGCGGGTGTAGTCGTTGATCAGGAGCTCGCAGATCGACTTCTGCGTGCCGTAGCTCGTCAGTGGCGTGTGGAAGAACTCGTCGCCGATCTTCTCGGGGAACGGCGCGCCGAACACCGCGATCGAGGACGTGAACACCAGCCGCGGCTTGTAGCCGCCGCCGACTGCACGGATTGCGTCGATCAGATAGCGGGTGCCGTCGAGATTGATCCGGTAGCCCTTGTCGAACTCGGCCTCAGCCTCGCCGGAGACGATTGCAGCAAGGTGGAAGATCACGTCGGGCCGCTCGGCGATCAGCGGCGCCGCAGCGCCGGCGTCGGCGAAATCGGAGGCGACGACATTGACCGGGATCGCGGCATTCGCGGGCTTGGCCGGCGCGACCACGTCCTGCAGCGTCATCCCAGTGATGTCCTGCTTGCCGAGGCGTCCCTCGCGCAGCAGACGCTCGGTCAGCTTGCGGCCGACCATGCCGGCGGCGCCCAGAATCAGAATGTGCACGACCCTGCTCTCCTTTTCTTGTCTCGTCTTCTTGGCTTGTTCTTCGAATTCAGATGCGGGCCTTGCACGCTCATTCCTTTACGGCGCCCGTCATCGCCGAGACATAATGCTCGACGAAGAAGGCGTAAAGAATAACCAGCGGCAGCGAGCCGCATAGCGCCCCTGCCATCAGCGAACCCCACCGATAGATGTCGCCGTCAACGAATTCGTTGACGATCGCGACCGGCACCGTCTTGTTCGGGGTCGATTGCAGGAACGTCAGCGCGTAGATGAACTCGTTCCAGCACAGCGTAAAGCAGAAGATGAAGGCCGAGATCAGGCCGGGGATCGCGAGCGGCAGCACGATCTTGATCAGGATCTGCCAGCGGCTGGCGCCGTCGATCAGTGCGCACTCCTCGAGCTCGAACGGGATGGTCTTGAAATAGCCCATCAACAGCCAGGTCGAGAACGGGATCAGGATCGTCGGATAGGTCAGGATCAGCGCCATCGGCGAGTCGAACAGGCCGTACTGGAACACGACGGTGGCAAGTGGAATGAACAGGATCGACGGCGGCACCAGATAGGCCAGGAAGATCAGGCCACCGACGAGGTTGGCGCCCTTGTAGCGCAGCCGCACGATCGCATAGGCCGCGAGCACGCTCGCGACGATCGACAGCACGGTGGCGCCGATCGCCACATACATCGTGTTCCAGAGCCAGTGCGGATAGTAGCTCTCGAACAGCAGCTTGTGGATGTGCTTGAAGGTCGGATTCCAGGTCCAGAACGGATTGTATTTGTCGAGGTCGAGCAGCTGGTCGTCCGGCTTGATGGCGGTCAGCCCCATCCAGTAGAACGGGAACAGCAGGATGATGACGATGATCGACAGCGGGATATAGAGCGTCACGATCCGCCGTGGCACCGACTGCAGGTAGCTCATGCCCTCGCTGTTGTCGACGCGCGCCGACGTCGACAGGATCGACTTGAGATCGACCTTTTGGGCGGGAAGATCAGTCATGACGCCCTCTCTTGTCCCGCGCGCGGTGCATCGCGCAGCGGTGCACCGTAGATGCGGGACCCATTGTCTTGGTGGAGTGGACCTGTGGGTCCCGGTTCAGCAGCGCGTCATTGCATGCCGCGCTGCGCCCGGGACGCGAGAGCGCGCGCGGCGCCTGCGCCATCAGCGCAAACAAATGAGCGAGACGGCAGAGATCAATCATTGCTCTCTCCCTGCTGCCACTTCCTGCGCTGCAAGCCGAACCAGGACACCATGATCGCGGCGAGCAGGAACGGGATCATCGCGCTCGAGATCGCAGCGCCCTCGCCCAATTGCCCCGCGATGATCGCGCGCTGGTAGGACAGCGTCGCCATCAGATGGGTGGCGTTGACCGGGCCGCCGCGGGTCATCGCCCAGATCAGCTGGAAATCGGTGAAGGTGAACAGCACCGAGAACGTCATCACGACAGCGATGATCGGCGTCAGCAAGGGATAGGTGATGAAGCGGAACATCTGCCAGCGCGACGCGCCGTCGAGCGTCGCCGCCTCGTAGAGCGAAGGCTGCACGGTCTGCAGTCCGGCCAGCAGCGTGATCGCGACGAACGGCACGCCGCGCCAGATATTGGCGAAGATCACGCAGATGCGGGCCCAGGTGGTGTCGCCGAGGAAATTGATGTTCTGGGTGATCACGCCGAGATGCTTCAGCGACCAGGAGATGATCGAGAACTGGGAATCGAAGATCCACCAGAACGCCAGCGCCGACAGCACCGTCGGCACGATGAAGGGGATCAGCACGGCAGCGCGCAGCAGCGCCTTGAACGGCATCCGCTCATTGAGCAGCAGCGCCAGATAGAGCCCGACCGCGAACTTGATGGCGCTCGCCACGAAGGTGTAGAGCAGCGTGTTGAACACCGACAGCCAGAAGATGGAATCGTCCCACAGCCATTCATAGTTCTCGGTGCCGACGAAATGACCGACGCGGCCGATCCGCGTGTCGGTAAACGACAGCCAGATGCCGAGCCCCAGCGGATAAGCCAGGAAGAAGATCAGGAAGGCCAGCGCCGGCAACATGAACCAGAAGCCGAGCCAGTTCTTGTTGTGGCGGAGCTGATCCCAGGTGGTCGCTTCGCGGATTTCCGTCTTCGCACGTCGCGGTGCAAGGGCAATGTCAGCCATAGGCGATGTCCCGATTGCTCAAAGGATTGAGCATGACCACGCAAACTTCCAATGATGGCATTCCAGCGATGGCGCGAGCGGCGGCCGTCCGCCGCCCGCGGACATCACATCAGCGATAGATGCGCTTCAACTGCCGCTCGGCTTCCGCCATCGCGGTCTTGCCGTCCTTGGCGCCGGTGCAGTAGTTCGCGAACATGTCGACCACGATGAAATCGGCGATCGCGGTCGCTGCCTTCTCGCCGGGCGTGCCGATGCCGGAAGCCGGCAGCGCGCGCTTGGAGGCCTGGCCGAACACGGCATTCTTCGGATCGGCGGTCCACACCGGAGCCGAGTCGTAGGCATTCAGCGTCTGGGTGAGATAGCCCCGCGCGCCCGACAGCCACTTCTCGAAATTCTCCTTCTCCAGCATAAAAGCGATGAACGCCTTCGCCGCGTTCGGATATTTGGTGAAGTTGAACGCCAGGATCGGAACAGCAAGCTGCAATTCGGCCGGCTTGCCGATCGGGCCGACCGGCCACAGCGCGTGGTCGATATCCTCGGCGAGTTCCTTCTTGCTCGGATCGTCTTTCGCCGCGACATAGACCGAGATGCCGTTCCCGGTCAGGAACAATTCGCCCGACAGGAACGCCTTGTTGTTGGACGAATCGTTCCACGATGCCACACCGGGAATGAAGGTCTCCGACAGGGCCTTGGCGTAGTCCAGCGCCTTCATCGTTTCCGGCGAGTTGATGATGACCTTGTCATCCTTGTCGACGGTCCAGGCGTTGTGACCCCAGAGCACATTGTGCAGCCAGAGGTTGGCGTCGCCGGTGGCGTGTCCAAGCGCGAAGCCGGCCGGCGTGTTGTTCTTCTTCAGCGCCTTGCACAGTTCGAGATAGGCCGGGAAGTCGGACGGCACCTGCTTGAAGCCCGCCTTCTCGACCGCCGACTTGCGATAGGTCAGGTAACCGCCGATGGTTGCGACGGGAATGCCGAGCCAGTCATCGCCTTGCTTGCAGGTTTTCGCGGCAGCGTCGGTCCAGCCGCCGTATTTCTTGCCGAGATAGTCGGCAACGTCGTTCATCTTCAGCACTTTGGTCGGGAACAGCTGCGGCAGCGTGTGCAGGCCCCAGGCGAGGTCGAGACCGGAGCCGGTGTTGGCGGCAACCGACGCCTTTGGCTGCACGTCCTCGAAGGACTCGCTGAACACGTTCATCTCGGTGCCGGTCGCCGTCTTGAACGCCGCGACCATGGCGTTGAACGCATCATCTTCCGCAGGCACGAAGCGCTTCCAGCGCATCACGGTGAGCTTGGCGCCGGGCTCCGCCTTCCAGGGCGCGCTCTGCGCCCAGGCCTTGGCGAAGTCAAACAGCGCCGGCCCGGTGAGCATGCCGGTTGCAGCCAGCGCGGTGCCGCCCTGAAGTAGCGAGCGGCGAGTCAAATCGTGCATCGTTCTTCCTCCCAAATGATTTGTGTTTTTCTTGTTTTTGATCTGGCCTGTTGGTCGGCCATTCCGATCAATCGGTCCGTCAGCTATTCAGTCGTTTCCCCGTCGAATCGTCGAACAGATGAACCAGCGCCGGATCCGGCTTGAGCCGAACCTTGTCGCCGGGATTGAACTGATGGCGCTCGCGGAACACCGCGACGACCTGCTCGCCGCCGAGCTTGGCGAACACCTGGGTCTCCGAGCCGGTCGGCTCGACCACCACGATCTCGGCCTCGGCGCCGTCATCGGCGATGGTGAAATGCTCGGGCCGCACGCCGTAGACCGCGGGCTGGCCGTCCGAATTGGCCGGCGCCGATTTCAGCGGCAGCTTGACGCCGTTCGGCCCCTCGAAATAGGCGGCGCCGTTCACCTTGACCTTGCCCTTGAGGAAATTCATCGCGGGCGAGCCGATGAAGCCGGCCACGAACTGGTTCTCCGGCTTGTCGTAGAGCTCGAGCGGCGAGCCCATCTGCTCGACGATGCCGTCATGCATCACCACGATCTTGTCGGCCATGGTCATGGCCTCGATCTGGTCGTGGGTGACGTAGACCGTCGTGGTCTTCAGCCGCTGATGCAGCTCCTTGATCTCGGTGCGCATGGCGACGCGCAGCTTGGCGTCGAGGTTCGACAGCGGTTCGTCGAACAGGAACACCTGCGGATCGCGCACGATGGCGCGGCCCATCGCGACGCGCTGGCGCTGGCCGCCGGAGAGCTGGCGGGGATAGCGCTCGAGCAGCGGCGTCAGGGCGAGGATCTCCGCGGCGCGCTTGACCCCGCCCGAGATTTCCGCGGCCTTGGCGCCGCGCAGCTTCAGCGAGAAGCCCATGTTGTCGGCAACGGTCATGTGCGGATAGAGCGCGTAGTTCTGGAACACCATCGCAATGTCGCGCTCCTTGGGCTGGACATTGTTGACGACGCGGTCGCCGATCGAGATCGTGCCCGAGGTGATGTTCTCAAGCCCCGCCAGCATGCGCAGCAGGGTCGACTTGCCGCAGCCGGAAGGGCCGACCAGAACGACGAACTCGCCGTCCTCGATCGGGATCGACACGCCGTGCAGGACCTCAAAATTGCCGAACGATTTCCGCACGTCGCGAATCTGGACCGACGACATCCACTTCCCTCCCTCAAGTTCCCGACGACGTACGACGAGTGCCGCCACCGCTCTGTTTTGTTCCGGCCGCGCTGGGTGCGCGGCTCTGTTGGACTGACGTTATTGTCCGCAGTTTATCCGATTTTGGCAATCGTTCGATTAGCAATCGCTTGGTAGCGCTGTCAATATCAGTTTGTCTGCGACGAACGTCGTGATATGAGCGGCAAATGGCCCGAAAGCGCATCACGCCAGGCAAGATCCGGCTCGCGGAAGTCGCGAAGCTCGCCGGTGTCAGCCCGATTACGGCCTCACGCTTCTTCAGGAATCCGGAAGCCCTCTCGCTCGGCAGGCGCGCCCGGGTCGAGAGTGCGGCAAAAGAACTCGGTTATGTGCCCAATCTCGCGGCACGCGCGCTCGCATCGCAGCGCACCGAGGTGATCGGTGTCCTGATCCCGTCGCTGACCAACAATGTGTTCTCCGACGTGCTGCGCGGCATCTATGACGCACTCGACGGCAGCCGCTACAGCATACAGCTCGCCAACACCCGCTACAGCATCCTGCAGGAAGAGCGCCTGCTGCGTCTATTTCTGGCACAGAAGCCGGCAGGGCTCATCATCACAGGCATCAATCAGACCGCTGATTCCCGAAGCATCATGGAAACGGTCGATTGCCCGATCGTGCAGATCATGGAGGTCGGCCCTGCCCCGATCGACATGATGATCGGATTCTCGCATTTTGACGCGGCAAAAGCCGCGATCGCCCATCTTCTCGCGCAGGGCTACCGGCGGATCGGCTTCCTCGGCGCGCGGATGGATCCACGGGTGCAGCGCCGGCTCGACGGCTATCGCGCCGCGATGACCGAGGCTGGGCTGTTCGATCCACAGCTGATCGTCACCACGGCGATTCCGACCTCGGTCACGCTCGGCGGCACGCTGTTTGCCGACCTGCTTGCCAAGGCGCCTGATATCGACGCGGTGTTCTGCGTCAATGACGACCTTGCGCTGGGCGCGCTGTTCGAATGCAAGCGCCGTCACGTGGCGGTGCCGGAGCAGATGGCGATCGTCGGCTTCAACGACCTCGAATTCATGGCGTCGAGCGAGCCTACGCTGAGCAGCGTGCGCACCAATCGCTACGAAATGGGCAGAAGCGCTGCCATGATGGTGATCGAGACGCTGGAAGGACGCCGCCCCGCCGAGCCGGTCGTCGATCTCGGCTTCAGTGTCATGGAACGGCAAAGCTCGGCGCGACGCACCTGACATCCACCCGTCAACAGCCCGTCACAAGGGAAGCAAAAATGACAAAATGGTAGCGCAACCAAGAGCCTTCAACTAAGGTCCAATCCATCCAGTGAAACACCTGTGCGTGATCGTCGGGGTTTGTAATGCGCCACGATTTGCGCAAGGTAGAACAACGTTGAACCAGAGCCCTTGAATGGGCCCACCAAGAGTTTGCATTGCGGGAGAAACCAATGACAAAACCCCCCACCAACGGGCACAGCGCCGCAGGCGAGACCAAGCAGGGCAAGGGCCGCCGGCTCCGCTCCCAGGAATGGTTCGACAACCCGCACAATCCGGGCATGACCGCACTCTATCTCGAGCGCTACCTCAATTACGGCCTGACCCGCGAGGAATTGCAGTCGGGCAAGCCGATCATCGGCATCGCCCAGACCGGCAACGATCTGTCGCCCTGCAACCGGCATCACCTGGAGCTTGCGCACCGCGTCCGCGAGGGCATCCGCGCCGCCGGCGGCATCGCGATGGAGTTTCCGACCCATCCGATCCAGGAGACCGGCAAGCGCCCGACCGCGGCGCTCGACCGCAACCTCGCCTATCTCGGCCTGGTCGAGATCCTGTTCGGCTATCCGCTCGATGGCGTGGTGCTGACCACCGGCTGCGACAAGACCACGCCGGCCTGCATGATGGCGGCGGCGACCGTCAACCTGCCGGCGATCGTGCTGTCGGGCGGCCCGATGCTGAACGGCTGGCACGAGGGCCAGCGCACCGGCTCCGGCACCGTGGTGTGGAAGGCCCGCGAGCGGCTCGCCGCCGGCGAGATCGACTATGAGCAGTTCATCGAGATCGTCGCCTCCTCGGCGCCCTCGGTCGGCCATTGCAACACCATGGGCACCGCCTCGACAATGAACTCGCTTGCGGAAGCGCTCGGCTTCTCGCTGCCGGGCTGCGCGGCGATCCCGGCGCCCTATCGCGAGCGCGGCCAGATCGCCTACGAGACCGGAAAACGCATCGTCGACATGGTCTGGGACGATCTGAAGCCGTCGGACTTCCTGACCCGCGAGGCGTTCGAGAACTGCATCGTGGTCAACTCCGCGATCGGCGGCTCGACCAATGCTCCGATCCACATCAATGCGCTGGCGCGCCATGTCGGCGTCGAGCTGTCGATCGACGACTGGCAGAAATACGGCCATGACGTGCCGCTCCTGGTGAACATGCAGCCGGCCGGCTTCTATCTCGGCGAGGAATATCACCGCGCCGGCGGCGTGCCCTCGGTGGTGCGCGAGCTGATCAAGCACAACCGCATCCATGAAGGCGCCCTCACCGTCAACGGCCGCACCATGGGCGAGAATTGCAAGGAAGCGCCGAAGCCCGACGGCGACGTGATCTGGGGCTACGACAAGCCGCTGGTGAAGGATGCCGGCTTCCTCGTGCTGCGCGGCAATCTGTTCGATTCCGCAATCATGAAGACCAGCGTGATCTCGAAGGAATTCCGCGACCGCTATCTGTCCAACCCGAAGGACCTCAACGCTTTCGAGGGCCGCGCCATCGTGTTCGAGGGCCCGGAGGATTATCACGCCCGGATCGAGGATCCCGCACTCGACGTCGACGAGCACTGCGTGTTGTTCGTCCGCGGCACCGGCCCGATCGGCTACCCCGGCGGCGCCGAGGTGGTGAACATGCAGCCGCCGGCGGCGCTGATCAAACGCGGCATCCTGTCCCTGCCCTGCATCGGCGACGGAAGGCAGTCCGGCACCTCGGGTTCACCCTCGATCCTCAACGCCTCGCCGGAGGCCGCGGCCGATGGCGGGCTCGCGATCCTGAGGAGCGGCGACAACGTGCGCATCGACCTCAACAAGGGCAGCGCCAACATCCTGATCTCGGAGGATGAGCTGCGCACCCGCCGCGCCGAGCTGAAAGCCAAGGGCGGCTTCCCGCACCCGGCCAACCAGACGCCGTGGCAGGAGCTGTACCGCCAAACGGTCGGCCAGCACGCGACCGGCGCCTGCCTCGAGCTCGCGACCCGTTACCACGACATCGCCGGCAAGGTCGGCGTGGCGCGGGATAATCACTGAACCCCAAAACCGTCATTGCCGGGCTTGACCCGGCAATCCATCGCTCTTCGCAAGATGGATGCGCGGGTCAAGCCCGCGCATGACAGCAGAAAACATAAGGAAGAAACGCATGTCAGACCGACTGAAGGGAAAGCGCGCCGTTGTCACCGCCGCCGCGGCGGGCATCGGGCGTGCATGCGCAATCGCATTCGCGCGTGAAGGCGCAACCGTGATCGCAACCGACATCAATGAGAGCGGCATCGCCACGCTGGGCAAGGAAGGCGTCGCCGAGACCGCCCGGCTCGACGTTCGCAGCACCGCTGAGGTCAACAGCTTCGCCAAGCGCGTCGGCAAGATCGACATCCTGCTCAATGCGGCGGGCTTCGTGCATCACGGCACCATTCTGGAGTGCTCGGACGAAGATTTCGACTTCTCGTTCGACCTCAACGTCAAATCCATGCACCGGACCATCAAGGCGTTCCTGCCGGCGATGCTGGCGGGCGGAGGCGGCAGCATCGTCAACATTTCGTCTTGCGCGGCATTGCGGCCGCCGGCCAATCGCTATGTCTACAGTGCGTCGAAAGCGGCAGTTTCGCTGCTGACGCGCGCGGTCGCGCTCGACTTCATCACCCAGGGCATCCGCTGCAACGCGATCTGCCCGGGCACCGTGGAGACGCCCTCGATGCTCGATCGCGCGGCCGCCGCCGGCCCGGATGGACGCGAGAAATTCGTCGCCCGCCAGAAGATGGGCCGGCTCGGCACCGCAGAGGAAATCGCGGCCATGGCGGTCTATCTTGCGAGCGACGAAGCGGCATTCACCACCGGCGTCGACATGGTCGTCGACGGCGGCTTCATGCTCTGACCTCCACGCGATCAAAGGCATTTTGCATGAACAAGATCGATCTCAACGGCCGCTGTGCCGTGGTCACCGGCGGCGCGCAAGGGTTCGGCCGCGCCATCACCGAGCGCTTTGTCGCGTCCGGCGCCAAGGTCGCGATCTGGGATTTCGACCAGCCGCTGGCCGAGAAGACCGCGCGGGCGATCGGCGAGAACGTGATCGCGATCAAGACCGATGTCACCGATCCCGACGCGGTCGACGCCGCGCGCGATCAGACGCTGCGGGCGTTCGGCAAGATCGACATCCTCGTCAACAATGCCGGTATCACCGGGGCCAACAAGCCGGTGTGGGAAACCGATCTCGACGACTGGCGCAGGGTGATGCGCATCAATCTCGAGGGCCCCTTCATCTGCTGCAAAGCGATCGTGCCGACCATGATCGGCCAGAAATACGGCCGCATCGTCAACATCGCCTCGATCGCCGGCAAGGAAGGCAACCCGAACGCCGCACATTATTCGTCGTCGAAGGCCGGCCTGATCGCGCTGACGAAATCGCTCGGCAAGGAGCTCGCCCAGCATGACATCCTGGTCAACGCGGTGACGCCGGCCGCGGCGAAGACCGCGATCTTCGACCAGATGACGAAAGCGCACATCGACTTCATGCTGTCGAAGATTCCGAAAGCCCGCTTCGTGCTGGTCGAGGAGCTCGCCTCGATGGTGGCGTGGCTGGCGTCGGAAGATTGCGCCTTCTCGACCGGCGCAGTGTTCGACATCTCCGGCGGTCGCGCGACGTATTAAGCTACGCTACGCCTCGCCGGCTGCCGAAGCGCCGCGACCAAATGATCGGCAAGCAGTGACGCCGCGCGCGAAAGATTTTGCGCGCGGTGCAGGCGGATCTCGGCGCGCGGCAGCCGCGGCATGCCGTCGCGCGCAGTCAGGCGCCGCAAGCTCGGCGGAAAGGTGCCCGACTTGACGACGGTCACGGCAAGGCCTTGCTCCGCGATCGCCTCGACGGCGGACAGGCTGTGGCTGACAAAGGCGAGCCGCCACGGCCGGTTGGCCTCGTCGAGCGCCTGCATCGCCCAGCTCCGGAACAGGCAGCCCTGCGGATAGAGCGCGACCGGCAGCGGATCGAGCTGCTCGACGCGATGCGCGGCGCTCGCGGCCCACACCGCCTGCTCGGTGCGCAGCAGCTCGCCCTCGCCGCGCCCCTCGGGGTGCATCGCGATCACGAGGTCATAGGCTTCGCCGAGCCGGTCCGTCATCGACGAGGTCAGCCCGGTCTCCATCTCGACATGGATCAGCGGATAGTTGGCGATGAAATCCTTGAGCAGCGGCGGGACGATCAACGTGCCGTAGTCGTCCATCACGCCAAGGCGTACGCGCCCATCCGTGCCGTGTTCGCGCACCCGGCCGACCGCCTCCGCATTGAGGCTCAGAATGCGGCGGGCATAACCGAGCAGCCCTTCGCCGGCCGCACTCAGATCGACATTGGTCGTGCTGCGATGGAACAGCTCGGCCTGCAGCCGCTCCTCCAGCCGCTTCACCTGCATGCTGACCGCGGATTGGGTCCGGTTCAGCGCCGAGGCGGCGCGGGTGAAGGAGCGATGGTCCGCCACCGCGACAAAGGCCTGCAGCAGGTCCGGATCGAGGACGGGCGTGCTCATAACGATCCGTGATTTGATTGATCAAATCTATTCGATTTCCTGATTATCGCCGCTTCCCTAGATTGCGCAAGCGAAACCGGGGGCGAACGGCATGGGCGAGATCTCTGGGGTGTTGGCGGCGGTGCTGTCGAGTGCGCTCGGCGGCACCTCGATCGGGGCGACGCGGTATCTGGTCGACGCCATCGATCCGCTGGCGATCGGCTCGTTCCGCTTCGGCATGGGCGTCTTGCTGCTGCTGCCGCTGGCGCTGTTGCTGCGTCGGAGCTGGCCACGGCGGCGTGACTGGCCCGGCGTGGCCGGCCTCGGCCTGTTGTTCTTTGCGGCGTTTCCGATCCTGTTCAACGCTTCGCTGATCTTCACGACCGCCGCGCGCGGCGCGCTCGCGCTCTCGACCCTGCCGCTGCTGACGATGCTGGTCGGCGCTGCGCTCGGTGCCGAGCCGCTGACCGCACGCAAGACCGCAGGCGTGCTGGTCACGATCCTGGGCGTCTCGCTGGCGCTGCTCTCCGGCCTCGCCACGGCGCCCGTGGGCGCCTGACGCGGCGACCTGCTGATGGTCGCGGCCGCGTTGTGCATGGCGCTCTACAGCATCTGGTCAAAACCCTTCATCCGCCGCTCCGGCCCGATCCTCTTCACCACACTCGCCATGGCGGCCGGGGCCGCGGTCCTCATCAGCGCCTCGCTCGTGCGCGGCAGCTTTGCGCCGGTTGCCGATTTCGGCGCACCGCAATGGTTCGGCGCGATCTATCTCGGCGCCTTCGGCGCAGCACTCACCTTCTATCTCTGGGCCTTCGCGCTGGAGCGGACGACGCCGACCCGGGTGGCAATTTCCGTCACCGTCAATCCGATCGCGGCCTCGCTGGTCGGCGCCGTCCTGCTCGGCGAACCGCTGAGCTGGAATCTGACGGCCGGCATCCTCACCGTCTTCGCCGGCATCTGGATCGCCACCACACAGCCGCAACAGGCGCACGTGGCCGAGCCGGCCGTCGCTCCGGACGCGCGCTGACCTGCGGCAACGCCTGCCAGCCAGGTTCTTGGCGAATCCGTGCTAGCCTGACGGTCCGGTCCAAGCGAACCCGACAAGCAAACCCGAGGCGGCACGCATTTGAACATTTCCCTCTACGACGTCTCCGTCTGGGTGCTGCCGGTCCTCATCGCCATCACCTTCCACGAAGCCGCACACGGCTTCGTTGCGCACCGGCTCGGCGACGACACCGCCTGGCAGCTCGGCCGCGTCAGCTTCAACCCGCTGAAGCATATCGACCCGTTCGGCACGCTGATCCTGCCGGCCATGCTGCTGTTCGCGCATTCGCCGTTCCTGTTCGGCTACGCCAAGCCGGTTCCGGTGAACTTCCGCAAGCTCAACCATCCCAGGCTCGACATGGTGTGGGTGGCGTTGGCCGGCCCGGTGACCAACATCATCCTGGCGACCGCGGCGGCGCTGGCATTCCACGCGCTGCCCTTGGTGCCGGCCGATGCCGCAAAATGGACCGCAGACAACCTGAAAAACGCCTTCCTGATCAATATCGTGCTCGCGATCTTCAACATGATGCCGATTCCACCGCTGGACGGCGGCCGGGTCGCGGTCGGGCTGTTGCCGCGGCCGCTGGCGACCACGCTCTCCAGGCTCGAGCCCTACGGCATGCTGATCCTGATCGGGCTGTTGATCCTGCTGCCGGTGGTCGGCCGGCAGATCGGCCTAAATCTTGATGTTATTTCAACGATACTGCGAACTCTGACCGGCTATGTGATCAATGCCCTTCTCCTCATTACCGGAAACACATAGCCTTGGCTTGATCATGACCCGATCGGAAAACCGGTGTCCATTTGTCCGGGTCATGCGCGGCAACGGGAACGCTTCGAGGCCATGGTGATCAAAGCTGCCGATATGCTGATTGCACGACGCGCCGACACCCGCGCGCGGGCTGACTTTGCGACCTGGAAGATGATGGCCAAGCTGAACGGCACCTCCGCATTGCCGCCCGAGGCGCAGAATTTCCTCGCCATCTACAACAAGCTGCTGGACCAGATGAGCGAAGCCGATGCCGGTGAGGCAACCATCCAGCAGATGTATCGCACCTACTATGCGGAGATGGGCGGTGCCGGCAAGGCGCCGGAGGTTCCAGCGCGCTCACGCGAACCGGTCGCCGACACCGGCAACGTCACCACGTTCCGCCGCCTGCCCGCGAAGAAGGTGAGCACCTCCGACGCGAACGCGAAGCGCCCGATGCCGGTCGCGCTGATCTTCGCCTGTCTTGTCGTGGTCTACGTCGCGATCCGCTACTACTTCAAATAGCGCAGGCCGCGCTTCAACCCTTCCCGTTTTGATGATCGACGCGCGGACGCCGCGGCATCCCGTCGCGCGTCACCGGCCACTCATATCGCCGCAGCGTGGAATAACGCGTGCGACCGATCGCGCCAGTGCCCTAGGCGATACGACCGATGCCGGGCATAATGCCGAACTCAAAAAACAAAATCATACTGGAGGGAAGATGAAGCGTTCCATTGCAGCCCTGGTCATGACCACGAGCCTCGTGCTCGCAGGCAGCGCGTCGGCGCAGACCATGGACAAGGTTGTCCGGGTCGGCAGCCTCGGCGATCAGTCCGGTCTTTATCAGGACATCGGCGGTCCCGGCTCGACGGTGGCGGCGCAGATGGCGATCGAGGATTCCGGATTGCTCGCCAAGGGCTGGAAGATCGATGTGATTTCGGCCGATCACCAGAACAAGCCCGACGTCGGCGTCAACATCGGCAAGCAGTGGATCGACGTCGAGAAGGTCGACGTGTTTGTCGATCTCGCAAGCTCGGGCGTCGGGCTTGCGATTGCCAACCTCGCCAAGGAGAAGAACGTCGTCAACCTGAACTCGGGCTCGGCATCATCGGACCTGACCGGCGCGCAGTGCTCGCCGAACACGGTGCACTGGGTCTACGACACCTACATGCTGGCCAACGGCACCGGCAAGGCGCTGGTGAAGTCCGGCGGCGACACCTGGTTCTTCCTCACCGCGGACTACGCGTTCGGCCAGGCGCTCGAGCGCGACACCGCGGCGGTCGTCACCGCGAATGGCGGCAAGGTGCTCGGCAGCGTCAAGCATCCGCTCAACAACGCCGACTTCTCGTCCTTCCTGCTGCAGGCGCAGAGCTCGAAGGCCAAGATCGTCGGCCTGGCCAATGCCGGCGGCGACACCACCAATGCGATCAAGCAGGCGGCCGAGTTCGGCATCGTCGCCGGCGGCCAGAAGCTGGCGGGCATGCTGATGTTCCTGACCGACGTCAACGCGCTCGGCCTCAACGTCGCGCAGGGCCTGAACTTCACCGAAACTTTCTACTGGGATCTGAACGATCAGACCCGCGCCTTCACCAAGCGGTTCATGGAGCGCTTCAAGAAGAACCCGCCGACCATGGTGCAGGCCGGCGTGTATTCGTCGCTGATCCATTATTTCAAGGCACTGGAGGCGCTCGGCGGCAATCCGCATGACGGCCGTGCCGTGGTCGCCAAGATGAAGGAGCTGCCGACCGACGATCCGCTGTTCGGCAAGGGTTCGATCCGCATCGACGGCCGCAAGATCCACCCCGCCTATCTGTTCGAGGTGAAGAAGCCACAGGAGTCAAAGTATCCGTGGGACTATTACAAGCTGGTCGCCACCATCCCCGCCGATGAAGCCTTTTTGCCGCTCGAGAAGAGCGTCTGCCCGCTGGTGAAGAAAAGCTGAGCGCTGCAGCTGTGTAGGGGGATTAGCGACTCGTCCGCCGTAGCTCGACGAGCGAAGGCGGAAGCGTAGTCCGCCGCTCGTCGAAAAAGAATGGCGGGTGACGCTGTCGCTAACCCGCCCTGCGCGACTTCGCGTCGTATTCAATGGTGAAATGGATTCCGGGCTCGCGACTTCGTCGCGCCCCGGGATGACGAAGCCTTGCGATCGTATCGCGAGTCGTCCCGCTACTTCTTCGGCTTGTTGAACTTGACGTCGAGGCTGAAGGAGAACTGATCGTCGGTCAGGTCGGCCGGGGGCGCCGGCACCGGATCTGAACGGTGCACCATCGAGACCGCCGCGTCGTCATAAGCGGCGTCACCCGACGATTCCATCACAGCGACCGACAGCACCTTGCCGACGCGGTTGAGCACAAGGGCCACCTTCACCTTGGCATCCTTGATCTTGTTCTCCGGGAATTTCTTGTGCAGGTCGAGATAGGCGCTGATCTTCTTGCCCCATTTGGCGGTCAGCGCGAGCTTGTCCTTGCCGATGCCGGGATTGGGGGCCTTGGTGGTCTCCGACTGCCGCGAAGCGTCTTCCAGCTTGGTCGGCGCCGCCTGCTCCGAGGCCTGCTGAGCCTCCTGAGCGCTGGTCTCGACCTTGGCGACCTTGGCCTCCTCCTCCTTCTGCTTCTTGCTGTTGTCCTCGGTGACGACGCGATCGGGGTCGTCGGCCTCCATCGGCTGGGCCTGCGGCAGGTCGGTATCCTTGACCTCCGCCTTCTGCTGGGTCATCTCCTGCACGGCCTGCTGCTCGTCGGCCGGCGCTCCGGGCGGTGCGGCTTCCTCAGGCACATCCGGGGAGGCAAGCTCGACGGCATATTCCGCGCCGGCAGCGCCAAGGCCCTCGTCGCCGTCGTCGCGTAAATTGGTCAGCGCCAGCGCCGCGCCGCCCAGATGCAGCCCGACCGCCGTCACCGCGGCGATCACCCAGAGCCGCTTGGACGTCCGCAGATCGAGATCGGGGTTGGTGGACATCGTCGTTCGCCCGTCAGGGTTTGGCCGGCTCGGCGGCCTGCGGTTCCGCGGGCGCTCCCGGAACGCCCTCGAGCGTGACGAGCTTGACCCGCGTGTAGCCGCCAGCGCGCAGCAGCTCCATCACGCCCATCAGCTCGCCATAGGGCACGACACGGTCGGCACGCACGAACACATACTTGTCCCTGCTCATCTCGGGCACCGCATCCAGCGCATTGACCAGGTCGGCGCGCTTCACCGAATTCTCCCCGATCGCCAGCGTCAGGTCCGGCTTGATGCTGACATAGGTCGGCTTGTCCGGCTTCTTCTGCGGCGTCGCGCTGGAGGTCGGCAGATCGATCGGCAAGTCGACGGTCGAGAGCGGCGCCGCCACCATGAAGATGATCAGCAGCACCAGCATCACGTCGATGAACGGCGTGACGTTGATCTCGTGGGATTCCGCGAAATCGTCGTCGCCATCGTTCTCGGAGATCGAGACTGACATCGCCTACTCCGCCGCCGCGGCGCGCGCATGCGTGCCGAGCGGAACGCTGCCATGGGTGCGATCGAGATCGCGCGACAACAGACGTCCGGCCGCACCCGAGGCGCGGTTGACGAGCTCGAGATAGACCTTCGTGACACGCGAGAAATGGTTGTAGATGATCACGGCCGGGATCGCCGCGACGAGGCCGATCGCGGTTGCCAGCAGCGCTTCCGCGATGCCCGGCGCCACCACGGCAAGATTCGTGGTCTGCGACTTCGAGATGCCGATGAAGCTGTTCATGATGCCCCAGACGGTACCGAACAGGCCGACGAAGGGCGACGTCGCGCCGATGGTCGCGAGCAGGCCCATGCCGATGCGGATCTTGCGGGCTTCGGCGCGCACGATCTCGGCAAAGCTCGACGCGGCACGCTCCTTGATGCCGCTGTCGCTGGAGATCCCCGCCGACAGACGTCCCTCGCGCATCGCAGCCGCGATGAACGACGACAGCACGCTGCCCTTGGCGCCGAGTGCGAATTGGGCTTCTGCCAGCGAGCGCGATTCAGCGATCTTGGCCAGCGCGCCACGCAGCTTGCTCTGCGCCACGGTGAGCTCGACCATCTTGGCGATGAACACCGTCCAGGTGACGAGCGACGCGAAGGCAAGGCCAAGCATCACCGCCTTCACGATGATGTCGGCGTTCAGGAACATATTCCACGGCGACAATTCGCGCAGCCCGGTGCCGGTCGACTTCAGCGACTTGCCATCGCCGCCTCCGGGCGCCGCCGACGACGCATCGATCGCGGTCGGTGCCGGAGCCGCCGAGGCAGGTACCGGGGCGGCCTGGGCTTGCGGTGCCGCGGAGGCCGGCGGGGCTACCGGCGCAGCCACTGGGGATGGGGCCGCCGGCGCCTGTTGGGCCGCGGGCGCTTGTTGAGCCGCGGGCGCTTGTTGGGCCGCGGGCGCCTGGGCCACAGGCAATTGAGACTGGGTCACGGGCGCTGGTTTCGCGGCAGGCGCCGTTTGCTGCTGCGCCGAAGACGGCGCGGCCAGCATCAGCATCGCCAGCGAGGCGATCACGGCGGATGCAGCGGGGAACTTGGATGTCATCATCAGTTACACTTCAGCCCAGTGACGGATCAGGTTGTGATAGATGCCGGTCAATTTGACCGTTTCAGGGTCATCGCGCCCCAGCCGCTCCACCAGAGCCTGGATCGCCGTATCGAGATCGAAGATCAGGCTGCGCACGTGTGCATCCCGTACCATGCTCTGCAGCCAGAAAAAAGACGCAACCCGGGTACCCCGGGTGACCGGCGTGACCAGATGCAAGCTAGAAGCAGGATAAACCACCAGATCGCCTGCCGGCAGCTTGATTTCGTGCGATCCGTAGAGATCCTCGATCACAAGCTCGCCGCCATCGTAGTCCTCCGGCTCCGATAAAAACAGCGTGACCGAGAGGTCGGTGCGGATCCGCAGGCCCGTCAGCTTGTCGCCGCGCACCGCATTGTCGACATGCAGGCCGAAATGGTGCCCGTCGCTTGCGGCATAGCGGTTGAACAAGGGTGGAAAGATTCTAAGCGGGATCGCCGCCGAGATGAAGCGCGGGCTTGCCGACAGCGCGCTCAGGATCCGGTTGCCAAGCTGCCGCGCGACCTCGCTGTCGGGCGGCAGCTGCTCGTTGCGCTTGACCAGCGCGGAAGCAGCACCGGCGGTCGAGCGGCCGTCCTCCCATCCGCTGGCATCCATGATGCGGCGGAAGTCCGCCACATCAGCCTTGCTCAATACGTTGGGAACACAGACCAGCATCTTCCGCCGCGAAGCCTCCGTCAGTAACGCGCAGAAACAACCAGATACGCGGCGCGTCCTGGAGCTTCGAGCACGAACGGCGCTGCGCTCTGGTACAACGCGTCGTAGTAGCGCTTGTCGAAGATGTTGTTGACGAACAGCTTCATGGTCCAGTTCTTGTCGATCTTCGCCTCGGCGAAGGCGTCGAAGCGCCAATAGCTCGGGATCGACGTGCCCTGGTTCGCCGCGAGCAGCGTGCCGCCGTACACCTTCGAGCGGTACACCGCCTGCCCGCCGAGCTCCCACATGTCGGTGAGTTGGTACTTCGTCAGCATGCTGAACGACTGAGGCGCGACGTTGGCGAGCGGCAATCCGACGTTGCTGGAGTACAGGATCGTGTTGGCCGGCGGCGCCAGCGACTTCGTCACGACTGACTGCATCAGCACGAGTCCACCGAACACGCTCCATTTGTCGGTGATCTTGCCGCCGACGCCGAGATCGATGCCGCGGATACGGTAGGCGGCGCCCGCCGTGATGCAGGAGATGTTGCCGGCCGTTCCGGCTGGATAGGTGCATCCGAGCGCTGAAGCCGCGGCTGCGTTGTTGACATTCTGCGCTTCGCGCGCGTTTTCCTTCTCGGTCTGGAACAGCGCCGCCGTGACCAGCAAGTGGCGATCAAACAGCTCCCACTTGGTGCCGACCTCGATGGCCTTGTTCTTTTCCGGCCCGAAGATCTGGGTGTTGCCGCCGGGAAGGTTGGGATTGATGCCGCCATAGGCGGTGCTGGTGCCGTCGAACTCGGCGCCGACAGGGTTGGACGAGGTCGCGTAGGCTGCATAGACGCTGCCGTTCGGGAGCGGCTTCAGGGTGAGGCCGAGGTTGAAGTTCGGCATCCCGAACTCGGCCGACTGCTGGCCGAGGGTACCATTGGTCGCGAATGCGGACGTGTTGATCTTGTAGTCGTCGTAACGGACGCCGCCATTGAGGATGACGAAGTCGTTGTAGTTGGCGGAATCCATGACGTATCCGCTCACGGTGTCGATGCCGATCTTGGTCGGCCTTCCCGCCAGCGACGGTATTCCGAACGGCTGATTTGTGAATTGCGGGTTGAAGACGCTGACGCCGGAGAGCGAACCGCTGCCCGTGAACGACGATGTGCCGGTGGTGATTTCGGAGCTCAGGCCGGTGAAGCTGTCAATCGAGGACCGCTCGTTGTCGTATTCGACGCCCGCCGTCGTCGTGTGCTTGAAGCCAAGCCCGTCGACCGACTTGTAGGTCGCCTCGGTCTGGTTGGCGAACACGTCGGTGACCTGGAAGCGGCTCTGCGGATTGGCGCTGAGCGTATACGCCGTGAACGGCGCGCCCGCGGCCAGCGTCGGCGATTCAGGCAGCGTGCCGATGTATTTCTGGGTCGAACGCGATTCCCGGATCTTGTTGCTGATCATGAGGTCCGGCGTGATCTGGACCTCGGCATTGATCGTGCCGATGTCCTGCCCGGTCCTGAAGAAGTCGCGATTGACGAAGCCGTAGAAATTGTTGCGGTTGACACCGAAATCCGGGAACGGGCCGCCGGCCGTGCTCGCGGTGCTCGGCCGATAATACGGCACGCCAAAATCCGGAATGCCGGTGAGCTCGGTGTGGATGTAGTTGCCGGTGATCTTGACCGCATCGACCGGCTTCCAGTTCGCCGCGACGAAGCCGCCATCGCGATTGTCGGTAACGTAGCTGCGGCCGGCGACGCCGGCATCCTGGAACAGGCCGCCGGCGCGGATCGCCAGCGTCGGGCTGATCACCTGGTTGACATCGAGCACCACTCGCTTGGTGCGATCGCTGCCGAACGTGGTGTCCATGTTGTAGAAGCTCCCCCCCGTCGTCGCCTGCTTGGTGACGATGTTGATCGCGCCGCCGGTGGTGCCGCGTCCTGCAAAGGAAGAGCCCGGGCCGCGCAGGATCTCGACCTGCTCGGTGAAGAAGTTCTCGCGGACGCTGACGCCGGCGTCGCGGACACCGTCGATGAAGATATCGTTGCGCGCATCGAAGCCGCGGATGAAGAAGCGGTCGCCGAAGGCGTTGCCGCCCTCGCCCGTGCCGAGCGTGACGCCGGCCGTCGACAGGATAGCCGATTTCAGCGAGGTCGCATTCTTGTCTTCGAGCACGTCCTTGGTCAGCACGGTGACCGACCTCGGCGTGTTCAGGATCGGCTCGGGAAACTTGCCGGATGCCTGCAAGCGGTCGCCCTTGTACGGCGCGGCCGGATCCGCATAGGGGTCGCGGTCGGCGGCAAGACCGCCGGCGTTGGGAAACGGCACCGGTGCCTGCTGCGCCTGCTGGTTGTTGCGGCGCGCGGCACGGCGCAGCGCGTTGCGGGCGCGCACCTGGTCCGAGGTCGGCTTTGACGTGACGGGCTTGGGTCGGGCGACCGGCGCATCGACATTCACCGGCGGAAGGTTGGACTGCTGCGCTTCCGCCCCCGAAAACGACGCCACAGCGATCAGACCAGCGACCGCGGAGACCTTCGTCGCGGAATAACCCGTATCATCAGCCGAACCGTTCGCTGCATCGAAGCGCAGCGATTTCGGCGCCTTCACATTGCTCATTTTTTGCGTGCCCCAGATAAATCCAGTTCATTCGCGAAATGAAGCTGCGACGAACTGTCTTCATCGGTTATCGAGCGTGAGTTTTTTTATCAATGCGATCAGCGCCACAGTCGGTTTGAATCGCCCCAATTCAAAGCGATTCTAATCTGCGCTTTGAAATCGTTCTAAACTCTAGTTTTTAAGCGTTCTAATAACTGTTCTAAAGTGACACCCAAGCGTCACCGGCCACCGCTTTGCAAGGCGCTGATCCATACGTCGTCCCGATCACTCGGCGCTCGGTGGCTTCATCAGCGAAAACAGCTCGTCAATGGTCCGCTGCGCGACCTGCCGCACGCTGTCGCTGTTCTCGAGGCCCGTGATATTGACGCCGTTGACGACAGCTTTGATCTCGTCGCGGAAGTCGGTGAGGAAGCGCAGCGGGTCGCGCTGCTCGTTGGCGACGCGCGCGATCAATCCGGTGACCAGGATCTGGCATGCCATCATGCGCCCGTTCAACTCATCCATCGCGGCCCTCATCCTCTCGCATCGTCGCTCGCGCGATATGAACGACATCGCGCGGCGTTTCAACCACGTCGCGCAAGCTGCAGCAGGTGAACGGACAAGAAAGCAGATCTGCGCGCGACGAGATGCGCGCTATTTCGCGGCGATGTGCTCCGCCTCCTCGCCGAGCGCCTTGATGCGATCCTTGACCTCGCGAAGCGTGTTGAGGCCGCTTTCGACATGCTTGTCGGAGACGTCGCGCAGCACGTCGCCGGCGATCGCATCGCGCAGACTGTCGAGATCGTCGACGAGGCGGCGCCCGATCCTGGTCAGGAACAGGCGATTGGCGCGGCGATCCCTGGGGTCAGGCCGGCGTTCGAGCAGGCCATGCTCGACAAGGCGATCAAGCAGCCGCACCAGCGAGATCGGCTGCAGTTCGAGCACGTCGGCGAGATCGACCTGGGACAGTCCCTCCTGCTCGCGCAGGCGGAACAGCACAATCCATTGTGCACGCGTGGTGCCTCGCGCCTTGGCGCGATGATCGATATAATTGCGCAGCAGCCTGGAACTCTCCACGAGTTGCGCAATGAACTGGCGTTTGAGATCGAGCGACATAGGGGTCCTCGGTGCGTTTCCCAGACGGAATGTTTCTGCTCGTTTCTGACCTAAACCTTTCCAAATGTTTAGGATTCTCAAGCCTTGGTGTGTTTACACATTAAGTGCACGCATATTATATCCGCAAGCTCTGTGAACCGTTTCGATCACCCTTTATTGTTACGTCGAGCCCAAGAGTCCGCATGTCCAAGTCACGCACCATCGGTTGGGTTTTAGTGATCGCTGCGGTCGGCGCGGCCGGTTATTTCGGCTGGCAGAAATACACCGACAACCAGCAGGCGATCGCAGCCGCGCAGAAGCGGGCCGCGCAGCGCCCGGCCGTTCCGGTCAAGATCTCGCCGGTCGAGAAGGCTGACTTCCCGGTCTACCTCACCGGGCTCGGCACCGTGCAGGCGTTCAACACCGTCCAGGTCCGCACCCGGGTCGACGGCCAGATCACCAGGATCGCCTTCAAGGAAGGCCAGTTCGTCAAGGCCGGCGACACGCTGGTCGAGATCGATCCGCGGCCCTATCAGGCGACGCTCGACCAGGCCAAGGCCAAGAAGGCCCAGGACGAAGCCAACCTCGCCAACGCCAATCTCGACCTGCAGCGCTACACCAAGCTCGGCGAGTTCGCGACGCGCCAGCAGCTCGACACCCAGCGCTCCACCGTGGCCCAGCTCACCGCCCAGATCGCCGCCGACGAGGCCTCCATCTTCAACGCGCAGACCCAGGTCGACTACACCACCGTGAAGTCGCCGATCGACGGCATCGTCGGCCTGCGGCTGGTCGATATCGGCAACATCGTCAACGCCTCGGCCGCGACCGGCATCGTCACGATCACCCAGATCGAGCCGATCACGGTGATCTTCACCGCGCCGGAAGACCAGCTGCCCGATATCAAGGCGGCGCTGGCCGTGGCACCGCCCAAGACCATTGCTCTGACCACCGACGGCAAGCGGGTGCTGTCCACCGGAACCCTGGCGCTGATCAACAACCAGGTCGACACGTCAAGCGGGACTGTCCGGCTGAAGGCGGTGTTTGATAACAAGGACCATGCGCTGTGGCCAGGCCAGTCGGTCTCGACCCGGCTCTTGGTCAGGACCTTGAAGGATGCCACCGTCGTCCCGGATGACGCGGTGCAGCATGGCACCGAAGGCCTCTACGCGTATTCAGTCAATCAGGAGAACAAGGCCGAGCTTCGCAAGATCAAGGTCAGCCAGTCGATCGACGGCAAGTCGGTGATCGAGGAAGGCCTGTCGCCGGGACAGCAGGTGATCACCGCGGGCCAGTACAAGGTCTCGCCGGGGACCCTGGTGACGACGGCGGTGGCGAGCTCGGATCAATCCCAGTCGAAGGTCACGCAGGAATGAGCGCCGGAATTTCCGCACCATTCATTCGCTTCCCCATCGGCACCTCGCTGCTGATGGCCGGCATCCTGTTCATAGGCCTCGTCGCCTATCCGCTGTTGCCGGTGGCGCCGCTGCCGCAGGTCGACTTCCCGACCATCCAGATCACCGCGACGCTGCCGGGCGGAAGCCCGGAGACGATGGCGACTTCGGTCGCTCAGCCGCTGGAACGCCAGTTCGCGCAGATCCCCGGCATCGCGCAGATGACCTCGACGAGCTATCTGGGCACCGCGGCGGTCACCATCCAGTTCGATCTCAACCGCTCGATCGACGGCGCCGCCAACGACGTTCAGGCCGCCATCAACGCCGCCAGTGGCCAGCTGCCGAAGACCCTTCCTTCGCCGCCGACCTACCGCAAGGTCAACCCGGCCGACTCGCCGATCATGCTGCTGTCGGCGACGTCAGACACGCTGCCGCTGACCACGGTCAGCGATGCCGTCGACGCGCAACTTGCCCAGCAGATCAGCCAGATCTCCGGCGTCGCCCAGGTCATCATCGGGGGTCAGCAGAAGCCGTCGGTTCGCGTCCAGATCGATCCGGCCAAGCTGGTCGCCAAAGGCCTGTCGCTGGAAGACGTCCGCGCCGCGATCAACATCGCCACCGTCGACAGCCCGAAGGGCAATATCGACGGCGCCACCCGCGCCTACACCATCTATGCCAACGACCAGTTGCTCACGGCCGATCCGTGGAACGACGTCATCATCGCCTACCGCAATGGCGGGCCGCTGCGCATCCGCGACATCGGCCAGGCCGTCACCGGGCCGGAAGACGCCAAGCAGGCCGCCTGGGCCAACGGCAAGCGCGGCGTGTTCCTCGTCATCTTCAAGCAGCCCGGCGCCAACGTCATCGACACCGTCGACAAGATCAAGGCAGCGCTGCCCCGGCTGGTCGCGGCGATCCCGCCGGCGATCAAGATCGATGTCATCTCGGACCGCACCACCACAATCCGCGCCGCGGTGGAGGACGTCCAGTTCACCCTGCTCCTGACCATCTTCCTGGTCGTGATGGTGATCTTCGTCTTCCTGCGCAGTTTCTGGGCCACCGTGATCCCGACCGTCACAGTGCCGCTGGCGCTACTCGGCGCCTGCGCGCTGATGTGGGTGTTCGGCTACACGCTCGACAATCTGTCGCTGATGGCGCTGACGATCGCGGTCGGCTTCGTGGTCGACGACGCCATCGTGATGCTGGAGAACATCAGCCGCTACATCGAAGAGGGCGAGAAGCCGATGGCGGCCGCCTTCAAGGGTTCCAAGGAAATCGGCTTCACCATCGTTTCGATCAGCATCTCGCTGGTCGCGGTGCTGATCCCGCTGCTGCTCATGGGCGGCATCATCGGCCGCCTGTTCCGCGAATTCGCGGTCGTGCTGGCGATGACGATCTTCGTCTCGATGTTCGTGTCGCTGACGCTGACCCCTATGATGGCCTCGCGGTTCCTGCGCGCCCACAATGAGGAGCGGCACGGCCGCTTCTACCAGCTCAGCGAGCGCGGCTTCGACGCAATGCTGCGCGGCTATCAGTCCGGGCTCGATCTTGCGCTGCGCTGGAAGTTCACGACGCTGATGATCTTCTTCGGGACCTTGGCGCTGTCGGTCTACCTGTTCGTCGTCATTCCGAAGGGCTTCTTCCCGCAGCAGGACGTCGGCCTGATCACGGCGACGTCGGAAGCCAGCCAGGACATCTCCTTCGCGGATATGAAGCGGAGGCAGGAGGAGCTCGGCAAGATCGTGATGACTGATCCGGCCGTCGCGACGGTGGCGATGGCGATCGGCGGCAGCGGCCGTGCCGGCAACAACGGCGCAATGTACATCACGCTCAAGCCGCTTAGGGATCGCGACGCCAACGCGCAGCAGGTGATCGCCCGGCTGCGGCCGAAGCTGGAGAAGATCGAGGGTGCCCGGCTGTTCATGCAGGCGGCGCAGGACGTCCGCCTCGGCGGCCGCCCGACCCGCACCCAGTTCGAATTCACATTGCAGGATGCCGACCTCAGCGAACTGAACCAGTGGGCGCCGAAGATCCTCAGCAAGATGCAGACGCTGCCTCAGCTGCGCGACGTCGCCACCGACCAGCAGACCAACGGCACCACGGTCGAGCTGAAGATCAACCGCGACACCGCATCGCGCTATGGCATCCAGCCGCAGCTGATCGACGACACGCTCTATGACGCGTTCGGCCAGCGCCAGGTGACGCAGTACTTCACCCAGCTCAACAGCTACCACGTGATCCTCGAGGTACTGCCCGAGCTGCAGGGCGCGATCGACACGCTGAACAACATCTACATCAAGTCGCCGCTGACCGGCGAGCAGGTGCCGATCTCGACCATTGCGAAATGGACCAGCGTGCCGGTGCGGCCGCTCTCGATCAGCCATCAGGGCCAGTTCCCGGCGATCACCATCTCCTTCAACCTGGCGCAGGGTGTCGCACTCGGCCAGGCGACGGAGGCGGTGCAGAAGGCGATGGTCGACCTCGGCGCCCCGGCGACCCTGAGCTCGAGCTTCCAGGGCACCGCGCAGGCGTTCCAGCAATCGCTGTCGACCGTGCCGCTGCTGATCCTGGCCGCGCTCGTCGTCGTCTACCTGATCCTCGGCATTCTCTACGAGAGCTACATCCACCCGATCACCATTCTGTCGACGCTGCCTTCGGCCGGCGTCGGCGCGCTGGCAATCCTGATGGCGGCCGGTTTCGACTTCTCGCTGATCGCGCTGATCGGCATCATCCTGCTGATCGGCATCGTGAAGAAGAACGGCATCATGATGGTCGACTTCGCGATCGCCGCCGAACGCGACCAGCATATGGAGCCGGAGGCGGCGATCCGTCAGGCCGCCCTGCTCCGCTTCCGCCCGATCATGATGACGACGATGGCGGCATTGCTCGGCGGCGTGCCGCTGATGCTCGGCACCGGCACCGGCTCGGAAATCCGCCAGCCGCTCGGTTACGCCATGGTCGGCGGCCTGATCGTCAGCCAGGCGCTGACGCTGTTCACGACGCCCGTCGTCTATCTCTATCTCGACAAGCTCTCCAACGCGTTTGCGAATTGGGGCCGCTCGCCGCGCGCCGATCACGACGCCGACGACGGCGAGGACGGATCGGTCAAGCAGGCCGCCGAGTGACTTGACTTTGCCCGCATACCGGCACATCCGAAAGATGTTCGTTTCGGAGCCGGTACCGTGCAGATTGTCGCAAAGTCGCTTGTCGTGCTGTTGGCCGTGTTCGGCATGGTCGGCCTCAGCCACGCTCAGACGCCCAAGGCCAGGAATGCCGCCGCGCCGGCTCCGGCCGCAGCTCCACAAGGCGACGCCGCAGCCCCCAACAACACCGGCTGGGTCGCGCGCTGCACAAGTGCGAGCCGCGACGCCCCGCTCGAATGCGCGATGGAGCAGACCGCGGTGCTCACCAAGACCGGCCAGCTCATCGTGCTGGTCAACATCCGCGTTCCCGGCGACACCCGCACGCCGGTCGCGCTGGTCCAGCTTCCGCTCGGGCTGAACCTGCCCGTTGGCGCCAAGCTGCAGGTCGACGACGGCAAGGCCGTCGACGTGCCGATCCAGACCTGCGAGGCGCGCGGCTGCTACATCAACGCGCCGATTGCCGCCGATGTGCTGACCCAGCTGAAATCGGGCAAGCAGCTGAAGGTGTCGTTCCAGAATCTGGCCAAGGAAACCATCTCTATCCCGATGCCGCTCGCCGACTTCGCGACGGTCTACGAGAAGATCAAGTAGATCAGCGCAGGCAGCCGTCCGCGCTATCGCTCTCGCTTGTAGAGGAACGCGTTGTCCGGCTGCGGCATGCCGATCGACTTGTAGAAGCCGATCGAGTCGGGCGCCGACAGCAACAGGCACATCGATTCAGGCCCCGCGTGGCGCCGCGTTTCCGCGATCAGCCGCTTGCCGATGCCGTGCCCCTGGTGCCGACGATCGACCGCAAGATCGGCCAAATAGCAGCAATAGGCGAAATCCGTCAGCGCGCGCGAGACGCCGATCAGCGTGTGCCCCTTCCGCGCCGTCACGATCAGATTGGCATTGGCGATCATGCGCGCCATCCGGTCGGTATCCGCGAGCGGACGCCGCTCGCCGAGGCTCGACTGGCGCAGCACCTCGATGAACTCGTCGATGCCGATCGACGCTTCGCGGGCATAGTGAATTTCGTCCATCACCTTAACCTCTGTCGCAACATTGGAGCGGCCGGAGCCGCGCGCGAGACCATGGTGGATTGCGCCGGGCTAATCCACCCTCGATGCGGTGAGGGCACGCTGCGACGCGTTACGACCGGTCCTGCATCAGGAGCAGGCTGCGCCGCGCAGTCGCGTCAGGATTTTGAGGGTTGCTCGCGCCACTAAAGCAGATTGGCTGGGGAACCTGGATTCGAACCAAGACAAACAGAGTCAGAGTCTGTTGTGCTACCGTTACACCATTCCCCAAGAATTGTCCGTGGTATCAACAGCTTAGCTGGATGACTGGACATCTCGGTGCAGCGCCTTCGCTGGCCAAATCAGCGCCCGCGCGAGTGCGACCTTCTACCTGCTTGGTCCCACGCTTGGCAAGCATTGTTGGCGGGGAATGGGCGTGAAAATCGCCCTCAATACAGCCCGCCCGTCCCTGACCGCATCACGGCCCGGTCAGCGTCGGGTGAGATCGGCTGCTGGGTCCCGTCGATCACATCGGTACCGGCGACCATCGTCGGATCATAGAACGGCGGCGCCTGCCCCGGCTTGAAGGCTTCGAGCACTACGCCCCGGTTCTGACCAGACGAGGCGCGCAGGCCGGTCTTGGCATCGACCAGCACCAATCTGATGCCGACCGGCTGCTTGAACGGCGTGGCCGGCTTGTCGGCCAGCGCGAGCTTCATGAAGTCGCGCGCGATCGGCGCCGCGGTGTGGCCGGCCTGCGCGTTGCGGCCGAGTGAGCGCGGCTTGTCGTAGCCGACATAGAGACCGACCACGAGGTCCGGCGAGAAGCCGACGAACCAGAGGTCTTTGGCCTCGTTGGAGGTGCCGGTCTTGCCGGCGATCGGCTTGCCGACCTCTTTCAGCGCGGTGCCGGTGCCGGCCTGAATCACGCCCTCCATCAGCGAGGTGATCTGGTAGGCGGTCATCGCGTCGAGCACCCGCTCGCGGCGGTCGACGAGCTGCGGCTCCGGCTGGCTCTTCCAGCCCTCCGGCGCGTCGCAGCCGCGGCATTCGCGCTGATCGTGCCTGAAGATGGTGTGGCCATAGCGGTCCTGGATGCGGTCGATCAGGGTCGGCTTCACGCGGACGCCGCCATTGGCGATCATCGAATAGGCCGTGGCCATCCGCATCACCGTGGTCTCGCCGGCGCCGAGCGCATAGGCGAGATAGTTCGGCAACTCGTCATAGACGCCGAAGCGCTTGGCATACTCGCCGATCACAGGCATGCCGATCTCCTGCGCCAGCCGCACCGTCACGGTGTTGAGCGACAGCCGGAGCGCATTGCGCAGCGTCACCTGGCCCTGATACTTGCCGGTCGAGAAGTTCTCCGGTCGCCAGACATTGCCCTGCCCCTGGTCGATCTCGATCGGCGCGTCGATCATCACGGTCGACCCGGTATAGCCATTGTCGAGCGCCGTCGAATAAACGATCGGCTTGAAGGTCGAGCCGGGCTGCCGATAGGCCTGGGTCGCGCGGTTGAACTGGCTCTGGTCGAACGAGAAGCCGCCGACCATCGCCAGCACACGGCCGGTATGCGGGTCCATCGCCACCATCGCGCCCGACAGTTCGGGGATCTGGCGCAGCCGGTACTGGCCTTCGATCGCCTTGCCGTCCTTGTAGAGCGGGTCGGCGTAGATCACGTCGCCGGGCTGCAGCACCTGCGAGACCGCCGTCGGCACCCTGCCCTTGATCTTGGCCCAGCGCACGCCGTCCATCGTGACAATGCCGGTCTCGCGCTGCTTGCTGACGGCGCCGCCGAGCTCGCGGCCCGGCTGGAAGCCGATCCGCGCCGACTGGTCGTTGCTCTCCAGCACCACGGCCATCCGCCACGGCGAGATGTCCGAGAGCGACTTGATCTCGGCGAGCGGCACGCCCCAGTCGCTGGTCAGATCGAGCTTCTGGATCGCGCCGCGATAGCCCTGCTGCTCGTCATAGTTCACGAGCCCCGCCACCATGGCCTTGCGCGCCATCACCTGGACCTTGGGGTCGAGCGTGGTGCGCACCGACAGGCCGCCCTCATAAAGTTTCTTCTCGCCGTAGCGCTCGAAGATGTCGCGGCGGACCTCTTCCGAGAAATATTCGCCGGCGAAGGTGTGCGCGCCGTTGCTGCGGTTGGTGACAGTCAGCGGCTCCTTGCGCGCCTTGTCAGCGTCGGCGGTGGTGATCCAGCCGTTCTCCTGCAGGCGGTCGATCACGTAGTTGCGCCGCTCGATCGCGCGCGCGCGGTTGCGCACCGGATGCAGGCTGGCCGGCATTTTCGGCAGCGCCGCCAGATAGGCCGCTTCGGCGACCGTGAGCTCGTTCACCGACTTGTCGAAATAGACCAGCGAGGCAGCCGCGATGCCATAGGCGCCGAGGCCGAGATAGATCTCGTTGAGATACAGCTCGAGGATCTTGTCCTTGGAATAGGCCCGCTCGATTCGCATCGCCAGCAGGGCTTCCTTGATCTTGCGGCTGAACGAGACCTCGTTGGTCAGCAGGAAGTTCTTGGCGACCTGCTGGGTGATCGTGGAGGCGCCCTGCGGACGGCGGTTGGAACCGAAGTTCTGGACATAGGAGACGCCGGCACGTGCCATGCCGGTATAGTCGATGCCGCCGTGCTCATAGAAATTCTTGTCCTCGGCGGCGAGGAACGCGTTGATCACGAGCTTCGGCACCGCCTGGATCGGCAGATAAAGCCGGCGCTCCTTGGCAAACTCACCGAGCAGCGAGCCGTCGGCCGCGTGCACGCGGGTCATCACCGGCGGCTCGTAGTTCTGCAGCTGCGAATAGTCGGGCAGGTCCTTGGAAAAATGCCAGAACAGCCCTGCGACCGCGGCCAGACCAGCCAGGAACAGGATGGTTCCTGCGGTGAACAGGAACCCGAAGAACCGCAACAGAAATTTCATCGACCAGATTTTCCGTGGCGAATACGTCGCTCGTTCTGAGCGCGCTGCGTGCCACATAGGATGCCCGGTATATCGGTCGCCCCAGGGACCTGCAATTCAACGCGGGAGAATTAAAGCGGGCAAGGCGTCAAACTTATGCCATAGAACCCGGCTCGCGCGCTCAAGCCAAATCAGCAGACGTCCCGACCGGGCGATGCTCAGCGGGGCTGCATCGATCTCCGGCACACCGCACCTCGATTCGCCCACGCGTCGCCGACTCCTGCCCCGGCCTCAATCGAGGCACTTGCGGGGCGGACTGGTTACGAAAGAAAAGCGCGGGCCGAGCACATCGCCTCCACTACCCGGCTGCCGTTTCGGATGCTGCGTCATCAGAAACCGGTGGACAGCCCCGCGGGTCCGTCACATTAACAATCCGTTAACTATAACTACTGCAAGTTGTCGGCATACCTGACTCGCGACGGGCTGAATCTTGATGGCACTGCGCGGATTTAGACGGCCTTTTGCGGCCGACCCGAACGTCCTTGGATTTCCAAGACCACCCGCATCGGCTGTGGGCACCGAAGCCTTGGACCTCGTCTATCAGGCGGCGGATCTGTTCCGCAGCATCGAGGACCGGGCCCGCGCCGGCGAGGCACGCGCCGAGGCTGCCGAACAAGCACAGCTCGAAATCATCGCCGCCACCGAGCGCAAGCTGAGGGACGCGTCCCGGGCGCTCGAGGAGGCCCGACGGCGCATCGAGTCCCAACAGGAGCAGCTCGATGCCGCGAAATTTCGCGCCCAGGCCGCCGAGGCCGAGGCACGTGGAGCCCGGCAATCGCTGGCCCTGGTCGAGGACGCGATCCGCCGGCGCTTGCTGCTCACGGCCGGACATGACGGCGACGGCAGGTCGACGGCGGTCGCCTGACGCGAGATACATCTCGCAAGCGCCGGGGCCCTGCCCGGCCGCCACCACGCAATCGCACAGCGACAATTAATAGCCGGCGGCGAGCCCCGAATTGCGGCGCGGATCGTTCGCGCCATAGAAGCGGTTGTTGCCGACCGGCTTGCCGCCGAGCGACGGCGCGCCGACGATGATGACCGCGAGATGGTTGGCCGGCTGCGGCGGGCCGAATTTGTGGCCCATGCCTTCCAGGATTTTCCGCGTGTCCGGCGACAGCGCAAAATCCTCGACATTGGTGGCTTCGGGAAGCCATTGCTGGTGGAAGCGCGGCATGTCCACGGCCTCTTGCGCGTTCATGTCATAGTCGATGGCGTTGATCATCGTCAGCAGCACGGCCGTGATGATGCGGCTACCACCCGGCGTGCCCACCACCATGACCGGCTTGCCGTCCTTGGTGACGATGGTCGGGCTCATCGAGGACAGCGGACGCTTGCCGGGAGCGACCGCATTGGCCTCCCCCTGCACCAGGCCATAGAGGTTCGGCACGCCGATCTTGGCGGTGAAGTCGTCCATCTCGTCGTTCAGCAGCACGCCGGTCTTGGCCGCCGTCACCTTGGCGCCGAACCAATCGTTCAGCGTATAGGTGACCGACACCGCGTTGCCGTCCTTGTCGGCGATCGAATAATGCGTGGTGTTGCTGCCCTCATGCGGGGGAACGCCGGGCTTGATGTCCTTGGACACGCCTGCCCTGGCCGGATCGATCACAGCGCGGATCTTCGCCGCATACTCCTTGTCGAGCAGACGCGCGAGCGGATTCTTCACGAAGTCGGGGTCGCCGAGATAGCTGTTGCGATCGACATAGGCGTGGCGCATCGCCTCGATCTGGTAGTGCACGGCCTGCGCGGAATGGTAGCCCAGGTCCTTGAGCGGATAGCCTTCCAGAATGTTCAGGATCTCGCAGATGACCACGCCACCCGAGCTTGGCGGCGGCGCGGAGACCACGTGGTAGCCGCGATAGTCGCATTCGACCGGCGCGAGCTCACGAACCCTGTAATTGTCGAGATCCTCCTGCGTGAGCAAGCCCTTGCCGGCCTGGCTCGAGGCCACGATCGCCGCGCCCACCCAGCCCTTGTAGAAGCCGTCGGTGCCGCGCTTGCTGATCTCGCGCAGCGTCTCGGCGAGTTCGTGCTGCGCCAGCCGCTCACCGGCCTGGAACGGCTTTCCGTTGTTGAGGAAGATCGCGGCCGAAGCCGGATCCTCGCGAAGATCGTCGACCGCGGAGTTCAACATATCGATGTCGCCGCGGTCGAGCACAAAACCGTCCTCGGCGAGTTGCAGCGCCGGCGCGATCACGTCCGCGCGCTTCATGGTGCCGTATTTCTCGCGCGCATACTCCATGCCTGACACCGAGCCTGGCACGCCGACGGCGAGATGCCCCTTGGTCGACAGGCCGTTGACGACCTTGCCGTCCTTGTCGAGATACATGTTGGCGGTGGCGCCCTTCGGCGCGGTCTCGCGGAAATCCAGGAAGGTCTTGCGGCCGTCGGCGAACTGGATGGTCATGAAGCCGCCGCCGCCGAGATTGCCGGCGGCGGGATAGACCACCGCAAGCGCATAACCGACCGCAACCGCGGCGTCGACCGCGTTGCCGCCCCGCTTCAGCATCTCGATGCCGACCTGTGTCGCGAGATGCTGCGCCGATACCACCATGCCGTTCTCGGCGGCGACCGGCGCAACCGACGCGGCGCGGCCAGGGACTGAAGCTGTGAGGCCGATCGCGACAATGGCCGCGATCACGCATCGCGCGCCCGTTCGTGGATTTCGCATTGGAGTTCCCCCGATTGCCGCCGTCTGGGTGCGGCGTGTGTTCCTTCTATCGGAGCGAGCAAGTGTAGCAGGCCGCGCGCCCGCGGACTATGGGGTCGTCGCGCGCAGCGTCAGCGTCAGCCTTGGAGTTCCATCAGCCCGACGCGCGCGCGGCGGCTTGCCCGGAAAAATCCAGCACCGGCGTCGCGGCGAGCAGCGCCTTTGTGTAGGCATGCTGCGGACGGTCGAACACGTCGTCGCGCGAACCCTGCTCGACGATACGGCCGCCCTGCATCACCACCACACGGTCGGCGACCTGTTCGACCGCGGCGAGGTCA
Organism: Bradyrhizobium septentrionale; assembly: GCF_011516645.4. Classification (NCBI taxonomy): domain Bacteria; kingdom Pseudomonadati; phylum Pseudomonadota; class Alphaproteobacteria; order Hyphomicrobiales; family Nitrobacteraceae; genus Bradyrhizobium; species Bradyrhizobium septentrionale. The sequence goes on along the minus strand of NZ_CP088285.1, from coordinate 6,904,646 downwards.
TGGCTGATGAACAGACACGCAAAGCCGTATTGCGCCTGCAGCCGTTCGAACAGCTTCAGCACCTGGGCCTGAATCGTCATGTCGAGCGCGGAGACCGGTTCGTCGGCGACCACGAAGGACGGATGTCGCACGATCGCGCGTGCGATCGCGATGCGCTGGCGCTGACCGCCGGAGAGTTCATGCGGCCAGCGCTGCGCGAAGCCGGCAAGCCCGACCTCGTCGAGCATATCAGCGACGCGCCGATCGCGCTCGGCGGACGAAAGCTCCGTGACATGCCGCAGCGGCTCGGCGACAATCTCGCCGACCCGCATGCGCGGGTCGAGCGACGAATAGGGATCCTGGAACACGAGCTGCGAGGCCAGGCGAAACGCGCGATCGCGCGTCGCGATCACGTCCCTGCCCTGAAAGCGGATCTCGCCGCCGGCGGCCGGGATCAGCCGCAGCATGGCGCGGCCAAGCGTGGTCTTGCCCGAGCCGCTGCCGCCGACCACGGCGACGGTTTCGCCGGCGCCGATCTCGAGATCGACACCATTGACCGCCGCAACATTGGCATCCCTGCGGAACAGCCGCTGCCGCCCGCCGAACGAGACCTTCAAGCCGCGCACGCTGATCAACGGCTCGCTGGCCGCGCGGCGCCCGGCTGCTGCCCGCCGCCGCGGCAGCGCATCGACGAGTTGACGTGTATAGGCCTCGCGCGGCGCAGAGAGGATCTGCTGGACGCTGCCGCTCTCCACCAGAAGACCCTGCCGCAGCACGACCGCGCGCTGCGCATAACGCGACACCAGGCCGAGATTGTGGGTGATCAGTATCACCGAGGTGCCGTGATCGCGCGCCAGCTCGACCATCAGGTCGAGCACCTCGCGCTGGCTCAGCGTGTCGAGCGCGGTGGTCGGCTCGTCGGCCAACAGCAGCTTCGGCTTCAACAGCATCACCGAGGCCAGCATGATGCGCTGGCGCATCCCGCCGGAGAATTCATGCGGATAGGCATCGAAGGTCCGCTCGGGATCGCGGATCTGCACCCGCGCCAGCATGTCGAGGCAGCGCTGCCTGATCTCGCCCCGCGTGAGCTTCTCGTGCAGGGCAAGGCCCTCGGCCATCTGCGCGCCGACGCTGATCGCCGGATTGAGCGACACCATCGGCTCCTGGAACACCATGCCGACCGAGCGGCCGCGCAGAGCGCGCATGCGCTGTGGCGCGATATCAGCGAGATCCTCGCCATCGAGCCGGATCTCGCCGCCGACCCGCCGCAGGCCCGGCGGCAGCAGGCCGAGAATGGCACGCGCCGCCGCGGTCTTGCCGCTGCCGGACTCGCCGACCACGGCGAGGAATTCGCCGCGCTCGATCGCAAACGACACATCGTCAACGACGACAGCGCCGGTCCTGGCGGCTTCGATGCGCAGATGATCGACGGCCAAGAGCGGTGCGGTCATCCGTGCGCCATCCGGGGATCGAGGCGATCGCGCAGGGAATCGCCGAGCAGGTTGATGCCGAGCAGCGTCAGCGCGATGCACAGTCCCGGTGCAATGCTGAGCCAGGCCGCGGTTTCCATGTAGGGACGGCTCGCCGCCAGCATGTTGCCCCAGGTCGGCGCCGGCGGCGGCACGCCGAGGCCGAGGAAGCTCAACGCGCTCTCGGCCAGCAGCACCCAGCCGAACATGCTGGTGGCGAGCACCGCCACCGGCGCGATCGCATTGGGCAGCACATGGCGGAGCATCGAATAGAGTTCGGAGTTGCCGATCACGCGCGAAGCCTCGATATACTCCTTCTCGCGGATCGACAGCACCGTGCCGCGGACCACGCGCGCAACCGAGGGGATGTAGGCAAGCCCCAGCGCCAGCACGAGACCGGTCTTGATGGCGCCGATCACGATCATCACCGCCAGCGCCAGCAGGATGCCGGGAAACGCCAGCAGCGCGTCGTTGACCGCCATGATGACGCGATCAGTCCAACCGCGCAGATAGCCCGCGACGCCGCCGACCAGCACGCCGATACTGACGGCGATCAGGACGGTGGCGAGCGCCACCACCACGCTGGCGGCGGCTCCCGTCATCAGGCGGCTCAGCACGTCTCGGCCGAATTCATCGGTGCCGAACCAGTGCAGCGCGGATGGCGCCTGCAGCCGCGCCTTCAAATTGATCCGCAGCGGATCGAACGGCGTCCAGAATGCGGCGGTCGCGGCGGTGCCGAGCAGCAGCGCGATCAGCGCGCCGCCGATCATGGTGTTGACGCGCCATTTCATGCCACGGCCACCCTCGGGTCGAACAACGGATAACAGAGATCGACGATCAAATTGACGACGACATAGATCACCGCCGTGAACAGCAGGCAGCCCTGCACCACCGGATAGTCGCGCGCGAAGATCGAATCGACCAGCAGCCGACCAAGCCCCGGCAGCGTGAACACGGTTTCGATCACGGCAATGCCGCCGAGCAGATGGCCGAGCACCAGCCCGATCAGCGTCCAGGTCGGCGCGAAGGCGTTCGGCAGCACATGGCGGCCGAGCACCAGCCATTCCGGAACGCCCTTGGCGCGCGCATGCGTGACATATTCGAGCCGCAGCACCTCGATCGAGGCCGCCCGCGCCATCCGCGTCAGCACGCCGATCTCGACGGCGGTCAGCGTCACGATCGGCAGCACCATGAACATCGTCGCCTGCCAGACATTCTCCGAGAACGGCACGTAGCCGATCACCGGCAGCCATTTCAGCTTCAAGCCGAACAACAACAGCAGCAGCAGGCCGAGCCAGAAGCTCGGGATCGACAGCAGCAGCGTGGCACCGCCGACGATCGCAAGATCGAGCGCGCTATTCTGCTTCCAGGCTGCGATCACGCCCGCCACCACCGCGATACAGGCGGCAAGGCCGACCGCCACCAGCACGATCACGGCCGAGACCTGGAAGCGCTCCAGGATCAGCGGCAGCACCGGAAGATTGTTGGTGATGGAATGGCCGAGGTCGCCGGTCGCAAGCTTGCCGAGCCAGTACAGGAATTGCAGCGGCACCGGCTGATCGAGCCCGAGCTGCGTGCGCAATTGCGCGGCCTGCGCCGGATCGGCGTTGTCGCCGAGCATCACCTGAACCGGATCGCCGGGGATCAGGCGCACCAGCGTGAACACCGCGACCGCCACCAGGAGAAGCGTCGGGATCGTCATCGCCAGCCGTCGTGCGAGGTAGCCCAGCATCGCCGCGATCCCTCCCCTACTGCACGCTCACGCCCCAGAAGCGCGGTTGCCCGAACAGCCAGCCGGAAAATCCCTTGACGTTGTTGCGCAGGGCAGCGATCTCGGCGCCGTTGAACAGAACGATCATCGGCACATCGTCGATGAAGCGGCGGTGCAGCTCGTCGAACAGAAGCTGGCGTTTCGCCTTGTCGTCGATCATCATCGACTCCTGTAGCATCCGCTGTGCCTCCGGATTGTCCCAGACCTTGCGCGGCTGGGTCGCCTTCGGCCCCATCAGCATCTCGAAGCTGAGCGACGGGTCGAGCCGCGGCGAGTAGACGAAGGCCATCGACTGATAATCGCCGCGGTTGTAGCGGTCGAGCTGGGCGGCCCAGTCCAGCACCTCGATCTCGATATTGATGCCGACGGCCTGCGCCATCGCCTGCACCAGCACGGCGGAATCGAACACATAACTGTAGCGCTTGTTGGCGATCATCTTGATCGGCTGGCCGCGATAGCCGGCCTGCGCGAGCAGCTTCTTGGCTTCGGCGATATCCTGGGTGTAGCCGTGGGTCTCCACCTCGCCATAGAACGGGCTGCCGATCGGCAGCGCCGAATTGTTGGCGCGCGCGATGCCCTCCATCACCGCCTCGATGATCTGCGGTGTGTCGAGACTGAGCGCGATCGCCCGCCGGATCCGCACGTCCTTGAGAAGCGGATCGCGGGTCTGGAACAGGACGCCGGTGAGACCGAGCGCCGGCGTGATGCTGAGCTGCACGTCCGGCCGCCCCTTGAGGTCCTCGACATCTGGGATCGCAAGATTGCCGATTGCATCGAGCGAGCCGGACAACAGGCCCGCCTTGGCCGCCGAACCGTCGGGAACGACGTTGAACCTAATCCGGTCGACTTGCGCGATCTTGGCGCCGGTATAGCCGGTGCGCGGCTCGCTGCGCGCAGCGTAACCGTCGAAGCGCAGCAGATCGACGTACTGGCCGCGCTTCCATTCGCCGAGCTTGAACGGCCCGGTGCCGACAGGCGCGATCCACTTGCCGTCCGCCCCGACCGAGTCGCGATGGATGATGGCGGTCTGCCCGCAATCGGGCCGCGCCAATGTCGACAGGAACAGCGCCGTCGGCCGGTCGAGCGTGATCGCGACGGTCTGCGTATCAAGCGTCTCGATGGCCTCGATCCGGGCGATGCCGGTTGCGCTGAATTCGGACAGGCACCGCCATTGCGTGGCGGGATCGAGCCAGCGCTTCAACGACCACACCACGTCGGCGGCCGTCATGGTCGCGCCGTTATGGAATTTGACGCCCTGGCGCAAATGGAACGTGTAGGTCCTGCCGTCGTTCGAGGTGGTCCAGCTGTCCGCCAGCATCGGCCCGATCGAGGTATCGTCGCGAAACGCGACCAGGCCCTCGACGACATGCGCCATCACGCCGTCGGTGTTGGCGTCGCGGTTGGTGCCGGGATCGGTGGAGCGGATGTCGGCGTTGAGCCGCGTCCGCAACAGGGTCTCGGCGCCGGCGCGCGACGGCGCCGCCGCGCCCATCGCGGCGAGCGCCACCAGGCCGACCATCATCGCACGCGATGGCCGACACAGGTTCATCAGGACGCCCTCGCGGTCGCTGATGGCCCCGCCTCATTGCGCGGGCTGGCCGCGACGTCGAGCCGGTAGGACGTGAACTGCCGGTTCAGCGCCGGCAGCGGCGCGACTTCCATCAGCCCGCTCGCCGGCTCCATCAGGATCATCGCGACCGTGGCGCTGAGATTGTTGCCAAGGTTGCGGCGCGGCGGCCGGCACACCGACCATGGATAGGCGAAATCATCAAACAGCGCCGACTTCACGGTCTCGAAGCTGATGGCACCGAGATGCGGCTGCAACAGATCGCGGACCCGGATATCGCGATAGAGGCTGTCCGGCGTGCTGGCGATGCCGGTGTCCTTCAACTTGCCGAGTGCAACGGGGCTGACGAAATGATTGGCGTGCACCAGCAGGCCGCGATCGGGATGCACCTGGAATGTCTCGTCCGGCGCACATTCGAAGTCGATCGCGACACCGTCGCGATGGCTGACGATCATGTTGTTGGCGGCGGATTTCTTGGTGCAATAGACCGTACGCATCGACAGGGCGACATGCTCGCTCTCCAGCACCTTGCGCCGGATCAGCGCCAGCGGCGCGCCGATCTGACGATAGTCGCGGTCGCACTGCAGATAATTCGCTGTGATGGCGATACCGGCCGCGTTGAAACCGCAGCGGCCAAGCGCGCCGGCTTCGGTGAAGGTCATCAGATCAGGACCATCGTCGCGGCGCACCTTCAGCACGACGGCAGTCTCGGCGCATTCGCGCTTCCAGTCCCAGTTTTGGGCGTGGATCAACCGCCCCGACGCGCTTGCTTGCGGCAGCACAACCACGCCGGTGCAGCCATCGGGCTCGTCGGGCGTCTTCAGCCGCGCCCGGACCGAGGGCTCGGCGAGCTTGAGGATCTCGGTGCGGGCATTCAGCAGCACGATATCCTCGAACGGAACGCCGGCGCCCTCGGCGATGCCGCGCATCTCCTCAATGTACGTCGGCTCGAACGCCTCGATGACAGGAAGATAGTCGCGCACCAGCACGGCCACGCCCGCGGCGTCGAGCGAAAGCTCCTTGAGCTGGGAGAAGTAGTGCGAGGTGCCCTTGCGGATGCGATCGGCCGCCTGACGGCCATACTGTTTGCCGCGCTCATGCGGCGGACCGGAAATCTCGATCAGGGGAAAAGGTTCGACCATCGTTTGCGCCAACTTCCTTTTGCGTTTCCGCGAAAGCTAATGTATTTTGTAAGCACATGAAACAAAAATCTGCGCCCATTGCGAAGGCAGCCCCGAGCCGCCTGCAGCGCGAACTGTCCGCGGGCATCCTGGAGCTGATCCGGGCGGAAAAACTCGCGCCCGGCACGCGACTTGCGGAGGTGGCGCTGGCGGAGCGGCTGCAGGTTTCGCGCACGCCGGTGCGCGCGGCGCTGAAATTATTGGCCGGCCGCCGCCTGATACGGGTCGGTGCAAGCCGCGGCTACTTCGTGACGGACACGGCTCCGCCGGCACCGAAGACACCAGGCAAGCCCGCGCCTGCGGATACCGATCGGCTGTTCGTTGCGATCGCGCGCGACCGGCGCAGCGGCCGCCTTCCGGTCGACGTCTCCGAGCGCGACCTGATGCAGCGCTACGGCGCGTCGCGGCCGGTGGTGCAGCGGGTACTGGCCAAGCTTGCAGAGGTCGCGGCGGTGCAGCGCAAGCCCGGGCATGGCTGGCGATTTCAGCCGATCATCGCCGATGCCAAGGCGCGCGCCGAAAGCTACCGCTATCGGATCCTGATCGAGCCGGCCGCCCTGCTGGAGCCGGGCTTTCAGCTCGACCCAGTCTGGGCCGCCGAGATGCGCCGGCGTCATCAGGACGCGACCAGGCGAACCTGGAACGAGACCGCGAGCATCGCCTTCTTCGAGATGAACGCAGCCTTCCACGAAGGATTGGCCGCCGCGTCCGGCAACCGCTTCCTGCTGGTCGCGGTGCAGCAGCAGAACCGGCTGCGCAGCTTTGCGAACTACGACTGGACCTTTGGCTATGAGCGCGTGCTGGTGAACTGCCGCGAGCATCTTGCGATCCTCGACCGGCTCGAGGCCGGCGAGCGCGAGGCCGCGGCCGCGCTGATGCGCAGCCATCTCGAAGGCGCCTCAAGGGTCAAGCGCGTCACCGACGAGGCGGCCAACGGCCGCCGCACCAACAACGGCAAGTAACAGGAGGCCTCCATGCATTCACCGCACGCCGCGGCAACGAACACGCCCCTCACCCGCGAAGCGTTGGAGCCGTTCTGGATGCCGATGACGCCCAATCGCCAGTTCAAATCCAACCCGCGGCTGTTCAGCGGCGCCGAGGGCATGCACTACATTACGCAGGACGGCCGGCGCATTCTCGACGGCATGGCCGGGCTCTGGTGCGTCAACGCCGGGCACGGCCAGAAGCGGATCGTCGAGGCGATCCAGGCGCAGGCCGCGAAGCTCGATTTCGTGTCCTCGTTCCAGATGAGCCACCCGGCCGCATTCGAGCTCGCCGGACGGATCACCGAGATCACGCCTGAAGGCCTCGACCATGTGTTCTTCACCAATTCGGGCTCAGAGTCGGTCGATACCGCGCTCAAGATCGCGCGCGGCTATCACCGCGCCCGCGGCGAAGCCAGCCGCATCCGCTTCATCTCGCGCATCAAGGCCTATCACGGCATGGGCTGGGGCGGATTGTCGGTGAGCGGCCTGTTCCGTCACCGTCGCGATTTCGGCCCGCTGCTGCCCGAGGTCGACCATCTGTCGCTCCCCCATGATCCCGAGCACACCGCATTCTCGCGCGGGCAGCCGGCATGGGGCGCGCATTTTGCCGATGAGCTGGACAAGCTCTTGCTGATCCACGATCCCTCGACCGTAGCGGCCGTGATCGTCGAGCCCGTGACCGGTTCGGGCGGCGTCTACCCGCCTCCATCAGGCTATCTCGAGCGGCTGCGCAAGATCTGCGACCAGCACGGCATCCTGCTGATCTTCGACGAGGTGATCACCGGCTTCGGGCGGCTCGGCGCGCCGTTCGCGGCCAATGCGCTCGGCGTGACGCCTGATCTGATCACCTGCGCCAAGGGCATGACCAATGCCGCCGTGCCGATGGGCGGCGTCATCGTCCGCGACAAGGTCTATTCCGCTTTGATGAACGGCCCGGAAAACACCGTCGAGCTGTTCCACGGCTACACCTACTCGGCACATCCGCTCGCCTGCGCGGCGGGGCTGGCCGCGCTCGACGTCTATCAGGACCTCGGCCTGTTCGAGCGCGCCTGGCGCATCGCGCCGGTGTGGGAGGCAGCGGCGCATGCATTGAAGGATACGCCACATGTGATCGACGTCAGGAACATCGGCCTTCTGGCCGCGATCGATCTGAAGCCGCGCGACGGCGCGGTCGGCGCGCGCGGCACCGAATGCGCCAGGCGATGCTACGATGACGACGGCATCCTGATCCGCGCTGCCGGCGACATATTGCTGATCTCACCGCCCCTGATCATTACCGAGGAGCAGATCGAGGCGATCTTCGCAGCGATCCGCCGCGCGCTGCACGCGATCGAGTGACCCCCGGCCGAACTCGACCGGCCACGGACCGGGCGCAACTCGCGCGTCGCTCGCGTGGCCGGCGAAGCGCGACGCAAAGCTCGGGCACATTATGCCGCGAGAACGTTGAGCCACATCCTCGACGCTGTTTAACAATGCGCGAGATTTATCCCGTCATCCTGAGGTGCGAGCCTTGCGGCGCACTTGCGCCGCTGGGCGAGCCTCGAAGGATGCACGGCCCGGCTGGTGGCCGTCGATCCTTCGAGGCTCGCCCGAAGAGGCTCGCACCTCAGGATGACGGGGCAAGTGCTTTCGCAGGGACGACGGTCTCTTCGCGGAGACGGGCTCGCAATGTCGCGAACAAGCGAATCCTCGCTGCGCCCCGCCTACACCCCACCCTTCGTCCGCAGCCGGCTGTGGCGCCGGCCGTAGACCGCATAGATCACCAGCCCGATCACGAGCCACACCGCGAGCCTGATCCAGGTGTCGAGCGGCAGGCCGAACATCAGGAACAATGACGTCCCAGCGGCTGCCGGGGCCACCAGCCAGATCGCCGGCGCCTTGAACGGACGCGGCAAGTCCGGATCGCGCAGGCGCAGCACCAGCGTTCCGATCGAGACCACGGTGAACGCGAACAGCGTGCCGATCGAAACGAGTTCGCCGACCAGCCCGATGGGCAGTAGCCCGCCGAGAACAGCGGCGACGGTGCCGGAGAAGATGGTCGAGACATACGGGGTCCGGAAGCGCGGATGGATCTTGGCGGCAAAGCCCGGCAGCAGCCCGTCATGCGCCATGGCGCGAAAGATCCGCGGCTGCGCCAGCAGCATGATGAGGATCACCGAGGTCAGCCCGAACAGGATGCCGAGCTTGATGAACGGACCGAGCCAGCCGATGCCGATCGCATCGATGCCGACCGCGATCGGATCGGGCACGCTGAGCTTGTCGTATGGCACGATGCCGGTCAGCACGAAGCCGACCGCGACATAGAGCGCGGCGCAGATGACGAGCGAACCGAGAATGCCGATCGGCATGTCGCGCTCCGGCGTCTTCGCCTCCTGTGCCGCGGTCGAGACCGCGTCGAAGCCGATATAGGCGAAGAACACCACCGCCGCGCCGCGGATCACGCCGGACCAGCCGAATGCGCCAGGGCCGGCATTCGGCGGGATCAGCGCGCCGTCCGGATTGCCCGCCGTTACCCAGTTCGCCAGCGACACCGAGGATGCGGCGGTCGCGAGAAACAACGCGATGACGACGAGCTTCACCACCACGACGAAGCCGGTGAAGCGCGCGGACTCGCGGATGCCGACCACCAGCAGCGCGGTGACGAAGGCGATGATCGCCATCGCCGGGATGTTGATGACCGCGCCGGTCGCCGACCACGCACCGCTGTTGACGTCGTAGGCGAGCGGCGCCGAGGTGAATTGCTGCGGCAGGTTGATGCCGAAATCGCGCATGAAGCTGACGAAATAGCCGGACCATCCGACCGAGACCGCGATCGCGCCGACCGCGTATTCGAGGATCAGGTCCCAGCCGATGATCCAGGCGATCAGTTCGCCGAGCGTCGCGTAAGCATAGGTGTAGGCGCTGCCGCAGATCGGCACGGTCGAGGACATCTCGGCATAGCACAGGCCGGCGAACGCGCAGGCGACGGCGCCAAGCATGAAGGAGAGCGTGACCGCGGGACCGGCATTGGCGGCGGCCGCGTGGCCCGTCAGCACGAAGATGCCGGCGCCGATGATGCCGCCGATGCCGAGCGTGACCAGCTGCAACGCCGACAACGAGCGCTTGAAGATCGGCGTCTCCGCGTCGCCGTCCGCGCGCGCCGCCTCGCGCAACAGGTCCGAGGTCGACTTTCGGTCCCAGAAACCGGCCAGGGTGTCGGTCACGCCAGATGCCCTCCGCCGCTCGAGCCCGGCGGGACCCGACACGATCGGCCGACTATAACGCGCCCGACGCGCAGTCGTTCGGGCGCCGGGCCATAGCCGGCGCGCTTATCCACCGCCAAGAACTACGGCTAAACGCGGTGCGGGGCCCTATTGGCAGGGATGGCGGCGGCCGTCGCGGCCAAGGAAGGTGCCGGACGCAGGATCGAACGAATGGTAGCGGGCGCAGGAGGAGGACGGTGCCGCCAGCATCGCCCCATAGGCGTTGGCCGGGTTGCCGCGCTGTTGCGCCGCCAGCTGGGCCTCACCCCACGGCGTCAGGGCGCCGCCGTTGATCGCGCTGCGCCCCGGATTCTGCGCGTCGAAAAGTGCCGGCTCCGACATCTGAGCCAAGACCGGCGTGAACGTCATTCCCACCAGCAGCACAGCGGCTGCAACGGCCTTGAGTCCGGCCATAGGATCTCTCCGATGCATCGATTGAAAATTGTCCAAGAGACTGTTCAGGGGCGGCAGCGCCGTCCCTGTGCCCGCAACCAATGTGGTGACGACCACGGTCCGGGCACAGGCACCAGCAAGTCACAATGCCGCGAGGCAGCCGTCTGCGTGGCACGCCAACCGCGGCTCGCGAAGGACGTCCAGCCCGCGCTTCAGCGATTATGCACGTCGGGCCGCGGGTCGGAGACGAACCCGTCGCGGTTCGGCATCTTGACGGCGGCGAGCGATTTCGCGTCGAGCACGGCGTTGGTGGGGACGATGCCGTTGAGGCTGAGGATGTAAGCGGACACCGCATAGACGTCCTCATTGCTCAGCGACTGCGGCGCGTTCTGCGGCATCGCGCGCCTGACATAGTCGAACAAGGTCGAGGCATAGGGCCAATAGCTGCCGACGGTGCGGATCGGTTTTGGGCTCGGCAGCGTACCCTGCCCGCCGACTAGGCGATCGCCGACGCCGCCCTGCCCGCTGTCGCCATGGCAGGCCGCGCATTGCTCACTGAACACGGTGCGGCCGCGCTCGACGCTGCCGCTGCCCGGCGGCAACGCCGCGCCGTCGCGGCCGATATCGATGTTCCAGCCGGCGATCTCCGCCGGCGTCGCCGCCCGGCCGATGCCGTAACGCTCCTCGGCATGAACAGCGACGCCGAGCATCACGAACGTACTCACCAGAGCCGCGGTCTTCACATTACGCCTGGCCATTGCTCACCTCGCCATTTGCAGCGATGCGCCAGGGCCAGATCGCGTTGTTGTGGTAGAAGGAGTTGAGACCACGCACCGCAACCAATTCGGCCAACGTCGGCTGCACGTAGCCGGTCTCGTCGATGGCGCGGCTCTGGATCACGGCGGGGGCGCCATCCCAGTGCCAGGGCAACCGGAAGCGCGTGAGAGCACGCGTCAGCACCGGCTCCTGGAGTTCCGCCTGCTGCCAGCTCTTGCCCTCGTCGAGCGAGACCTCCACGCTTTTGATCTTGCCGTGGCCGCTCCAGGCAAGCCCGGTGATCTCGTGAAAGCCCTGCGTGGTCAACTTCTGGCCGCCGGACGGCCGCGTGATGATCGATTTGGCTTCCATGTAGAAGGTGAATTCGCGCGACGTGCCGTCCGGCATCGGGTCGGTGTATTTCGAGGTCTCCTCGCGCGAATAGGCCGGCTCGGCGACCACCCTGAGCCGGCGCAACCATTTCACGTTCATGTTGCCCTCGAAGCCGGGCAGCAACAGCCGCAGCGGATAGCCCTGCTGCGGGCGCAATCGCTCGCCGTTCTGGCTGTAGACCAGCATGGCGTCGTCGAGGCATTTCTCGATCGGGATCGAGCGCGTCAATGCGGCGGCGTCGGCGCCTTCGGCCACGATCCATTTGGCGCCGGCCTGCAGGCCGGCTTCGTCGAGTACGGTCTTGAGCGGCACACCGGTCCATTCCGCGCAGCTTACGAGGCCGACAAGGTCGGAGGCCGTCTTGCCGTAGGGCTTGGTGTAGACCGGATTGCCGGAGCATTCGATGAAGTGGATGCGCGACTGCGATGGAAAGCGGCGGATGTCCTCCATCGTGAACAGCAGCGGGCGATCGACCATACCGTGCAGCATCAGCCGGTGCTCGGCCGGATCGATCGTCGGCACGCCGCCATGGTGGCGTTCGTAGAACAGACCGTTCGGCGTGATGATGCCGTCGAGCTCCTGCAACGGCGTGCGGCCGGAGGCGGAGATATATTGCGGCAGTGTCTTCGAGATGTTCTTGACGACGCCCTTCTCGTGAACCGACGGCGTGCCATAGGGCTGGCTTCCCATCGGATCGCCGGGCGCTTTCATCCATTCCGGCACATTGGGCGGAAGATTATTCCCCTGTTCGGCAAGTGCGGTAGAACCGGCAACTCCCGCCATCGCGGAGCCACCGGCCAGTGCTGCACCAGCCTGAAGGAATTGCCTGCGAGACGCCTCTCGCACGCGTTTGTCCGTCGTGTGTTCGCTCATCGACGTTTTCCCCTGACGTTACGAGGTGCAGCCTAACACCAAACGGCCGAGGCGAGGCAAGACTGCAATGCGCAGTGCTGCATCAACTGCCAGCGACGACCGGCAATTTGTCGATCGAGCGGATGCCGGGACGTCCACGCCAGTGGATCTGCTCCGGTCCGACCGCAAGCTGCAGGCGCGGCCAGCGCGTGAACAGCGCCTGCAGTGCGCAGGCCGTCTCGATTCGCGCAAGCTGATGGCCGAGGCAGAAATGAATTCCGGTCCCGAACGAAACATGCCGGTTCGGCTTGCGCTCAAGGTCCATTCGTTCAGGATGGACGTGCGCGCAGGAATCGACATTGGCGGCTGCGATCATAGCCATCACACGCTCGCCCTTCTTGAGATGGACACCACCCAGCTCGACGTCGCGCCTGACATAGCGTGGCTTGGTGAATTGCACCGCCGATACGAAGCGAAGCAATTCCTCGACCGCGAGGCCGACGCGCCTCCAGTCCGCCGCGAGCCAGTCCCGTCGCGCGGGGTCCTTGAGCAATTCGAAGACCGATCCGCCGATCAGATGGGTCGTGGTCTCCGAGCCCGCGCCGAGCAGCAGGAACACCATCGAAACCATTTCGTCCGGCGTGATGCGGCCGCCCTCCCTTTCGACCTGCACAAGCTCCGCGATCAACCCGTCGCCGCCCCGCTCGCGGACGAGTTGCAATTGTTGCGCGAGATATTTCCGCATCTTCGACAGCGAGCCCATCATGCGCAGGAAGCTGATCGGTCCCCTGAGCTGCGTCATCGTATTGGCCCAGGCGATGAATTTTGGCCGGTCGGCCGGCGGCAGGCCGAGCAGTTCGCAGATCACCGATACCGGCAGGACACGCGCATAGCGCTGGATCAGGTCGGCCGGGCTTCCGGCTGCGAACAATTCATCTGCCAGGCGATCGGCGATGCTGCGGATGTGGGGCTCCATCCCGAGCACGGCACGGCGTCGGAAGGCTTCGTCCACGATGCTGCGCAGCCGCGTATGATCGGGCTCGTCCATCGTCAGCATGTTGTTGGCGACGATCGTGATCGACTTCGGCATCCACCAGCGCAGACCGGCGACCTCGCCGTTTTCCTTGCGGAGCGTGAAGGTCGTGCTGTCCTTCAGCACTGCGGAAGCCGTGTCGTAGGTGGTCGTCAGCCAGACCCGACCGACGATCGGAAACTTGACCTCGACGACCTGCCCACGGGCACGCAGCGCGGCGATGCCGGCGGCAGTATCTCGATTGAATGTTTCGCTGGAAAAATCCGGTTGCGATGCCATTGCATCACCTCATGCGGTGTCGCCCTGGGGGCCGCCGGAACATGGTGTGGCACGCTCTGCGTGCAAGGCCGTCCGAGGCAGCCCCGGCTTCAAATTGCCGAGACCGCACCCCGATACCAAGATCGTCGGCTCAGTTCGCGACCGGCGGCGTGCCGTGGGTGTGGAACGACTCGATCGTCTTCAACCCCCACGCCTGTCCCTTCTTGCGCTCCTCCTCGGTCCACACGATCGGCTTCCAGTCCGGCGCGAGGATCAGGCGCGCTCCGGCGTTGGCGACTTCGACGCGGTTGCCGCCGGGTTCATAGACATAAAGGAAGAAGGTCTGCTGGATCGCGTGCTTGTGCGGCCCGGTCTCGATATGCACGCCGTGCTCGAGGAAGATGTCGGCGGCGCGCAGGATCTCCTCGCGGCTGTCGAGGGCGTAAGTGACATGGTGGAACCGGCCGCTCTTGCCGTAGTGGTCGCGCGTATAGGCGAAGTCGTAGCTCTTGTTCGACATCGTCATCCACATCGCGGCTTCCGTGCCGTCGTTGAGCACGATCTGCTCGGTGGTGCGGCATCCCAGGTAGTTCTCGAAGAACAGGCGGTTGGCCTTGATGTCGACCGCAAGACAATTGAGATGGTCGAGCCGACGGACATTGACGCCGCGCGCCGGAAAGCGCTGCGCCTGGTTCTTCAGCGCGGGCTTCAGCTCGGCCGGCGCCTCGTACCACTCGGTCTCGTAATAGAGCTCGATGACGTGGCCGTCGGGATCGCGGCAGCGGAATGCCGGTCCCTGCCCCATGTCGCCTTCGATCCAGCCGATATCGAAGCCCGAGCCTTTCAGCGCGGCGACGCGGCGCTCCAGCGCCTGCGGACTGCGGGCCCGCAGCGCCATGTGCTCCATCCCCGAATTGTTCGACGCGGTGAGCTTCAGCGAATAGCGCTCATAATCGTCCCAGCCGCGCAGATAGACCGACTCGCCGTTGCGGCCGCTGACCGTCATGCCCATCACGTCGACGAAGAATTTCAGGCTCTCGTCCGGCTTCGGCGTCAGCAGCTCCATGTGCCCGAGATGAGCGAGATCGAAGATCGGTTCCGGCTGCATGGGCGGTCTCCTTCCGCGACGGCCGGATCGACGTCTTTTCGCTCGGGCGGGCGGCGGCGTGTCGATTTGCACTAGTGTACAAAGGATTAGGTCTCGTCAACAAATTATTCGGCGTGCGTATCGACGAGATGGCCGGCGCCCACGCGGCAGTCCGCGGCCGGAATCACACAATGAAAGCGATCGAGGCCGGCGGTCAGGCGACCGAAACGGCTTTCTCGCGATGCGACGACAGCAGCTTGCGGACGTCAGCGGCCGGCACCGGCCGGCTGAACAGATAACCCTGCATCTCGGTGCAGCCGAGGACGCGCAGCATGTTGCGCTGCTGCTCGGTCTCGACGCCCTCCGCGGTCGTGGTCATGTCGCTGGCGGCGGCAATGTTCACGACGGCCTGGACGATCGTGGACGACGCACCGGCCCCGGCGAGATCCTTGATGAACGCACGATCGATCTTGATCTTGTCGAAGGGAAAGCGCTGCAGGTAGCTCAGCGACGAATAACCGGTGCCGAAATCGTCGAGCGCGATGCGGACGCCGAGCTCGCGCAGCTGATGCAGGATATCGAGCGCGGCCTCGTCGTCGCGGATCAGCACGGCCTCGGTAATCTCGAGTTCGAGCCGCGACGGCGCGAGCCCGGACGCCGCCAGCGCGGCGGCGACGTTCAGCGCCAGCGTCTGGCTCTTGAACTGGATCGGAGACACGTTGACCGCGACATGGATATGTTCCGGCCAGTTCACGGCTTCCCGGCACGCGGTGTTGAGCACCCAGTGGCCAATGTCGTTGATCAGACCGGTATCCTCGGCGACCGGGATGAAATCCGCCGGCGAGATCATGCCGCGTTCGGGATGGCGCCAGCGCAGCAGCGCCTCGCAGCAGCTGACCCGGCTGTCCTCGAGATGGAGCAGCGGCTGATAATGCAGCTCGAAGCTGCCGTCGGCGATCGCCTGGCGCAGCTCGAGCTCAAGACTGCGCCGCGCCTTGGCGCGCGCATCCATGCCGGTCTCGAAGAACCGGTAGGTGCGGCGGCCGTCGCTCTTCGCGCCATAGAGCGCGAGGTCGGCGTTGCGCAGCAGTTGATCGAGGTCGAGGCCATCGGCGGGCGCGACCGCGATGCCGATGCTTGCGTCGGTGGTGATCAGATGCCCGCTGCAGTCGACCGGCTGCCGGATCGCCTGATAGATCGCGGCCAGCAGCTGCATGGTCTGGGTCTGGTCGCGGATGGCGGTCTGGATCACGGCAAACTCGTCGCCGCCGAGCCGCGCCGCGACATCGCCCTCCCCGACACAGGAGCGCAGGCGATCGGCGATCGCCCTGAGCAGTTCGTCGCCGATCTGATGGCCGAGCGCGTCGTTGACGCTCTTGAACTCGTCGACGTCGATGTACATGACCGCGAGCTGCTCATCGGGCCGGAGCGCTTTCAGCGCCCGCTCCAGGCGCTCGCGGAACAGCACACGGTTCGGCAGATCGGTCAGCGCATCATAATGCGCCATGTAGGCGATCCTGTTCTCGGTGCGCGTGCGCTCCGTGACATCCTCGATGGTCGCCACCCAGCCGCCTTCCGGCAGCGGCTTGTTGACGATCTCGATCGCGCGCCCGCCCGGCGCGCGCGTGAGTTGACGCGTGGCGCGGCCAAGCTTCACGTTGCCGATGATGGTATCGCAGAAATCCTCGACGTCGCCATCGAACGAGCCGGTCTCCTGACGGTGTGCGATCAGCCGCTGCATGGTGCAGCCCGGCTTCGCGATATCGGGCGAGAGCCCGAACATCTCGATATAGGGACGGTTGCAGATGATGATGCGCGCCGACGCATCGTAGAGCACGAGCCCCTGCGGAATGTTGTTCACGGCGGTCGTGAGATTGCGCCGTTCGGCGGCGAGCCGGTCGTCCGAGATCTGGTGCCGCTTCAGCAACAGGAAGACGATCACGGCCATATCGCAAATGCCGCCATCAAGAGGCCTTCGCGCTCGCTCCACTGCGCGGTCGCGCTTCCGAGCAGGCTGCCCACGAGCATGCCGGCACAGAACGCCAACCCCTTGGTCGAGCCGTCGTCGGCATTCCCTGACTTTGCATTGCGGTGTTCGATGCGCACGCTGATCTCTCCCCGAGCGCGGCATCGTTACGCGGCACAAATGGAAAGGACGTTACAAGTCGCAGTTAGCAATCGGTTACACGATACCATGACACGGCGCGCGGCCAATCGCGCCGCAGTCTCCGTAAACCTAAGGAGCCGCTGCTCACTCCTCGGAGATGGTGAATGCGGCGTTAACGGCAAAACCGCGAAACAATCGCGGCTGTGCCGGAAAGCGACGATTTCACCGCCGGAGCGCGCGACAGGGCGCGATCTCACGACACGACAGAAACAAATCGTCACCGGGAAGGTATAGATTTAGCCGATGCGGAACCCCGGCGACTTAACGGTTTTTCCAGCCCCGGGCCGGCATATTGGTCCGGACATTTAGATTTCGAGAACGAGCCAGGCGAGAACTGTGACATCCTTCGGACGTGTGATCTCTGTGCGCGGCTCGCAGGCCCGGGTTGGGCTGCTGGCCGGCGGCCAGATGCAACTTTCAGAAATGCGCGCAACTGTCGGCCGGTTCGTCAGCATCCGCTGCGCGAGCTCGATCATCGTCGCCATGATCACCGAAGTGTCGTGCGAGCACCTGCCGCCGTCCGACCAGTACATGGCGACCGCTTCCGTCGACCTGCTCGGCGAAATCCTTGGCGGCGACCGGCCGAAATTCCAGCGCGGCGTCACCCACTATCCGACCATCGGCGACAGCACCGACCTGATCACGAACCAGGAGCTGCGCACGGTCTACGCGCCGAGCGGCTCGGACCAGATCAATGTCGGCACGCTGCAGCAGGATCGTTCGGTCATCGCCTATGTCGACGTCGAGGAAATGCTCTCCAAGCACTTCGCGGTGCTCGGCTCGACCGGCGTCGGCAAGTCCACCGGCGTCTCGCTGCTGCTCAACGAGATCCTGAAATCGCGGCCGAACCTGCGCATCTTCCTGCTCGACGTGCACAATGAATACGGCCGCTGCTTCGGCGAGCGCGCCCAGGTGCTGAACCCGCGAAACCTCAAGCTGCCGTTCTGGCTGTTCAACTTCGAGGAGATCGTCGACGTGCTGTTCGGCGGCCGCCCCGGCGTGCCCGAAGAGCTCGACATCCTCGCCGAAGTGATTCCGATGGCGAAGGGCCTCTACACCCAGTACCAGAACTCCGACCGGGTCGGTCTCGGGCTGAAGCGAATCGACCCCAAGCAGGTCGGCTACACCGTCGATACGCCGGTGCCCTATCGCCTCGTCGACCTGATCTCGCTGATCGACGAGCGCATGGGTAAGCTGGAGAACCGCTCCTCGCGCATCATCTATCACAAGCTGATCTCGCGCATCGACGCCGTGCGCAACGATCCGCGCTACGCCTTCATGTTCGACAATGCCAATGTCGGCGGCGACACCATGGCCGAGGTGATCAGCCATCTGTTCCGCCTGCCCGCCAACGGCAAGCCGATGACCATCATGCAGCTCGCGGGCTTCCCCGCCGAGGTCGTCGATTCCGTGGTGTCGGTGTTGTGCCGCATGGCGTTCGATTTCGGGCTGTGGAGCGACGGCGTCTCGCCGATGCTGTTCGTCTGCGAGGAAGCGCACCGCTACGCCTCCGCCGACCGCAATATCGGGTTCGGGCCGACCCGCAAGGCGGTGTCGCGCATCGCCAAGGAAGGCCGCAAGTATGGTGTCTATCTCGGCCTGATCACCCAGCGTCCGGCCGAGCTCGACGCCACCATCATCTCCCAGTGCAACACGCTGTTCACGATGCGCCTTGCCAACGACCGCGACCAGGCGCTGCTGCGCTCCGCCGTCTCGGACGCGGCCGCCAATTTGCTGTCGTTCGTGCCCTCGCTCGGCACCCGCGAAGTGCTGGCGTTCGGCGAGGGCGTGGCGTTGCCGACCCGGCTGCGCTTCAAGGAGGTGCCGCCGCACCAGCTGCCGCGCGGCGAGGCCACCATCGCAACCGTGCCGTCGGTCACCGCCGGGCATGATTTGCATTTCGTCAGCGCCGTGCTGGAACGCTGGCGCGGCGCCACCTCGCATCGCGATACCGCGCCGAACGACCCCGGTCTCAACTCCAGCCTCACCTCGCCTGCGCCGCCGCGCACCATGGCGCCGGCCGAGGCGCCGATGCTGCAGCCATCGCTGGGCCTCGATCCGGATCGCTTCTCGCTGCTGAAGAAGCCGCTGCGCTAGCATCACTGCCGCAAGGCGCCGATGCGCCTTGCGCCGGACCCGTCATCCACTATGGTTTCGCCTGACGCCGCAGCCCGCGGCATGCCGGAACCATCTCATGACGCCGCCGACCGCAAAGCGCTTCCCGACACCCGCTCTCGACAAGCTCCCCGAGGATATCCGCACCCGCATCCTGGCGGTGCAGGAGAAGTCCGGCTTCGTGCCGAACGTATTCCTCACTTTGGCCTATCGCCCCGACGAGTTTCGCGCGTTCTTTGCCTATCACGACGCGCTGATGGAGAAGGACTCCGGCCTCTCCAAGGCCGAGCGCGAGATGATCGTGGTGGCGACCAGCGCCGCCAACCAGTGCCAGTATTGCGTGATCGCCCACGGCGCGATCCTGCGCATCCGCGCCAAGAATCCCGAGATCGCCGACCAGATCGCGGTCAACTACCGCAAGGCCGACATCACGCCGCGGCAACGCGCGATGCTCGACTTCGCCATGAAGGTGAGCCGCGCCGCCGAGGAGGTCGCCGAGACCGACTTCGCGGCGCTCGCCGACCACGGCTTCAGCGACGACGACGTCTGGGACATCGCCGCGGTTGCGGCCTTCTTCGCGCTGTCGAACCGGCTCGCGAACGTCACCGGCATGCGGCCGAACGCCGAGTTCTACATGCTCGGCCGGCAGCCGAAATAGAGGGCGCGGTGACGGACTGGAGCGAGATCATCCTGCGTCTCGGCGTGGCGACCCTTGCCGGCAGCGCGATCGGGCTCGACCGCGACCTGAGCGGCAAGCCGATCGGCCTGAAGACGCTGGGTCTCGTCAGCCTCTCGACCGCCACGGTCGTGCTGCTGGCCTTGCACGCGGCTGCGCCGGGCCAGTTCACCGATGCCGCCAGCCGTGTGATCCAGGGCGTGCTGACCGGGATCGGATTTCTCGGCGCCGGCGTAATCGTCCGGCGCGGCGATCGCGCTCGGGTTCACGGCCTGACCAGCGCCGCATGCGCTTTTTTCGCCGCATGCGTCGGGATCGTCTGCGGCGCCGGACATTGGCCGATCGTCGCAACGGCCCTCGTACTTGCATTCCTGCTGCTGACTTTCGGCAACCGGACCGAGCGGTGGCTGCACCACGCGCTCGGCGGCAGGGAGGATCAGCACGGGCCGGAGGTCGCGCCCGGTCAGTCGTCGGATGCCGGGCCGCACCAGCCGGGCAGATAGACCGCTCCCCCGCTGCGACCGAGCGCCAGCCCCTTCTCCAGCGCCTTGGCGAAATTGTCCTCCACCGTCTTGCGCGGGATGTGGCGGCGCAGGAAATCGGCCCACAGGAATTCGCTGAACGGCGTCGTATCCTTGGCGAAACCGCCGGCCCGGCGCATCTCGCCGGCAAGGCTGCGGAACGGATCGTCCTTGAGATCCTTGATCGATTTCGGAATGTCCCTGAAGTGCCGGCGCTCGCCCTTGGAGTCATAGGGATAGACCCAGCGCTTGTTGTCCATCACGCCCCAGAACACGTCACGCTCGACCATCGTGAGATCGCCGATCACGGTGACCAGGATGTCCTTGACGCCCTCCTCGTGCAGCGCCCGCGCCATGTGATGATGATCGACCACGTAATAGCGATCGTCGGGACCATGGACGACCGGGATCATGTGCTTGCCCAGAAGCTCGGCACGCTTCTTGTCGGACTTGTGCTCGCGCCAGCGCTTCCGTTTCTCCTTTACCTCATGCATGCCGACCGTCATCTGGGTCGGCCGCAGCGACATGATCGGAACCGGTTTGACGTAGGGCTCGCGCGTATGGGCCATGATGTGTGCTCCCGTTTGACCGGCACTCCGGAATAGGTTCCATTATGTCATGGTGTCGCAGGCAGGTGAAAGAGCCGGTTCGGCGGAATGGCTTTGAGAGCAAACGATCGCGTGAAGGCCCGCACGGTCCGCCTCGGCAACCGCGAGGTCGTGACCGAGGGGTTGGAGCTTAGTTTCTGGGCAGACATAAGCCATCGCTGCATGACGGCATCCTGGCCCGCCTTTATCGGCGGTGCAGCATTGGTGTTCGTCGTCTTCAACGCCGTGTTCGCCTTGTTCTATTGGCTCGGCGATCATCCGATCGCCAACGTGCCCAACGGCCAATACATCGACTACCTCTATTTCAGTATCGAAACGCTTTCGACCGCCGGCTACGGCGACATGCACCCGCAGACGCATTACGGGCACTTCATCGCCACCATCGAACTCTTCACCGGCATCTTCTCGATGTCGCTGATGACCGGGCTGATCTTCGCGCGCTTCTCGCGGCCGAGCGCGCGGCTGCTGTTCGCCGACAGTCCCGTGATCTCAAACCATGAGGGACAGCTGACGCTGATGATCCGTCTCGCCAACGAGCGGCACAACATCATCGCCAATGCCACCGCGCGGCTGTGGCTGTTCAAGAGCGGCGTCAGCAAGGAAGGCATGGCCTATCGCCAGTTCTACGAGCTGCCATTGGTGCGCAGCGAAAGCCCGGCGCTGGTGCTGAGCTGGACCGTGTTTCATGTGATCGACCAGGACAGCCCGCTCAACGGCCTCACCGCCGCGGACCTGGAAGCCGTCAATGCCGGGCTCGGCCTCATCGTATCCGGCTATGACGACGTTGCAGCGCAAACTGTGCACGCGCGAAAATCGTACGAACATTCCGACATCCGCTTCGGCCATCGCTATGCAGAAATTTTGCGCGCGACCGACGACGGCCGTCTCAGGATCGATTACAGTCGGTTCCACGAGACGATCGAAGGATGAATACCACCTCTGCGCGCACCAAGATTTTAGATGTGAAGCGCATCGAACATGCTAGACATAAGCGGCGACGCGACCGGACTGACAACAGTGAAGACGCAGCGGCCAATTTCCTCGGAGGACGAGCACGTGGTGCTCAAATTCCGGCCGCGCACCTCGGCGCAGCCGCCCGGCAAGCGCGAGCAGCCGATCCGATCGCCCCGTCCTGCTTCCGTTGCCAACGATCTCTCTCGCTATGAGAAGCCGCGCGAGGAGCCGGACGATTTCCGCCAGCGCATGCTCGCCAACATCGCCGCCTTCGCCTTCACCGTGGCGCTCACCGCGATCGGTATCTGGCTGGCCATGAGCATCGCCGATTTGCGCAAGACCCAGGACTGCGTGCTGATGGGCCGCCGCGATTGCGCGAAGATTACGGTGATGCCGCGCAACTAGGCTGGCCGGAACCCTGCCCAAAAACCGCCCTTGCCAGGCCGGCCAAGCTCCATTGAACTAACGGCCCTGCTCCGATATACGGGCACACGACTCCGGCAGCAGCAATAAGGGCATTCCGGGGCAACGCGCCCGCCTTCTCCGAGAGTCCCGGAATTACCTTCAATATATCAAAGGCTTAATGATGTCCTCCACATTCGAGCAGATCGCCAACATTATCGCGGAGACCTGCGACATCCCGCGCGACACGATCAAGCCGGAGAGCCACGCGATCGACGATCTGGGAATCGACAGCCTCGACTTCCTCGACATCGCCTTTGCCATCGACAAGGCCTTTGGCATCAAGATGCCGCTCGAGAAGTGGACCCAGGAGGTCAACGACGGCAAGGCAACGACGGAGCAGTACTTCGTGCTGAAGAATCTCGCCGACCGCATCGACGAGTTGGTTGCGGCCAAGAACGCGGGCACGGGCACGGGCTCGTAATCGCCCATCATGCAGCTCGAAATTTTTCAGCTGATCGACCGGATCGTCGACCTCGACCTCGACGCAAGGACCATTGTCGTCGAGGCGGATGTCCCGCCCGACAGCCACTCCGTTTTCGCGGGGCACTTCCCGGGCTACCCGATCATGCCCGGCGTGTTGCTGACCGAAGCAATGGCCCAGAGCTCGGGCTGGCTGATCCTCGGTCTGACCAAGTTCGAGCGCATGCCTTTCCTCGCCATGGTCAAGGAAGCCAAGATGCGCGGCTTCGTCAGCCCCGGCTCGGTCCTGAGGATCGAAGCCAAGATCGAACACGAAGGTTCAGGCTTCGCCGTGACCTCGGCGAAGGTCCGCGTCGGCAAAGAGCTCAAATGCAATGCCGAGCTGACCTTCCGTCATATCCCCTTCCCTCACCCGGACTTGCGTGTGCACATGGATGCGATGGCCAACAAGATCGGCTTTCCGATGCAGGCAATGACCAATGGCTGAGAAGGAAGTCTGGATCACCGGCGTCGGCCTGCTCTCGTCGCTCGGCGAGGGGCTGGACGCGCATTGGCAGGCGCTGGGCGAACGGCGCGTCAATGCCGACGAGAAGCGTCTCGCGCCCTACGTGATCCATCCGATCGCCCCGGTCAGCTTCGACGCCCAGATTCCGAAGAAGGGCGACCAGCGCCAGATGGAGCTGTGGCAGCGCATCGGCACCTATGCCGCGGGGCTGGCGCTCGATTCCGCCGGCGTCAAAGGCAATCAGGAAATCCTGTCGCGGATGGACATGATCATCGCAGCCGGTGGCGGCGAGCGTGACCTCAATGTCGACCTGGCGATCATGAACGCCGACGCGCAGGGCAATTTGCCGCCCGCCCTGCTCAACGAAAAGCTGATGAACGAACTGCGCCCGACGCTGTTCCTGGCGCAGCTTTCCAACCTGCTCGCCGGCAACATCGCAATCGTTCACGGCGTGTGCGGGACGTCGCGCACCTTCATGGGCGAGGAAGCCTCGAGCATCGACGCTGCGCGGATCGCAGTCGCGCGCATCGGCGCCGGACAGAGCGACATCGCGCTGGTCGGCGCGGCGCATAATGGCGATCGCGGCGACCTCTTGATGCTCTACACGTTCGGCGACTTCGCCCTCAAGGATCAACATAGCGCGGTATGGGCCCGCAGGAACAACCCGGGCTTCGCGATCGGCTCGGCCGGCGCTTTCCTGGTGATGGAGTCGCGCGAGCACGCCGAGGCCCGTGGCGCCAAGCCCTACGCCAGGCTGACCAGGGTGGTCGCCGATCTGGCCAAGCGCAAGGAGCCCGGCGCCGTGACGAAATCGCTGCAGGCGATGTGGCCGAAGCTCGGCGTCAGCGACGACAAGGCCATGCTGATCACGGGCGCGACCGGCGCCGAGCCCGCGACCACTGAGGAGCGCGCATTCCTCGGCCAGCACCCCGGCCTCGCCGTGCGCGCCACCGGAACGACCTTTGGGCACACCATGGAGGCGCAGTTCCCGCTCGGGCTGGCGCTGGCAGCGTT
Source organism: Bradyrhizobium septentrionale (assembly GCF_011516645.4). Taxonomy (NCBI): domain Bacteria; kingdom Pseudomonadati; phylum Pseudomonadota; class Alphaproteobacteria; order Hyphomicrobiales; family Nitrobacteraceae; genus Bradyrhizobium; species Bradyrhizobium septentrionale. The sequence goes on along the minus strand of NZ_CP088285.1, from coordinate 6,880,234 downwards.
GTCGATCTCGCGCGGCGCGCTTTATCCGGCCAACGATCCGACCGGGCTGGAGGTTGAAAAGACCGAAGCGCCAACCCAGATTGTCGTGTTGGGGGTCGGCCACTGGCAGGGCGAAGGCATGGCACTGGTCGAGGCCGTCAGTTAGTGCATGATCCGGAAAAGCTTTCCGAAAAGATCATGCTCAAACAAATAGCTAAAGCGCGATGAGTCTCATCGCGCTTTAAGTTCGGCGCAAGTACCGACGGGGAAACCATGACAGCACCACGCGATAAATTCGGCCGACCGATCGTTGTCGTGACCGGCATGGGAATCGTGACGTCGCTCGGCGGCGGCAAGACCGACAATTGGAAGCGCCTGACCGCGGGCGAGTCCGGCATCAAGACCGTGACCCGTTTCCCGCTCGACAGCCTGAAGACGACGATGGCCGGCGCCGTCGATTTCGTCACCGTCGACCCGTTCTCCTCGACCAGCCTGTCACAGCGTCTGGCCGAGATCGCGACCGAGGAAGCGCTGGAGCAATCCGGCATCGGCACCAAGGGCGACTTTCCCGGCCCGATGTTCCTGGCGGTCGCACCGATCGAGACCGAGTGGCCGCAGCGGCTCGAAATCGCGCGCGAGGTTCCGACAAAGGACTTTGGCATCATCGACTATCTGGCGACCTGCAGCGGCGGCAAGTTTGCGCACTTCCACCGGCGCTTTACGTTCGGCTCCGTCGCGCTCAGCCTGGCCGAGACCTTCGGCACCAAGGGATCACCGATTTCGCTCTCGACGGCTTGTGCGTCCGGCGCGACCGCGATCCAGCTCGGCGTCGAGGCGATCCGCCGCGGCGAAACCGATGCGACGCTGTGCATCGCGACCGACGGCTCGGTGAACCCGGAAGCCATGGTGCGTTTCTCGCTGCTCTCGGCCCTTTCCACCCAGAACGATCCGCCCCAGGGCGCCTCAAAACCGTTCTCGAAGAACCGCGACGGCTTCGTGATGGCCGAAGGCGCCGGCGCGCTGGTGCTGGAGAGCTACGAGGCCGCGATGGCGCGCGGCGCGCACATCCTGGGCGTCGTCGCCGGCTGCGGCGAGCTGACCGACTCCTTCCACCGCACCCGCTCCGCCCCCGACGGCAAGCCGGCAATCGGCTGCGTGCGCAAGACGCTTGCGGACGCCGGCATGGAGCCGCACCAGATCGACCACATCAACGCACACGGCACCTCGACGCCGGAAAACGACAAGATGGAATATCTGGCGACCGCGGCCGTGTTCGGCGAGCACACGCCAAATATTCCCGTGTCGTCGAACAAATCGGCGGTCGGTCACACCATCTCGGCCGCCGGTGCGGTCGAGGCGATCTTCTCGCTGCTGACGCTCGAGCATCAACGCATTCCGCCGACGATCAATTACGAGGTGCCCGACCCCGCGATCCCGTTCGACGTGGTCGGCAACAAGGCGCGCGACGCCAAGGTGACCGCTGTGATGTCGAACTCGTTCGGGTTCGGCGGGCAGAACGCCTCGCTGATCCTGACGCGCGAGCCGGCTTAGGCCGGCTCCATCGCCTCATCAGATGAAACGCCTGCTCCTTCGCGCCCGGGCGCGCCTGCGTGACGCCGCCAAGCCTGTGACGGGCGCTGCGATCGGCGCGCTGACGACCGGCCTGCTGCGAACCACGCGCTACTTCGATCCGGACAAGACTGCAAATTTCTTCGGTCACGCCGCGCATTTCATCGGCCGCAGGTTGCGCGAGGATCGCATTGGCCGCGAGAATCTCACGGCGGCCTTCCCGGAAAAGTCACCGGAAGAGATCGAGACGATCCTGACCGGGGTCTGGCACAATCTCGGCCGCATCGGTGCCGAATTTGCGCATCTCGATCGCATCTGGGACCACGACCCCGCGCATCCCGACAAGCCCGGCCGGGTCGAATTCTCCGGACGCAGCAAGCAATTGTTCGATCAGCTCCGCGACGACGGCAAACCGGCGCTGTTCTTTGCCGCGCATCTCGGCAACTGGGAGCTTTCTCCGCTCGCCGCCGCCGCGCATGGGCTCGAAGCCGTCGTTTTGTTCCGGCGACCGAACATCGAGGCCGCCGACCGCGCCATCGAACGGATCCGGGCCGTCAATTTGGGCACGCTGGTCCCGGCCGGCCGGGACGCGCCGCTCAAGCTGGCAAAGGCCCTGCAAGACGGCCAGCACGTTGCGATGCTGGTCGATCAGTATCTGACCAACGGCGTTCCCGTCACCTTCTTCGGCCGCAAGACCACGGCGAACCCGCTGCTGGCGCGCCTGCGCCGGCAGATCGACTGCCCGATCCACGGCACGCGGATCATCCGCCTGCCCGACGGCCGTTTCCGCGGCGAAGTCTCCGAGGAAGTGAAGCCGGTGTTCGACGCATCCGGCGAGATCGATATCCAGGGCACGATGCAGGCGATCACCGACGTGGTCGAAGGCTGGGTCCGCGAGTATCCGGATCAATGGCTCTGGTTGCACCGGCGCTGGCGGTAGGCCGGACTTCGCCATTGCCCGCGCGAACGCCCGTCACTTCCCCGTCTTCACCCGCGTCCACAGCCGGTTGATGATCCGCTGCGTCGCCGGATCGTGCGCCGTGATCACGAACAGCTTCTTCTGCATCGCCTCGTCGGGATAGATGTTCATGTCGTTGAAAATCTTCGGATCGATCAGCTTCTGGCTCGCCAGATTGCCGTTGGCGTAGGACAGGAAGTTCGAGTTCTTCGCCGCGACCTCGGGCCGGTAGAGATAGTTGATCAGCTCATAGGCCTCAGTGACATTCTTGGCATCGGCGGGGATCGCGAGATTGTCGAAGAACATCTGCGCCCCCTCCTTCGGGATCGTGTAGCCGATCTCGACGCCGGTGTTGGCTTCGGCTGCACGGCTGCGTGCCTGCATGATGTCGCCCGACCATCCGACCACGAAGCAGATCTCGCCCGAGGCCAGCGCGCCGAGATATTCGGACGAATGGAACTTGCGCACATAGGGCCGGATTTTGATGACGAGATCGGCGGCCTTCTCGAGGTCGGCCTGCTTGGTCGAGTTCGGATCGAGGCCAAGATAGCTCAGCGCCGCCGGCAGGATGTCGTCGGCGGAATCCAGCATGTGGATGCCGCAATCCTTGAACTTGGCGAGGTTCTCCGGCTTGAACACGATGTCCCAGCTGTCGATCTTCGCATCCGGCCCGAGAATCTTCTCCGCCATCTTGACGTTGTAGCCGATGCCGGTGGTGCCCCACATGTAGTTGGCGCCGTAATTGTTGCCGGGATCGTAGGTGGCGAGCTGACCGGTCACCACGGGCCATGCATTGGCGAGGTTCGGCAGCTTCGACTTATCGAGCTTCAGGAACACCTTCGCGGTGATCTGGCGCTGCAGGAAGTAGCCGGTCGGCACCACGACGTCGTAGCCCGACTTGCCGGCGAGCAGCCGCGTCTCCAGCGTCTCATTGGCGTCGAACGTATCGTAGACGACCTTGATGCCGGTTTCCTTGGTGAAGTCCTCGAGGACTCCCGGCGCCATGTAGTTCGACCAGTTGTAGAAGTTGACCGTACGCTCCTCCGCACCCGCAGAGGCGCCGAGTAGCAGAACCGTGGCGATCGCGCCGACGAAGCTGACGAGACGACGGTTCTGCTTCTGCATTCTGGTCTACCTCTTGCGGCGGTGCACGGCGTCGGACAGCCGCTCCAGCGCAGTGTCGAGCGTCGAGTCCTTCTTGGCGAAACAAAAACGCACGACAGACGTCACAGCATCCTGCTCGTAGAACGCCGACACCGGAATAGCCGCAACCTTGTAATCCTGCACAATTCGCCAGCAGAACTCGGCGTCGGTCTCGTTGAGCCCAAGTGGCGACAGATCGACGGTGAGGAAGTAGGTCCCCTGCGACTTCAGCACCGGAAAGCCGATGCTCTCCAACCCCTTGGTGAGGCGGTCGCGGCTGCGCGCCATGTCCTTGCGCATGTCGAGGAAATAATCGTCCGACTTGCCAAGGCCATACGCAACGGCCGCCTGCAGGTTGGGCGCCGTCGTGAAGGTGAGGAACTGGTGCACCTTGGCGGCGACCCGCAGCAGCGGCGGTGCGGCGCAGACGAAGCCGATCTTCCATCCCGTCAGCGAGAAGATCTTGCCGGCGCTGCCGACCTTGATGGTGCGGTCGCGCATGCCCGGGATCGTGATCAGCGGGATGTGCTCGCGGCCGTCGAACACCACATGCTCCCAGACCTCGTCGCAGATCGCGACCACGTCGAACTCCTGGCAGAATCGCGCCAGCAGTTCGAGGTCCTCGCGCGGATAGACCACGGCGGCCGGGTTGAGCGGATTGTTGAACAGCACCGCCTTGGTCTTGTGGTTGAAGACGCTGCGCAGCATCTCCTCGTTGAGCCGCCATTCCGGCGGCTCGAGCCGCAACAGGCGGGGAATGCCGCCGGCCTGGCGGATGATCGGCAGGTAGGAATCATAGACCGGCTGGAAGCACACCACTTCGTCGCCCGGCTCGATCATCGCCAGGATCGAGGACGTCAGCGCCTCGGTGCCACCGGAGGTGACCATCACCTCGGTCATCGGGTCGAGCTTGAGCCCGTGCCAATGACCGTAATGCGATGCGATCGCCTGACGAAGCTCCGGGATGCCCATCATCGACGGATACTGGTTGTAGCCGTTGACGGAAGCATCCGCGGCGGCGCGGCGGATGTCCTCCGGTCCGGGATCGTCGGGAAAGCCCTGGCCGAGATTGATGGCGTTGTTGTCGCGCGCAGCCTGCGACATCGCCTCGAAGATCGTGACGGGAAGGTCCGCGAAGACCTTGTTCATGGAGGTCATGTCAGCAATCAGCCGCCCGTCTTGGTCGGCAGTCCCGCCGCCTTCCAGCCGATGATGCCGCCAGCCAGATGCTTGTCGTAAGGCAGGCCCGCGGCCTGGGCGGCCAGCGAGGCCGTCACCGAGCGCTTGCCCGAGCGGCAGGCGAACACCACCTGCTTGCCCTGCGGATCGGGAATCGCGGCCGGATCGAACGTCGACAGCGCCACCACGACGCCATCGGGATAGGCCTCGACGGCAACCTCATTGGGCTCGCGGACGTCGACCAGGAGATAGCGGCCTTCCGCTATGCCCTTCGACACCTCGTCCGGAAACAAATCTTCCACTTTGTGGTCCGCCACGGAAATATCCTCCCGACAATCAGTTGGCGAGCGTCGCACGGCTCGCCGTTCCGGGCCGCAAAGTCGCCTCTTGCGCGGAGAAAATCAAGCGTCCGAAACGGGTTAGATGCTGCGCAGAAACGCTGGATCGTAGACCCTAGATCGTGACTTGCGTGCCGACCTCGACCACCCGCCCGGTCGGGATCTGGAAATAGTCGGTGGCGTCGTTCGACGAGCGGCTCAGCGCGATGAACAGATGGTCCTGCCAGCTCGGCATGCCCGAATGCGCCGCGGGCTTCAGCGCACGGCGGGACAGGAAGAACGAGGTCGACATGATGTCGAACTGCCAGCCGAGCTTGCGGGCGATCGCCAGCGTCTTCGGCACGTTCGGCTGTTCCATGAAGCCGAACTTCAGCGTCACTTTGGAGAAGGTCTCGCTCAGCTGCTCCATCCGCACCCGCTCGGACGGATCGATCCGCGGCGTCGGCGCGGTCTCGATGGTGAGGATCACGTTCTTCTCGTGCAGCACCTTGTAGTGCTTGAGGCTGTGCATCAGCGCGGTCGGCGCGCTGACGGGGTCGCTGGTCAGGAACACCGCGGTGCCGGAGACCCGCTGCGGCGGCCGCTTCTCCAGCATCTTGACGAGATCGTCGAGCGGGAATTCCAGCTTGCGCGATTTCTCGAACAGCAGCCGGCTGCCGCGCCGCCAAGTGTACATCACCAGGATCATGGCCCCGCCAAGCGCGAGCGGCACCCAGCCGCCCTCGAACACCTTGAGCAGGTTGGCGGCAAGGAAGGTGATGTCGAGGAACAGGAACGGCGCAACCAGCGCGGCGGCGGCGATCGGCGACCATTTCCAGACCCGCCAGATCACCACAAAGCCCATCATCGCCGTCACCACCATGGTGCCGGTCACCGAGATGCCGTAGGCCGACGCCAGCGCGCTCGATGAGCGGAACATCAGCACCAGCACGATCACCGCGATGAACAGGAAGCGGTTGATGCGCGGCATGTAGATCTGCCCGGAATGCGCCTCCGAGGTGTGGCGGATCTCGAACCGCGGCATAAGGCCGAGCTGGATCGCCTGCCGGGTCAGCGAATAGGCGCCGGTGATAACGGCCTGGCTCGCAATCACGGTCGCCATGGTCGCAAGCGCGACCATCGGGATCAGCGCCCAGTCCGGGAACATCAGGAAGAACGGGTTCTCGATCCCCTTGGGATCGCCGATCAGGAGCGCGCCCTGCCCCAGATAGTTCAGCGCTAGCGATGGCAGCACGATGAACAGCCACGCGGTCTGGATCGGGCGTTTGCCGAAGTGGCCGAGATCGGCATAGAGCGCTTCCGCGCCGGTCACGGCGAGGAAGACCGCACCGAGCGTGATGAAGCCGATCACGCCGTGATGCAGCATGAACGACACCGCAAGGATCGGGTTGAGCGCGTACAGCACCTCCGGATGCCGCGCGATCTGCGGCAGCGCCGCGATCGCAATCACGGCGAACCACACGCACATCACCGGGCCGAAGAACGCCGCCACGCGCGCGGTGCCGCGCGACTGCACCGCGAACAGCACGACCAGGATCACCACTGTGAGCGGGACGACATAGGGATCGAAGGTGGAGGTGACGAGCTTGATGCCTTCGATCGCCGACAACACCGAGAGCGCCGGCGTGATGACGGCGTCGCCATAGAACAGCGCGCCGCTGATGATGCCGAGCAGCACGATTGCGGCGCCGCCCTTGGTGACCGCGCGCTGCGCCAGCGCCATCAGCGCCAGCGTACCGCCTTCGCCGTTGTTGTCGGCGCGGAGCAGGATCACGACGTATTTCAGCGTGACGACGACGATCAGCGCCCACAGGATCAGCGAGAGCACGCCGAGCACCGCATGAGCCGTCACGCCGCCCTCGCCGCCGCTGGCCGCGACAATGGCTTCGCGCAGCGCGTAGAGCGGGCTGGTGCCGATGTCGCCATAGACGACACCGATGCTGCCGAGCATCAGCGCCTTGAAGGTGGCGGTGGAATGCGCCTCGCCATGGCCATTTGCCGCCGGCGCTTCCGCCGCGGTGATCGCACTCTCGGATGACATGGGAAGCTGCGCCTCTGTCTTCTGCCGCACCGCACAATGCCGGGTCGCAGGGCTATACTCCCGGCAGGAATGCATAGGTTAGCCCGGATTCAGGCCTCCGCCATGCATATCACGCATAGATCACAGCTTTTCAACTGTAGAATTCGTTGCCGCATCAAATAGTTACCTGGGTACCCACTTCAACCACCCGGCCGGTCGGGATCTGGAAATAGTCGGTGGCATCGTTGGCGGAGCGGCTCATCGCGATGAACAGATGGTCCTGCCATTGCGGCATGCCGGACTGGGCCGAGGGCTTGAGCGAGCGGCGCGACACGAAGAACGAGGTCGCCATGATGTCGAACTGCCAGCCGAGCTTGCGTGCGACCGCCAGCGCCTTCGGCACGTTCGGCGATTCCATGTAGCCGAAACGCAGCCGCACCGCGGTGAACTTGTCGCTGACCTTCTCCATGTTGACGCGCTCCGACAGATCGACGCGTGGCGTCGGTGCGGTCTCGATGGTCAGGATCACATTGTGCTCGTGCAGCACCTTGTTGTGCTTCAGATTGTGCAACAGGGCGGTCGGCACGAAACTGGGATCGCTGGTCAGGAACACCGCGGTGCCCTTGACGATGTGCGGCGGCCGCTTCTCCAGACTGTGAATCAGATCGCGCAGCGGCACCTCGATGCGGCGGGTCTTGGCGATCAGAATCGCGGCGCCGCGGCGCCAGGTCCAGATCATCGTCGCCATCACGGCGCCGAACAACAGCGGCACCCAGGCGCCCTCGAACAGCTTCAGCAGATTGGCGCTGAAGAAGGTCATGTCGACGATCACGAACGGCAGGATCAACGCCGCCGCCGACGCCGCGCGCCAGTTCCACAGCTTCCAGATCACGATGAAGCCCATGATACCGTCGGCGACCATGGTGGTGGAGACCGCGATGCCGTAGGCCGAGGCGAGCCCGCTCGAGGTGCGGAACAGCAGCACCAGCAGCAGCACGCCGATCAACAGCAGCCGGTTGACGCGCGGCAAATAGATCTGGCCGGCATGGGTCTCCGAGGTGTAGCGGACCTCGAAGCGCGGCAACAGCCCGAGCTGCACCGCCTGGCTGATCAGCGAATAGGCGCCGGTGATGACGGCCTGGCTTGCGATCACAGTCGCGGCGGTGGCAAGCCCGACCAGCGGCAGCAGCAGCACGTCCGGCACCATGCGGTAGAACGAGTTCTCGATCGCCGAGGGATCGGACAGCACCAGCGCGCCCTGCCCGAAATAGTTCAGGAGCAGCGCGGGCAGCACGAAGAACAGCCAGCCGGACTGGATCGGCTTGCGGCCGAAATGCCCGAGATCGGCATACAGCGCCTCGCCGCCGGTCACCGCGAGGAACACCGCGCCCAAGGTCACGAGGCCGATGGTGCCGTGGGTCAGCATGAACTGGAGCGCGTAATACGGATTGATCGCCGCCAGCACCGACGGATCGTCCGTGATGTGGACCAGCCCCATCACCGCAAGCCCGGCGAACCACAGCACCATCACCGGCCCGAAGGCGGAGGCGACGCGGGCGGTGCCGGAGCTCTGCACCGAGAACAGCAGGACGAGGATCAGGATCGTCAGCGGCACCACATAGTGCTCGAGATGCGGCGTGGCGAGCTTGAGACCTTCGACCGCCGACAGCACCGAGATCGCCGGCGTGATCATGGAATCGCCGATGAACATCGAGGCGCCAACCACGCCGAGCGCGAGCAGCGGCCAGCTGCGCCGTCCGATCGCGCGCTGGCCGAGCGCCATCAGCGACAGCGTGCCGCCCTCGCCATTGTTGTCGGCGCGCAGCAGCAGCAGCACGTATTTCGCGGTGACGACGGTGAACAGCGCCCACAGGATCAGGCTGAGCACGCCGAGCACCATGATGCGGGTGACCGGCTGGCCATGCGCGGCGCCGCCGACCGCCTCCCGGAATGCGTAGAGCGGCGACGTCCCGATATCGCCGAACACAACCCCGATGCTGCCCAGTGTCAGGGCCCAGAAGCCGGAGGTGCCTTGGCCCGTTCCTTGGCCCGAGCCTTGACCCTCCTGGGCTTCGGTGGATGAGACGCTGGCAGCCATGGCGAGATTAGAACGCCCGATCGGTTGATTTTGATCCGCGCGGCTATCGACGCTTCCGCTCCGCGTGTCAACCGCGCAACATTACGAGCTTGACGGTAGCATGTAACCCGGAGCTACGGCTTCAGATCCGGCGGCAGCGGCGGATTTTCCCGCATCAACGTGATGGTCACGCGACGGTTGGCCGGCAAGGTCGGATCGTCGGGAAACAGCGGCTGGCCGTCAGCTTTGCCGGAAACCGCGAAGATATGGGACGGCGGCAGCCCTTCCCGCTCCAGGATCTGCCGCACCGCATTGGCGCGGTCCGCGGACAGGTCGAAGGCGTCGTAGTCGCTGCGCGCCGGCACGAAGCCTGCGGCTGTATGCCCCACGATCGCGACCCGCAGCGGCGTCGCCTTCAAGGGAGCTGCAAGCCTCTGGATCAGCCGGCGGGTGCGTTCATAGGGCTCCCTGGAACCATCGGCGAACATCGAGCGGCCGTCCTGGTCGACGATCTCGAGGTTCAACCCCTCCTTGGTCTCCTCGAACATGATGTTCTTGGAGATCTCGGTCAGTTCCGGCATGTCCTGCAGCGCCTGCCGGAGCGAGGCGGAGGCCAGCGCGAATTCGCGGTCGATCTTCAGCCGCGCGCCGTTGATCTGGCTGCGCTCCTTCTCGTCCGGCGTCGGATTGGCCGAGGACTCCTCCGGCGAGATGTGCTCGACATTCTTCAGCTTCGGCCGGGTCGGCAGGCCGTCGGATTCGACGACGCCGGAATAGCGCACATCGGTCTGCACGCCGAAGGCGTCGCGCATCGAGCCTGCGACGATCTTCAGCTTGTTGTTGTCCATGGTGGAGAACGCGACGAGCATCACGAAGAAGCTCATCATCAGGCCCATCAGGTCGGCGAAGGTCACGAACCAGCCGTGACCTCCACCGTGAGCGTCGCCGCGCTTTTTCTTGGCCATCGCTGCGTTTCCCGAAAGCGCCGGCCGGTCAGGCCGGGACCGGCTCGCCTTCCTCGTTGCGATGCTTCTCCGGCAAATAGGCGAGCAGCATCTCGCGCACCAGCGCCGGGCTCTTGGAGTCGCGGATCATCAGGATGCCGTCGATGATCAGCGTGCGGTTTGTCTCCTCGTCGAGCAGCTTGCCGTGCAGCTTGTCGGCGATCGGTAGGCAGAACAGATTGGCGACCAGCGCGCCGTACAGCGTCGCGAGCAACGCGGTCGCCATGAACGGGCCGAGCTTGGAGGGGTCGGTCATGTTGGCGAACATCTGCACCATGCCGATCAGCGTGCCGATCATGCCGAACGCCGGTGCGCAGTCGCCGATCGCGCGATAGATCTTGCTGCCCTCGTCGAGGTGCATCAGGAAATTGTCGCGGTCGCGTTCCATGTTGTCGCGGATAAATTCGAGGTCGTAGCCGTCGGCGACGTAGCGGATGCCCTTGGCAAGGAACGGCTCGTCGGTCTCGACCTTCTCGAGGCCGACCGGGCCCTGCTTGCGGGCGATCTCGGCGATGCGGGCGAGCTCGTCGACGAGGTCGCGGGCCGACAGCCGGCTCATGGTGAAGGCAAATTTGGCGCCGAGCGGCAGGCCGTGCAGCATCACGCCGAGCGGAAAGCGGATCATCGTCGCCGCGATCGAACCACCGAAGATGATGATCATGGCGTGTTCGGAGATGAACATGTGCAGGTCGCCGCCCATGAACATCATCACCGCGATGACGATGATGCCGGCCAACAGCCCGGCGCCTGTCATGATATCCATGAAAAACTCCAACGCGAACGCAACCCGCCTGTCCTGGACGGCGCGCAGCCCAAGGCGGGCCGCGTGGAAAAACCCTAACGTTAATGCCATTAAGGACGCGTTACCGAATTTGGTAGGGATAACAACGGGTAAACGCCGGTCTTTTCGTGATGTCGTTGAAGATGCTGGCTTTCCGCATGCGACGCCGTCGCTGCATGCGGAAAAGCCCTCCCCGTAGAACAACGGACATGAGATAGGTTGGCTCAGAGGAAGCCAACCAATGAGCAGGACAGGATGAAGGCGGTCGTCGTCGAGCAATATGCGCCCATCGATCAGATCGGGTTGAAGGAGATCGCCAGCCCCGAACCCGGTCCCGGTGAGATCCGCGTCCGGGTTCACGCCGCGAGCATCGGCTTCGTCGACGGGCTGAAGGTCGAGGGCCGCTACCAGACCAAGGATCCCCTGCCCTTTACGCCCGGCGCGGAATTCGCCGGCGTGGTCGATGCGGTCGCGAGCGACGTCACCGGCATCGCGCCGGGCATGCGGATGATGGGCGCGGCGCGCTCGGGGGCGCTGGCCGAGCAGATCGTGGTGCCGCCTGCCGCCGTCGAGATCATGCCCGACGGCCTGACGATGGAGGCCGCCGCCGCCTTCCGCACCAACTACCTCACCGCGCTCTATGCGCTCGGCGAGCGCGGCCGGCTGCGATCCGGCGAACAGTTGCTGGTGCTCGGCGCCGCCGGCGGCACCGGCGTTGCCGCGATCCAAATCGGCAAGCTGCTCGGCGCGCGGGTCATCGCCGCGGCCTCGACCGAGGAGAAGCGCAGCTTCGCCGCAAGCTTCGGCGCCGATGCTGTCGTCGACTACACGCGGCCCGATTGGCGCGACGCGCTGAAGGACGCGACGGGCGGCGATGGCCCCGACGTGATCTTCGATCCAGTCGGCGGCGAGGTCTCGCTGCAGGCGTTCCGCTCGATCGCCTGGAACGGCCGCCATGTCGTGGTCGGCTTTGCGGCCGGCAGCATCCCCGCGCTGCCGTTCAATCTGCCGCTGTTGAAAGGTGGGCTTCTGATCGGCGTCGACGCCGCCCAGATCGCGCGCCGCGAGCCCGAGGCGCAGACGCGCGTGATGACGCAATTGTCGGCATGGCTGAACGACGGCCGACTGACGCCGGTGGTCGGCAAGGTGTTCGCGTTTGAGGATTTTCGCGACGCATTCACCACGATGCAGACCCGCGCGGCGCTGGGCAAGATGGTGGTGCGGATCGGGTAGCGGAAGAGGCACCGCAGTCATGTCATCGTAGCTGTGTCGTCCCGGCGAAAGCCGGGACCCATAACCACAGGGTTCTGTTGTTGAACACGCTGTGGCCCCAGCGTCGCTCGCATAATTGCCATTCGTGGTTATGGGTCCCGGGTCGCGCTTCGCTTGCCCGGGACGACACTGAAATTGTCGCAGCGTTTGTGACATGACCCATGCATCGGCATTCTCGCGACATGAATCGTCCGAGTCTTGCCTCTCGTTTGCCCTCTCCTTGAACAGAGGGCGCAGGGAAAGCCGGGTGCCGATCGCACCCATGGGCCCGAGCAAAAGGTAGAAAGCTCGGGGGTAGGACCACAGGTGTAACCGGAGCAATCCGGCTTTCCCTGCGCGATGGGTTACGGCTTACTTCGTGCTCTCCCCGGCGAGACTGGGCTTGCTTGTCACCGCCTTCGCAACACGCCATCGCGTGTTGCGACGAGACACCTGCCGCTAGGGCGTCAGGACCACACGACTTCGCCGTCCGCCTTACGCGCACTCGTCGACTGCGCGCTCGGCGTCCACCGCATCCCACACCGCGTTCGTGACGATCGCGAAGCGCCCCTCGATCGGGTGAGACGGCGGCATTAGACTGCTGAGTTGGGGGCCGCGTCAAGAGAAATTTCCGAAAAAACGAAATCCCTCTGTCGCCGGAGACTGGCGGGTTATGCCGGGTTGCCCGCTGTCGAGGCCGCTGCGAACGTACCAGCAGGCCGGCATGTCCGGCATTATCACACGTTATTGTCGCCGGGTTCCGTGCCGCCTACGGTCTGCCGAAAACGGCAGCGGGCGGGAAAAAATGCAGGACATGCTGACGCATCTCGAGAAACTTCGCACCGACGCTGCGGAGTGCGCCCTGATCCGCGACCTGACCACGGACATCCAGAAGCGCGAGTTGTTCACCAAGCTTGCCGAGCATCTTGCGGCGCTCGCGGCGGAAGTCGAGAAGACCATAGCCGCGGCCCGCAAGGAGGGCGCGGCTGGCTAGCGGGGCATCCGCATCAATCCGGGACGTCCGCTTGTCCGCCAACAGCGATGCAGAAGCGACATTGCACGAGGTCTGAGCAGGGCCAACAGGCGACACTCGCGAAATGAAAGAGGCCGCCAACTGAAGCGGCCTTAGTGAATAGCTCCCAATTTCTTTGGCTCGGCGCTCTTATGAGCGCCAGCCGCTACCGCTAGTCGCAACGGCGGATCCTGCGGACCGAACCGTCGTCGCGCTCGATCGTGACGGTGCGGCATCCACCGCGATATCCGCGATCATATCCGTAGGCGCGATAAGCGGGTCGATCGTAGTCTCGGTAGTAACGCCGCTCGGGGCCCACGACTACGCCGCCGAGCGGAGTTTCAACGGCAACTTGAGCCGACGCGGGTGCAATGGAGATCGGTGTGGCGACCGCGAAACCAGCAACCGCCAGCACACCAGCCAGTAACAGAGTTCTCATACCCGTTCCTCCTGAGTTATCGCATTGCTTTCCAACATCTCAGGTAGGGCAAGGTTCCTGCACGAAATTCACCCAAACGGCGGGCGGCTCGGACTTAGGTCGCCCGCCTCGGATCGATACGGACAGTAGCCCACGCGCATGTTCCTGAACCAAACAAATACCGACCGGACTCTCTGTTGAGGGTCAAAACCCGGCAATACTCTGATTGAACAGAAAGGCTCTGCTTAGACCCCAAAAGCTGACGTCTGCACCTCTTTGGGCACACGCCTTGGGTGTTTGGACAAAAATGCAGGACATGCCGACCATGCAGGCTCATGATCCAAGTCGACCCATGATTTGTCTCATCACGTGCGAGCTGACTCCGCACGCCCGTGCAGCATTTCGATAGCCTGCTTGAAGTCGGGCGTATCGTGCCCTTCGGTGAAGCAGTCACAAGTCGACCTTAGTAATTCCTGCGCTTGGTCACGCTTGCCAATGCGACCCCACAAATCAGCGAGATGGATAGCAGTGCGCAATTCGAGGACCTTGGCGCCTTGTAAGGCCGCAAAATCAAGGGAACGCTTCAATCCTGCTTCGACCATTTCTTCGGTTTGGCCTGTTTCCCGCATCAGCAGCGCGCGGTTCAGAAGCAGGCGATCCAAATAGAAGGATTCGCCGATGTTTGACGCGACGTGAATCGCCCTTTCTACTTCGCTCAGACCTTCCTGATATCTTCCAATCACCAGGTGGATTTCGGCGATAACCCCGTAAGCGCGAGATAGAACAATTCGGTTACCGGTCCGCTGCAGTAAGCCGGTGCCCTCAGTTGCAAGTGCAAGACCTTCTTCCGCTCTGCCGGAATATGCCAATGCCCAGCCGCGATAGATCAGTCCCATCGCACGCGGCAGCGGAAGTCCGTATTGCTCGGCGAGGTTCAGGAGTTCCGCCGTGTTTGCAGTCACGCCGAGAACATCCCCGCGTGTCATCTGCGATTCAATGACGAACCAAAGGCCGTGCATAAGAGTGGGCTCATGGTTGAGCCTCCGGGCCAACGCCAAGGCCTGATCAGCCCTGTCCTTTGCTTGTGCCGTATAACCGAGACTCGAACAGAGTTGTGAAGCGATCGCCAAGCCGCAAACGGCAGGGTCATGTCCGAGATACAAGAACCGGTGATGCGCGTGGCGCTGCTCATCATAGAGCGCCAATCCAGCATCGATATGTCCGAGAGCGTCCTTCATTGCCCCTCGTCCCCAACGCACGGGCCACGCTGTGTGATGTGCTTGCAGCAACACCTCCTGGCTGTCCAAATCCTGCGCAATCCTGAGCAGATTGCGCGACACTTTCTCAGCTGCATCCAGCCGGCCATTGGCATAGTGGAATAGCCAGAGGTTTGCGATGGAGGGTGCGATCTCCGGTGAACTGTCGAGCTGATGGCCCACTTCAGTGGCCCGTTCGACAACTTCGCCGACTTCGGTCGCACCCCAGCCATGGACGCTCATCAACGCCGGCGCGAGCTGCGACAAGATCGCGAGCTCGATGCCCAGGCGGTCACTCGTTTGCGGATGCCCCTCTAGCAGGGCCAGCGCGCGACGAAAGTGAGCCACCGCTTCGCGATTGTTCGCCCTTCGAGCAGATTGTTCTCCAGCCTTCCGCCAATAGGCTATCGCTTCGGCTGGTCGGTCGGCTTGTTGCAGATGAAAGGCGACGATCTCCGGCGCAGCGCTGTCGGTGGTTCCGCCGGCCAGCATTGCATTGGCGATGCGTGCATGGATATCCCGCCTCGAAGTCCGCAGAAGCGTGGAATAAGCGGCATCTTGCACAAGGGCATGCTTGAAAAGGAAGGCGGCCTGAGGAAGCGATGCGCTCTGGAAGATCAGTTCCTTCTCGACCAGCCGGGCAAGGGCATCCTCCAGGTAGACAGGAGGGCGCTCCGACGCCGCCGCAAGAAGGTTGTATGAAAACTCGCGCCCGATCGCCGCGCCAAGCTGGGCGATCTCCTTCGCTGCCTTCCCCAGGCAGTCAAGACGTCCAATTAACGAGGCCTGCAAAGTTGAAGGGATACGACGGTCGGGTGTCGACGGGGCGGAGCCGTTGCTGACGACATTGGCGTCTCCGACTTCGAGCACAGCTCGCGTCACTTGCTCGAGGAACAGCGGCACACCGTCTGACCGATCGATGATTTCCTGCACCACTCCCTCGGAGAGCGGCGCATTGGTGCGTTCGATCTGCCGCACGAGGGCGACCGAATCTTCCGGCGAAAGCCGCGGCAGCGGCAGCGATGTCACATGAGATTGGCTTGCCCAAGACGATTGAAACTCCGTTCGAGACGTGACGAGCGCCAGAATCGGCAATTGCCGCAGCTGCCGAACGGCGAGATCCAGCCATTCGCGCGAGGTCGGGTCGATCCAATGGACATCCTCAAAGATTAACAGGACCGGCTGGCGCCTTGCCGCGCCAACCGCGTAACGCAAAAGAGCTTCCAACGTCTTTTCTTTCGTGCGCTG
This sequence comes from Bradyrhizobium septentrionale, assembly GCF_011516645.4. NCBI lineage: Bacteria > Pseudomonadati > Pseudomonadota > Alphaproteobacteria > Hyphomicrobiales > Nitrobacteraceae > Bradyrhizobium > Bradyrhizobium septentrionale. Next base: position 6,864,001 of record NZ_CP088285.1, on the reverse strand, counting down.
CGGTGAATAGTCCATTGCACGGTCGTCATCCGACCGCGGCAGCGCGAGCAACTCTGCAATCAAAAGGACATCCTCGGCCACGTCGGAGCTGGACGTGACTAGCGTTTCAATCTTGTTGCGCTTGGCTTCTGGAGTATCTTCATGTTTGAAGCCCGCCGCCCGTTCCAGGCAGGCGATGATGGGGAAGAGCGCGCTGTCGCGAGTATGGGGTGCACAAAAAAATTGCAGAATGGTGTGGGGCTCGGACCGAAGCTGTTCGGCGAATGTCGCTACAAGATGCGACTTTCCCAGTCCCGCCTCGGCCGAGACCTGAACCACGCGGGTCTCACCACTTTTTGCCAATCGCCAGTAACGTTTGAGCAGTTCGATTTCTGCCTCGCGTCCGACGAACGTCATCGTGCCTGCATGAAGAGCTTCGAACCGGCTTTCAGCTGCGCCGGCCCGCAGCACTGCCCATGACGGCACAGGTTTCGGAATGCCTTTGAGGTCCTTTGCTTCGAGTTCTTCAAGATCAAACAGCCTGCCGAGTTGCTTTCGGGTGCTTTCGGCGATGACAACCATTCCGGGCTCCGCCACGCCTTGCAATCGCGCCGCTAGATTCGGTGTTTCGCCGACGATGCCGCGTTCGCGCGCTTCGTCTGTCTCAATCAGGTCGCCGACGACGACCAGGCCGGTTGCGATGCCTACGCGCGTTTGCAACGGGACCAGCGTCTTGAGTTCACAGATCGCCGCGACAAGCTCCAACCCCGTCCGAACGGCGCGCTCCGCGTCCTCTTCATGGGCTTCCGGATAGCCAAAGTAGGCGAGCACGCCGTCTCCCATGTATCTGGCAACAAAGCCACCAGAGCGGCGGATGATCTGCGTGACGCAATTTTGGTAAGATGAGATAATGTCTCTGAGATCTTCGGGGTCCAGGCGCGTGGAGAGGGCTGTCGAGCCTACCATATCGGAAAACAATACTGTGACCTGGCGGCGCTCAGCGATCTCCCGCGGTTGCGGCTCGGACGGGCTGGCGGGTGCGGGTGATGCTGTTGCGATCGCGAGCCGGCCAATCGCCGCGAGCATTTTCCGTCGATGTCCGAGGAGAATGCCAAGTTCCTTGAGATCCTGATCGGTCAGATGCGGAAGTACCGAGATGTCGATGCCATTCTCGGCGAAGCGCTGCGAATACTCGGACAGGCCGATATCTTCCAGCCACTCGGCGATTTGCTGCATCTCCGCCCCCGTGTCGGTAGCCGGGCTCGATCGACCTTTCTAGCTATCTAACGACGATGCGAGTCGCCAAGCAATCGAGGTAGCGCGTCAAAGCGATCCAACATGACAGCACTACTTACTTTTCAGCTTCGGCTGTCTGCGCACGGATATTCAGGAGAGAAGTCAGCTCTGGGCCCAATTGCCGACATAGGCCGACGAACGACGTTCGCGCAGCGCTTGCGCGCCGGTTCGGGCCGGCTACGCTGCCCATGCCAAAGCCGATCCTCGACGAGCCTCGTGAACGGCCACAGTGAAAGTCGCGTCACCGGCCTTGAGGTCGATGCGGCAACTACTCGGGATAGACCTGAACGTCCTTTGGCCCCGGCTTGTTGAAAAGGATAAATACCAGGGGGTTGCCGGGCTCGGACATTGCATCGCTGCGCTGGCCCGTTATCTCTCCGGCCACGCCGCTTGTATACTCCGCAATCACCTCGCCGAAGCTATTGCGCTGGATCGCAACCTTCTGTCCGGCTTCAACCTTGTCGTTGAGTTTGACCAGATGCTCAACGAGACCGCCCGCGGTGGCCAGGATCGGGTACGCGCTGTTACCGACAAAGACAGTCACGTCCTTGCCTGTACGTCCCATTGGCCCGGCAACGATGCCGTGATGCTTGAGGACGTTCATTGTGCCTTCCACGAAGAGCGAGATCATCTCAGGGTCCAGGACGCGCGCAGCGCCGATTTCCGGCGTGAAGGACGGGATGCCGACGTCCATGAACGCGTTGTGCAGGACACCGGGATACACATGATTGTCGAAGATCTGGCCGACCGGATAGAGCTCAACCATCGCCTTGACCGCGGGCACATCCATACCGCCGATATTGAATGCGGTGACTTCGAATCCGGTTGTCCCGGTGTGGAAGTCGATCGCGAAATCGGCGTTCGGCCGCAGCAGCCGCTTGAACAGAAGCCCGGCGTGTCGGCTGGGTGCGGTGGCGCCGTTCTCGTTCCCGGGCCACTCCCGATTCATATCGATCAGATCGATGCCTCTGCCCTGGTTCGGCCATCTGCGCTGCATGCTTTCCAGGGCCGGGCGGGATACGTCCGTGACCGCCATCACCGTGCCCGACATCTGCGCCGGGTCGAGTTGGTTCATCACAGTCTGGACCGTATGCACGGAACTCATCTCGTCGCCATGCACGCCACTGGTCAGGATGCCGCGCTTGCCCGGCTTTGCTCCCTTGGCGACCGTCACAGACACATGCCAGTGCTGTCCGGTTGGCATCTCAACGCCCTGAAAATACAAACGGTGCTTCTTCCCGGGCTCAAGGTCGTTGACGTCGAGCGCGCTGACGACCTTTTTGCCTTCGATAACATCGCCGGTATAGACCGTTCCTGATGCCGGATTGCCAGGGGGTGTCGCTGCGCCCTGGGCATTCGCAGCACCAGCGTTGACGGCGACGGCGGCCGCGGAACCGACCGTGACAATGGATGCCATTATCAGATCGCGGCGATCGATACCTTTTGCAGACTTCTCCGGCATGATGGGGCCCTCAGTGTTGTGAAAGGCAATGTTCGTACGACGGCACAGCATACCCTTGAACCCTGGTGCGCCTGGCCAGACACATTTAAACGCAATCTCAGGTGAGGTTGCCGCATCAAAATAGCACGCCCCGCACGCCGCCAAGCCTGCCCGAAAGCGGTATCGGAGAGGCGCAGTTCGATGATCCTCTTCCTGAGAGGAAGGGTTTTCTTTTACCAGAGATTGGCCGGACCATCATTGCTCAATCTCGCAAGGGAGGCAGGTCATGCCACTGACCGAAGGCGACGTCCTGGATACACTGAGCGACCCGGTAGCGCTTGGCATCGAGTTCTACGTGAATAAGATTCACATTAAAGGCGAATACTTGACGACAGTTCGCGATCACATTCGCGCCGGCAATATCCTGGTCAAGGGCGGCACCGAGGATCTCGCTTTCTACGATCAAACGGCGGATATTCTGCTGACACAGAAGAAGTCGCCGCCCGCAAATGACGGCGATCGGGCGCTGCTGCTGCATGAATGCGTCCACGCCATGATCGACGTCTATGATCCTGATGGCACCGTTACGCGTCACATGGGCGAGTTGGCGGCCTATCTCACGCAAACGACCTATAGCGTGCGCAAGAATCCATCGGCTAACCGCACCGGCGCAGCCGCCTGGGACAAGTTCTGGGGCGACTTGTACGCCACGGTGCGCGCCAACAGGCTCGACACCAGCGCGGGCAACGGCGTCAAGATTCCATCGGCGACGCTCGAAAACTTGCGCCGGCAACTCGCCGCCTTGCCCTCTGTGAACTACGGAAGTTTCAGCAAAGAGGCGACCGGCGTATCGGACGGGCTGATCCGCATGAACATATTCCTGTCGACGACCGATGAACCCGTTTCCATGCGATCATCGAGCGTTGCCTACGAGTCCAATCCAGATCCGAGCGATGACTATCTGATCCGCACCCTGATGGAAGCCTATGCGAGCACCGATGTGAGAGGCTATGGCAAGCGCCTTCGCCAGCTCCGTCGGGATTTTCTCTTTTGCTCGCTGCCTCGCGCCCACGAGTTGCGGAGGCGGCTCCCGCTGCGCAAGCGGGGAGACCGGCTCTCCGAATTGTTTCACGATCGCCTGTCGCGCGGCGGCCGCGGCATACTTCTGCGTGTTCTTGCGTTACGAAGCTGACCGCGCCCAGGCCAGCGACGTTCGTCCCGCGCAGCGCTTGCGTGCCGGCCCGGGCCGGCTACGCTGTCCCATGCCAAAGCCGATCCCCGAACGGTACCAGCACCTCCGCGCGTTCGCGTTCGGCGACAATCCCGCCCTCGCCGATCAACTCCTCGAACTCGTGATCGACGGCGTCAAGACCGCGACCTGCAGCACGGAAGACGAGCCGAACACCTCGGCGCCCGGAGAGCGCTGGATCGTGCTCGATGGGCGCGGCGAGCCCCGCTGCGTCATCGAAACCACCGAGGTGACGTATCGGCGCTTCGGCGAGGTCGATGCCGGCTTCGCGCGTGACGAGGGCGAAGGCGACCGAAGCCTGGCGTATTGGCGCGATGCGCATCGCGCCTATTTCGGCCGCCTCGGACGATTCAGCGAAGACATGATGCTGATGTGCGAACGCTTTCGCCTGGTCGAGGTGTTCGGCGATCTCCCGGACGCGTAGCCGACGGCCGCTGGCGGCTCCGTCTTCCACTGGAAACCGCGGCGTCGGATCGCAGGAACCAACGTCGGTGCGGCGCATTGTCACTTCATCCACCGGTTGAAAGGTAATATCCCGTCAGTGTTCGGTATGTGTGCCGATTCTGTCGTGTTGCCTGTCCGCCGGGGAGATTCATTTAGTCGGCATCTGTTGAATTGCAGGATCCTTCACTTTGGCACTTTTTGCATATCAAGCACCGAGCACGACGTCCCGATCGCGCGGGCGGATCGCCGTCAGAGACGCGCAATGAAGACGGACAAGGCCATCTGGTACGTCTCGTTCGCGGTGAGAAATCCCGACGCCGGACACCACCGCTTCCCACGCCAGACCCGCACCTTCGCGAGCGAGCTGGACGCCAAGGCATTCGCGCGCACCCTGCTCGATCAGGCGCAGGACGTCAGCGCCGGAACGATCAACCCGCACACCCCAAGGCGCGTGATCGCACCGACGGCGATCACCACCTGGGCCGGCGAGAGCTGAGGCGGCGGCAGGGGCGCTGGCGAATCCCGCGGCAAGCAGACAGAATGCCGATCTCTCCGGCCGATGAGCAGGACTTTGGCAGAGCCATCGCAAACTGCGCCCTTCGCACCGTTCGAATGGATGCTATCCGCGCGCTACCTGCGGGCGCGACGCAGGGAAGGCTTTATCTCGGTCATTGCCGGGTTCTCGTTTCTGGGCATCATGCTCGGCGTCGCCACGTTGATCATCGTCATGGCCGTCATGAACGGCTTTCGCAAAGAGCTGCTGGGCAAGATCCTCGGCCTCAACGGCGATATTCTGATTCAGCCGGTGGAAAGGCCCCTGACCGACTGGCAGGACGTTGCCGAGCGCATCAGCCAGCTGCAGGGCATCCGCCTCGTTGTCCCCGTGGTCGACGGCATGGCACTGGCATCGTCGTCCAACGCCTCCGGTGTTCTCGTGCGCGGTATTCGCGCCGCCGACCTCTCCCGCCTGCCCTCGGTCAGCAACACCATCAAGGGATCGATCGAGCATTTTGACGAGGGCCAGGGGATCGTCATCGGCCGCCGGCTCGCCGATCAACTCTCCGCGCATGTCGGCGACGGCATCACGCTGGTCGCGCAGCGCGGCGCGACCACGCCGATGGGCATCATGCCGCGGATCAAGAAGTACCCGATATCGGCCGTGTTCGAGATCGGCATGTCGGAATATGACGCCGGCCTGATCTTCATGCCGATCATCGAAGCACAGGCCTATTTCAACCGCGGCACGAACGTCACCGGGATCGAGGTCTTCACCGTTGATCCCGATCGGGTCGACCAGTTTCGCAAGACGGTGACGGAAGCGGCCGAGCGGCCGGTCTTCCTGGTGGATTGGCGTCAGCGCAACACGACCTTCTTTGGCCTGCTTCAGGTCCAACGCAACGTGATGTTCGTGATCCTGACCATGATCGTGCTGGTGGCGGCGCTGAACATCGTGTCCGGGCTGATCATGCTGGTGAAGGACAAGAGCAGCGACATCGCGATCCTGCGGACGATGGGCGCCTCTCAGGGCGCGATCATGCGGATCTTCCTGATCACCGGGGCCTCGATCGGCGTGGTGGGGACGCTGGTCGGCTTCGCGGTCGGCCTTTTCGTATGCCGCCATGTCGAAGCGATCCGTCAATTCCTGTCATGGCTGACCGGCATCCAACTGTTCCCGCCCGAGCTCTATTTCCTGTCCGAGCTGCCGGCGGAGGTCGACATCGCGCAGACCGCAGCGGTCGTGATCATGGCGCTGACGCTGTCATTGCTTGCCACTCTCTATCCGTCATGGCGCGCGGCGCGGCTCGATCCGGTCGAGGCCTTCCGGTGATGTTGCGTCCTACAGAAAACGTGACGGCGCAAACGGCGCGAGCGGAATTTCGGGCTCCTTGCCGCTCAACAGTTGCGCGACCAGCCGGCCGGTGCGGGCTGAGCCGACCAGGCCGACATGGCCGTGGCCGAACGCATAGACCACGTCACGCGTGGCGCTGCTATGGCCGATGCACGGTCGCCCGTCCGGCATGCTCGGGCGATGACCGAACCAGGTCTTGATCCGCGATGCTGGAATATCCTTCGGCAGTTTCGGGAACATGCTGAAGAGATGCTCGCGCAGGATCTCGGCGCGCTTCCAGTTCGGCGCGGCGTCGAGCCCCGCGATCTCCACCGTACCTGCGGCGCGCAGGCCCTTGTCGGTCCAGTTGACGACCATCTTGGCGTCCGAGGCCATCACCGAATTGCGCGGTCCGGATTCCGGATTCTCGATCATGACGTGATAGCCGCGCTCGGTCTCCAGCGGGAGCGGATCGCCGATCGACGCGGTCAGTTGCCTGGAGCGCGCACCGGCGGCGACCACCGCGGCGTCGCAGGCAATCTCGCCGCTCTCGGTAACCACGGCGGCGAGCCGGTTGCCCGCGAGCTTGAGACCGACCGCCTTGGCGGCGACTCGCTCGGCGCCGTTTGCAATGGCGTGCACGGCGAGCGCTGCGACGTAGGCGCCGGGATCGCGGCAGCGGCCGGCCTCCTCGACCACGACGCCGAACTTGTAGCGCGGATGCAGATCGGGCTCGCGCTGGCGCATCTCGTCTTCGTTGAGCTCGAGCCATTCGATGCCGACGCGCTTGCGGATACGCCAGCCGAGGTCGCGGTCGAACGGTTCGCGCGTGGGAAACACATGCATCACCCCGCGCCGCTCGATCAGCTCGGGCACGCCGGCTTCCTCGGCGAGCTGCCGATGCAGCAGCGGCGCGTCCTTCAGGAGATCGCGCATCGCCCGCGCGGTGGCCTCGACCTGCGCCTCGGTGCGGCTCGCCAGCAGATACTTGATCAGCCACGGCAGCGCCTTCGGCAAATACGACCAGCGGATCGACAACGGCCCGAGCGGATCCATCAGATAGCCAGGCACCTTCTTCCAGGTGCCGGGTTCGGCCGGCGGGATCACCGAATGCGACGACAGCCAGCCGGCATTGCCATAGCTCGCCGCCTGCTCACCGCCGGGCTCGCCCGGATCGATCAGCGTGACTCGGTGACCACAGCGCAGCGCCTCGATGGCGCTGATCACACCGACCGCGCCGGCGCCGATGATCGCGACGTGACGGCCGGCGGACTCAGGCATCAACGCGCGGCCTGCTCGGGCACAAAGTCCTTGCCGACCGACAGCGCGCGCTGATCGACCAGGCAGTGCAGGATCGCCGGCTTGCCGGAGGCCAGCGCGCGCTCGAACGCGGGCGCAAAGTCCTCGGTGCGCTCGACCCGTTCGCCATGGCCGCCGAACGCCTTGGCGTAGAGCGCAAAGTCCGGGTTCTTGAGCTGGGTGCCGACGACGCGGCCGGGATAGTCGCGTTCCTGATGCATGCGGATGGTGCCGTATTGCGCGTTGTCGATGACGACGACGATCAGCGGCGCGTCGTACTGCACGGCGGTGGCGAATTCCTGCCCGTTCATCAGGAAGCAGCCGTCGCCGGCGAAGGCGACGACGACGCGATCCGGATGCTGCCGCTTGGCTATCACGGCCGCCGGCACGCCGTAGCCCATCGAGCCCGAGGTCGGCGCGAGCTGCGCTGCGAAGGTGTGGAAGCGATGGTGGCGGTGAATCCAGCCGGCATAGTTGCCGGCGCCGTTGCAGACGATCGCATCCTTCGGCAGACGATCGCGCAGCCAGGTCACGACTTCGCCGTATTGGAAATGGCCCGGCAGCTCGCGCGGCTTGTCGGTCCAGGCGAGATAATCGGCGTGCGCCTTCGCCGCCTCGCCCTTCCAGGCGGGTGCGGCCGATGGCTTCATGGTCTCGACGGCGGCGGCGAAGGCGGCAGGCGTCGCCTGGATCGCCAGCGCCGGCTGATAGACCCGGCCGAGCTCCTCGGAGCCGGGATGGACATGGATCAGCTTCTGGCTCGGCACGGGAATATCGAGCAGCGTGTAGGACGACGACGGCATTTCCGACATGCGGCCGCCGATCAGGAGAATGACGTCAGCGCCGGTGAAGCGATCCCTGAGCTTCGGGCTAGGGCCGATGCCGAGATCGCCGGCATAATGCGAATGGTCCGCGTCGAACAGCGAGGCGCGGCGGAACGAGGTCGCGACCGGCAGATCGAAGCGCTCGGCGAAGCGCGCGATGCCCTTGGCCGCCTCTTCGGTCCAGGCCGAGCCGCCGAGCACCACGATCGGCGCCTTGGCACCGGCCAGCATCGTGCCGAGCCGTTCGAGATCCGAAGGCGCCGGCCAGGTCACTGCAGGCTCGACCTTCGGCGCGTCGGCGACCGCCGCGGTCTCGGTGAGCATGTTCTCCGGCAGCGAGATCACCACCGGCCCGGGGCGGCCCTGCAGCGCGACGCGGAAGGCGCGCGCCACCAGCTCCGGAATGCGGTCCGGACGATCGATCTCGACCGCCCATTTCGCCATGGTGCCGAACACCGCCTTGTAGTCGAGTTCCTGGAACGCCTCGCGCTCGCGCATGCCGGTGTCGACCTGGCCGACGAACAGGATCATCGGGGTCGAATCCTGCATCGCGATGTGCACGCCATGCGCGGCGTTGGTCGAGCCCGGACCGCGGGTGACGAAACAGATGCCGGGCCGCCCAGTCAGCTTGCCATAGGCCTCCGCCATCATCGCCGCACCACCCTCGGCGCGGCAGATCACGACGTCGATCGGGCTGTCATGCAGGGCGTCGAGCGCCGCCAGATAGCTCTCGCCCGGCACGCAGGTGACGCGCTCCACCCCTTGCGCGACCAGCTGGTCGATCAGGATCTGGCCTCCGGTGCGGGCATTGCTTTTGGTCATGAGGGCTCCCTGCAGGTATTGGCGCGCGCTCAAGGCTCGCGCGGAAAATGGTCCGACGGGGGTATGATAGACGGCAATATGGCGCAAGGCCGAAACCGCCGCGGGATGCAGCGGCGGCATCGAGCCATGCGGCAGGGAAAGGGCAGCGGCCCGCCGCCGCTTATTTGCGCAGAGCGGAGGCCCGCAGGAATGCCGCCTTGCTCACCCGTCATGCCCGGGCTTGTCCCGGGCATCCACGTCTTGGCTCCTACCCGAAGAAGACGTAGATGGCCGGGACAAGCCCGGCCATGACGATGTGAGGTCGGAGCGAACCTTTACAGCGAGCGCGCGATCAGCAGCTTCATGATCTCGTTGGTGCCGCCATAGATCTTCTGGATCCGGGCATCGATGAACATGCGCGAGATCGGATATTCCTGCATGTAGCCGTAACCGCCGTGCAGCTGCAGGCATTCGTCCGCGGTTTCGACCTGCTTCTGCGAGCACCACCATTTCGCCATCGACGCCGTCACGGTGTCGAGGTCGCCGGCGACCAGGCGCTCGATGCACCAGTCGACGAACACGCGGGCGATCATCGCCTCGGTCTTGCGCTCGGCGAGCTTGAAGGCGGTGTTCTGGAATTCGAGCAGCGGCTTGCCGAACGCGGTGCGTTCCTTGGTGTACTCCGCGGTGATCCGAACCGCGCGCTCCATCGAGGCGACGGCGCCGACGGCGAGCGCCAGCCGCTCCTGCGGCAATTGCTGCATCAGCTGCACGAAGCCGTTGCCCTCCTCGGCCCCGAGCAGGTTCTCCGGCGGCACCGTGACATTGTCGAAGAACAGCTCCGAGGTGTCGGAGGCGTGCAGGCCGATCTTGTCGAGGTTGCGCCCGCGCCGGTAGCCCTCCGCGCCCGCGGTCTCCACCACGATCAGCGAGATGCCCTTCGAGCCCGCAGCCCCGGTGCGCGCCACCACGATGACGAGGTCGGCGGCCTGGCCGTTGGTGATGAACGTCTTCTGGCCGTTGATGACGTAGGAATTGCCCTGTTTCCTGGCCGTGGTCTTGACGGCCTGCAGGTCGGAGCCGGTGCCGGGCTCGGTCATCGCGATGGCGCCGACCATCACGCCGGACGCCATCTTCGGCAGCCAGCGCAGCTTCTGCTCCTCCGAGCCGTAATTGACGATGTAATGTGCGACGATCGCGCTGTGCACGGAGACACCGGTGGTCAACTCCGGCACCGTGCTCTCGAGGTCATCGAGCACGGCCGCGTCATAGGCGAAGCTGGTCCCTAAGCCGCCATAGGCCTCGGGCACGCTCGGCAGCAACGCGCCCATCTCGCCGAGCGCGCGCCAGGCCGAGCGGTCGACCAATTTCTGCTCGCGCCATTTTTCGGCGTGCGGCAAAAGGTCCTTGGCGAGGAATTTGCGGAACTGGTCACGGAAGGTGTCCAGCTCCTCGGTCATCCAGGACGATCGGTAGTGCATCATGCCCTCAGATTCTTGCTTTGACGCGTTTTCTTGACGCGAACCGGTACCCACTTCGCTCGAAAACGCTCTCGTTATCAGATCAACAGACCGCCGCCGGCGACGATCACCTGACCACTGATGTAGTTCGATTCCGGAGCGCAGAACAGATAGACCGCGTCCGCCGCCTCTTCCGGCGTGCCGCCGCGGCCGAGCGGGATCATCCGGCCATCGCCTCCAGCATCTGCGGTTGGACGCCGACCTTGATGTCGCGGCCGGCGACGTCGATGGTCTTCTGCTGGGTCTCGATCGGCTGGGTCAGGCGGGTGTTGATCAGGCCGAACGCCACGCAATTGACGTTGACCTTGTAGCGGCCCCACTCCTTGCACATCGTGCGCGTCAGCCCGATCAGCGAGGCCTTGGCCGAAGAATAGCTCGCCTGCCCGGCATTGCCGTAGAGGCCCGCGATCGAGGAGACGTTGACGACCTTGCGGAACACCTCGCGGCCGGCCTCGGCCTCTCGCTTGGCCATCACCCGGATCGGCTCGGACGCGGCACGCATGATCCGGAACGGGGCGACCAGATGGACGTCGAGCATCGCCTGGAACTGCTCGTCCGACATCTTCTGGATCGTCGAGTCCCAGGTGTAGCCGGCATTGTTGACGATGATGTCGAGGCCGCCGAACTGCTCGATCGCGCCGTCGACGAAACGATCGGCAAAGCCTGCCTCCGTCACGCTGCCATTGACCGCGATCGCCTCGCCGCCCATTGCCTTGATCTCGGCGGCGACGGCATTGCCCGGCTCGGCATCGAGGTCGTTGACCACGACCCGCGCGCCCTCGCTCGCAAGCTTCAGCGCAATAGCTCGCCCGATGCCGCGGCCTGAGCCTGAGATGAGCGCGACTTTGCCTTGCAGTTTCGACATGGTTCCTCCCTCAAACGAGATGATCTTCTTTCTTCACCTCTCCCGCTTGCGGGGGAGGTCGCATCGCATCGAAGATGCGATGCGGGTGGGGGCTCTCTCCGCGACATGACTCGTGTGTTCAACCGGCATGATTCCCGACATTTTGGACCGGCATGATCCCCGACAGTTTGGGTTAAGCGGTCTGTTCGCCCGGTTCGCGCAGCCCCTCACGAGGCGGAGCGAACCGGGTGAACAGGCCGCGGCGGTCGATGAGACCGACGTCGAGGTCGCAGAAGCGGACGACGTGGTCACCGGTATCGAGTTCGGCGATGCCGACAAGTTCGTTCACCAGCGCCTGACCGATAAAGACGAACTTGCCTTTCCATTTAATCTCCCCATTGCCGCGAACACGGCGGGCCTGGTGATCGGCGTCATACCAGGGGTCTTGCTCGCGATCCGGCATGGTGCGTTGAGATGCTCGATAGGCGTCCTCCGGCGGCCGTTGGCCCAGCGCTTCGTGAGGACGTTCCTTATTGTAATGCTCTCGGAAGGCGTCAAAGCGGGCCTGTTGCTCGGACGCATTATCTGCCGGTGGGCTCGATGTTTGCGCCTTCAAGGTGCGATGCATGCGCTCATGGCGACCGTTCTCCTGCGGCGAGGCCGGACGGATGAAGTGCGGCGTAATGCCGAGCTTCAGCCACCAGACCGACAATGTGGTGAGACCGCCGGCGCCGCGCGAGCCGAACGGCGAACCATTGTCGCAGCGGATTGCCCGCGGCAGGCCATGCTCGCGGAAAGCCCTCTCGAAGCGGGGGCGGACGCCCTCGGTCGTCGGTGCGACGATCTGCAGTTCGATCAGGAAGCGACTGTGGCTGTCAGCCACCGTCAACGGATCAATCCGGCACTGGTCGCGGGTGCGGAACCAACCCTTGAAGTCCACGCTCCACTCGTCGTTCGGCTCCTGCACCGGCGTGCAGGGACGCCGCTGGTCGAGCGGACGGCGGCGGCGCTTCACCGGCGAGATCAGCCCCGCGCGCTTGAGAATGCTCCCAATCGTCGACGCCGCCGGCCAATCGATCTCCGGCGCCTGGCGGTCAAGCAGGGCGAGCAGCTTGCGCGGTCCCAGATAGGGAAAGCGCTGCCGAGCCGCGATCACCTTCTCTGCAATCGCCGCATCGGTCGTTTGTCGGCATTGCTGCGGCGCGTGCGAACGGTCCCTGAACCACTCCGGATCGCCGCTCTGCTTCCGCTGGCGCCATGCGTAAAACGTGTCGCGGCAGATACCGTGACGGCGGCACAACTCCGACACGCTCCAGTTCCCGCTCTCGTACTCCATAAGCATCCGGATACGCTCTTCCATCCGACTGGTCTCTCTGAACGGCATCGTCGGGCCCTCCCGCCGATGCTTCTAGAAACCTGTCGGCAATCATGCCGGTCTAAACTGTCGGGTATCTATCCGGTCTGTACCGTGGAGAGAGCCCCCACCCCAGCCCTCCCCCGCAAGCGGGAGAGGGAGTACGAGTCCTTGCTCGGCGGGACTATCCCGCTACAACGCGATAACCGCTTCCCCCGCGAGCTTGACCTCGCCGTTCTGATCTTTCGTCGTCAGCGCGACCTTCGCCCGCTTCTCGCCGCCCTGCTCGATCAGCTCGATCACCGTGCCCTCGCAGGTCAGCTGCGCGCCGAGCTGGGTGATGGCGGCAAAGCGGGTCGAGAACGAGCGGATGCGCGACGGCGCGACCGCGTCGGTCAGCGCCTGGCCGAGATAGCCCATGACCAACATGCCGTGCGCGAACACGTCGGGGAATCCGGCCGCTTTTGCGAAGTCGATATCGACATGGATCGGGTTGTGATCGCCCGAGGCGCCGCAATACAGCGCAAGGCGATGCCGGGTGATCGGCGGAAATTCCTTGTGGACGATGCGGTCGCCGACCGCCCGACGTGCAGCGCTCATGACGGCCTCGCATTGCGCACCACGATGGTGCGCGAGACATCGGCGACATGGACGCCACTCTGGTTGGTGACCCCAGTCTCGACTACGATCAGCGTCATCGCCCCGCCCTTCTTGTCGGTCACGCTGGTGACGCGCGGGTGGAACGTCAGGGTGTCACCGACCACAACGGGGGCGTGATAGTCGAAGCGCTGCTCGCCATGCAGCACTCGGGCGAGATCGATGTCGAGCGCGGTCAGGAACTCGAACGGCACCGTTGCGTCCATCATCTCCAGGCAGAACAGATAGGTCGGTGGCACCGGCGCCGCCGCAAAACCCGCCGCCTGCGCGGTCGCCTCGTCCCGATAGACCGGATTGGTCTCGCCGAGCGTGTCGAGGAAGAAGCGCAGGCGCCCCGGCTCGACGCGCGCGGTCACCGGCGTGAATTCACGCCCGACAGCCGATTGATCGACCATGACGACCTCAGGCGCGTTGGTAGAGCGTCACGACGCAGGCGCCGCCGAGGCCGAGATTGTGCTGCAGGCCGAGCCGCGCACCTTCGACCTGGGTCGCCGACGCGGTGCCGCGCAGCTGCCGCGTCAGCTCGTAGCACTGCGCAAGGCCGGTGGCGCCGAGCGGATGGCCCTTCGACAACAGGCCGCCGGAGGGATTGGTGACGAACTTGCCGCCATAAGTATTGTCGCCGTCGTCGATGAACTTCGCGGCCTCGCCTTGGGCGCACAGGCTGAGCCCTTCATAGGTGATCAGCTCGTTGTGGGCGAAGCAGTCATGCAGCTCGACGACGTCGAGATCTTTTGGCCCGATGCCGGCTGCCTCATAGACCTTGTTGGCGGCGTCGCGCGCCATGTCGTAGCCGACCACCTGCATCATGTCGTCGGCCCCGAAGGTCGACGGCGTGTCGGTCGTCATCGCCTGCGCCGCGATGCGGACCTGCTTGTTGAGACCATGCTGGTCGGCGAATTTCTCCGAGACCAGGATCGCGGCGGCGCCGCCGCAGGTCGGCGGACACGCCATCAGCCGGGTCATCACGCCGGGCCAGATCACCTGGTCGTTCATGACGTCGTCGGCGGTGACCTCTTTCCGGAACAGCGCCAGGGGATTGTTCTTGGCATGGCGGCTCGCCTTGGCGCGCACTTTTGCAAACGCGGAGAGCGGCGTGCCGTATTTCTTCATGTGGCTGAGGCCGGCGCCGCCGAAATAGCGCAGCGCCAGCGGCACGCCGGGCGCATCGACCAGCTTGTCGGCCGCGGCGTCGAAATCGTCGAACGCGCTGGGCCGATCGGTGAACACGGCGCCAAGCGCACCGGGCTTCATCTGCTCGAAGCCGAGCGCCATCACGCAGTCGGCTGCGCCTGACTCGATCGCCTGCCGCGCCAGGAACAGCGCGGTCGAGCCGGTCGAGCAGTTGTTGTTGACGTTGACGATCGGGATGCCGGTCATGCCGACCGGATACAGCGCGCGCTGGCCGCAGGTGGAGTCGCCATAGACATAGCCGACATAGGCCTGTTGCACACGGCCGTAGTCGAGGCCGGCATCGGCAAGCGCGAGCCTGGCGGCCTCAGCGCCCATCACGTGATACGGCGCATTGGCGCCGGGCTTGACGAACGGGATCATGCCGACCCCGGCAACATAGGTGCGTGACGTCATTCTGTCCTCCCGAAAATTACCCACTGGACTATTTGTTACCCATGGGTAATATACGGCACCTCACGCAGAGTCAATGCGGCAACGGCTTCACGACATCGGCTTCATATGGACGACGGACACATCCCCTCCTCCAGCCAGTCCCCCTGGCTGCCCTTCGAGAGCCGGCGCCGCGCCCGCGACGAGAAGCGCGAGGCGGTGCTGCGCGCCGCCGTACAGCTGTTCCTCGAACAGGGCTATCACCGCGCCACGCTGAACGACGTCGCCAAGCGGCTCAACATCACCAAGCCCGCGCTCTACAATTACTTCCGCGGCAAGGACGAGATCCTGTTCGAGTGCTGGTCGATCGGCAACGAGCTGGTCGACGAATGCATCGCCGAAACCTCGGCCGGCGGCGGCAGCGGCCTTGCCAAGCTGCGCAAGCTGGTGGTCCGCTACGCCGAGCTGATGACCGAGGACTACGGCAAGAGCCTGGTCCGCTTCGACATCCGCGACCTCAGCGAGGACAACCGCAAGATCGTGCAGACGGCGAAGCGGCGGATCGACCGCGCCTTCCGCGACTACATCGTACAGGGTGTCGAGGACGGTTCGGTCAAACCGTGCGACCCGAAGCTCGCGGCGTTTGCGATCGCGGGCTCGCTGAACTGGATCGGCCACTGGTTCCAGCCCGGCGGTGAGTTGACCGGACGCGCCGTCGCCGAGGAATTCGCGATCCGCCTCACCGAGGGGATCGCCACGACATCAACGCGTAAAACAACAGCGCACAAAGCAGTCGCTCCGGCTGCAGAGAAGGCGGACAAACCGCCTCGCAAGGGAAACGCACCAAGGGAGGACGGAAGTGAACATCACACACGGGCTGCGGCGGGCGCTGCAGGTCAATCCAAACGGACTCGCAGTCGTCTGCGGTGAGCGGCGGCGCAACTGGCGCGAGGTCGGCACCCGCGTCGCCCGCCTCGCCGCGGCGATCCGCGGCCTTGGCGCTGACAACGGCGACCGCGTCGCGATCCTGTCGCTGAACTCCGATCGTTATCTCGAGCTGTACCTCGCGGTCGGCTGGGCCGGCGCCGTGATCGTGCCGCTCAACATCCGCTGGTCTCCGCTGGAGAACGAGGACGCGCTGCGCGACTGCCGCGCCACCATCCTGTTCGTCGACAAGGCATTCGCGCCGGTCGGCGCGACGCTGGCGACCACCATCCCCGGCCTCAAGCTGGTCTATGCCGACGAGGGCGAGACGCCTGTGGGCATGGAGAATTACGAGACACTGATCGCGCGCAGCGAGCCGATGGCGGATGCGATGCGCTCGCGCGACGATCTCGCCGGCATCTTCTACACCGGCGGCACCACCGGCCGCTCCAAGGGCGTGATGCTGAGCCACGGCAATCTGATGGCCAATGCGCTCAACGCGCTCGGCGAAGGCCTGTGGCCGAGCAGCACGATCTATCTGCATGCTGCGCCGATGTTCCACCTCGCCAATGGCGCGGCGATGTATTCGGTGCTGCTGTCGGGCGGATCCAACGTCGTGATCCAGGGCTTTACGCCCGATGGCGTCGCCACTGCGATTCAGAAGGAGCGCATCACCGACGTGCTGCTGGTGCCGACCATGATCCAGATGTTCGTCGATCATCCGACGCTCGGCACGTATGACCTGTCGTCGCTGAAGGGCATCTCCTACGGCGCTTCTGTCATCAGCGACGCCGTGCTGATGCGCGCCATGAAGGCGCTGCCGCATGTCGAATTCACGCAAGCTTACGGCATGACCGAGCTGTCGCCGATCGCTACGATTCTGCACTGGAAGGAGCATATCGGCGACGGCCGCGCCAAGGGCCGACACCGCGGCGCCGGCCGCGCCACGCTCGGCGCGGAATTGAAGATCGTCGATGCCGAAGACAAGGTCGTACCGCTGGGCACCGTCGGCGAGATCGCGGTGCGCGGCGATATGGTGATGATGGGCTATTGGGAACGGCCGGAGGAAACCGCGCGGGCCGTGATCGACGGCTGGATGCATACCGGCGACGGCGGCTACATGGACGAGGACGGTTTTGTCTACGTCGTCGACCGCGTCAAGGACATGATCATCTCTGGCGGCGAGAACGTCTATTCGGCCGAGGTCGAGAACGCCCTCGCCCAGCACCCGGCGGTGGCGCAGTGCGCCGTGATCGGCATCCCGAGCGAGCGCTGGGGCGAGCAGGTCCACGCCGTCGTGGTGCTGAAGAGCGGCGCCAGCGCCACGCCGGAAGAGCTGATGGAGCACTGCAAGGCGCTGATCGCCGGCTACAAATGCCCGCGCAGCGTCGACATCACCTCGACGCCCTTACCGCTCTCCGGCGCCGGCAAGATCTTGAAGCGCGAGCTGCGCAAGCCGTATTGGGAGAACCGCGAGCGGCGCGTCAGCTGAGGCGCGCGCTTCGCGATCGAGGCCTTCGGTCCCGTCATTCCGGGGCATCGCGCAGCGATGAACCCGGAATCTCGAGATTCCGGGTTCGATGCTCCGCATCGCCCCGGAATGACGGCGTCCCTTTGGACGTCGCATGGCGTTGCGCTGGCCTCAGGCGTTGACATCGGAGCATGCGGCCGATTGGATCAATTCCAGATTCAATCCAGCGAGTTCCGATGTCCGCACCCGATACCAATGCCGACGGCAAGCCCCGCCGCCTGATGCACCGCCGCTCCGTCGAATGTCTCGGCTATCTCCGCGACGACGGGCTATGGGAGGTTGAGGCGCGGCTGGTCGACACCAAACCCTATGTGCGGCACGACAGGCATCGCGGGCTGCAGCAGCCCGAGGACCCTGTGCACGACATAAGGCTGCGGCTCGCGGTCGACGACAGCTTTACCATCCGCGAGACCGGCACCACGATGGCCTCGACGCCCTACCCGTCCTGCCTCGATGTCGAAGGCATCCTGCAGCGCTTGGTCGGCGAGCGCATCGGCAAGGGCTGGCGCGAGATTGTCAGGCGCAAGATCGGCAAACTCGAAACCTGCACCCATCTCGCGGAGCTGCTGGGCCCCGCGGTAACGACGCTGTTCCAGACCGCGACCGCGGGCAAGGACCCGCAGGGCCGCGGCGCGCTCGATCACCAGCGCGACGCGACCGAGCCGCCGTTCTTCGTCGGCGGCTGCTATTCGTGGCGGCTGGACGGGCCTGTCGTCGCCGAAACATTTCCGCAGTTCGCCACGAAGCCGGTCGAGGCGAAGCAAGGTTCGTAGATTCCATGGGGCGGTGAGCGTGGCCTTTCCGATAGGTTTGGGTTTCCACACTCGAACCATCGGAGAAGTCAGATGCAAGCATTGACCACAGGCACGCCCACCGCCGACCATTGTGGCACAATTTTCGTTGCGGTCGAACTGAGTCAGAAGACGTGGCTTGTGACGTTGCACAGCCCGGACCGGGATCGGATTTCGCGCCACAAGCTGGAAGGGGGCGATCACACCGAACTACTGGCGTTGATCGAGCGGATCCGCGCCAAGGTGGCGGAGAAGTTCGGGTCGGCGCCCGGTGTGGTGAGCTGCTATGAAGCCGGCTATGACGGCTTTTGGCTGCACCGGCTATTGGAAGCAGCCGGGGTTACGAACTTTGTATTCGATCCGGCAAGCATTGCGGTGGAGCAGCGCGCGCGGCGGGCGAAGACGGATCGGATCGACGGCGAGCTTCTGTTGCGCACCCTGATGGCCTATCTGCGGGGCGAGCCGCGGGTGGTCCGGATCGTTCGCGTGCCGCGGGTGGAAGCGGAGGACGCCCGGCGCGCCAGCCGCGAACGCGACCGGCTGGTCACCGAGCAGACCGCCCACACCAACCGGATCAAGGCGCTGCTGCGCCTTCTGGGGATGGCGGTCGGCAACCCACGCCGACGGGACTGGCTTGCCTGGCTCGAGCGGCAGCGCGACTGGCAGGGCGAGCCGCTGCCGCCGCATCTTCTGGCCGAGATCAAGCGCGAGCACGCGCGGCTGATGCTGGTGCGTGAGCAGCTCGCGGCGCTGGAGCAGGCCCAGGCTGCGGACGCTTCTCCGGCCGTTACCACACCGATGGTCGAGCGGCGGGATCAATTGCAGCGGCTCAAGGCGCTCGGCCCGGCCTTCACCGCAACGCTGGTGAATGAGCTGTTCTACAAGGACTTCCGCAATCGGCGCGAGGTCGCCAGCTATTGCGGATTGACGCCCAGTCCCTGGAAGAGCGGCGGCATCGATCGCGAGCAGGGCATCAGCAAGGCCGGCAATCGGCGCGCCCGACACAAGGCGATCGAACTGGCCTGGCTGTGGCTCCGCCACCAGGGCGACAGCGCGCTCAGCCGCTGGTTCCGTGCCCGCACCGCCGACGCCGGCAAGCGCGCCAAACGCATCGCCATCGTCGCCCTGGCGCGCAAGCTGATCGTGGCGCTGTGGCGTTACCTCACCACCGGCCTCGTTCCCGAGCTGGCAACCATGAAGGCGTAGAACAAACCACACCACCACGCACCGCGGCTTCGCCGCGCTCCGTGCAGGATGGATGATGACCGTGCCACCCTAGGGCTTCAACCGCCGTTTCGTAGATGGGTCTCATCCGCGCCAGGCTTCCTCGCCGCAAGCATGCGGAAGGTGGGTACGGACATTGGTCCGACCGGATATGAGGTGATGCAGTGAGCTGCAGAAATCTTCGGAAGCCAATCCTCGCCTCGGACCAGGTCGTCGCGCTGCGCTACGCATGGCTCCGCGCGCCGCCCTCTTGCCGTCAAACCCCAACCCTGAACCTCCTCCGAATGAGTGGACACCTGTAGTAGGCTCAGAGAGCCCGGAGGTGTCGGATGCAAGAGCGTCAACGTCGGTCGTTTACCGAGGAGTACAAGCGGCAGGCCGCTGAACTCGTGGTATCGAGTGGCCGGTCGATCACGTCGGTCGGCAAGGAACTCGGTCTGCGTGATTCGGTGCTGCGGCGCTGGGTGGAGAAGCTCCGGCAGGAGCCGGCAGCGGCGGCGCGGCGCCCCACGACGCAAGCGACGCCGATGCCGGCGGACCAGGCTGCCGAGATCGCCCGGCTGCGCGAGGAGAATGAGCGGCTGCGCATGGAGCGGGACATTTTAAAAAACTGTCCAGCGCCGTGGCGTGCCTGCGCGGGGTAGAAACAGCCTTGTGCTATCGTCTGAGGCCGGGAGGGTAGCGGCCGTCAGCTTATTGGAGGCACTGTCCCCGTTAAAAAACGTGGTCCATGGGTGCATGCGGACTTGAGAGTGGTGACGGCGCTCCGGCGGCGATCCCGATTAGGAAGATGACAAATTGGCATAACCCAGACCCTCCTGCCCATGATTGGACGGAGGACCCGCAATGCTCAAGACGACAACTGCAGATCGCCCGGAATTGAAGCCAGTCAACGTCGGGGCGGCTGCCATCGACATCGGATCAAAGATGCACATGGCCGCCGTGAACCCGGCCTGCACCGATGTCCCAGTGCGCACGTTCAGCACGTTCACACAGGACCTGCATAGTCTGGCGGACTGGTTCAAGACATGCGGTGTGACCAGCGTCGCGATGGAATCCACTGGCGTCTATTGGATCCCGGTCTACGAGATTCTGGAGCAGCGCGGGTTCGAGGTCATTCTGGTCAACGCGCGGTATGCCAAGAATGTGCCCGGGCGCAAGACCGATGTCAGCGATGCTGCGTGGTTACGCCAGCTTCATTCCTATGGGCTGTTACGCGGCAGCTTCCGTCCCGATGCCGAGATTGCGACCCTGCGCGCTTATCTGCGCCAGCGGGAGCGGCTGGTTGAATATGCTGCCGCCCATATCCAGCACATGCAGAAGGCTCTGATGGAGATGAACCTGCAGCTCCATCATGTCGTCTCGGATATCACCGGAGCGACTGGTATGCGGATTATCCGAGCCATTGTTGCAGGCGAGCGCAATCCCGACGTTCTGGCAACCTATCGAGACGTGCGCTGCCATTCTTCAACGGAGACGATCCGCGCGGCGCTGATCGGCAACGACCGGGAGGAACATGTCTTCGCTCTGACCCAATCGCTGGAACTCTACGACATCTACCAGGCGAAGATGCTGGACTGCGACCGCAAGCTCGAAGTCTTGATCGCCGCGCTTAGCAACAGAGAAGCAAAGCCGGTCGGAAAGCTATCCCAGCCACGCGTAAAGACCAAGCAGGTCAACACACCCACCTTCGATGTCAGGACCGCGCTGTACGGTGTGCTCGGCGTTGATCTGACTGAGATCCATGGGCTGGGTCCGTCACTCGCATTGAAGCTCGTCGGCGAGTGCGGCAAGGATCTGAGGGCGTGGCCAACCGCCAAGCACTTCACCTCTTGGCTCTGCCTCGCACCCGGCAACAAAATCTCCGGTGGCAAGGTACTATCTTCACGCACGCGGAGATCCTCCAGCCGGGCAGCCGCACTACTGCGATTGGCAGCCACAACCGTGGGGCGGAGCGATACGGCGCTCGGAGCATTCTATCGCCGGCTGTCCTCACGCGCGGGCAAGTCGAAGGCGGTGACGGCGACCGCCCGCAAGATTGCAGTTTTATTCTACAACACACTCCGGCATGGCATGAGCTACAGGGATCCAGGTGCCGACCAATATGAGCGACAATATCGCAGCCGCGTCCTCGCTAACCTTCAGCGCCGGGCCAAATCGCTCGGCTTTGTCTTGCAGGCCATTCCGTGCAACGCCAATCAGGCTGTTTCTTAGGAAGTCGATCGCGATCTTTGCCGGAACCCGGACATGAGCTTCCGCTTCATTGAGGACCATCGCGACGCCTATCCGGTGCGGCTGATGTGCGCCGTGCTCGGGGTCTCGGCGGCCGGCTATTACGCTTGGCGTGAGCGCCCGGTAAACGCACGCGCAACCACCAATGCCGCGCTGCTGGCTGCGATCCGACAGGTCCATCAAGACAGTGGCGGACGCTATGGCAGTCCGCGGGTCCATGCCGCTCTGCGGGTACAGGGACGTGGCGCCAGCCGTGGCCGGATCGAACGCTTGATGCATCGGCACGGCATCCGCGCCATCATGGCATCACCGCGTCGCGTTCGGACCACCGACAGCCGCCACGGCCTGCCGATCGCGCCGAACCTCATCGAACGTCATTTTGCAGCCGCGGCCCCAAACCGGATCTGGCTCGCCGATATTACCTACATTCCGACTGCAGAGGGCTGGCTCTACCTGGCGGCCATCATGGACCTCTTCAGCCGCAAGATCGTCGGTTGGGCGATGCGGGATCACATGCAGGTCGAACTCGCCTCGTCCGCCTTGAAGATGGCAATCCAGCAGCAGCATCCGGAAGGCGGATTGATCCATCACTCCGATCGCGGCGTGCAGTACGCCTCACAGGACTATCGCGCGATCCTGTCGGCCGCCGGCATCACGGCATCAATGAGCCGCAAAGCCGACTGCTACGACAATGCCCCGATGGAGAGCTTCTTCCATACCCTGAAGACCGAGCTCGTTCATCATCGCCAATATGAGACCCGGGCCGAGGCCCAGCGCGATATCTTCGCCTTCATTGAGGGCTTCTACAATCGAACTCGACTCCATTCCGCCATCGGGTACCTCGCCCCGATCGAGATGGAGCTAAAACCAGCTTAACCCTGTCCACTTTTTCGGGGGAAGATCAAAGCTTGACTTACAAATCCCCATATGAGGGTGGGTTAGCCAACGGGTCTGCGCGAAGCGCGGCCCGATGATAAACTCCGCGTAACCCACCATCTTGCGCGCAACAAGGATGGTGGGTTACGCCTTCCACCATCGCTTGTCGAACGACCGCACTCGTGGGCGGCTAACCCACCCTACGAGATTTGCGCAATCACGCCGCGGCCGAATGCTCGACCACCGCTTGCGGCGGATTGCGGAAGCCGATCGCGATCCGGTTGTAGGTGTTCATCAGACCGATCGCGATGGTCAGGTCGACCAGCTGCTTCTCGTTGAACACCGCGCGAGCCGCCTGATAGTCCGCGTCCGGGATCGCGGTCTCGGCGACGCGCGTGACGGTTTCGGCCCAGGCCAGCGCGGCGCGCTCCTCGGCGTCGAACAGCGTCTCCGCCTCGCGCCAGACTTGCAGCAGCGCCAGCTTCTCGATCTTGACACCCATTTTCTGCAGGCTGCGCGTGTGCATGTCGAGGCAGTAGGCGCAGCCGTTGATCTGCGAGATGCGCAGATAGACCAGTTCGACCAGCGCCGCTGAGAGCCCAGACTGCGTGATGTAACCGTAGACGCCGCCGAGCGCCTTGATGCCGGCGGGCGCGGCCTTGTTGTAATCGATCCGCATGGTCACTGCTTGTGTCCTTCCTTGTCGAAGACGGTCAGCGCCTTGTCGTTGCTGTCGACGACGAACACTGCAAGCAGCTTCGCCGGTTCGGTCGCGCTGGCGTTTCGGCCGAGCACGTGATGCGCGCCGGGCGGCTCGAAGAAGCTGTCCCCGGCGCGGTAGATGTGCGCCGCCTCGCCCTCCAGCTGGCTCTCGATCGCGCCCTGCAGGACGTAGACATAGAGGAATGCCGACTTGGCGTGATGGTGCGGTGCCGACGGCTCGCCCGGCGGGAAGTTGACCTCGACCGCGATCAGCGACTTGCCGGGAATGTTGGTGATTGCGTGCTCGAATTTCGGCGTCACCGATTGCGCCATCGCAGGGGTCGCAAAAACCGCGCAGGCCAGCAGCGTCGTCCATAGGGTCTTCATCTGATGCCTCCATTGCTATCGGATAGATGCGGGCGCACGCGGCCAAAATGAAGCACCAAGAATGAACCGAATTGGTGTACCACGGGCTATGCCAAACCCGCTTCCCATCGCGCTCGACCGCTCAGGCCGGACGCCGCTGTCCGAGCAGATTCGCAGGGCGATTGCAGCGGCGATCGACAATGGCGTGCTGGTGCCGGGCGCCCGGCTGCCGTCATGGCTCGATCTCGCCGCCCAGCTCGGCGTCGCGCGCGGCACGGTGCGGGCGGCCTACGACAGGCTGGCGGACGCGCAGCACATCGTGTCGTCGAAGGCGAACGGCACCACCGTCGCGATGCGGCCGAGGAAAGCGGCGAAGCCCGACGCGCCGGTCGTTCCCGGCTCGGTCGTGGAGATGTTT
This sequence comes from Bradyrhizobium septentrionale, assembly GCF_011516645.4. Classification (NCBI taxonomy): domain Bacteria; kingdom Pseudomonadati; phylum Pseudomonadota; class Alphaproteobacteria; order Hyphomicrobiales; family Nitrobacteraceae; genus Bradyrhizobium; species Bradyrhizobium septentrionale. Next base: position 6,839,838 of record NZ_CP088285.1, on the reverse strand, counting down.
CAGGATTTGAGCGGTCAGGGCATCTTCCGGATGGGTGTCCCCGCGCAAGAGACCCTGCCCGCGAAACTGCTGGCGCGAATCCGCGCACGCGCCGTGCGGGCGGAATTGAGCGCGGTGACGCGCACCATCGATCCGCGCGGCGAGATCGAATTCCGGCGCGAGATCGCAGCCCACCTTGCGATCGCGCGCGGGCTTGAATGCTCGCCCGCGCAGATCGTCATCACGTCGGGCTTCAGCGGCGGGCTCGGCCTTGCGCTGCGCGTGCTCGGCCTCGAAGGCCGCCGCGCATGGCTGGAAGACCCGGGATTTCCCTTGACCCGAAAGGGGCTCGAGCTCGCCCGGCTGGAGCCGGTGGCGATCCCGGTCGATGCCAATGGCGTCGATGTCGAGCACGGCCTGCGGCACGCGCCCGACGCGGCGCTCGCGGTCGTGACGCCGGGACAGCAGGCGCCGCTCGGCCCCCCGCTGTCACTGAGGCGTCGCGCCCAGCTGCTCGACTGGGCCGCGCAGGCCGGCGCCTGGATCATCGAGGACGACTATCTCGGCGAGTTGCAGCTCGACGGCCGCGCCGCGCCCGCACTCGCCTCGATCGATGCTGCCGGCCGCGTAATCCATCTCGGTTCCTTCAGCAAGACGATCTCGCCGACGCTTCGCCTCGGCTTCCTGGTTGCCCCTGAAGCGCTGGCGGCGCAGTTCGCCGATGTGGCGACCTGTCTCGCCCCTGCCCCCGGACCGGCGGTGCAGCTTTCGACCGCGGAGTTCATGCGCGATGGTCACTACATCCGCCATCTCCGGCGAACCAAGCGGGCCTATTGCGACAGCCGCGATGCGCTGACGGCTGCGCTGCGGACGTGGAGCAACGATGTGCGGGTTGCAGGCCTCGCGGTGATGCTGACGCTGCCGGACAAGACCGACGACGTCGCGATTGCGCGGCAGGTGCTCGCGCACGGGCTGGCGCCCGCCCCGCTCTCGCCCTGGTATGTCTCACCGAAACGCGCGCAGCCCGGCCTGCTGCTCGGCATTGCAACGGTGCCCGATCGCGGCGTTCAGGCCGCCTGCAAGCGTCTGTTCGAGGCGATCCGCGCTCAAGACCGCACCCATGGCGCGCCGGCGTCACGCCGCGTCAGGAAGCCCGCAAGCCGGTAAGCGCCAGACTCAGCGCCCGCAACCGCCTGCGCGCCTCGGCGTCATAGGCCTGGGCATGCGCGCGCACCTCGCGCCTGCCGTCGAAGAACAGCCCGCTTTGGCTTGCGACATCGTCGTCATGGACCAGACGCAGGATGGCGTCGCCGCCCTTTTCGACGGTCGAGATCGGCGTCGCGCCGCTGGCACGCACCATCGTGGTGTTCATGTAGGTCGCCGGGTGCAGCGCATTGACGGTCACGCCGGAGCCTTCGAGCTCCGCGGCAAGGTCGATGGTGAACATGATCTGCGACAGCTTGCTCTGCGCATAGGCGCGCGCACCGCTGTAGTTCCTGGTGATCATCACGTCGTCGAAATCGATCGGGTGCTGGCCGAGCGAGGCGACATTGACGATGCGCGCAGGCGCACTCGCCTTGAGCCGCGGCAGCAGCAGATGCGCGAGCAGGAAGCCCGCGAGATAGTTCACGGCGAAGCGCAGCTCGTGGCCGTCCTTACTGGTCTGCCGTGCCGGCCCCTCATTCTGCGAGCCGATGCCGGCGTTGCTGATGAACACGTCGAGCCGCTCCTGATCGTCGAGCACCAGCTGGGCGAACTCGCGGACCTCGGCGAGCGAGGACAGATCGGCCTGATAGAACATCGGCTCGCGGCCGGAGACCCGCTTGATCTCGTCGGCCAAGGTCTGCGCTCGCTTGGTATCGCGGCCGTGGATCAGCACCCGGGCGCCGGCGGAAGCCAGCTTCATCGCGACGTAGCGGCCGACGCCATCGGTGGAACCGGTGATCAGCACCGTCTTGCCTGCCATATTCATCGAAATTGCCCTTCGATCGTACGCCCAGCGCTGCCACCGAAGATAAAGGCCCCTAGCGGACATTGCCATGGTATGCCACGCGGCCGGCGGCGCCAAAACGGCGTCCATCATGGCTGGCCCAGGGCCTCCCGCTCCATGGTCACCCAGAGCGGCCGCATGGCCCGTTCGGCAGTCGCGCATCTGCTCGGCCTCCTGGTTCCTGACGCGCCGCAGGCGCCGCTTGTCGCCGTGATGGTTCCGGATTTTATCACCAAACACGACCTCATCCGCGCAGAAAGACGGCCCCAAGGGCGCTGACCAAAGCAAATACGATGCCTGCATGGTCAGCTTGTCGTGCGACCTGCAGTCGCGCGGCGCCGCGCCGCGCGTCAAGGTGAATGCGTTCTGATATCGTCGAAATGAACGACAAGGCCGGGATCGGCAAGGGTCGGCAAGGATCGGCAGGGATCGAAATGTCCTCGACCATTCCAGACCGGATTTTGCGAAAGGCTCCCTCGCTGGAGCCGTACGGCATGCTCCTGCTGTTCGGCGTGCTCACCGCGCTGCCGATCATCCTGACGGTCCGTCTGGTTGAGCCCGCACTCGTGCTGCCCGCGCTCAGCCTGCTGTTGTTCGCCGAGGCAGCCATTGCCGCGATGGCTGCGTGCGTGATCCACGTGCGCAGCAGCGTGGCGAACCTCACGCTGTGGGATTTTGCCGGGGCGTTCACCTTCATGGGGTGCGCGGCGGCGATCCTCGGCGAGCCGGATCAGGCGGCGCTGTTCTTCGAGGAACAGGCCGCGCTGCGTCGGTAACGCGACCATAATCCCAGGCCGGGCCCCTCTGGCAGCCACAAGCTGCGATGTCGGACTGGAACTCAGTTGGAGTGGCCCTGCTTCGACCCACGACGTGACCAGCGTCGTGGCGGATTTTCCGTCCGCATGACGGCAACAGCCGGCGTCGTCGAACCGGTCCACTCCCCGACCTCAAGGGGAGCAAGATCCATGTCCGACCTGTTTTCACTCGACGCCCTCAGCGCCTTGCTGCAAGTCGTCGTCATCGACCTCGTGCTGGCCGGCGACAACGCCGTCGTGATCGGCCTTGCCGCGGCCGGCCTGCCGCAGAAGCAACGCGGCAAGGCGATCCTGATCGGCATCGGCGCCGCCACGCTGCTGCGCATCCTGTTCGCCCTTGTCACCACACAACTGATGCAGATCGTCGGCCTGCTATTGGCCGGCGGCATCCTGCTGCTGTGGGTATGCTGGAAGATGTGGCGCGAGCTGCGCGCCATCGAACACGAGACCACGGCCGCGCATGGCGCCGACGGGACCGAGGCGCCGCGCAAGACGCTGCTGCAGGCGACGACCCAGATCATCGTCGCCGACGTCTCGATGTCGCTCGACAACGTGCTGGCCGTGGCAGGTGCAGCGCGCGAGCAGCCGATCGTGCTGGTGTTCGGGCTGGCGCTCTCGATCGCGATGATGGGCGCGGCCGCCAGCTTCATCGCAAAACTGCTGCAGAACCACCGCTGGATCGCCTATGTCGGCCTCGCCGTGATCCTCTATGTCGCGATCGACATGACGGTGCGCGGCGCATCCGAGATCGCGAAGGTCGCGCCGGCGTGAGGCTGAAGGCAAAACGGCGGGCCTCGTGGCCCGCCATTCCGCAAATCGACAGCGCATGCTGCCTCAGTGAATCTCCGCCGAGCGCTTCAGCGCATCCTTCAGCTTCTCGAGCGTAAAATCCTTGGAGCGCGCGATGTCCAGGATCGGGGTCTCGCGGCGGCCGCAGAGTTCGGCGGCTTCCGGCAGTTTGGCCGCGATCTCGTAGGGGATCACGATCGCGCCGTGGCTGTCGGCGTGGATCAGATCGTCGGAGCGCACCGTCATCCCGGCGACGCGAACCTCGCCGCCGAAGCTCTCGGCATGCACCCAGGCGTGCGACGGGCCGATCGAGCCGGCCAGCGCCTGGAAGCCCGGGGCCCATTGCGGAATGTCGCGGATCGAGCCGTCGGTGATGACGCCGAGGCAGCCGAGCGCCTTGTGCACGTTGCTCTGCACCTCACCCCAGAACGCGCCGTAGCCGACGTCGGGACCGTCGATGTCCTGGATCACGGAGATGCGCGGACCAAAACCGGTGCCGACATATTCGTAATATTCGATGCGGCGCTTCGACTGCTCCTCGGCCGAGAGGCCGGACTTCAACACCGAGCGGATCGCCACCGTGCGCGCATAGCCGACGATCGGCGGCAGCGTCGGGAACGGGCAGACCAGCGGCTTCACCGTGTAGCCGATCAGACGGCGCTCCGGCGCGACGATCTCCATCGCGTTGCAGATCGTCGGCGTGTCGTAGCGCGCCAACGCTTCAAGGACGGAGGCAGGAAGCGGGGCGGAAGCGGATGTCGTCACGGCGTTTCTCTCCTGATTTTTTGGCGTTCGCTGGCCGGTCTTAGGCCTATAGCCGAGATCGGCGACGAACCCAACCGAGCCACGCTCATGGCTGATATTTGGGAAGACGCAACCAGCTCTATCACCGTCACCCTGAGGTGGCCGCCGCTTCAGCGGCCCTCGAAGGGTCGACGGCCCGGCTGGTGGCCGTGCATCCTTCGAGACGCGCTACGCGCACCTCCAGCGACAAAGGCGAAGCCTTTGCGCGGGATGACGGGTCAGAGAGAGGCTTCAATGCAAATGCGTCGGACGATCGTCCCGGTCACTCTCCGCGGCCGGTGCCGCGTAGGGCGCGGCAGCCGATGCCGGCGCGGCTGCACCCGCCGCCTGCGTCTGCGCGGCGAGGCTGCGCTCCTGGTCGCGATAGGATTTCCAGCCCCAGGGCAGGCTGATCAGATACAGCACCGAGCCGGCCGACAGGATGTGCCAGGGATAGCCGATCAACAGCGCGACAAAGAATACCACGGCAACGAACACCGGCAGCACCATCTCCGGCGGCACGCGCATCTTCACGGTCTTGCCGGAGAATACCGGCAGCCGCGATACCATCAGGAACGCGATCAGGAGCGTGTAGAACGCGGTCAGCGTCGCCGGCGGCATCGGCACGCCGAGGAAGGCGAGATAGATCGGCAGCAGCACGGTAATCGCGCCGGCCGGCGCCGGCACGCCGGTGAAATAGTTGGCGGCGAAGGCCGGCTTGTTCGGATCGTCGATCGAGGCGTTGAAGCGCGCCAGCCGCAGGCCGCCGGAGATCGCAAACACCATCGCGGCTATCCAGCCGCCATTGTTCAGTTCATGCAGCGTCCAGAAATACAGGATCAGGCCCGGCGCGACGCCGAAATTGACGAAGTCGGCAAGGCTGTCGAGCTCGGCGCCGAATTTCGATTGGCCCTTGATCAGCCGCGCGACGCGGCCGTCGATGCCGTCGAGGATCGCGGCGAACACGATGGCGGCGACCGCAAGCTCCATCCGCCCTTCCGTCGAGAGCCGGATCGCGGTGAGGCCGGCGCAGATCGCCAGCAGCGTGATCATGTTCGGCACCAGCATCCGCACCGGGATCGGGCGGAACCGGCGGCGGCGAAACTCGGTGGAATTGGGATCGGATGGCATCATGCTTGGCAATATAGCAAGCATGCCCCGACTCCGCCATTGCGGCGGGAACCGGCTGATTGGGCGGGCGAAACAGAGTTAATCGGCGCGGTAGGTGCGGCCCGGATCGGCGCCGCGGAAATCCGCCAAAATCGTCTCGCCGGCAACCGCGGTCTGGCCCTCGGAGACCAAAGCCTTGGTGCCTTCAGGCAGATAGACGTCGAGCCGCGAGCCGAAGCGGATCAGGCCGAAGCGCTCGCCGGCGCCGATCGACTGGCCTTCCTTGACGAAGCAGACGATGCGGCGCGCCACCAGGCCCGCGATCTGGACCACGCCGATGCGCCCGTTGGCGTTCGAGATAATAAGCGAATTGCGCTCATTGTCCTCGCTCGCCTTGTCGAGCTCGGCATTGATGAACGCGCCGGGCCGATAGGCGATGCGGTCGATGCGGCCGACCACCGGGCTGCGGTTCACATGGCAGTTGAACACGCTCATGAACACCGAGACGCGCGGCAAAGGCTTGTCGCCGAGGCCGAGTTCGGCCGGCGGCAGCGCCTGCACCACCATCGAGACGCGGCCATCGGCCGGCGACACCACGATGCCGTCGCGCAACGGCGTCACGCGGACGGGATCGCGGAAGAATAGCGCGCACCAGACCGTGAGCAGCGTCCCGATCCAGCCCAGCGGGGTCCAGATCCAGAACAGGATCAGGCTCGCCAGCGCGAATCCGCCGATGAACGGATAACCCTCGGGGTGGATCGGCGGGATCTGCGCGCGGATGGAATTGGCGATCGACATCAAAGCTCGCTTGCGTTTCCCCACCCGGTTTGGCGGGAGAGGCCCTAAAGCGCGATGGGATCATCGCGCTTTAGTTGGTTGTTTAAGCATGATCTTTTCGGAAAACCGCTTCGCACTTTTCCGGATCATGCCCTAAATCGACTATTCCGCGGCGGTCGGCAAGGGCTTCTCACCCGCAACCGGGGTGGAATCGTCAGAGGATTCGGTGACCGGCGGCGGCAGGCGATTCGGCGCCGGGCCGTCGTCATCGACCTGGGCGAGCCGTTCGCGGGCCTCCTCGGCCTCGCGCTGCCGGTTCCACATGCTGGCGTAGAGGCCGCCGGCGCCCAAAAGCCGCGCATGGGTGCCGCGCTCGGCGATCCGACCCTGGTCCAGCACGATGATCTCGTCGGCGCCGACGATGGTCGAGAGCCGATGCGCGATCACCAGCGAGGTGCGGTTGCGCGACACCCGCTCCAGCGCGCCCTGGATCTCGTGCTCGGTGTGGCTGTCGAGCGCAGACGTCGCCTCGTCCAGCACCAGGATCGGCGGCGCCTTCAGCACCGTGCGCGCGATCGCGACGCGCTGCTTCTCGCCGCCGGAGAGTTTTAGACCCCGCTCGCCGACCTGGGTCTCATAGCCCTGCGGCGACATCCGGATGAAGCCGTCGATCTGCGCCAGCCGCGCCGCCTCCTCGACCTCCTCATTGCTGGCGTCCCAGCGGCCGTAGCGGATGTTGTAGCGGATGGTGTCGTTGAACAGCACGGTGTCCTGCGGCACCATGCCGATCGCCGATCGCAGCGAGGCCTGCGTCACGGTCTTGATGTCCTGCCCGTCGATCAGGATGCGGCCGCTCGAAACGTCGTAGAGCCGGAACAGCAGCCGCGAGATCGTCGACTTGCCGGCGCCGGAGGGACCGACGATCGCGACCGTCTTGCCGGCCGGCACCTCGAAGCTCAGACCTTTAAGGATCGCCCGGTCGGGCTCGTAGGCGAAGCGGACATCCTCGAAGCGCACGCTGCCTGTGGACACCGCGAGCGGCTTCGCGCCCGGCAAATCCTTGACCTCGGGATTGCGCTCCAGCACGTCGAACATCTTCTCGATGTCGATGATCGCCTGCTTGATCTCGCGATAGACCATGCCCATGAAATTCAAGGGCTGGTAGAGCTGGATCATCATCGAATTGATCAGCACGAAATCGCCGACGGTGTGGGTGCCGTTGCGGATGCCGAACGCGCACATCAGCATGGTCGCGGTCAGGCCCGCGGTGAAGATGATCGCCTGCCCGGTGTTGAGCACCGCAAGCGAGGTATAGGTCTTCACGCTGGCCTGCTCGTAGCGCTCCATCGAGCGGTCGTAGCGGCTGGCCTCGCGTTCCTCAGCGCCGAAATACTTCACCGTCTCGTAGTTGAGCAGCGAGTCGATCGCCTTGGTGTTCGCCTCGGTATCCGAGTCGTTCATCTTGCGGCGGATCTCGATCCGCCACTCGGTCGCGATGTAGGTGAAGTACATGAACACGACGACGGTCAGCAGCACGGCGAGCACGTAGCGCCAGTCGAACTGCCAGAGCAGCACGGCCGCCAGCAGCGCGACCTCGACGATGGTCGGGATCAGCTGCAGGATCACCATCCGCACGATGGTCTCGATGCCGGAGCGGCCGCGCTCCAGCACGCGGGTCAGGCCGCCGGTCTTGCGCTCGAGATGGAAGCGCAGCGACAATTCGTGCATGTGCACGAAGGTGATGTAGGCAAGCCGCCGCACCGCATGCATCGCGACGCGGGCGAAGATGCCGTCGCGCCACTGCGTCAGCACCGCCATGATGATGCGCACCGCGCCGTAGCTGATCGTCATCAGCACCGGAGAGGCGATCAGCCACACCACCCAGTTCGACGGCGCGACCGGCGCCGAGCCCGTGCCGTTCAGCGCATCGATCGCCCATTTGAAGGTGAACGGCACCGACAGCGTCGCGAGCTTGGCGAACAGCAGCAGCACCACCGACCAGATCACGCGCGTCTTCAGATCGGCGCGATCGCCCGGCCAGATATAGGGCCAGAGATGAACGAGCGTGCCGAGCAGCGTCCCCTTCTCGACGGCCGGCGCCGCGGCCGCGGGCGGCGCAGCAGCGGTCACATTGGGTTGCGGCGGCACCATCAGGAGCCCGCCCGCGCCAGGAGGGTGATGAAGAGCACTGCCATGCCGGCGCGGCGGTCCGCTGCCACAGCTTTTCCACGATTTGCCATTGTGCCCGTCATATAGATCGTTTGAATGCGGCGTACAGGCTTATGACGAAAATTGTTCGCGATTCGCGGGAATTTACGGGATTTTTTGACCCTTAATCCCCATATGCGAGTCTTGACCCTGTTTACGCTGCAATGCCACAAGGAACGTATGAACCAAATCAAGACTGTCTGTGTCTATTGCGGCTCCGGCCCCGGTAACAATCCCCGCTTCATCGAAGCTGCCGTCGCGCTCGGCAAGAGCTTTGCCGACAACAACGTGCGCCTGGTCTATGGCGGCGGCTCGATCGGCCTGATGGGCGCGGTCGCAAAATCCACCCTCGATCATGGCGGCTCCGTCACCGGCATCATTCCCGAATTCCTGCGCGCGCGCGAGAACGCGCTGACCTCGGTTCAGGAGATGATCGTCACGCCCGACATGCATGAGCGCAAGCGCCTGATGTTCGAACGTTCGGATGCGTTCGTGGCGCTGCCCGGCGGCATCGGCACGCTGGAGGAGCTGGTCGAGCAATTGACCTGGCAGCAACTGGGCCGTCACCACAAACCGATCCTGCTCGCCAATATTGATGGCTTCTGGGAACCCCTGCTCTCGCTGCTGAGCCACATGCGCACGACCGAATTCATCCGCGCGACGCTGCCGATCAACGTCCTGATGGCCGACCGCGTCGACGACATCCTGCCGCGGCTGCGCTCGGCGGTGGCGCGCACGCCGGAAGCCGCGAAGGAACTCGCGCCGGAAGTGGCGCGGCGGCTGTAGGCGAGAACACTCCAGCGACCTCTTCGGCTCGCATCAGCCTCCTTCCCGTCATCCTGAGGAGCGCGCAGCGCGTCTCGAAGGATGCACGGCCCGGCTGGTGGCCGATTCATCCTTCGAGGCTCGCTCCGCTCGCACCTCAGGATGACGGGTTTGGAATCTTCGCCGCGTATCGAAGCCCTACTCGCTCGGAAACGTCACGGCCTCGATGCGATTGCCGTCGGGGTCGAGGACGAAGGCGGCGTAGTAGCGCACGCGGTCGTGCGGGCGCAGGCCGGGGGCACCATCGGATAAGCCGCCGGAGGCCAGCGCGGCGGCATGGAAGGCATCGACCTCCGCGGTGGTCTTGGCGCGCAGGCAGATATGGCTGCCGCTCTCATGCGCGACCTGCGCCATCGTGGCGCGCAGATTGATCCAGAATTCGGGATAGGCCTTGCCGAAGCCGATCGTTGCCGGCCGCGTGACCAGACGGGTCAAGCTGAGCGCGGCCAGCGTCGGTTCATAGAACTGCGCGGCGCGTTCGAGATCGCGGACGCCGACGGAGACGTGGTCGATCATGTGCCCTCCCTTCCAACCGTCATTGCGAGCGAAGCGAAGCAATCCATCGGGCCGCACGCTGAGAAATGGATTGCTTCGTCGCTATCGCTCCTCGCAATGACGATGCGATACACTTGCACGCCGGCCTACACCGGCGCGCCCGACTTCACCAGCTTGTAGACCAATGAATCCATCAGCGCCTGGAACGAGGCATCGATGATGTTGGGCGACACGCCGACCGTGATCCAGCTGTCGCCGGTCTCGTCCTCGCTCTCGATCAGCACGCGCGTGACCGCCTCGGAGCCGCCATTGAGGATTCGCACGCGGTAATCGATCAGCTTCAGCCCGTCGATATATTTCTGGTACTTGCCGAGATCCTTGCGCAGCGCGACGTCGAGCGCGTTGACCGGACCGTTGCCTTCGGCGGCCGAGATCAGCCGCTCACCGTCGACGTCGACCTTCACCACCGCGAGCGCCACCGTGACGCGCTGGCCGTTGGCGTTGTAGCGCTGCTCGACATTGACGTCGAACTGCTCGACCTTGAAATATTCCGGCACCTTGCCGAGCGTGCGCCGCGCCAACAGCTCGAACGAGGCGTTGGCGGATTCATAGGCGAACCCCGTAGCCTCGCGCTCCTTCAGCTCCTCGACCAGACGGGTCAGCCGCGGATCGCCCTTGTCATAGACGATGCCGGCGCGGTCGAGCTCGGCCATCACGTTGGAGCGGCCGGCCTGGTCTGACACCAGCACCTTGCGGTGATTGCCGACCAAATCCGGCAGCACGTGCTCGTAGGTCTGCGGATCCTTCATCACCGCGGAGGCATGGATGCCGGTCTTGGTGACGAAGGCGCTCTCGCCGACATAGGCCGCATGGCGATTGGGGGCGCGGTTCAGCATGTCGTCGAGCGTGCGCGACACCTTCATCAGCGTCGCCATTTTTTCCGTGGTGACGCCGATCTCGAACTTGTCGGCAAACTCCTGCTTCAGCTTCAAGGTCGGGATCAGCGAGCAGAGGTTGGCGTTGCCGCAGCGCTCGCCGAGGCCGTTGAGCGTGCCCTGGATCTGCCGCGCGCCGGCGCGCACAGCGGCGAGCGAATTGGCCACCGCCTGCTCGGTATCATTATGCGCATGGATGCCAAGGTTGGCGCCCGGCACATGCTTGATCACGTCGCCGACGATGGTCTCGACCTCATGCGGCATGGTGCCGCCATTGGTGTCGCACAGCACCACCCAGCGCGCGCCGGCCTCATAGGCCGCCTTGGCGCAGGCAAGCGCGTAGTCGCGGTTCTCCTTGTAGCCGTCGAAGAAATGCTCGCAGTCGACCATCACTTCGCGGCCGAGCGCCTTTGCGGCGGCGACGCTGTCTCGGATCGAAGCGAGATTCTCCTCGTTGGTGGTCTCGAGCGCGACGCGGACCTGGTAGGCGGAGGATTTTGCGACGAAGCAGATCGCATCCGCCCTGGCCTCGAGAATGGCGGCGAGCCCCGGATCGTTCGAGGCCGAGCGGCCCGGCCGCCGCGTCATGCCGAAGGCAGTGAAGCGCGCATGGTCGAAGGCGGGCTTCTTGCTGAAGAACTCGCTGTCGGTCGGATTGGCGCCGGGATAGCCGCCTTCGACATAGTCGATGCCGAGCTGGTCGAGCATCGCCGCGATCACCTGCTTGTCCTGCAGCGTGAAATCGACGCCATTGGTCTGCGCGCCGTCGCGCAGCGTGGTGTCGAACAGATAGAGGCGTTCGCGGCTCATGCGTGGCCTCCCGGGGTCGCGACACCGTCGAGCGTCTTCTGCATCGTGGTGTTGGCGAGCCATTCGTCGTTGACGGTGACTGTATTGCGCTGCTGCGCGACGTAGCCGCGCTTGCGGAAGAACTCCAGCGCGGTATCGCTGGCGTCGACCTTCAGGGCCTTGGTGCCGCGGGCGCTGGCGATCTTCTCCAGCGCGTCGCACAGCGCGCTGCCCGCACCCTGCCCCACCGCGCTCGGATGCACATAGAGCATGTCGATCGTGTCGGTCCCCTTCAGCGAGGCGAAGCCGACCGGCGCGCCCTGCAAGGTCGCGATCAGCGTCAGCTGCCCGGCGAGCTTTTTGCCGAAGGCCTCCTCGTCGTCGGCGGCCCCCGCCCAGGCTTCCTGCTGCGCCTCGCTGTAATCGTCGCCGGTCAGGTCCATGATCGAGGCCGCGAAGATCGCCGCCAGAAGCGGCGCGTCGTCAGGCAGATACGGGCGCAATGCGGGTGCGGAACGGCTCATCGCGCAACCTCCCAGGTGGTGCCGTCCTTGGAATCCTTGATCACCACGCCCATCGCGGCGAGCTGATCGCGGATCCGGTCGGACTCCTTGAAGTCCTTGCGCGCACGCGCCGCGGTGCGCTCGGCGATCAGCGCCTCGACGGCGGCAGCATCGACGCCACTTGCCTGCTGCTTGCGTCCCTCCCACGCGGCCGCGCTCTCCGACAGGAAGCCGAGCAGCCGGAGCGAACCGGCAAACTCCCTGCGGCTCTGCTCGCTGGCCGATGCGGCATTGCGGAGGCCGTGCAGCACGGCGATCGCCTGCGCCGTGTTGAGGTCGTCGTAAAGCGCCTCGACCATCGCCGGCGACGGCGCGCCGGGCTCGGCGTCGGCCGCGACCGCATACCAGTCGTCGAGCGTTCTCGCGGCCTCTTCCGCGCTTTTCAGCGTCCAGTCGAGCGGCGAACGGTAATGCGTCCGCAGCATGCTGAGCCGCAGCACTTCGCCCGGCCAATCGGCCAGGAGATCGCGGATCGTGAAGAAGTTGCCGAGCGACTTCGACATCTTCTCGCTTTCGATCTGCAGGAAGCCGTTGTGCATCCAGACATTGGCCATGCGGTCGGAGTTGAACGCGCAGCAGGTTTGCGCGAGCTCGTTCTCATGGTGCGGGAACACCAGGTCGATGCCGCCGCCATGGATGTCGAACTTCTCGCCGAGATGCTTCCAGGCCATCGCCGAGCACTCGATGTGCCAACCGGGCCGGCCCTCGACGGCGATGCCTGATGGCGACGGCCATGACGGCTCGCCCGGCTTCGACGGCTTCCACAGCACGAAGTCGGTGTTGTCGCGCTTGTAGGGCGCAACGTCGACGCGGGCGCCGGCGATCATCTCGTCGAGCGAGCGCTTCGACAGCGCGCCGTAGCGCGGCAGCTCCGAATTGGCCGCATTCATCGCCTGCGGCGAGAACAGCACGTGGTCCTCGGCGACATAGGCAAAGCCGCCGGCGACCAGCTTCTCGATGATCGCGCGCATCTCCGGGATGTGCTCGGTGGCGCGCGGCTGCACCGTGGGCGGCAAGCAGCCGAGCGCCGTGACGTCGTCCTGGTATTGCTGATAGGTCTGCTCGGTGACCTTGCGGATCGCCTCGTTCAGCGGCACGCCGGGATAATCCCGCGCGGCGCGGACGTTGATCTTGTCGTCGACGTCGGTGATGTTCCGGACATAGGTCACGTGGCCGGCGCCATAGCGATGGCGCAGCATGCGGAACAGCGCGTCGAAAACGACAGCGGCGCGGCCGTTGCCGATATGGGCGAAGTCATAGACCGTCGGTCCGCAGGCATACATGCGGACGTTATTGGCATCGAGCGGCACGAATGGCCGCTTCTCCCGGGTCAACGTATCGTAAAGGCGCAATTCCATGGATCACCTGTCCTCGCGGCCGGGCGTCCGATCATCTCAGGGTGATTGAGAAAAGACGGCCTCAGCCAGCGAATCGCTAGCTAATAATCTCGCGGCAAATGCTGCAGATGGCGAGGTGGCCGTTCATGGTTCCATCCTGTCTCATGCCCCTGCATGGCGTCAAGGGGCTGTTTTCGGGCGATTTGCAGCGCCCGGGGCGGGCCAAAATCACGCCAACGCCCTCATGGTTAATCATTATTAAGCATTTGGGCGTATCGGAAGGGCCAGCGGATTCCCCGCCATTTTCATTGGTGCGCCATGCGGCCCATTTCAGCATTGATTGCCTGCACGTTCGTCCTTGTCTCCTCGGCCGCATTGGCCGACAGCCGCGTCTTCATCATCGCCAACCAGGCCGACGGCTACGGCATCGACCAATGCCTGGCGCACGGCGACCGCTGCGGCGCATCTGCCGCCCGCGCCTACTGCCGGTCACGCGATTTTGCGCAGGCCACCAATTTCCGCCGCGTCGATCCGGACGAGATCACCGGCGCGGTTCCGCACGCCGCGAACGAGAAATGCTCGGGCAATGTCTGCGGCGAATACGTCGCCATCACCTGTCAGCGCTGAGGCCGCGGCAAGCCGCTGGTCAAGCGGGGTTATTGCCACACCGGCGCCCCGGAAACGACGTGACGCTGCCCCGAGAAACGGCTATTGCAGGCGACCTTCGCAGGTGACCTTGGCCGCGCGCTTTGGCGTTGATCGCCGCGCGGCGTCGTTTTAATGGCCGGATATGCCCAATAGCCCCTGTTCTCGCTTCTCCCGCTGGCTTCTGACCGGCGCCGTGCTGGCCGGCATCGCCCTATCAGCCACGGGCGCATTCGCGCAGGTGCCCCCGGGCCCGCCCGGCCCGGTGCCGCAGGGTGCACAGGCCAATCCGCAAGCCAATCCGATGTGCGGACGGCTCGAAGGCCAGCTGGCGGCGATCGATCGTGGCGGCGGCACCGGTGACCCGGCCAAGGACGAGCAGATCCGCCGCTATCAGGATGCGGCCACAAGGCAGCAGGGCGAGCTCGATCGGGTGACGGCGCAGGCCCGGCGCATGGGCTGCGACAGTTCCGGGTTCTTTTCGCTTTTCAATAACAACTCGGCGCAGTGCGGTCCGGTCAACACCCAGATCCAGCAGATGCGCGCCAATCTCGACCAGATCACCTCGAATCTGGAGCGGCTGCGCTCCGGCGGACTCGGCGGCGCCGACCGCGAGAACCAGCGCCGCTCGGTCTTGACCGCGCTCGCGCAGAACAATTGCGGCCCGCAATATGCCGCGGCGGCGCGCGGCCCCGGCAATTTCATCGAGAACCTGTTCGGCGGCGGCCAAAACAATCCCAATCCGCTGCCCCCGCCCGACGCGCAATATGGCGCGCAGTCCGGCACCTTCCGCACCGTCTGCGTCCGCACCTGCGACGGCGCCTATTTCCCGATCTCGTTCGCAACCTCGCAGGCCCGCTTCGCCGCCGACGAGCAAATCTGCAAGGCGCAGTGCCCGGCCGCAGAGGCCAGCCTGTTCACCTACCGGAATCCCGGCGAGGACATCAACCAGGCGGTCTCGATCAACGGCCAGTCCTACTCGGCGTTGCCGAACGCCTTCAAGTACCGCACGGAGTTCAACCCGTCCTGCTCCTGCAAGCCGGCCGGCCAGAGCTGGGCGGAGGCGCTGAAGGCCGTCGACGACAAGGCGTCCGCCGAGCAGCAGGGCGACATCATCGTCACCGAGGAGAGCGCGCGGAAGATGCAGCAGCGGGCTCAGACCAAGGCCGCCGCCGGCAAGAAGGGTACGCCGGCAGCGGCAGCGCCGCAGCAACCCGCCGCCGCTGAAGCCACGGCGCCGGCCGCGCCCGCGAGCGACGGCCAGATCCGCACCGTCGGACCGACCTTCATTCCGCAGAAGAAGCAGTAACGCTCACCCCTCGAACGCTTCGGCCGACGCGCGCGAGGTGCGGGTCACCAGCTTGTCGTCGGGCTGCGGCAAGGACTGGCCGAAATCGCGGAAGCGGTTGGTGATGGGATAGCGGCGGTCGCGGCCGAAATTCTTGCGCGTCACCTTCACGCCCGGTGCTGCCTGCCGCCGCTTGTATTCGGCGATGTTGAGCAGGCGATCGATGCGGGTCACCACGTCGCGGTCGAAGCCGGCGGCGATGATGGTCGCGAGCGGCTCCTCGCGCTCCACCAGCCGCTCGAGGATCGCATCCAGCACGTCGTAGGGCGGCAGCGAGTCCTGGTCGGTCTGGTTCTCGCGCAATTCCGCGGTCGGCGGCCGGATGATGATGTTGACCGGAATCACCTCGCCCGACGGTCCCAGTGCGCCGTCCGGCTTCCAGGCATTGCGCAGGCTCGACAGGCGGAACACCTCGGTCTTGTAGATGTCTTTGATCGGGTTGAAGCCGCCGTTCATGTCGCCGTAGAGCGTGGCGTAGCCGACCGACATTTCCGACTTGTTGCCTGTCGTCACCACCATGGCGCCGGTCTTGTTGGAGATCGCCATCAACAGCGTGCCGCGGGCGCGCGCCTGCAGATTCTCCTCGGTGATGTCGCGCTCCAGCCCCTTGAACACCGGCGCGAGAATCGCCTCGAACCCGTTCACGGCGTCGGCGATCGGCAGCACCTCGTAGCGGATTCCGAGCGCGGTCGCGAGCTTGGCGGCATCGTCGAGCGACACCTGCGCGGTGTAGCGGAACGGCAGCATCACGCCGCGCACCTTGTCGGCGCCGAGCGCATCGACCGCGATCGCCGCGCACAGCGCCGAATCGATGCCGCCGGAGACGCCGAGCAGCACGCCGGGGAAGCCGTTCTTGCGGACATAGTCGCGCAGCCCGAGCACACAGGCCGCATAATCCGCCTTGTCGCCCTCGGGCTGCGGCGTAATCGGCCCGTTGCAGCGCCAGCCGTCCGCTGTCTTGCGCCAGACGAGCGTCGTGATGTTCTCCTCGAACGCCGGCAGCTGTGCCGCCACGGAGAGATCGGCATTCAGCGCGAACGAGGCGCCGTCGAAGATCAATTCGTCCTGGCCGCCCATCTCGTTGAGATAGATCAGCGGCAGCCCGCTCTCGGTGACGCGCGCCACCACGATCGAGAGCCGCAGATCAGTCTTGTCGCGCGCATAGGGCGAGCCGTTCGGCACGATCAGGATCTCGGCGCCGGTTTCGGCGAGGCACTCGACGACGTTCTCGTATTCCTCCGACTCCTCGAGCCAGATGTCCTCACAGATCGGCACGCCGATGCGCACGCCGCGCACCGTCACCGGGCCCGATGCCGGGCCGCGCGCGAACAGCCGCTTCTCGTCGAACACGCCATAGTTAGGCAGATTGGCCTTGTAGCGCAGCGCGGCGATGCGGCCCTCGTCGAGCAGCGCGCAGGCATTGTAGAGCTTGCCGTCCTCGACCCAGGGCGTGCCGATCAGCATGGCCGGGCCGCCATCTTTGGTCTCGCGCGCCAGTTCCTCGATCGCGGCGCGGCAGGCCGACTGGAACGCCGGCTTGAGCACCAGATCCTCCGGCGGATAGCCGGCGACGAACAGCTCCGACAGCACCACAAGGTCGGCGCCGTCGGCTTTCGCCTTCTCGCGCGCGGCGCGCGCCTTCGTGGCGTTGCCGGTGACGTCACCGACCGTCGGATTGAGTTGCGCCAGGGTGATCTTGATCTGTTGTTCGCTCATAGTCTTATGTTGTCCCGCACAAGGGCAAACTTCAATGGTCGTCCGGTCATGGTGCGATTGCAGAAATCGCACCATGTCGGGGGCCAATCAGGGCGCAAGCTCGGCTCTGACCTCGCCGAGCAGCGCCATGCCGCCCAACCGGCCCAATTCGTCCGAACATTTCGCGCTCTTGCCGTAGCAGCAGAATGCGACCGTCACCCGTTCCGAAAGTGGTCCGATGCAGGGCAGGCCCGTGTCGCCAAACGTGGTCATGCAGGGCACGACGCGGCGCTCCTCGAATCTGAGGTCGCGGATGCGGTCGAGGATCTGCCCTTCCAGGTGATCAGCAACGGCAACCGATCCGCCCGATCGGAACCAGTCCTTGATGTCGGCCTCGCTTTGAAGCGGAAGATCGACCGGATCACCGCCGAGCTTCAGCCAGGTCTGGCCGTCCGGATAGAGGATGGGCGGCAGGATATAGGGATTGTCGCCCTTGGGCCCCAGACAGCGCATCGACGGCATTTTGGCGAGGCGCTCAACCTCCGCCGCGCCGAGCCGAAACAGCGCCGCGGTGCGCGCATAGACGGTGAAGCCCAGGGAGCGGCCGAGCAGCGACTGGGTATGCCCGCCTGCCGCGACGAGAACGCGCTCGGCTTCCACACTGCCCGATCGCGTCCGGATCGTCACGCCGGAGCCGTTCTCCGAAATCCCCAGCACAGCTTCGTCGATGATCCGTGCGCCTGCACGCTCCGCCGCGATCGTCTGTGCGCGGACCAGGCGGCGCGGCGAGATGTAGCCGGCGTTGCGCGGCTCGAAATAGCCCTGCATGCCCGCGGTTGATCTCAGGAACGGAAATCGCTCGGCGAGCGCCGCATCACGATATTCTTCGTAAAGAATCCCGTCCTCGGCGCAGACCGTGCCGACCGATGCGACATCGGTGGTTTCGCTGTTGCCGACGTGAAGCGCACCGGCTTCGCGGTAGAATTCAACGCCGCTTTCCGCCGAGATCTCGCCGTAGCGCGAAATCGCGGCGCGGTTCGCCTGCCGCCAGAACGCGCCGGGATCGTAGGTCCGCGTGATGCGGCCCTCGTCATAGTGGCTGCCGAACACGCCGCTGTGCTGCGAAAAATTCGCCGGCTCATTGGGCCCGATCAGTGCAACGTCGTGGCCCATCTTGGCCAGATGCCGCGCGGCCGCCGATCCGATCAGACCGCGTCCGATCACCGCAAGCTTGATCGCCTTGTTGGCGCTCACGATGACCTCCTACGCCTTGCTATTCCGGATCATGGTCAGGCTCAGAACGCCCCCATGCGCTCGGCGAGCGCGAACAGCCAGAACACCCCGGCCATCACGAGCGCAACGCCGACCGCAGCCGAGCCCATGTCCTTGACCCGACCGATCTGCGGATCGTGATCCATGGTCAGGCGGTCGGAGAGCTTCTCGATCGCGGTGTTGAGCAGCTCGATCACGAGCACCAGCACCACGGTCGCGACCAGTTCGACCCGGCGCATCACGGTGGCGCCGACCAGCCAGGCCAGCGGCAGCGACAGCACGAGCGCCACCACCTCCTCGCGAATCGCCTGCTCCGAGCGAATGGCGAATGCCAGCCCGTTGCGCGAGTTGATGGTGGCCCGCCAGAACCTCAGCAAGTCACTGTCCCCAAGTCACCTGCCCCAAATCACAACCCCGCAGCGGCCGGCATCGGTTTGACCTTGCCGGCGCGCTCCTGCTTCAGCAGTTCGGCGATCAGGAAGGCCATGTCGATCGACTGTTCGGCGTTGAGACGGGGATCGCAGACCGTGTGGTAGCGGTCGTTGAGATCCTCATCGGTGATGGCGCGCGCGCCGCCGATGCATTCGGTGACGTCCTGCCCGGTCATCTCCAGATGCACGCCGCCGGCATGGGTGCCTTCAGCGGCATGGGCCTGGAAGAACGACTTCACCTCCGACAGCACGCGGTCGAACGGCCGGGTCTTGTAGCCCGAGGTCGAGGTGATGGTGTTGCCGTGCATCGGATCGCACGACCAGACCACGACGCGCCCTTCCCGCTGCACGGCGCGGATCAGGCCGGGCAGATGTTCGCCGACCTTGTCGGCGCCGAAGCGGTTGATCAGCGTCAGCCGTCCCGGCTCGTTGTCGGGGTTGAGGATGTCGATCAGCTTCAACAGCTCGTCCGGCTTCAGCGACGGGCCGCATTTCAGGCCGATCGGGTTCCTGATGCCGCGGAAATATTCGACATGGCCGTGATCGAGCTGCCGGGTGCGGTCGCCGATCCAGATCATGTGGCCGGAGGTCGCGTACCAGTCGCCGGTGGTGGAATCGACCCGCGTCATCGCCTGCTCGTAACCGAGCAGCAGCGCCTCGTGGCTGGTGTAGAAATCGGTGGCGCGCAGCTCGGGATGGCTCTCGAGATCGAGGCCGCAGGCGCGCATGAAGTTCAGCGCATCCGAGATGCGATCGGCCAGCTCCTTGTAGCGGCGGGACTGCGGCGAATCCTTCAGGAAGCCGAGCATCCATTGATGCACGCTGCCGAGATTGGCGAAGCCGCCGGTCGCGAAGGCGCGCAGCAGGTTCAGCGTCGCGGCCGACTGCCGGTAGGCCATCAGCTGGCGCTGCGGATCGGGGATGCGCGCTTCCGGCGTGAAGGCGATGTCGTTGACGATGTCGCCGCGATAGCTCGGCAGCTCGACGTCGCCCTGCTTCTCGGTCGGCGACGAGCGCGGTTTTGCAAACTGACCGGCGATGCGGCCGACCTTCACCACCGGCAGCGCGCCGGCATAGGTCAGCACGACCGCCATCTGCAGCAGGACGCGGAAGAAGTCGCGGATGTTGTTGGCGCCGTGTTCGGCAAAACTCTCGGCGCAGTCGCCGCCCTGCAACAGAAAGGCCTCGCCGGCAGCGACCCGCCCCAGCGCCTTCTTCAGGCTGCGCGCCTCGCCGGCGAACACCAGCGGCGGAAAGGTCGCAAGCTGGGCCTCGACATCGGCCAATGCCTTGGCATCGGGATAATCGGGCACCTGCAGCACCTTCTTGGCGCGCCAGCTATCGGGTGTCCACCGCTCGGACATGAGGTCAACTCCTGAGCAAAAACCGCGACTTAATCGACGGGAAAGCCCGGCTTATACACAGCCGCCCGCCTCCCCGCTAGAAGGATTCCTGCAATCCCGTCAAACTCTTGCAGGAAAATGCGGATTCGCCTTTGCTGGACCATACCATGAATGTCAGGGAAATCGCCGTGGCCTCCGCCACGCTGGACGACGTTTTTAGCGACGACATCGTCGTGCCGGCCGCGGACGGCTATCCGCTCGCCGCGACGCTGTTCCTGCCGCGCGGCGCCAAGCGCCATGCCGTGCTGATCAATTCGGCGACCGCCGTGTCCAGAAAAATCTATCGCGGCTTTGCCGGCTATCTCGCCCGCCGCGGCGCGGCGGTGCTGACCTACGACTACCGCGGCACCGGCGATAGCAGGCCGATGGCGGCGACCGGCGCCAACAAGCCGAAGTCGCTCGCCGGCTTCAAGGCCACGATGGCGGACTGGGCCGCGCTCGATGCCACCGCCGCCGTGAGCTGGATGCGCGAGCGCTACCGCGGCCTGCCCTTCGCCTATGTCGGCCATTCCTTCGGCGGCCAGGCGCTCGGCCTCTTGCCGAACAATGCCGAAATCCCGCGCGCGCTGCTGGTCGCCTCGCAAGCCGCCACCTGGAAGCTGATGGCCTCCCCCGAGCGCTATCGCGTCATAGCCTTCATGAACGGCATCGGCCTGCCGCTGACGCGCACGCTCGGCTACCTGCCCGCCTGGGCCGGCCTTGGCATGGACCTGCCGCGGGGCGTGTTCGAGCAATGGACGCGCTGGGTGATGCGCGAGCGCTATCTGCTCGACGACACGACGTTGGCCGCGCGCGAGAATTTTCCAAACTTCAAGGGCAAGCTCCGCGCCATCAGCATGACCGACGACACCTGGGCAACACGTCCGGCGGTCGAGTTGCTGTGCTCCGCCTTCACCTCGACCACGCCGGAGATCATCTCGATCGGCCCTGCGGATGCCGGCGCGGAGACGATCGGCCATTTCGGCTTCTTCCGCAGCGAACACCGCGACGCACTGTGGCGCGGCGCCGCGGAATGGCTCGAGGCGGAGGGGTGAACGCAAATTTTCACCGCCGTCGTCCTGGCGAAAGCGAGGAGCCATAACCACCGCTTCGGATTGTGAACGGGCTCGCGGCCCCAGCGTCGCGCAGCAACGAACATTTGGGGTAATGGGTCCTGGCTTTCGCCAGGACGACGATGAGGATGGTGCTCGCGCGGTCGTCCGCAACGTCATTGCTTCGCTCGCATGACGGCTTGGCACCACTATCGATCCCGTCATCCTGAGGTGCGAGCTCTTGCGAGCCTCGAAGGATGCACGGCCCCGGCCGGCGGCCGTCGATCCTTCGAGGCTCGCCGAAGAGGCTCGCACCTCAGGATGACGGGGATAGATTTGCGCGCGCATCCGCATTCTCGCGACATGAATCGTCCGAGCTTTGCTCTTCGGTCCGCCCTCTCTCGATCAGAGGGCGCAGGGAAAGCCGGGTGCCGATTGCACCCATGGGTCCCGTGCAACAAAAAGCACGGGAGGTAGGGCCACAGGTGTAACCGAAACCTCCGGCTTTCCCTGCGCGATGGGTTACGGCTTATACGTGCTCTCCCCGGTGAGACTGGGCTTGCTTGTCACCGCCTTCACAAAGCGCTTTCGCGCTTTTGCGAGAGGACACCTGCCGCTAGGGCGTCAGGACCACACGATTTCGCCGTCCGCCTGACATGCATTTCGTCTCTCGCATGCTCGGCGTCCACCGCATCCCACCGCAACACTCGTGACGACCGCGACGCGCCCCTCAATCGGGTGAGACGGGTGGATTGAACATCTGAGTTGGGTCAAACGACAAGCGGAATATTTTCCGCTGACCGACTGGACACGGGTGATCGCTTTGATTGGACTTATGAATTTCGCGCTTTGGCGCAGAGCGACGCCCGAACAAGTTCTCTCAACGCTGAAACCCGCACTCACCTCGCTACGTAGCTGTCGTCACTCGGCGGATCGAACATGGGCGCTTACTTGGCGGCTCCAGCGCTGTCCGTCCCGGTCAAGTGCTGGAGCCCTTTTTTCGTCGCGGTGAACTGAAGGCCTCACACCACCTTCCGCGGCGCAGCCGTCTCGGCGTTGCCGGTGTTCGGCGTCCCCGTCGGCTCGATCAGCAGCAGATGCACCTCCTCCCGTGCGACGGGCCGATGCTCGACGCCCTTCGGCACGATGTACATCTGGCCCTCTCTCAGCGTCACGGTGCGGTCGCGCAGCTCGATGTCGAGGATGCCTTTCAGCACGAGGAAGAAGTCGTCGGTGTCGTCGTGCTTGTGCCAGACGAACTCGCCCTCGACCTTCACCACCATCACGTCGCAGGCGTTGAATTGCGCGACGGTGCGCGGCGACCAGTGGTCGGAGAAGGTCGACAGCTTCTCGGCAAGATCGATCGCGTTGCTCATGGATGCCTCCGGGCCTCGGATAAGACTGAGGGCGACACATGGCAGCCTGAAGGCGACAAATGAAAGAGGCCGCTTACTCCTGCGGCCTCCTTGATTACTTGTCTGTTGCGCTCGGCGGTTTCTGTGGCTGCCCTTGTCCCGTCGTCGAGGCTGAGCCCTGGGCGCTGCCGGAACCGCTCGAACTCTTGCTCGAACTCGCACTGCCGCTGGAGCTTGCGCTGCCGCTGGAGCTCGAGCTTGCTTGCGCGAAGGCAAGGGACGTCGAGGCGATGAGAACTGAAAGAGCAACGGCAATCGGTCGGATCATGGGCTTCCTCCGTCGTTTGGGACACCGATGTCAATGTCCGCGGCAGAGAGACGTTCCTACCGAAGTGCGTTGCCTCGCCGGCTTCGAGGTGATCTCGAACCGTATCGCCGGGAAGCGAGATGCGATCGCCGCGCCCAGTGGACGCGGCGATCGCATGCCGTTGATTGCATCAAGTTCGACCCGGCTCTCTACTGGACTGACGTTGGCTTGTGATGCCCGTTCATTCCACAGGGCGTCTCGCCGTTGGCGACCTTGCGCGCGAGCAATTCCTTTTCCGCCTTGTACCAGAGCTGATCCATGTTGCCGTGCGGTTCGCCGGCGTCCTTCCACAACTCGTAGGCTCGGGTCCTGATCTCCTGCTCGGTGGGACCTGTCATGAGCGGCTCCCTTGATCGCGAATATCAAATCGTTTGAAAGGGGAACTTCCAGTCCGGCGCAATGTTCCAAAACGCACGCGATATGGTGCGCCGCCATAGTCTGCGACGCGGCGCGGCCGGGAGCAATCAGATTGTGAGGTGCCGCCCGGCGGGTCGCGCGATTACCCACCACGCGCCGGCGGCGTGCGGGTAGCCACCTACTCCGCCGCCTGCCGCACGTGGCGCGCGGTTGGCGTCCGCATCGTCACCAGCTCTTCGGAGGCGGTCGGATGCAGCGCGACGGTGGCGTCGAAATCGGCCTTGGTCGCCTTCATCTTTACGGCGATCGCGACCGCCTGGGTGATCTCGGCGGCGCAGTCGCCGACGATGTGGCAGCCGAGCACGCGGTCGCTCACACCGTCGACCACGAGCTTCATCAGCACGCGGGTGTCGCGGCCGGACATCGTCGCCTTGATCGGGCGGAAATCGGTCTTGTAGATGTCGACGTGGGAAAACTGCGCCCGCGCCTCTTCTTCGGTGAGGCCGACGGTGCCGACCTCGGGCTGCGAGAACACCGCGGTCGGGATCGTGGCGTGGTCGACCGCGACCTGCCGCTTGCCGAACACGGTGTCGGCGAAGGCATGGCCCTCGCGGATCGCGACCGGGGTCAGATTGGTGCGGTGGGTGACGTCGCCGACCGCGTAGATGTTGTCGACCGAGGTCTTCGACCAGGCATCGACCTGGATGCCGCCATTGGCGGGATTGATGGCGACGCCGGCGGCTTCAAGCCCGAGACCGCTGACATTGGGATGGCGGCCGATCGCGAACATCACCTGGTCGGAGCCGATGCTCGATCCACCAGACAAATGCGTGGTGAAATCACGGCCGTGCTTGTCGACCTTGGTCACCGTGCAGCCGGTGATGATGGTGATGCCCTTCTTCTCCATCTCGGCGCGGACATGCTTGCGCACGTCCTCGTCGAAGCCGCGCAGGATATTGTCGCCGCGGTAGATCACGGTCACATCGGAGCCGTAGCCGTTGAAGATGCCGGCGAACTCCAGCGCGATGTAGCCGCCGCCCTGGATCACGATCCGCTTCGGCAGCTCCTTGAGGTGAAACGCCTCGTTCGAGGAGATCACGTGCTCGATGCCGGGTACGGCCGGCCCGTGATTGGGCGCGCCGCCGCTCGCGATCAGGATGTATTTCGCGGTCACCTTCTCGCCGGTGGCGAGGCGTAGCGTGTGGGCATCCTCCAGCACCGCACGGGTCTTGACGATCTTGGCGCCTGATTTCTCGACATTGGTGGTGTAGGCGGCCTCGAGGCGGGCGATCTCCTTGTCCTTGTTGGCGACGAGCGTGGCCCAGTCGAACGACACCTGGCCGATGCGCCAGCCGAAGCCGGCCGCGTCCTCGATCTCGTCGTGGACGTGGCTGCCGATCACGAACAGCTTCTTGGGCACGCAGCCGCGGATCACGCAGGTGCCGCCCATCCGGTACTCTTCGGCGACCATGACCCTGGCGCCATAATTGGCGGCAATGCGCGCGGCGCGAACCCCGCCCGAACCGCCACCGATGACAAACAGGTCGACGTCAAACTCGGCCATGGCAACCCTCTTAAGTTCTCCCTCGCCCCGCCCTTCGCGGGGAGAGGGTCGGGGTGAGGGGCTGTTTCCACGATTCCAACTCGCGGAGAGTCCCCCTCACCCCGGCGCTTCGCGCCGACCTCTCCCCGCAAGCGGGGCGAGGTAAGAAGCGCCTAGATATCCTTGCCGCGCTTCTTCATCTCGGCCTTGAACTGGGCGTTGACCTGCACGCCGAACTGCTGCGCCCACTGCTGCATATATTGCAGGGAGTCGTTGATCGCCTTGGGCTCCGAGGTCAAAAGTTTCTGACCGAGCGGCGTCTTGTAGAACGTCACGAGGTCCTTCAGCTCCTGCTCGGTGAACTCGGCGGCGTAGATCTGCGCCATGCCGTCGCCGATCTCCTTCTCGCGGCCGGCGTAGGCCTTGGCGACGATCACCGCGACCTCGTCGAGATCCTTCTGGTAGTTGAGGTACTGCTGCAGCAGACCGGTCTTGGTCTTCTCGATGATGCCGGGAACGGCGCCGGCATACATCACCTGCACGTTCTTCATCGTCAGGATTTCCTTGGCGTACCCAATCGCCGCAGGGGTCGACTGCTTGACGCTGGGCGGAGCGGGCGGCTGCTGCGCCATCGCCGGCGCGGCCGCGAACGCGAGGCCGGCCGACAGGGCCACAGCCGACAAAAGTCCCGAAAAACGCTTCATTCCAAGTCTCCTTGCTTGCGGCGTCATCGCCGTTCAACAACCCGAATTCCCTGTGCGCCGGCCAGAACGGCGACGCTGCCAAGCCCGATGAACAGGCCATGTTCAACCACGCCCGGAATCACGCTGAGCAAACCGGCCAGACGCGGCGGGTCGCCGATCCGGCCGAGATGGGCATCGATGATCCAGTGGCCGCCATCGGTGACAAAAGCGTGACCGTCCTTGCCCTTGCGGATGACCATTTGGCCGGACACGCCGGCATCAGTGAACGCCCGCGCCATCGCGGCCTGCGTCGCGGCGAGGCCAAACGGGATCACCTCGACCGGCAGCGGAAAGCGGCCGAGCACGTCGACCCATTTGCTGTCGTCGGCGATCACGATCATGCGATCACTGGCGGCCGCCACGATCTTCTCGCGCAACAGCGCGCCGCCGCCGCCCTTGATCAGATTGAGCGCGGGGTCGATCTCGTCGGCGCCGTCAATGGTGAGGTCGAGATGGTCGATCTCGTCCAGCGTGGTCAGCGGCACGCCGCAACGGATCGCGTCCGCGCGGGTCGCTTCCGACGTCGGCACGCCGATCACCTTCATGCCGGCGCGGACCTTGTCGCCGAGCAGCTCGACGAAGTGCTTGGCGGTCGACCCGGTGCCGAGTCCGAGCTTCATGCCGTCGCGCACCTCTTCGAGCGCGCGCGCCGCCGCCTGGCGTTTCAGTGCGTCCATGTCCACGTTGCCGCTAGCCCCCCGGTTTCCGCCGTCCCGGACGCGCCAATGGGCGGCCCGGCGGGCGCATATCTAGCCTCGATTCACGGGCAGGAATAGCGGCATCCGGGACCGTCTTCAGGCCGAAACGGCATCCATCGCGGCCAAAATCGCCGAAAAGCGCTCTTCGACCTCGGCCCGCATCCCGGGGTGTGTGAAAACATAGAACCGGTCGTCGTGAATCGCGCTCACGACGCGGTCCGCAACCGATGCCGGATCGAGACCGGCTTCCAGGCGGCGTACGATCTCGGCGATGATCGCCGCCGCGGGGCTGTCCGGAGCGAACTGGCGGGACGGGCCGTACTGCTCGGGGCGGTTGCGCCCGCTTTCGCCGATCCGGGTCCGCACATAGCTCGGACACAGCACGCTGACGCCGATTCCGAGCGGCCTGAGTTGCGCCGCGAGCCCCTCCGACATGCTGACGACGGCGAACTTGGTGGCCGAATAGGGGCTGAGACCGAGCCCGGCATTCATCCCGGCCATCGATGCCGTGTTGATGATATGGCCGCCCTCGCCGTGGCCACGGATATGCGGCAGGAAGCTCCTCAAGCCATGCACGACGCCCATCAGATTGACGTCGATCACCCAGCGCCAATCGTCGAGCGAGATCGGGTCGATGCCGCCGCCGCCCGCGACGCCGGCATTGTTGCAGAGGACGTGAATGTTGCCGAAGGCGAGGAATGAAGCCTGCGCTGCACCCTGGACGCTGTCGGGATCGGCGACGTCGCAGACCACACCTTGAACGTCAGCGCCGGTGGCGCGCAGCGCAGCGACCGCCTTGTCCAGCGCGCCGGTTTCAACATCGGCCAGCATCACCTTCATGCCCTCGCGGGCGAAGGCGGTTGCCATCGCCAATCCTATGCCGCTGGCCGCCCCGGTGACAAAAGCGGCTTTTCCGGCGAGTTCCCGCATCTCAAGCCCCCCAATTTCATGACGCGCGCACATCTACTCTTGCATCGCGGCGCACAGCCCGATAGCGAAAAGCGTGATGTCCGCCTCCTCTCCCCCCATCATCGTGTTCGATCTCGACGGCACGCTGGTCGACACCGCGCCTGATCTGATCAGCGCGCTGAACCATGTGCTCGCCCGCGAGGATCTGCCGCCGGTGCCGCTGGCTGCCGCCCGCAACATGATCGGCGCCGGGGCGCGCAAGTTGCTGGAACGCGGCCTCGAGGTGGACGGACGCGCGGTCAGCGTTGGCGAACTCGACCGTTTGACCAAGGTCTTCGTCGACTATTACGCCGAGCACATCGCCGACGGCTCGCGCCCGTTCGACGGGCTGGAGGCCGCGCTCGACCGGCTCGCGGCCAAGGGCCATCGCTTCGCGGTCTGCACCAACAAGCTGGAATGGCTGTCGAAGCTTTTGCTCGACCGGCTCGGCCTGACGCCGCGCTTTGCCGCGATCTGCGGCCAGGACACGTTCGGTGTCGCCAAGCCCGATCCGGCGTTCCTGCGCGAGACGGTGGCCCGTGCCGGTGGCCGGCTGCCCGGCGCCATCATGGTCGGCGATGCCGGCCCCGACGTCGGGGTTGCCAGGCGGGCCCAGGTCCCGGTGATCGGCGTCGATTTCGGCTATACCGACGTACCGATGACCGAGCTGAAGCCCGACCGGCTGATCAGCCATATGCGCGATCTGCCGGACGCCGTCGCCAACCTCAGCGCGGCATAAATCTTCCGCAACACATTGATATAACTTGGCAATGCTTTGCCATGCGATTTTGCTGTTAACCATCCTTTAACGAGCAGGCCTCCCCCGGTTGCGCCCCTGTTCCGACACTCCTATGGTCCGGCCGGGGATTGTGGCTGATTGCCGCAGTAGAGTGTGGATCATGCGTCGTATCATCGTCATTGCGGCCGCCGGGCTGAGCCTGGCCGGCTGCTCCTCCTTCTCATTGGATTCGTTCAAGTCGGCGCCGCCGCCAATACCGGTGCAGCTGGATTCGAACCCGCAGGGCGCGGACGCCGTGACCTCGCTCGGTCCGGGCTGCAAGACGCCCTGCACCGTGTCGATCCCGGCACCGGAGGCGAACTTCACCGTCACCTTCAACATGCCGAAGTTCCAGCCGGCGACAGTGCCGGTGACGGTGACCCGCACGCCGGGCGACTTCACGAGCCCGGCCACCACCGCGCTCGATCCGAGCCCGGTGTTCGCCGAGCTGCAACCCGCCGGCCCGCCGCCGCGTGCGGCACGCAAGCCGATGCGGCCGAAAAAGAAGAAGCCGAAGCCGGCCGCAGCTGCTCCTGCTGCTGCTCCGGACGCGGCGTTCCCCGCTCCCGCTGCGGCGCCGCCGCCGGCGGCGGCTCCGAAAAGCTAGCGCGCACGCGCGTCGAACATCGCAAACGATTGCACTGCACAAGAGCCAGGCCCAAAGCCGGGTTTTTGGTGTTTGTGGAGACACATCGGCGATTGCGATCATGCATCACGCGATATGGCTGACCTATCGCGCGCAATCAGCTTTGCATGTTGCGGATCATCCTTACGGACGCATTGTGACAACGTGCCAACATGCTTAGATTGTCGGTGCAGAGCCGATCACGGCGCGGCACGCAGGGAACGGGTCGAAAGACCTAGTTGAAGGCTTGGGTTGAATGAACGCATCCACGCAGGCGCTTTCTGACTCGCTGTTTCGTCCGATGATCGATCCGTTCGGCCGGACGATCCGCTATCTGCGCGTCTCCGTCACCGACCGCTGCGACCTGCGCTGCTTCTACTGCATGTCGGAGGACATGACCTTCCTGCCGAAGGCCGATCTCCTGACGCTGGAAGAGCTCGACCGGCTCTGCTCGGCGTTCGTCGCCAAGGGCGTGCGCAAGATCCGCCTCACCGGCGGCGAGCCGCTGGTCCGCCGCAACGTGATGAGCCTGGTGCGCTCGCTGTCGCGCCATCTGACGACGGGCGCGCTCGACGAATTGACGCTGACCACCAACGGCTCGCAGCTCGCCCGCTTCGCCCAGGAGCTGGCCGATTGCGGCGTGCGCCGCGTCAACGTCTCGCTCGACACGCTCGACCCCGTAAAATTCCGGGCCATCACCCGCTGGGGCGACATCGACAAGGTGCTGTCGGGCATCGAGGCGGCGCGATCGGCGGGGCTCGCGGTCAAGATCAACGCGGTCGCGCTGAAGAACATGAACGAGGACGAGATTCCCGCGCTGATGCAATGGGCACACGGCAAGGCAATGGGCCTGACCTTGATCGAGGTGATGCCGATGGGCGACATCGGCGAAGGCCGCATCGATCAGTACGTGCCGCTGTCGCTGCTGCGCGCCCGGCTCGAGAAGCACTACACGCTGACCGATCTCGCCGACGACACCGGCGGCCCGGCCCGCTATGTCCGGGTCGCCGAGACCGGCGGCAAGCTCGGCTTCATCACGCCGATGACCCATAATTTCTGCGAATCCTGCAACCGGGTGCGGATCACCTGCACCGGCACGCTGCACACCTGCCTCGGCCACGAGGACGCCTCCGACCTGCGCCGGCCGCTGCGCGCCTCCGACGACAACGAGCTGCTGTCGGCGGCGATCGACCGCGCCATCGGCCTGAAGCCGAAGGGGCACGATTTCATCATCGACCGTCGCCATAATCGTCCGAGCGTCAGCCGCCATATGAGCGTGACCGGCGGCTAGACTCCGCCCCTCCCCGACGCCTGTCCTGTCCACTGATTGCCAAGGCGGGACAACGATTTGCCCGCGCGTCAATTTGCCCATTTTCCGATTGACGGCGTTCCACGGCGCTGATTTGGTGCCTTAGCTTCCACGCTAGTCTGGCCAGGATAGGCCGCTGCCCTCTGTCGGCCACTGCCGACGATCCGGCAGCCAAGAACGGCTGAAGCGGATTTCGGGGGAGGACGAACGTTTGCAACTGCTCCTGAAAGTGAGCCGTGGCTCCGTGCGCATGCGCGCGGCGGCCAGATGATGGTTGAGAACGTATTCGGCGCGCAGAGGGCGCGACCGTGGAGATCGTGATGCGCCCATTGCTGGCACTCAGTACGGTTATCGATCAGCTTAATGAGAAATTGGGCGGTATCTGTAATTGGCTCGTGCTCGCCGCCTGCGTGGTGAGCGCCGCCAACGCGATGATCCGCTACGCGTTCGGCTACAGCTCCAACGCCTGGCTCGAATTGCAGTGGTACATGTTCGCCGTCTTCGTGATGTTCGGCGCCTCCTATACTTTCAAAAAGAACGAGCATGTTCGCGTCGAAATTCTCTATCTCATGCTGTCCGAGCGCGGCCAACTCTGGCTCGACATGATCGGAACGCTGTTCTTCCTGATCCCGTCGTGCCTGTTGCTCAGCTATCTGTCCTGGCCGTTCTTCTATCAAGCCTACGAAGTGGGTGAGATTTCGAGCAATGCCGGCGGGCTGGTTCGCTGGCCGATCAAGCTCGTTGTTCCCGTGGGCTTCGTTTTCCTGGCGCTGCAAGGCGTCTCCGAAGTGATCAAGCGCATCGCTGCACTGAAGGGTTACGTCGTGATCGATGCGAAGTATGAGAGGCCGACCCAATGATCACGCTGGAAATGATGCCGCCACTGATGTTCGGCGGCTTGATTCTGGCCATGTTGATCGGATTCCCGGTAGCCTTCACGCTGGCCGCGCTCGGGCTGTCGTTCGGCTTCCTGTCGATCTATCTCGGCTTCTTCGACATGAACTTCCTGCAGGCCATTCCGGGCCGCATTTTCGGCAGCGTGCTCTCCAACGAATTGCTGTTGGCGATTCCCTTCTTCACCTTCATGGGCGCGATATTGGAGCGATGCGGGCTGGCCGAGGACATGCTGGATTCGATGGGCCAGCTGTTCGGCCCGATCCGCGGCGGCCTCGGCTACTCCGTGATCATCGTCGGATTCATCCTCGGCGCAATCACCGGCACGGTGGCGGCGCAAGTCATCGCCATGGCGCTGATCTCGATGCCGGTGATGCTTCGTTACGGCTACAATGTGCGCTACATCACCGGCGTGCTGGCCGCCTCCGGCACCATCACCCAATTGGTGCCGCCCTCGCTGGTGCTGATCGTGATGGCCGATCAGCTCGGCAAGTCGGTCGGCGACATGTATCTCGGCGCCTGGGGACCGTCGGTGCTGCAGATCGCCCTGTTCGCCAGCTACACGTTCCTGCTCGGCATCTTCAAGCCAAGTCACGTCCCTGCGGTTCCAAAGGAAGCGCGGACGCTGACGGGCTGGCCGCTCTGGCGCAAATGCCTGATGGGCATCATTCCGTCGGCCGTGCTGATCTTCGTGGTGCTGGGCACCATGATGCTCGGCCTGGCGACGCCGACGGAAGCCGGTGCGATGGGTGCGATCGGCGCCATCGTTCTCGCCGCGATCCACCACAAGGATCTGAGCAACAAGGGCCACAAGATGCTGCTGATCGGCATCGCGGCCACCGGCATCGGCACGATCATCGGAATGCTCATCGGCGATGGAAAACTGTTCAAGTTGACTTTCGCGGTGGTCTATCTCGCCGTCGTCTGGCTCTGTCTTGAAGCCGTCCGCATCCCCGACCTGCGCGGCCTGATCAAGCAGGGCTACGAGTCGACCATGCGCCTCTCCACCATGGTGGTGTTCATCCTGATCGGCTCGACCTGCTTCTCGGTGGTGTTCCTCGGCGTCTCCGGCGGCGTCTGGCTCGAGCACCATCTGACCTCGCTGCCCGGCGGCGTCTGGGGCTTCCTGATCTTCATCAACCTCTTCATCTTCTTCCTGGCGTTCTTCCTCGACTTCTTCGAGATCGCTTTCATCATCCTGCCGATGATCGCGCCGATCGCGCAGAAGGTATTGGGGCCGGTCGTGGGACCTGATGCCGCGCTGATCTGGTTCGGCGTCATGCTTTGCGTCAACATGCAGACCTCGTTCCTGCATCCGCCGTTCGGCTTCGCGCTGTTCTATTTGCGCGGCGTGGCGCCGAAGGAAGTGAAGAGCTCCGACATCTATTGGGGCGCCCTGCCCTGGATCGGCCTGCAGGCGATCATGGTGGCGATCGTGATTGCTTTCCCGGTCGTGGTGACCGCCCTGCTCGACAAGCCGCTCGACGTCGATCTCAGCAAGATCAAGATCGAGGTGCCGCAGATCGAGCTGCCGCCGCTCGATTTCGGCCAGCCGAAGCAGTAGCGCGCCTCGCTTCTTCAGAAGGAATAACCCCGGGGCTTTCGCGCCGGGGTTTTCGCTTGTTTGGCGGTCGCGAGACAGGTCGGCCTTGATGCGATCGGAGCAACCACCGATCGGCTAGAGCACTTTCGGTTCTGATTGAATCAGAACCGACGCTCTAGCTTTTTGTTTGACGCGTTTTCTTCACGCGAACCGGCGTCCACTTCGCTCGAAAACGCTTAGGTGGCAGACAACAGCGCCCGGACCATCGGATGACGGTGATCGGCAAGACCATCAATGACATCGAAATGATGCCGGCCGGGTTCCTCGATGATGCAGGTCCGCGCCCCGAGGCCGGTCCAGATGTTGGCCAGCAGGGCATTCTGACGGATGAACTCCGGACGCTCCGCGCCGCCGACCCAGCAGGTCACCCGTGCCTCGGGCAATGGGTGCAGCAATGCCGGGCTTTCGGCCCATGCTTCCGCCTCATCAATCCTGAGATCGGCGGTCATGGCGGTCTTCATGAGCGGCCGCAAGTCATGAAGGCCGGAAATCGAGAGCGTGTGTTGTATGCGCGCCCGCACCTGATCCGGCAGCGGCGACGTCGCCGAGATCATGCGCGTGACCAGGTGGCCGCCCGCGGAGTGGCCTGTCAGAAATAGCGGCCCCTCGACCATCGAGGCGGCCCGCTCGACCGCGGCGCCGACCTCACGCGTGATGTCAGCGATGCGAACAGCAGGGCACAGCGTGTAGGACGGCATCGCCACCGCATAGCCGCTGTCGACGGAGCCGCGCGCCAGGTTCGACCAGTAGCTCTTGTCGAACGCGCGCCAGAAGCCACCATGGACAAACACGACCAGGCCCTGGGGCGAACGTTGCGGGAGGAACAAGTCAAGCCGGTTCCGTGCGTTCTCGCCATAGCTGATGTCGAGCCTGGCGCGGGCGGTGCCCTGGAGTTCATCACGATAGGCCTCAGCCGGCTGCACCCACGCCCCCGGCCAGCGTTCGCCGCCGGGGATGTTGGCGGCGTTGGCATAGGCATCATTCCAGTCGGAAACCTGATGGAAAATCATGGGCCGATGTCCGTTCGGGGACCTGCGGGTCAGCGCCGATAAATGCGACGCAGGTTGACGGAATCTAATAGCATGGACGCCCGAGGCACAGCGGGAATGTATTTCATGCCTATAAATTTTAGGCTTGAAGTAAATGGCTTGCATGGCAGAATTTGCCGTTGCGCGTGAGGAAAACGGATGACCGATTTCAAACGAACGCAATCGCTGTTCAACCTGCCGGATGGCGTGATCTACCTGGACGGCAATTCGCTCGGCCCGTTGCCCGTTGCGGTCTCGGAACGCGTCCACCGCATGATATCGGAGGAATGGGGAAAGCAACTGATCGGAGGCTGGAACAGCGCCGGCTGGATGGTCCAGCCGCGCCGGATCGGCGACCGCATCGGCCGCCTGATTGGCGCGCCGGGGGGCACGGTGGTCGTCGGCGACACGCTCTCGATCAAGGTATACCAGGCGCTGGCCTCGGCGCTCGAGCTCAACCCGTCGCGGCGCATGGTGTTGACCGACAACGGAAACTTTCCGTCCGATCTCTACATCGCCGAAGGTCTGCTCAGGACGCTCGACCGAGGATATACGCTCAGGGTCGTCGCGCCTGACGACGTCGAAGCCGCCATCGACGACACGATCGCTGCGACGATGCTGACCGAGGTCGACTACCGCACCGGTCGGCTTCACGACATGGCCGCGCTGACGCAGAAGGCGCACAGCGCCGGCGCCATCACGATCTGGGATCTGGCACATTCCGCGGGCGCGATCCCGGTTGACGTGCTGGGCGCGAAAGCGGATTTCGCGGTTGGCTGCACCTACAAATATCTCAATGCCGGCCCCGGCGCGCCGGCC
This sequence comes from Bradyrhizobium septentrionale, assembly GCF_011516645.4. NCBI lineage: Bacteria > Pseudomonadati > Pseudomonadota > Alphaproteobacteria > Hyphomicrobiales > Nitrobacteraceae > Bradyrhizobium > Bradyrhizobium septentrionale. The sequence continues at coordinate 6,805,551 of NZ_CP088285.1, read as the reverse complement.
TTCATCTACGTGGCGCCTCAGCATGCCGAGAACGCACGGCCGGCGCTGTCGGGATGGATGGGACATCAGTCGCCGTTTGCATTCGATCTCGACTACCGGCCCGGCTCGGGGATCGAGCGGATGCGGGTCGGAACGCCGCCGGTGATTGCGATGGCCGCGCTGGACGCCGCGCTCGATGTTTGGGACGGCGTCAGCATGAACGACGTGCGTCAGGCGTCGATCGCGCTCGCCGAGCTGTTCATCCGCGAAGTGGAGGCGCGCTGCCAGGAGCTGAAGCTGGCCTCACCGCGCGACGGGAGCAAACGCGGCAGCCAGGTCTCGTTCCGTCACGACAATGGGTACGCGATCATGCAGGCACTGATCGCGCGCGGCGTGATCGGCGATTTCCGGGCGCCGGACGCGATACGGTTCGGCTTCACGCCGCTTTACATCGGGGAAACGGAGGTTCGCGCCGCGGTCGACGTGATCGCTGACGTCATCGCCAACCGACGGTGGGACACCGCCGAATATCGCAAAAGGGCCCTGGTGACATGACCGACAAACCCTACGACCCCTCCCAGGAAGGCGCCCAGATGTCGTTTGCGGGACGCATGTCTTACAGCGACTATCTGAATCTGGAACTTGTGCTGGGAGCCCAGAAGCCGCTCTCGGGCGCGCATGACGAATTGCTGTTCATCATCCAGCACCAAACGTCCGAGCTCTGGATGAAGCTTGCGATACACGAAATCTGCTCGGCGATCACAGCCATTCGCCAGGATCAGCTTCAGTCCGCCTTCAAGATGCTATCGCGCATGGCGCGGATCTTCGAGCAACTCAACAATGCCTGGGACGTGTTGCGGACGATGACGCCGAGCGAATACACCAAGTTTCGCGACCGGCTCGGACAGTCCTCCGGCTTCCAGTCATACCAGTACCGTGCGATCGAATTCCTGGCCGGCAACCGCAACCTGGCGATGCTGCACCCGCACGATCATCGCGGCGACATCGTCGCGAGGCTGGAGGAGATTCTTGCCGCACCCAGCCTCTACGACGAGGCCTTGCTTCTGCTCGGACGCAATGGCTTCGATATCGGCGAGGACGCGCATCGCACCGATTGGCGCGCGACGCGGAGCGAAAATGACAAGGTTCTGGCCGCCTGGAAGACGATCTACGCTTCTCCCGGAACCTACTGGATGTTCTACGAACTGGCGGAGAAACTGGTCGATTTCGAGGATTATTTCCGCCGCTGGCGCTTCAACCACGTCACCACGGTCGAGCGCATCATCGGCCTGAAGCAAGGTACCGGCGGCACCTCCGGCGTCTCCTATCTGCGCAGGATGCTCGAGATCGTGCTGTTCCCGGAGCTCTGGAAGGTGAGAACAGAGCTGTAGGATTCCGGCCCAGCCGAAGCAGTCGCGGGCTTCAGCGCTTTCGGCGTGCCTCGCGGCAGCACGGCACGCCGCGCCTGTTGACGGCGGTCGTGAGGCCTGTGAAGACACCGGACACCGATCGTCCCCGAACTCACAGACCCCACCCATGCCCCAATCGCGTTCCGCCCGCTCGTTCGTTCGCCCGCTGATGCTATCGCTCGGCCTGGCCGTTGCCGCGCCCGTGGCGCATGCGGCGCCGGAGGCCGACCTTCGCGCGCTGGCGCAGCAGGAGCAGCAGCCGCTGCTCGACACCCTGCGCGACCTCGTGCAGATCGAATCCGGCAGCAAGGACATCGAGGGCCTGAACCAGATCGCCGAGCGCATCGCCGGACAGCTCAAGCAGATCGGCGGCGCGGTCGAGATCCTGCAAACCACCGACATCTATCGGCTGGACGACACGCCCGAGAAGATCGGCCCCGCCGTGCAGGCCGTTTTCAAGGGCACCGGCAGCGCGAAGATCTTGCTGATCGCGCACATGGACACGGTGTATCTCAAGGGCATGCTGAAGGACCAACCCTTCCGCGTCGATGGCGACAAAGCCTATGGGCTCGGCATTGCCGACGACAAGCAGGGCATCGCCACCATCATCCATGCCGTCGCGCTGCTGCAGAAGCTCAACTTCAAGGACTACGGCACCCTCACCGTGCTGATCAACGGCGACGAGGAAATCAGTTCGCCCGGCTGGCGCAGCACCATCACCCGCGTCGCCGCGGAGCAGGATGCCGTGTTCTCGTTCGAAGGCAGCGACGCCAGCGGCACGCTCCGCCTCGCCACCAGCGGCATCGGCTCGGCCTATCTCACGGTGCAGGGCAAGTCGTCGCATGCCGGCGCCAGGCCCGAAGGCGGCGTCAATGCGCTCTATGAGCTGTCGCACCAGGTGCTGCAGATGAAGGACCTGTCCAAGCCCGAGCAGGGCCTGAAGCTGAACTGGACGGTTTCCAAGTCCGGCACCAACCGCAACGTGATCCCCGCCGAGGCCACCGCCCAAGCCGATGCGCGCGCGCTCAAGGTTGCGGATTTCGACGAGCTCGAGAAGGCCCTGCAGGACAAGATCAAGAACCGCCTGCTACCCGACACCAAGGTGAACGTGAAATTCGAGGTGCGTCGCCCGCCGCTCGAAGCCAACGACGCTTCGCGCCGCGTGGCAAGCCACGGCAAGACGATCTATCAGGACCTGGGCATGTCGCTGAACGTGGCCGAGATAGCCACCGGCGGCGGCACCGACGCGGCATTCGCCGCCCTCAAGACCAAGGGAGCCGTGGTGGAAGGCATGGGCCTGTCCGGCTTCGGCGCCCACTCCAACGATGCGGAATACGTGCAGATCAACAGCATCGTGCCGCGCCTGTACCTGACCACCCGCATGATCATGGACCTGTCCGACGGCAAGGTGAAATAGACCCGCAGGCTTACTGCACGGCCTTTGCGCACGGCCCGAAATGGCAGCCGCAGTGATTGCGGCGACTGCGCACTGTCCCTAAGCTGGCGCACCGCAAACCGCTCCTGGGGAGGTCGGTGTGATGTACAAGCACCTGATCGGACTGCTTTGCTCGATCCTGCTCTCGGTCGTCCTGGCGACCCCGGGGTCGGCGCTCGATCTCGGACGTCGCGGACTGCTCGGCATTACGGCCACGCCGCTGCCGGCAGGAACCGGCTCGATTGGGCCTGGCGTGCTGGCCGCGCGCGTCATCGCCGGCTCGCCGGCCGCTCAAGCCGGCGTCGTCTCCGGTGATGTCGTGGTGTCGGTGGACGGCACGCGGCTCGCCGCAGTTGACGACTTCTTGCGCGAGGTGCGGCTGCACCGCGCCGGCGACACCATCCGCGTCGAGCTGCGCCGCGCCGGCCAACCCCTCACACTGGCCATCACGCTCGGCGCTGTACCGTTCGAGACTGCCTCCGGCGTCGATTTCACCTATGACGCCGTCACAACGCCGACCGGACTTCGGCGCACGATCATGACCACGCCGCAGGCGCCTGCTGCCGGTCGGCGACCGGCGGTGCTGCTGATCGGCGGCATCGGCAGCTACAGCGTCGACTATTCCTTCGATCCCGATCACGACGTCGCCGAGCCCTACCGGCGCCTGCTCACCGCCCTCACGCGCCGCGGCTTCGTCACTCTCAGGGTTGAGAAGAGCGGCGTCGGCGACAGCGAAGGGCCGCCGGCCAAGGAAGTGGATCTCGAAGGCGAGCTCGCCGGTTACGTCGCCGGCCTGCGGATGCTCAAGCAGCGGCCGGAGGTCGATCCCGAGCGGGTCTTCATTCTGGGCCACAGCATCGGCAGCGTGGAAGCGCCGATGGCCGCGGCACGCGACCCGGTGCGTGGCATCGTCGTCATGCAAGGCGTGGGCACGACGTGGTTCGAGTACGAGCTCGTCAATGTGCGCCGGCAATTGCAACTGGAAGGGCTGGCGCCTGCCGCGGTCGCCGACCGCATGGCGCTCAAGGAATGGGCGATGCATCGCCTCCTGATCGAGGGCCAGCCACGCGCGGCGCTGCTGGCTGAACGGCCGGCCGCTGCAGCGATGATCAAGTATCCGGCTTCGGACGCTTACCTGCGCCAGGTCGCCGCTCTCAACCTGCCGGCGTTGTGGGCGCCGCTCGACCTGCCCGTGCTGGTGGTTTACGGAAACGCGGATTTTATCACCGGTGAAGCCGACAGCCGGGCGATTCTGCAGAACGTCAACAGCGCCCACCCCGGCCGCGGCGAGCTCAGGATCATCGACCACATGGACCACTACCTGACTGATGCCGCCGACCAGGCAACGAGCTTCAAGGCTCCGCGGGCGTGGGATCTGACGCCGGCGCGGCATCCGGCCTACCAAACAGCGATCGAGTCGGTCGTCGGCGATTGGCTGGTGGCCCAAGCTGGCCACAGCGGTTGAAGGCTACAGCTTGAAGCGTGAGACGTCCGCTTTCGGGTGCATCACCATCTCGCCCAAAACGCTCTGTTCGGCCGCAGGCCGTCTCACGACGCCGGCTCCGCCTCGGCAAGGCGGAAGCGCAGCGTGAACTGGGCACCGCCGGCCGGCAGGTTCTCCACCCTCACCGTCGCATCGTGATCGTCGACGACGCCGCGCACGATCGAGAGCCCGAGCCCCGCGCCGTCCGTGCACTGCCGATCGCCGCGCCAGAAGCGCTGGAAGATCAGGCCCTGCTCGGCGGGCGCAATCCCCGGCCCGCAGTCGCGCACCTGCACCGAGCCATCTTCGTGCACCTCGACATCGACCGAGGTCGCATCGGCGGTGTACTTGATGGCGTTCTCCGCCAGATTGAAGATCGCCCGCTGCAGCATCTCGGCATTGCCCCTGACCCGGACCGCACTGTCGGTGCCGCGAAGCGCGATGTCCTTCTGCTGCGCCAGCGCATAGGGCGCGATCGAGCCGACCACCTCGGCGCACACCGCGCGCAGGTCCGCGGTCTCGCCGGGATCCAGCACCAGCGTATCGAGCTCCGCGATCTCGAGCAGCTGGTTGACGATGCGGCTCATGCTCTCGATGTCGGCATGCAGCTCGCTGGTCCCCTTGGCCGCGTTCAGCGTCTCGATCCGGGTCCTGAGGATCGCGAGCGGGGTGCGAAGCTGATGCGCGGCGTCGGCGGTGAACTGGCGCTGTACGTGAAAGCCGTCCTCCAGCCGGTCGAACGCCTGGTTGACGGCGGTCACCAGCGGCAGGATCTCGGTCGGAATCCCCTCGGTCGGCAGACGGATGTCGGTCCTGGCCGGTCCGATGCTTCTGGCTTCCTCCGAGGCGCGCAACAACGGGACAATTGCGCGGCGGAAGATCAGGATATCGGCGGCAAGCAGGATCAGCAGGATCGGGATCGTGATCCAGCCCACCCGCCGGAAGAAGTTGGTGACGATGTCATCGATGATGACGTCGCGATGCGACAGGTCCTCGGCGACCTGGATGCGCAGCGTCTGGTCGCCGAGCAGCCTGGTGACGCTGGCACCGGAGATCCGGTCGACCGAGGCCGGCAGTGGCGGCGCCTCGCGATGCGACGAAAACAGCACGCGGCCGTCCGCATCGTAGATGTCGTAGCGGTAGCGGCCATAGGCGTCGGAATAGAGCCCCCTCAGGCTGTCAGGCAGATTGAGCGATACCTTGCCGCTGGAACCGACCGAGAGGTTCTGGCCGAGATCGGCGGCCTGATCGCGCATCGCCTCGCGATGCAGATGGTCGATCTCGGTATTCAACAGCCACAGCAGCAAGAGCGGCAGGAAGATCGCAGCGACCGCAACCGCCACGATGTGCAGGAACACGATCCGCGAGGTCAGCGACTTGAAGCGGAACACCGCTACTTCTCCTCCGCCATCAGATAGCCGACGCCGCGAATGGTGTGGATGATGATCTTGGCGTGGTGCTCGGCGAGCAGCTTGCGCAGGCGCGACACATAGACCTCGACTGCGTTCGAGGCGACCTCGCCCGACAGCCCGAAGATGTGGTCCTCGACGTTCTTCTTCGGCACCACCCGCCCCTGCCGCCGCAGCAGGATCTCCAGCACCGACGTCTCGCGCGCCGAGAACACGTGCGGCGCACCGTCGACGAACACCTGCTTGCTCTCGGTGTCGTAGACCAGATTAGCGAGCTTCAGCGACGAGCCGAGCAGCTGGCCGGGTCGGCGCAGGATGGCTTCGAGCCGCGCCACCAGCTCTTCCAGCGCGAACGGCTTCGCCAGATAGTCGTCCGCGCCGCTGCGCAGGCCGTTGACCCGATCCTGCAGGCCGTTGCGCGCGGTCAGCACCAGCACCGGCAGCGGGTCGGTCTTGCGGCGAAGCTCCGACAGCACCGACAGGCCGTCGCCGTCGGGCAGCCCGAGATCGAGGATCATGGCGGCATAGGTGACGCTGCGCAGCGCATCACGCGCCTCGGCAACGCTGTTGACGACATCGGATTCATACCCCGCCGCCATCAGCCCGCTGGCGAGAAGTCTCGAGAGCTCGACATTGTCCTCGACGATCAAAAGGCGCATCGCAGCAGTCCTGTCTTCATTCCATGTCTTCCGTATTCCATGTCTTCCGTTTGCACACCTTGTCGCGATGCGCCAGCCACGAGACGATGCGCGACGGATCGCGCCTTGGTCAATCGCCTTGGGCAATCACCTTGGGCAATCACGATGTGCAAACGACACGCATTTGGGCACAACGCCTCGATTGCGCGACCCGCGCTATGTTTTCGCTATGGCCGGCCGCACCGGCCATTACTTGAAAATAGATAAACGCCTACCGGCTGCAATCAAAATCGGCGCACCCCCCGCATGAATGGGCCGGCCAGCGTAAGGCTGGCGTCAGCAAGCCCTGATAACAGATTGCTCGTTCTCGCCGAGAGCTCGACGACTGCCCAATATGCGGCAAGACCTCGATCCTCGCGCGAGGCTTTCATGCAGGATTGGCCGGGCGGGCGATGTCATTTCGAATGAAGCATATGGGCTTTGCGGCGATGCCGGTGTTGGCCGTGCTCCTCGCCGGCGCGTGGCTGATGACGCGCGCCGACGGCGTCGTGAGCGCCAAGGCCGCGCAGAGTTCGGCCGCGCAGGAGACCGCGCCGCAGGATGTCAACGTCGAGCAGCAATACGTCGCGCTGAGCGACAAGCAGGCGGCCTCGCTCAAGGTCATGGCGGCGGAGCAACGTTCGTTCCGGACACTGAAGAACGCGGTCGGCTCGATCGACTTCAACCAGAACATGCTGGTGCAGGCGTTCACGCCGAACCCCGGCAGGATCGTCGACACGCCGCTCAATGTCGGTGACGAGGTTGCCAGGGGCGACACGCTGTTCACGATCGACAGCCCCGACCTGCTGCAGGCGGAATCGTCGCTGCTCGCCTCGTCCGGCGTGCTCGAACTGCAGATCAGGACGCTGGCGCGGGTCAGGCAGCTGCTGAAGACCGGCGGCGGCGCGCAGAAGGACGTCGACCAGGCGACGTCGGATCAGCAGACCGCCGAAGGCAATTACAAGGCCGCCCGCGACGCGGTGCGCATCTTCGGCAAGACCGACGCCGAGATCGACCGCATCGTCGCCGACCGCAAGGTCGATTCCATCCTGGTGGTGCCGAGCCCGATCTCGGGCCGGATCATCGCGCGCAACGCCGCGCCGGGGCTCTACGTGCAGCCCGGCAATGCACCTGCGCCCTACTCGCTGGCCGACATCTCGACAATGTGGATGGTCGCCAATGTGATCGAGACCGATGCTCCCTCGTACCGGATCGGCCAACCGGTCGAGGTCCGCCTGCCCGCCTATCCGAACGAGGTGTTTCGCGGCCGCGTGACGACGCTCGGCCTCAACATCGATCCGACCTCGCACCGTCAGCTGGTGCGCTCGGTGATCGACGATCCCCAGCACAAGCTGCGCGCCGGCATGCTGGCGAGCTTCACCATCGAAACCGAGCCGCCGAAACTGTCGGTCAGCGTGCCCTCGGACGCGATCGTGCGCGAGGGCGACGGAACGATGACGGTGTGGGTCACGACCGACGGCCGCAAATTCGACCGCCGCACGGTGACGATCGGCATGGAGCAGGACGGCTGGCGGCAGATCCTCTCGGGCCTCGGCGCCGGTGAAAAGGTCGCCTCTAGGAGCCCGTCCAGATATGTTTTCGTGACGGGCATTTGTTGTAGAGTAGCAGGCTCAGGCTGCGTTTGCGAGGTTGAACAGCTTGAGGAGGTTATGGACGGTGCAGATCATTGTCCACTCGGCGCGCACTTTCTCGATGCCCCGCAACAGGAACTGGCGGAAGCCTCTTGCCTGTTTGATCTGCCCGAACACCGGCTCCACCACTTGCTTTCGCAATCGGTAGGGTGTTTCGAAGCCGCCATCGTCGATCTTCTTTCGCATGGCCTGTGTCAGCGGGCCGCCGACTTTTCCGTTCGCTACTGTCGGGTGTTTGGCGCGTCCGGGCGCGACATAGCCATCGATGCTGCGTGTGTCGAGCGCTTCGAGATTGGCTTCGCTGCAGTAGCCGGAATCCGCTGAGGCCTGCCGCGGCTTGCGGCCAAGATTGCTCTCGATGGCCTCGATCAGGGGCACCAACTGGCCCTGATCGCTGCCGTGCTGGGTCAGTTCTTGCGCGACAATGATCTGGGCATGTGCATCGACGGCCGCCTGGGCATTATAGGCCTGAACGAAGCCATCCTTCGACTTCATGATGCGGCTTTCCGGATCGGTGAAGTTGCGTTGCGCCTTGGGATTGGGTTCCTCCGATGGCAGCGCCGCCGGTTTGCCCGGCTTCTTGCGGCCTTCGGCCTGGCGCTGCTGTTCCTTTTCGGCCTCGATGCGGCGCTCTTCCTCCGCCGCCAGTTTGGCGTCCGCTTCCAGCGCCGCCATCGCTTGCTGGATCTTCGCCAGCCGTTTCTGCTTGTCGACGGTCCAGTCCGGCAGTTCGTCGCTGTTGCCGAAAGTCTCATCCTCCGAGGCATCCGCCGCCTCGGCGGCCGCCAGCATGCGAGCGACCTCGGCCTTCAATTCCGCCTCGCGCTTCTTCATGCGCTCATAACTCATCGCCTTGTGTTTCGACGCGTTCGCCTTGATCTTCGTACCATCCAGCGCGACATGACCGAGCTTGACCAGCCCGGCCGTCTCGCACAACTTCAGAACCTGCACGAATAGCGCGCCGAGCGCCTTCAAATGTCGCTTGCGAAAGTCGCTGATCGTCCGAAAATCCGGCGCATCCAGCGCCACGATCATCACAAAATCGTTCCGCTCCCGGCAGGCCTTGGCAATCCGACGCGACGAATACAGCCCACTCGCATAGCTATGCAGCAGCAGCGCCACCATCATCCGCGGATCAAACGGCGGCTGCCCAAGCCCGCTCACATAGCTGCCCATGATCTCCCTGAGATCGAGGCTCTCCCGCACCAGATCAACCATAAACCGCGAGACATGGCCTTTCGGCACGAAGTCCTGCACATTCGGCGGCAGAAGCAGCGTCTGATCGATGTTCCAAGGCCGAAAATACTTGCTCATCGCCCAATGTTGAATCAGACCCGACCAGATTTGAACAGCGACTATCCAGACAAGCTCCTAGCGGCGCGATCTTCCTCAGTAACAAGTTCGCCAATGCGGCCACCGGATAGCACGCCGGATGCGACGCTGACCGCGCGCTCGTCACCCCAAGAGGAAGTGCAGCACCTTGATCAAGAGCCTCCTCCAGTTCGGCCTGACCCGAAGCGCCGTCATCGTGCTTGGCCTCATCGTGTTCTGCGCCGCCGGGTTCACGGCGTTCGCCAAGCTGAACATCGAGGCCTATCCGAACCCGGCGCCTGTGATCATCGAGATCACGGCGCAGGCCGCCGGGCTGTCCGCCGAGGAAATGGAGAAGTACTACACGATCCCGATGGAGGTCGGGCTGTACTCGACGCCCGGCGTCGTCAACATCCGCTCGACCTCGTTCTACGGCCTGTCCTTCGTGCGGGTCACCTTCAAATATGGCGTCGACTATTATTTCGCGTTGACCCAGGCCACCAACAGCCTCACGCAGAACGTCCAGCTGCCCGGCAATCAGGTCCCGCAGATCCAGCAATCGAGCCTGGTTGGCGAGATCTACCGTTACCAGCTCGTCGGTCCGCCGAATTTCGGCCTGACCAATTTGCGGACCTTGCAGGACTATGTCGTTGCCCGCCGGCTGATGACGCTTCCGGGTGTGGTGCAGATCAACTCCTGGGGCGGCACCACCAAGCAGTTCAACGTCGACGCCGACCTCGCCAAGCTCGAGGCCTACAACATCACCGTGCCGCAGCTGATCAGCGCGCTCGGCAATTCCAATGTCAATGTCGGCGGCCGCGAGATCGCGATCGGCCAGCAATCCGTCAATATCCGCGGCATCGGCCTGATCAATTCCGGCGGCGATGACGACATCACCAAGGGCTACAGGGTCCAGGACATCGAGAACATCGTCCTGACCCAGTCGAACGGGCTGCCGATCCAGATCAAGGACGTCGCCAAGGTGTCGATCGGCTATGTGCCGCGGCTCGGCATCGCCGGCAAGGACGGCCATGACGACGTCGCCGCCGCGATCGTGGTGATGGGCCGCACCCAGCACACCAACGACATCATCCCCAGGGTCGAGGAAGAGGTCGCCAGCATCAACGGCGACGGCACCCTGCCCCCGGGCGTCAAGATCGTGCCCTATTACGATCGCTCTTCGCTGGTCAGCGTGACGACCCACACGGTGCTGCACAATCTGCTGTTCGGCTGTCTCCTGGTGTTCGTCATCCAGTGGGTCTTCCTCGGCGACCTCAGAAGCGCGCTGATCGTCAGCGCCAACATCCCGTTCGCGCTGTTCTTCGCCATCATCATCCTGGTGCTGCAGGGCGAGGACGCCAATCTGCTGTCGCTTGGCGCGGTCGATTTCGGCATCATCGTCGATTCCGCCGTCATCATGATGGAGAACATCTTCCGCAACTTCCAGTCCAGTCCCGAGAACCGGCTGCGCGTGCTGCAGAACCTCGCCGAGGGCTATTGGGGGAGCGACCCGACGACGCAGCACGGCGGACCCGCGCCGGGCTGGACCGAGCGGCTGCGCATGATCTTCGTCAGCGCGCTGCAGGTCGACAAGGCGGTGTTCTTCACCGCGGCCATCACGGTGACCGCCTTCGTGCCGCTGTTCACCATGCAGGGCGTCGAGGGCCAGATCTTCGGCCCGATGGCGCGCACCTATGGCTATGCGCTGGCCGGCGCGCTGCTGGCGACCTTCACGGTGACGCCGGTGCTGGCGTCGCTGCTGCTGCCGCGGCATATCGAGGAAACCGAAACCGTCATCGTGCGCTGGCTGCGCAAGAGCTACACGCCGGTGCTGCGCTGGTCGCAAGCCAATCTGAAGATCGCGGTTGCATCCGGCATTGTGTTCCTCGGCCTTAGCGCGCTGGCGGCGAGCCGGCTCGGCAGCGAATTCCTGCCCGCGCTCGAGGAAGGCAATTTCTGGATCCGCGCCTCGATGCCGCCGACGATCTCGCTCGAGGCCGGCACCGATCCGACCCGCAAGATGCGCGAGATCCTGCTGCGCCACCCCGAGATCATCACGGTAGTGTCGCAGCACGGCCGCCCCGACAATGGCAGCGACGCCTCGGCCTTCTCCAATGTCGAGCTGTTCGCGCCGATCAAGCCGTTCGACCAGTGGCCGCCGGGTCTGACCAAGGAGAAGCTCACCGAGGAGCTGCAGAAGGAATTCGACGAGGAGATGCCCGGCGTCACCTTCAACTTCTCGCAGTACATCCAGGACAACATCGAGGAGGCGCTCTCCGGGGTGAAGGGCGCGAACTCGATCAAGATCATCGGCCCCAATCTCGACGTGCTCGAAGGGCTCGCGACCAAGGTCGCGCAGGAGATGGCGAAAATTCGCGGCGTCGCCGATCTCGGCATCTTCCATCTGGTTGGCCAGCCCAATCTCAACATCCGGGTCAACCGGGAAAAGACCGCGCGCTACGGCCTCAACACCGGCGACGTCACCACCGTGGTGCAGGCCGCGCTCGGCGGCACCAATGCGACGACGGTGCTGGAGGGCGACCGGCAGTTCGGCGTGGTGGTGCGGCTCGACCCGAAATTCCGCCAGAGTATCGACGCGGTGCGCGACATCAAGGTCGCCTATGCCACCCCGTCGGGCACCAACGCCTATATCCCCCTGAGCGAGCTTGCCGACATCTCGCTCGATACCGGCGCCCTGTTCATATATCGCGAGCGCAGCCAGCGCTACATCCCGATCAAGTTCAGCGTCCGCGGCCGCGATCTCGGCAGCACGGTGGCGGAGGCGCAGGCCAGGATCGCGCAAGCCGTGCCGTTGCCCACCGGCTACCGGATGATCTGGTCCGGTGAGTTCGACAATCTCGAAGCCGCCAAGGCACGGCTGATGATCGTGGTGCCGGTGACGTTGCTGTTGATCTTCGTGCTGCTCTACAGCCTGTTCAATTCGCTGCGCGACAGCCTGCTGGCGCTGGCCGGCATTCCCTTCGCGGTCGGCGGCGGCCTGATCGCGCTCTACCTCGCCGGGCTCGACTTCTCGATCTCGGCCGCGATCGGCTTCATCTCGCTGTTCGGCGTCGCGGTGATGGACGGCATTCTCAACATCACCTATTTCCGCGAGCTGCGCGCGTCGGGCCAGAGCATTGCGGAGGCGGTGTTCAACGGCGCCGAGCAGCGCATGCGCCCGATGCTGATGACCGCGCTGTCCGCGGGCGTTGGCCTGTTCCCGGCCGCGCTGTCGCATGGCATTGGCAGCCAGGTGCAGCGGCCGCTCGCAACCGTGGTGGTCGGCGGCATGTTCATCGGCCCGCTGCTGCTCCTGATCGTAGCACCCGCGCTGCGCAAGATCTTCCTGTCGCGCGAACGCGCCGCCGCGCCCAGCGAGACGCCTGCCGCGGCGCCGCCCGAAGCCGCGCATTAGGGGGCGTGCCATGGACGATTTCAGCATCAGCACGCCACGTCATGCCGCTGCCGCGATGCGCGGGCTGGCCGCGGCCGCCGGCGCCCTCATGCTCGCAGGCTGCGCGGTCGGCCCCAATTTCTCGTCGCCGCCCGCCCCCACCGTCGCCGGCTACACGCCGGAGAAGCTGCAATCGCCGCCATCCGATCCGGCCGGACCGCGCGTGTCCGGGCAACGCTTCGTCAACGGCGCCGACATCCCGACACGCTGGTGGGCCGCATTCCGCTCCGCGCCGCTCAACCAGCTGATCCGCCTGTCGGTCGAGCGCAATCCGTCGCTGCAGGCGGCGGAGGCCGCGATCAGGCTGGCGAACTTCAACGCACTGGCACAGCGCGGCCTGTACTTTCCGCAAGTCGGTGCAAACTTCACCCCGTCCGACCAGCTCGTCTCCAACGCCGTGTCGGGGCCCGGCAACACGGCGCAGGCCCGCTACACGCTGTACACCGCGCAGCTCAATATCAGCTTCGTGCCCGACGTGTGGGGCGAGAACATGCGTAACGTCGAGAGCCTCGACGCGCTCACCGAGCAGGCTCAATTCCAGCTCGAGGCAGCCTATCTGACGCTCACCTCCAATGTGGTGACGGCGGCGATCCAGGAGGCCTCGCTGCGCGGCCAGATCGCCGCCACCGAGCACATCATCAAGGTCGAGCGCGACATCCTCGGCATTCTGCAGAACCAGTTCAATGCCGGCCAGGCGGCGCAGGTCGACGTGCTGGCGCAGCAGGCGGCGCTCGCGCAGTCCGAGGAGACCTTGCCGCCGCTGCAGAAGCAGCTCGCGATCCAGCGCGATTTGCTCACGGCGCTGGCCGGGCAATTCTCCGCCGATGAGATCCTGCAGAAATTCGACCTGCAGCGGCTCGCGCTGCCGGCCAATCTGCCGGTGAGCCTGCCGAGCACGCTGGTGGCGCAGCGCCCCGACGTGCGGGCGGCCGAGGCCAATCTGCATTCGGCAAGCGCGCTGGTCGGTGCCGCGATCGCAGCAAGGCTGCCGAGCTTCACCATCTCTGCCAACCCCGGCTCGACCGCCTTCAACGCCGCCCAGCTGTTCACGCCGGGGACGCTGTTCTACACGGTTGCCGGCAGCGCGACCCAGACCGTGTTCGACGGATTGACGCTTTACCACAAGCAAAAGGCAGCGGAGGCCGCGCTCGAGCAGGCCAACGCGCAGTACCGCCAGGCCGTCATCACGGCGTTCCAGAACGTCGCCGACGCGCTGCGCAGCCTGCAGGCCGACGCCCGTGCCGTGCAGGCCGCGATCAAGGCGGAGGACGCCGCCAAGGCCAGCCTCGACATCGTGCAGAAGCAGCTCGGGCTCGGCCAAGTCAATCAGGTCAATGTGCTGAACGCGCAGCAGGTCTATTTGAATGCCGCGATCACCCGCGTGCAGGCGGTGGCGACGCGGCTGTCCGACACCGCGGCGCTGTTCATGGCGCTCGGCGGCGGCTGGCCGACCGATTGCGCGACCAGCGACTGGCGCTCCTGCGTGTTCGAAAGCCGCGTCGCGTCGAGGAACTGATGGTTCCGGGCGGAGCTCTCTTCTCCCTCTCCCCGTTCTTACGGGGAGAGGGTTGGGGTGAGGGGCCGCTTCCACGAGTCCGGAACGCTGTGAGACCTGTACCCCTCACCCGGATCGCATCTGCTGATGCGATCCGACCTCTCCCCCAAGCGGGGCGAGGTTAAGACTAAGAGCCGCGATCACACCTGCGAGTGGCGCGCCATGAAATTGTCGTAGCCGACTTCGGCGACCTGGAACCATTGATAGCCGTTGTTGGAGAACGACGTCAGCGAATCGTAGACCTTCTTGAAGTTGGCGTTGGTCGCCGAGACCTCGGAATGCAGCTCCTTGGCGGCCTTGAAGGAGGCTTCCATCACCGTAGCCGGGAACGGGCGCAGCTTGGTGCCGACCGCGAGCAGCTTCTTCAGCGCGATCGGGTTGGCCTGGTCGTAACGCGCCATCATCCAGTTGTTGGCGAGATGGCCGGCCTGCTCGAGCACGAACTGATAGTGCTTCGGCAGCGCATTCCATTTGTCGAGGTTGATCATCGCCACCAGCATCGGGCCGCCTTCCCACCAGCCGGGGAAGTAATAGTTCGGCGCGACCTTGTGGAAGCCGAGCTTCTCGTCGTCGTAGGGACCGACCCACTCGGCTGCATCGATGGTGCCTTTTTCCAGCGCCGGATAGATGTCGCCGCCGGCAAGCTGCTGCGGCACCGCGCCGAGCTTCTGCATCACCTTTCCGGCAAAGCCGCCGATGCGGAATTTGAGGCCCTTGAGATCGTCGACGCTGGTGATCTCCTTGCGGAACCAGCCGCCCATCTGGCAGCCGGTGTTGCCGGCAAGCAGCGAGGTGACGTTGTAGCTCTTGTAGAACTCGTTGAGCAGCTCCTTGCCGCCGCCGATCATGTACCAGGCCTGGTTGAGGCGCATGTTGGGTCCGAACGGCACCGAGGAGCCGAAGGTGAAGGTCGCGTCCTTGCCGTAATAATAATAGGGCGCGGTGTGCCCCATCTCGACGGTGCCGTTCTGCACGGCGTCGAGCACCTGCAGGCCCGGCACGATCTCGCCGGCGGCAAAGGTCTGGATCTGGAATTTGTTGTCGGTGGCTTCACCCACCGCCTTTGCCATCAGCTCGGCGCCGCCGTGCAGCGTGTCGAGCGACTTCGGCCAGCTCGTCGTCAGCCGCCACTTGAGCTCCGGCATCGACTGCGCGATGGCCGGCGCCGCGACGGTTGCGGCACCAGCGACGCCCAGACCCGTGACCTTGATGAAATCCCTGCGCTTCATTTGAATGAATCCTGCCCTGTATGATTGTGTTGTCCGAGCGTCGACTGCTTGCGATCGTCGCGCCCCTTTTCTTTTTTGCCGTCATGACCGGAGACCGATCATGCGCCGCCTTCGTGCCGAGGCTTCGGGCGCGAGCATGGAGCATCCCCATCCCGAATGCCAGACGCAAAAAACCCGGCCTCCTCGCGGAGGCCGGGCTACTTAAGTCGAAGCTTGGCGCGGGCTTCAGTCCTGGAAGCGAAGCCCCTGCTTGTTGTCTTGCGGCGTTCTCCTCGCGCGAACGCTGCGCCGATCAGCCGCGGGTGCGCGAGCGGATCATGAAGCTGTCGAAGGTGTATTCGGCGACCTGCCACCACAGATACTGGTCCGAACGGTACGCCTGCATGGCGTCGATCGACTTCTTGAAGTCGGCGTTCTTGGCCGAAATCTCGCCCCACAGCTCGTTGGTCGCCTTGAGGCAGGCCTCGAGCACCTCGTTGGTGAACGGACGCAGCTGCGTGCCGCCGGCCACCAGCCGCTTCAGCGCCGAGGGGTTCTGCATGTCGTAGCGCGCATTCATCCAGCTGTTGGCATTGGCGCACGCATTGGTCAGGATCGCCTGGTAGTTCTTCGGCAACGCGTTCCACTTCTCCAGGTTGATGAAGGAGTGCACGCACGGACCACCTTCCCAGAAGCCCGGATAGTAGTAGTACTTGGCGACCTTCTGGAAGCCGAGCTTCTCGTCGTCATAGGGACCGACCCACTCGGCGGCGTCGATGGTACCCTTTTCGAGCGCCGGATAGATGTCGCCGCCGGCGAGCTGCTGCGGCACCACGCCGACCTTCTGCAGCACCTGACCTGCGATGCCGCCGATGCGGAATTTGAGGCCGGAGAGATCGGCGACCGTCTTGATCTCCTTGCGGAACCAGCCGCCCATCTGGGTGCCGGTATTGCCGGTCGGGAAACCGATCACGCCGAACTTCTTGAAGAACTCGTTGCCGAGCGCCTCGCCGCCGCCCTGGTACCACCAGGAGTTCTGCATGCGTGCGTTGAGGCCGAACGGCACCGACGCGTAGATCGCAAAGGTCGGGTCCTTGCCGACATAGTAGTACGAGACGGTGTGGCACATCTCGACCGTGCCGTTGGAGGTCGCGTCCAGCGCCTGCAGGCCGGGGACGACTTCACCCGCCGCGAACACCTGGATCTGGAACTTGTTGTCGGTCATTTCGGCGACGTATTTCGAAACCTCGACGGCACCGCCATAGATGGTGTCCAACGACTTCGGGAAGCTCGAGGTCAGGCGCCACTTGATTTCAGGCGAGGACTGCGCGATCGCCGGCGCCGCAACCGCCGTCGCGGCAGCACCGGCCGCAGAAACTTTCAAAAAATCACGACGCTTCATCGTAAGGCTTCTCCTTGAGGGGCGTTTCCCAGTGACCGCAAGCAGTTCTCCGGCGGGACGCTTGCACAGCCCGCCGAGGCGCTCTGGCCGGCCCTTTAACACGGAAGGCGGCCCCACGGAAACGCGACAATGGCATGACCGCGCCAATTAAACGAAAGTCTGATGACGCGGGAATCGGCCGAAAAATCCAAGCCCGGGCCGCGGCGATGTCGCCTTGCAGTTGCTTGCGGATCGGGCCTTCGATCGCGCGGTAAATCGCCGCGTGCGGGCCGTCCGGCCCGCGCTCAACCACCGGGCTACCGGGGCAATCAGCGCCGCGTCGTTTCCCGCGCTTTCTTGGCCTGGTCGGCCAAATGCCGCCCGCGCCGGATCCAGCTTTGTGCGGTCGTGTGGCTCACGCCATACGTCTTCGAGATCGCCGCCGCGGCCTCCTTGATCGAGTCGGATTTCTTCGCAATGTTGAATGCCATCCGGGAAGCCTCTTCGCGCTTCTCCCGCGTCAGATGTTTGCGGCGTGCTTTCTTTGCTGGTGCTGCCATGTTGATCGTGGCCTCACGGCCTTTCCCGCGGTTACGGCCTGGCGATGGACTCGTTCAAGCTGACGGACAGACTGGTACGATTCGGCTATCTCTTCACAACCATACAGGCCGAAAGCGGTCCAGCAACCGTTCAGCGCGACAGTTCTGTGAAGAACCGCCGCCGAGGCCGACGCCTTTAGAGCCCGGCCCGCGACGACGGAAAGGCAACCTCAGGCTGCGGCGATGACGTCCTGCAGCTGCTCACGGACCTTGCCGCCGATCGCGCGGTAAATCGCCGCGTGCGGGCCGTCCGGCTCGCTCTCGACCACCGGGGTGCCGGAATCGGACGCGGTCCGGATGGCGATGTGCAGGGGAATTTCGCCGAGGAACGGCACCCCGAGCTTCTCGGCCTCGTGGCGGGCGCCGCCATGGCCAAAGATGTCCGAGCGCGTGCCGCAATGCGGACACTGGAAATAGCTCATGTTCTCGACGATGCCGAGCACGGGCACGTTGACCTTCTTGAACATCGCGAGTCCGCGCCGGGCGTCGATCAGCGAGAGGTCCTGCGGGGTCGAGATGATGACGGCGCCCTTGAGCGGGACGTTCTGCGCGAGCGTCAGCTGGGCGTCGCCGGTGCCGGGCGGCATGTCGACCACCAGCACGTCGAGGGTGCCCCAGGCGACGTCGCGCAGCATCTGGGTGATCGCGGACATCACCATCGGCCCGCGCCAGATCATCGCGGTGTCCTCCTCGACCAGGAAGCCGATCGACATGATCGACAGGCCGAAGCGCTGCAGCGGGATCATCTTCTTGTCGTCGTTGAGCTGCGGCTTTTCGCGGATACCGGTCAGCCGCGGCACCGACGGGCCGTAGATGTCGGCGTCGAGCAGCCCGACACGCAGGCCGAGGTCGCGCAGGCCGAGCGCGAGGTTGAGCGCCGTGGTCGACTTGCCGACCCCGCCCTTGCCGGAGGCAACGGCGATGACGGCGGAGATGCCGGGAATCTCGGCCTGCCGAGCCATCGGCGATTGCGCGCCGGGCGGATGCGGATGCCGGTGTGCGGACGCCGGCGGGACGCCGCCAGCCGGGCGCGGTGCAGGCGCCGCAGCGCCCGCCTTGCGCTCCGCGGTCAGCGCGATCATCGCCACGCTGACGCCGGGAATGGCGCGCACGGCGTTCTCGGCCTGCGCACGCACGCTTTCCCAGGCGCGGGCTTCCGCCGCATCGACGTTGATCGAGAAGAACACCTTGCCGTCGGTGACCGTGATCGCCGACAGCACATTGGCGTTGGTCAAGGCTGTGCCGCGCGGCGACATCACCTTGGCAAGGCAATCGAGAACCTGTTGCTGCGTCACGCTCACCGCGCATCTCCTGAAAAGTTCAAGCGACGACCCATAGAGCGTTGCAGCGCAAAAGGCTACCTCGCTCCGACGTCGTCCCGCCGCTCGGCCGGCGCTGCCGCGCCGCCTTCCTTGGCGGCCTCGTAGTTCAGCTCGATCATGACCCCGTTGGGGTCGTTGACGAAGATCTGCCAAAGGTCGCCGCCGGGAACCTGGCGCGAGTCGAATTCCATGCCCTTGGACTGAAGCCGCTGCCTCATCCCGTCAAAGCCCTGGCTGGCAAAGGCGACGTGGTGGACGACGCCGGAATCCGGCTTTTGCGCCTCGCTGGTCTGCGAAATATCGACCAGATGCACGACCGCCTTGCCCTCGCTGTACATCCATGCGCCGGGGAACGCGAAGTTCGGCCGAGCGCCCTTTTCCAGGCCCAGAATGTCCTCATAGAACCGCACCGTGGCGGCGAGATTCCGGGTCCGGATATTGAAATGATCGAGCACACCCACGCTCATGCCCATGCGAGACACTCCCATTTTTGTGAAGTTCTTTGGTGGGGCGATCCTAGCACAAAACCGGGGTCTGCCATCCAACGAAGGCGTTGCCCTCCGCTGCGCAGGGGGTATGGTGCGGCTCCTTCCATGGACGGAATGCCCTGCCCGCCGCGACGTTTTCCGGAGGTCTCAAGGGGGCGGTCACCACGGCAAATCACAAGGTAACAGATATGGCTAAAGTCGCTTTTCTCGGTCTCGGCGTGATGGGTTTCCCGATGGCGGGACACCTCGTGAAAAAGGGCGGCCATGAGGTCACCGTTTACAACCGGACTGCGGCGAAGGCGAAGGAATGGGCCGACAAGTTCGGCGGCAAGACGGCGCCGACGCCGAAGGCCGCCGCCGAAGGCCAGGATTTCGTGATGTGCTGCGTCGGCAATGACAACGACCTGCGCGCGGTCACGATCGGCGCCGACGGCGCCTTCGCCGGGATGAAGAAGGGCGCGACCTTCGTCGATCACACCACCGCCTCCGCCGAAGTCGCCCGGGAGCTCGACGCCGCCGCCACCAAGGCCGGCTTCAAGTTCGTCGACGCGCCGGTGTCCGGCGGCCAGGCCGGCGCCGAGAACGGCGTGCTGACGGTGATGTGCGGCGGCAGCGCGGACGCCTATGCCGGCGCCGAGCCGATCATCACCGGCGCCTATGCGCGGATGTGCAAATTGCTCGGACCGGCAGGCGCCGGCCAGCTGACCAAGATGGTCAACCAGATCTGCATCGCCGGCCTCGTGCAGGGCCTCTCCGAGGGCATCCACTTCGCCAAGAAGAGCGGCCTCGACGTCGCGGCCGTGATCGAGACCATCTCCAAGGGCGCGGCGCAGTCCTGGCAGATGGAGAACCGCTACAAGACCATGAACGAGGGCAAGTACGATTTCGGCTTCGCGGTCGAGTGGATGCGCAAGGACCTGTCGATCGCGCTGGCGGAAGCCCGCCGCAACGGCGCGACGCTGCCGGCGACCGCGCTGGTCGACCAGTTCTATGCCGAGGTCGAGAAGATGGGCGGCAAGCGCTGGGATACGTCGAGCCTGCTCGCCCGTTTGCAGCGCTAGCTGCTTGCGTTGGCACGGTGACCCACGTCGGTGGGTCACCAGCCATGCGGCGTCGTCTCGCGAAGGAGAATTCCCCTTTGAAAGTGCGCGCCGCCAAAATATCGAAAACAAGCCCATGCAAAGTAGCTGACCGGCCCCCGGCAGTCGATTGGTCAACTTGACATGTCGGGCAAATCAGGGGCACACTTCCATTATTCCGAAATTGTAGCTTCTAGTTGGCGGTTTAGTGCACTGTCACCGCAATCCCACAAAAGACGATGTGTAGACAAAGACTTAGGCGACCTTTGGAACCAACCCTTTTATCTTGCCATCACTAAAACCGGCCCAAAACCCGGCCAACCCTCAGCTTTTCAGTTGAGCAAACCGCGCTGGGTTTCGGCTCTTTGGCGCACCATTGAAACTATATTCTCGGGCCATGGCGGCTCCTGCATCGTGCTCAGGAATGCGACGTCCTCTTCCTCCGTCCGCGCTTCCTTCTGCACAAGCGGGTGCGCCTTCACATAGTCCTCGACAGCGCGATTAAAGACGGTCGCCCCCATCTCATTGGTCGCGTTAGCGTCCAGCGAATCGCGCGCGTAACCAATTGCCTCAACGATACGGCTGTCGTGGCCATCCTCGATAAACCCAGCAATATCTGCGGCAACGAGAGCCGCATTCAACGCGAATGACGCCGCCAGAGTGCCAAAATCTTCGCTGTCAGGTGTTGCGCTAAGGACGTCTTCCCTGAACTGCCCCCAAGAGATCGACGAATCGTCGCCCATTAACCATTGCCAAAATTCCTTACGTGCTTTTTGAAAGACAGAAAAATCACGGCCCTCAGTGAGGCAAAAAGAACATAGCTCCGGAATCATCCTCTCGTACAGAAGCACTAAGAAAGCGATCTTCTTTCCCGCCGAAAACGACAAAAGGTGTGCGGTGGTCTCTTCGGACATAAGCTTCAGCATCTACCCATCACCTCAATGGAGTTAGCGGGGTGATCCCTTGCCCGCTGAGATAATCTGCGCAAGGACCGCAAATCCCACGACTTGCGGCAACTCCAGTTGGTGTGAGCCCAAGGGCACGCGCGCCTTCAACTCCAGTCACCTCAGCATGTCCGACGCCGTTAACTCCTATCTCACCCTCCCGGAGCAGCGCGCGAATTGATGGCTGCAACAATTTGCAACAATTACGGTGACAGTGCACTAAATTGACTTGTTGCCTGCCCGATGCAACATACCACATGGCTCGCCTCGCCCGTGTCGTCATCCCCGGTCATCCCCACCATGTCACCCAGCGCGGCAATGGCCGGGCGCGGACCTTCTTCGGCGACAGCGACTATGCGCTCTATCGCGACCTGCTCGCCGAGAATTGCCGCGCGGCCGATGTCGAGGTCTGGGCCTGGTGCCTAATGCCGAACCACGTGCACCTGATCCTGGTGCCATCCGATCCGGACGGGCTTCGCCGCGCGCTGGCGCGGGTCCATCGCGCCTATGCCGGCATCATCCAGGCGCGGCGCAACAAGAGCGGGCATTTCTGGCAGGGCCGGTTCGGCGCCGTCGCCATGGACGAGCCACATCTCGCCGCTGCCCTGCGGTATGTCGCACTCAACCCGGTGCGGGCGCGGCTGGTGCAACGCGCGCAGGACTGGCGCTGGTCGAGCACGCGCGCGCATGTGCGCGGCAAGGACGACGGCAGTCCGGGAGCGCTTCCCCGACTTCGCCGAACTGCTGGCCAGCGCGCCGGAGCCCGATCTGTTCGACCGCCTGCGCGCCGCCGAGAGCATCGGCCGGCCGCTCGGCGACGATCGCTTTCTCGCCCGCCTGCAGCGCCTGACCGGACGCGTCCTCAAGCCAGCCAAACGCGGGCCGAAGCCGTCCGAACCGGAAGAGGGTTGAGTATGGTCATGGCTGGGAGAATTGAGTGCACTGTCACCGTAATCGCCTACTTTCGAGAGATAAGTCTCCGGCCGACGTGAGCAAAACGCCCACCGTCTTACCACCTTGCACACAGGCTGGGGGTTCCGGTATCGCGCTCTCTGCGGCTTAAATTTCCTCCCACTCCACGCTCGACGATCGCTCGCCAGTTTCCAAGAAAGCGACCGCAATCTCAGCTACCTTCTCCATTGGAAGACAATAGCGCCGCGGCATTGGTGTCGATGTATCGCCCATCAAGAACTCTTGCGTACCCCCTCCTTCGTGCTCAATTGTCCCCACCGCCATCAAGTAAGGCGGAGCCCCATCAGTTGAACTAAACTGTACGCAACCATCCCCAGATCCGAGGCCTAAGAGCAGCTTGCGATCGTTTGTGCCAACAAGCTCCGACAAAAATGGTTGCCTCTGCCGTGTGTCGTTAATGATCCTTCGCAACGCTGGCGACCCGTCAACTACTGTCTCATTCAGAGGATTCGTGGCGTCCTGTCTGTCGAAAAACTGGGCTCTCATGGATGCACCCCAACGAACACTGTCGAGCCATTCGGAGTTATAACGTTAAGCTGCGCGCCTGATGGTAGCATGCGTGGAAGAAGGTTTGTGCAACTTGAGCAGACGCCCGCGCAGAAGTTAATTTAACTCCCCGTTAACGAGTTTCTTTAGCTCTTTAAGTCATCGCTTAATGATTTGGCGTCACAGATAGACAATGCAAAAAGTCCGCGCGGTTCGCGGGCAGGATTTGTGTTGTTTATGAGTAATCCCGCAGAAAAGCCTGAAGTTGTACAGCTTCCGGCAGGCCCTCAGGTGGCGTCGCCGGTGAATAGCCGGCGTGCCGCCGCGCAGCGGGTGCGTGAGGCGCGGGATCGGTTAACGTCAACCAGTGGAACCCGCCCGGCGTTCGACGCCGAACTGCTCCGGCAATACGCCCAGACCCGGATGTCGGCGTCCTACGTCGTGATGCTGCTCGTGGTGGCGACCGGCGTGCTGTTTGGCCTCTGGATGCAGCCGATCGTGGCCGGCGCCTGGACCGTCGGCATCCTCGCCGTCCATCTCGCGATCATCCGCAGCTGCGCCCGCTTCCTCGCCGAGCCGACCTCGGTCGCGGTGACCCGCAAATGGCGGACGCGCTTCGTGCTGCTCGACCTGCTCTACGGCCTGTGCTGGACCGCGATCCTGATCCACCCCGCCGGGCGCGATCTGGCCTCCAACACGCTGATGATGTTCCTGATGCTGCTGGTGATCGCAGTCTCCAGCATGCTGGCGGCGAGCCTGCCGATCGCGGCACTCGCGGCGACCGTTCCAGTGACGGTCGGCATCGCACTCGACCTGGTGCTCAATGGGGCGTTCGACAATTACGTGCTGGCGCTGCTCGCGCTTGCCGCCGAGGGCTATTTCGCGCTGCTGGCGCACCGCCTGCATTCGACCACGCTGGCGACGCTGGAAGCCCGCGCCGAAAAGGACGCGCTGATCGGCGAACTGGAACAGGCCAAGGCGATCTCCGATGAGGCGCGGCACCGCGCCGAATCCGCCAACGTCGCCAAGTCGCGCTTCCTGGCCCAGATGAGCCACGAACTGCGCACGCCGCTCAACGCCATCCTCGGCTTCTCCGAGGTGATGAAGAGCGAGATTTTTGGCGCGCACGCCGTGCCGGTCTACAAGGAATATTCTGCCGATATCCATAATTCCGGCGTGCACCTGCTCAACCTCATCAACGAGATCCTCGACCTGTCACGCATCGAGGCCGGCCGCTACGAGCTGAATGAAGAAGCCGTGGCACTGGTGCATGTCGTCGCCGACTGCCACCATCTCTTGAAGCTGCGCGCGTCCAGCCGCGGCATCACGATCCACGAAGTGTTCGAGCATGGCATGCCCAGGATTTGGGGCGACGAACGCGCCATCCGCCAGGTCGTGCTCAACCTGCTCTCCAATTCGATCAAGTTCACGCCGCAGGGCGGCGAGATCTGGTTGAAGGTCGGCTGGACCGCGTCGGGCGGGCAATATCTGAGCGTCAAGGATACCGGAAGCGGCATCGCCGAGGACGAGATCCCGGTCGTGCTGGCCTCGTTCGGCCAGGGCTCCAACTCGATCAAGTCGGCGGAACAGGGCGCAGGCCTTGGCCTGCCGATCGCGAAAAGCCTGATCGACATGCATGGCGGCACCTTCACGCTGAAGTCCAAGCTGCGCATCGGCACCGAGGTGATCGTGACCTTGCCGCCGGAACGGGTGATGAGCGCGCTGGCGCCGATGGCGGAAGAATCGCCGCCGATGCAGCCGGAGCCCGCGGAGCCCACGATGGGCGCCGACCGCACACGTGTGCGCCGCAGGGCGATCATGAGTGCCGGCACCGGATTGTAGCAGCATGGCGCGGGAGACCATGCTCACGACAAAAAGCTGAGGCGTGATGACAGCATCGCGCTTCGGCCGGCTTGCACCAGCGGCTGAAACCGTTCAACACTGGAAGAATGAGCTCAGAAACGCCGTGTATCGCAGTCTGCATGATGGACCCCAAAACGAAGCTCTGCTTCGGCTGCGGCCGCACGCTTCCGGAGATCGCGCACTGGCACAAGATGGACCGCACGGAGCGGCTGACGGTGATGGCGAATTTGCCGGCGCGCATGGCGGACGCCGGGCTCGAGCGCATGGAGCCGCATCCGAAGCGCGCCTGATCGGCGCGGCCGCCGGAGACGCACCGTGACCCGCATCCTCCTCGTCATCCTGCTGCTGATGACGACCGCCGGCGCTGTCGTGACCTATGGCGATCCCGACCAGATCGCGCGCGCAAGGGAAAACCTCAACCAGATCCTCGGCCGCAGCACCACCACCGCTGCGCTGACCCCCGCCTCAGCCCCCGCAGTTCAGATCACCCGTGGCCAGGGCGGTGAGTTTGCGTTCCGCGCCAAGATCAACGGCGTCAGCGCGCCGATGGTGATCGACACCGGCGCGACCTCGGTCGTGCTGACCTGGGAAACCGCCAAGGCAATCGGGCTGCCGACCGACATGCTCGAATACAATGTCGACCTCGAGACCGCCGGCGGTCACACCAAGGCGGCGCGGCTGACGCTCGATCGGCTCGCGGTCGGCAAGCTGGTCGAGAAATCGGTACCGGCACTGGTGATGCAGCGCGGGCAGATGAAGACCAACCTGCTCGGCATGAGCTTCCTCGACCGGCTCGAGAGCTGGGGCGTCCGCTCCGACACACTGTCGCTGACCGGATACCCCGACGTCACCGGAAGCGTCTCCCCCGCAAGCCGTCACCGGCGCCCGCGCACCGCCGTCGACTAAAGCATGATCCGGAAAAGTGCGAAGCGGTTTTCCGGAAAGATCATGCTCAAACAAACGCCGGATCAACTCCCGCATCTTGCAAGAATGATCCGCAGCCGCAGCGTCGAAAAACGAAGATTGTACGTCGCATAAAAAATGGCTCTACTGAGCCTTACGCGCTGCTTCAGCATGTCGGCACATGATGTCTTCGATAGCAGCACGCTCAGAGGCCAGGACTTCCAATCTCGCACACCAAGCGACAAGGAATTTTCCGAAACCAACGAAAAAATAGCATCAAGCCACTGTTCGGCTGGGGCGGGCAACGATGAACGTTCGATCTGGCTTCCTAGAATCCATTGGCAACACGCCACTGATCAGGTTGCGTGCGGCATCGGAGATCACGGGCTGCGACATTTACGGCAAGGCCGAATTTCTCAATCCGGGCGGCTCGATCAAGGATCGTGCGGCCCTCGCCATCATCAACGACGCCGAGCAGCGCGGTCAGCTCAAGCCGGGCGGCATCATCGTGGAAGGCACTGCCGGTAACGTCGGCATCGGCATTGCGCTCGTGGCCAATGCGCGCGGTTATCGTTCCGTGATCGTGATGCCCGACACGCAAAGCCAGGAAAAGCAGGATATGCTGCGGCTGTGCGGCGCCGATCTGCGCCTGATGCCCGCGGTGCCATCTTCCGACCCCGGCCACTATGCCCGCTATTCCGGTCGCCTCGCTGACGAACTGGGCGCATTCTGGGCAAACCAGTTCGACAATGTCGCGAACCGTGACGGCCACTATCGGACGACCGGCCCCGAAATCTGGCAACAGACGGGCGGAACGGTCGACGGCTTCACGTGTGCCGTCGGCAGTGGCGGAACGCTGGGTGGAATCGCGCGCGCCCTCAAGGAGCGCAATCCCGACGTGAAGATTGCGCTCAGCGATCCAATGGGCGCCGCTCTCTATAATTGGTTCACAAAGGGCGAGCTGACGACAGAAGGAGACTCGATCACGGAAGGCATCGGCCAGGTCCGTGTGACGAAGAACCTTGAAGGCACGCCGATCGACATCGCCTACCAGATCACTGATGAGGAGGCGCTGCCCGTCCTGTTCGACCTGGTCGCGCACGAGGGGTTGGTTCTTGGCGGTTCAAGCGCGATCAACGTCGTGGGAGCCATGCGGCTTGCACGCGACCTCGGTCCAGGCAAGACCATCGTCACCATCCTCGCGGACGGTGGCCAGCGCTACCAGTCCAAGCTCTTCAATCCGGACTTCCTGCGCAAGAAAAATCTCCCAGTGCCGCCCTGGATGGCGTGAACCGGGAGCGACACCAATCCGCCGCTACCGGTCGTCGTCGTGGATCGACGACGGATGCCGGCACAGTGGCGTGACGCGGATCTCCATGAATGGAAACAGCGGCAGGCTGGACAGCATGTCGTGCAATTCCTGCGGGCCTGACACGTCGAGGACGCTGACATTGGCGTAGCGTCCGGCCACCCGCCACAAATGGCGCCAGACGCCCGTGCGCTGCAGCTCCATGGCGCGGATGCGTTCCGCCTGCTTCAGCGCGTCGGTTCGCTCAGTCGGCAGATCGTGCGGAATCCGCACCTCCATTTCGACGTGGAACAGCATGACGGTGAACTCCCTCTGCAAGGATGAAGTGGCGCGAAAAACGGAACGGAGCCGCCGTGCGATCGCGGCGGCTCCGATATTCTGTCTACCAGATCGTCAGCCCTGTCGTCAGCCTTGCACCAGACCGCGGCTGACGAGGTTGATGTCATCGGGATTGATGAGGTCCTTCGCCGTCCAGCCGGAGACGTCGTAGTCGCTCATGCAGTTGCGCACAAAATCCTGCATCGCGCCGAGGTCGCCGGTGGCGCTCGCGGCCATCAGGGTCTCGACACGCAGGTTCTCGTAATTGCCCGCATAGTTGCGCTCGTAGAGCTCATGCCGGCCGCCGAACTCGGAGCCGACGGCATCCCAGAGCAGCTTGAGCAGCTTGATCCGGTCGATCGCGGCATAGCCGTTGGAGCCGCGCACAAAGCGGTCGAGATAGGGCCGGATGGCTTCGCTTTCCAGATCGGCCGAGCTCGACGGCAGATAGATCAGGCCGCTCGCGACGTGGCGCTCGATCAATTCCTTGATCCGCGGATAGGCCATCGGCGCAAACACGCGATAGGCCAGCCCGTAATTCAGGTTGGGCAAATTGTAGCCCTCGGTCCCTTGCCAGGCGATCGGCGACTTCACCATCGCATCGGAAATGCCGTGGAACAGATTGCGCCAGGCGATCACCTCGCCGACTGCCGTCTGCACGCCGCGGAAATCCTTCGACCCGGTCGCCTCGACCGCCATCGAGAACAGGCCGGCAATGAAGTCGAGCTTGACGGCAAGCCGCGTCACACCGTGCAGCGTGAACCGCGGGACGAAACCCGACGCCGGGAAGAACTGGTTGATCTTGTCGATGTCGCCATAGATGAAGACGTTCTCCCACGGTATCAGCACGTTGTCGAAGACCAGGATGGAGTCGTTCTCATCGAAGCGGCTCGACAACGGATAGTCGAACGGCGAGCCGGTCGCAGCCGCCGTGAATTCATAGGACGAGCGGGCGATAAGCTTGACGCCCTTGGCATCCATCGGGGCCGTGAAGATCAGCGCGAACGACTTGTCCTTGATCGGGATGCCGTAATGCGCGATGAAATTGTAGTGCGTCAGCGCCGAGCCGGTCGCGACCACCTTTGCGCCTGACACGATCAGGCCCGCATCGGTCTCCTTCTCGACATGCATGAAGACGTCGCGCACATCCTCGATCGCGCGGTCGCGATCGATCGGCGGATTGACGATGGCGTGATTCCAGAAGTCGAGCCGCTCCTGGGTCCGGGCATACCACTTCCGGGCGTTGCCGGCATACTCGCCATAGAAACCCGAATTCGCACCGAGGGTGCCGAGGAATGCCGCCTTGTAGTCCGGCGAGCGGCCCATCCAGCCGAACGCAACCTTCTGCAATTCGGCGATCGCATCGCGCCCCCTGATCAGATCGTCTGCCGTTCGCGACCCCAGGAAGAACGGATGGGTCAACTGTCCCGAACCAGTGTCGGTCAGGACGCCGATCTGATCCTTCTTCTCATGAAAGCGGTCGTACCAGCGCGCCACCATCCGCGCCGAATTGCGGAAGGCGGGATGCGCCGTGACGTTCTTGACGCGCTCGCCGTAGATGTAGATTTCGCGGCCGTCCTGGATGCTGTCCAGGAATTCCGCGCCGGTATAGACGCTGGTGGTTGACGCAGGCGCATCAGCCCGCAGGGCAGCTGCAGTAGTCATGGACGTTTCTCCTCCGCTTCTGTGGTGGGACCGGCGGCGTTGCCAAGCCGGCCCGGGACCATCTCGTCACGCTCTTGGTCGGCGTGACATCGGAGGAAACGCTACGCGCTGAGCGGGAGCGGGCGAAAGGTATCACACCATACCGCGCGGACCGGCCCAGGCCGGGCTATGACTCGGGTGGCACGGACCAGACGGCAATGACCGTCCGGCCGATGCAACGCCGCAGCTGATGCAGCAATTGCACAGCACGGCAAGGGAGCGAAACCGGAGCGAACCATGGGCCAAGGTTTGGGCAAGGTTTTTGACAGCACAGCTGTCGCTTTCCATCGCGATGGAGAATTGGCCCTCGACTCGAGCGTCGTGACGATCGGCGCATTTGACGGCGTCCACCGCGGCCATCAGGAACTGCTCCGGCAGACGATCGCGACGGCGCGACGCCGCGGCGTTCCCGCCGTGGTCTACACCTTCGATCCGGCGCCAAAGGTGTATTTCGGCCAGGCCGAGCCGCTGATATCGTTGCGCGAAAAGCTCGAGCGCATCGCAA
This sequence comes from Bradyrhizobium septentrionale, assembly GCF_011516645.4. Classification (NCBI taxonomy): domain Bacteria; kingdom Pseudomonadati; phylum Pseudomonadota; class Alphaproteobacteria; order Hyphomicrobiales; family Nitrobacteraceae; genus Bradyrhizobium; species Bradyrhizobium septentrionale. The sequence continues at coordinate 6,776,106 of NZ_CP088285.1, read as the reverse complement.
CATTCGCGCCGGACCACATCGTCGTCGCCGGCTTCGACCAGCTCTACGTCCGCCGCACCGCGGCCGATTTCCTCGCCGAGTTGCAACGTCTGCAGCCTCGCGAGGTGATCGTCGGCGAGGATTTTCGCTTCGGGTCCTGCAAGGGTGGCACCGCGCTGTTGCTGCGGCAGCACTTCCACACCCGCATTCTGCCACCTGTGCGCTGCGGCAACGGCGAGATCGTGTCGAGCAGCCGCATCCGAAGCTTGCGGCGATCCGGCCTTGCAGCCGCCGCCGCGGCGCTGGAAAACTGGAGGGACATCGTGACTGCGCCACCGGCCAATCGATCCGCTCACGCCCAATTCGAGGTCGCAAGCCAATGACCGCCATCGATCCGCGAGAACTGCGCAATGCCTGCGGCCAATTCGGCACCGGCGTCACCATCATCACGACCCATTGCGAGGGACGCGACCATGGCATGACGGCCAACGCCTTCATGTCGGTGTCGCTCGAGCCGCCGCTGGTCGCGATCTCGATCGCAAAAAGCGCGAAGATGCTTGGCAACATCCAGAAGACCGGCCGCTTTGCGGTCAGCGTCCTTGCCGAGGGGATGGAAGATCTCGCCTGGCATTTCGCCGGCAAGCCCAGGCTCGACCTCTGCGATGTCTTCGAACGCCGCAACGAGCTGCCTGTGATCGCCAATGCGGCGGCGTACTTCGTGACCGATCTTGCCGATGAGATCATCGCCGGAGATCACACCATCTTCCTTGGTCATGTCCGCGAGATTGCGCTCGAGCAAAGCAAGAAGCCGCTGCTGTTCTTCCGCGGCCGTTTCGGCGGGCTTGCCGATCCGCACCCCGCTCCCGCGATGCTGGAGAATGGTGATTACGAATTCGTCTGGTGAGGCCACCAACCGAGATTCCCGAAACGGGGATGCAAGTTCGATCAAACTGCAAGAAAAGGAGGAAACGACCATGCTGAACGTCAACAAGGACACCATCACCGACCACGTGATCGCCGCGCTCGCGAAGGACATTCCGGATCGCAACCGTCAGATCATGACCAGCCTGATCCGGCACATGCACGATTTCTGCAAGGAGGTCGACCTGACCTTCGCCGAATGGTTCGCCGCCTGCGAATTTCTGCGCCGCGCCGGCGACATCTCGGACGAGAAGCGCAACGAGTTCATCCTGATCGCGGATATTCTCGGCGTCGAGGTGCTGGTCGACATGCTCGATCACCGCGTCACCGACGGCGAGAGCGAGTCCACCGTGCTCGGGCCGTTCTACCGGGAAAATCCGCCGGTGCTGCCCAAGGGCGCCTCGATCATCAAGAAGTCGTTCGACAACGCGCAGACCGTCAAGGTCTCCGGGCGCATCAGCGACACCGCGGGACGGCCGATCGAAGGCGTCACCATCGACGTCTGGGAGGACGCGCCGAACGGCCTGTACGATCTGCAGGACCCGGAGCAGCCGGCGTATAATCTGCGCGGACGCTTCACCACCGATGCCAACGGCGAATATGCCTTCGTCGCGCTCCGCCCCGAGCCCTACCCGATCCCCTATGACGGCGCCGGCGGCGAGCTCCTGAAATACATGGGCCACCATCCCTGGCGTCCGGGCCACATCCACTTCATGCTCTCGAAGGACGGCTATCAATCGCTGATCTCGCAGATCTACGATTCCGAGACCAAGTACCTCGACAACGACTCGGTGTTTGCCGTGAAGCAGAGCCTGATCGGCAAGTTCAGCAAGGCCCCGGCCGGCGCCGGCACCGATCTCGTTCTCGATTTCGACTTCAAGCTCAAGAAGGCGGCGGTCGAGCGGCTGGTCGCGGCCGAGTGATGCACGCTATGCCCAGCCAGGCCCTTCGACGGCCTGGCTGGGCTCATTTGAACTGACATGTGAGGACATATGAGTCGTGCCTTGATCGACATCGCCGAGCCCGTGCAACACGTGCAGCCCCTCGCGAAAGACACTACGATCCGCAGTATCCGCGCGACCATCGTGGAGGCGCCGACCCGCCGCCGCCACAAGCTTTCCAACACCGAAGTCACGCATCAGGGCTATGTGCTGGTCCGCGTCCTGCTCGACAATGGCGTGTCGGGTATCGGCGAAGCCTCGACGCTCGGCGGGCCGCGCTGGGCCGAGGAGAGCGTGGAATCGATCAAGGCCGCGGTCACGAATTATCTGGCGCCGGTGCTGCTGGGACAGCCTGCCCTCGCCTTCGAAGCCAATGCGCTCCGCATGAGCAAGGCTGCCACCCGCAATTTCGCGGCCAAGGGCGCCATCGAATCCGCGCTGCTTGACGCCGCCGGCAAGACGCTTGGCCTGTCCGCCAGCGCCCTGCTCGGTGGCGCGGTGCGCGCGCGCATGGAGGTGATCTGGGCGCTGGCCTCCGGCGACAGCGGCCAGGAGCTGGAGGAAGCCAAGGAGAAGCTGCGCCGCCGCGAGCACCGCCAGTTCAAGATCAAGTTCGGCTTCAACCGGCCACAGGCCGATCTGAAGCGGCTGCAGACGCTGCGCGCCGGCCTCGGTGATGAGGTACGGCTGATCGTCGATATCAACCAGGGCTGGACCGAGGCCGAATGCATCCGCTTCATGCCGGCGCTGCAGGAGCTGGATGTCGCTCTGGTCGAGCAACCGGTGTCGGCGCAGCAGCTGGAAGCCATGGCGCGTGTCGCGGCACGCACCTCGATCCCGCTGCTGATCGACGAAGCCGCCTTCACCAAGGAAGAAATCGCACGGACTGCCACGATGGGCTGCGGCAGCGTCTACTCGTTGAAGCTCGTCAAAAGCGGCGGCCTGTTCGAGATGAAGCGCGCTGCGGCGGTCGCGGCCGCGCACGGCCTCGAGCTCTATGGCGGTTGTCTGCTGGAGAGCAGCATCGGCGCGGCTGCGCATCTCGCCGCATTCGCCACCCTGCCCAGGCTCGAATGGGGAAGCGAGCATTTCGGTCCGCGGATTCTCGTCGAGGATCTCGTCGTCAACCCGATCAGGTTCGACGAGTTCGAGATCTGCTTACCCGATGGCCCCGGTCTCGGCGTCGAGGTCGACGAGGACAAGATCCGCGCCTTCGCCCGGAAGGATTAGGCAGATGGCGTCATGCCTGCGGACAATTGACAATCCAGGGATGCCCGCTCAGTCTTCCCGCTGGAACCATTGTTTCAATCATGCGCTGATGACCGCACGGCATCGAACCCGGCAGGCCCTTCCCGCAGCTTCCGCGGAAGCGCGCGAACCAACGTTCGCCTGGCCGTGACCGACCGCGACGATGTCATGGATCTGAGGCGACTGGTCTACTTCGTCGCCGTCGCCGAAGAATTGCATTTCGGCCGCGCCGCATCGCGGCTCGCGATCGCCCAGCCGCCGCTCAGCCGGCAGATCGCGCAGCTGGAGAGCGATCTCGGTGTCATGCTGATCGACCGGAGCCGGAGCCAGATCCGCTTGACCCAGGCCGGCAGCGTCCTGCTGGAACGCGCGCGCGACGTGCTGGAGCGGCTCGACCGGACGCACCGCGAGATCAAGCGGATCGGAGAAGGCTTTTCAGGTCACCTGCGCGTCGCCTTCGTCGGATCCGCGACCTATGGCGTGCTGCCCAATGTGATCAAGGCGTTTCGTTCGGCCTATCCCGACGTCGAGCTGGCGCTATCGGCGATGAACAATGCCGAACAGAAGCGCGCGGTGATCCAGCGCGAGATCGATATCGCCGTCGCCCGCCCCTCGCTCGACGACGAGGAATTGAAGTCGGAGCCGTTGCTGCAGGAAGCATTGATCCTCGCTTTGCCCGACACCTCGCCGCTGCTCGAACAGCAGGTCACGCTTCTGTCGGCGCTGAAGGCCGAGACATTCATCCTCTACCCGCGCAAGCCGCGCCCGAGCTTCGCCGACCACATCCTCAATATCTGCCTCGAAGAAGGCTTCATTCCGAAATCGCAGGTATTGGCGCAGGACTATCAGACCGCGATCAGCCTGGTGTCGGTCGGCGTCGGCATCGCGCTGGTGCCGAAATCGGTCTCGCAATCGGAACGCCCCGGCGTCAGCTACCGCGCCTATGAGGGGCACAATCCGGGCACCGCGCTGTCGCTGAACTACCGACGCGACAACCGGATGCCGCATCTCTTCAATTTCCTGAAGGTCGCGCAGGAGGTGACGCGGCGTCAGCGCAAGTCGTAATCCGCGCGCTCAGGCCGCGACCGCCGCAGGCGCGCGATCGTCAACACGCGCGATCGCATCGCGCAGCACGTCGATGTCAGCGCCCGGCCGAACGCCGTTCTCGGCCAGATGCCTGCGGAAGGCACGCGCGCCGGGCACGCCGTGGAAGGCACCGACGAAATGGCGCGCGATCGAATGCAGCCGCGTGCCTTCGGCCAGTTGCCGCTCGATATAGGGCAGCATCGCCGCGAACACGTCCTTCATCGTCGCGTGCGGCGAAGCTTCGCCGAACAGCTCGGAATCGACTGACAGCAACCGCCACGGCTCCTGATAGGCCGCCCGCCCCAGCATCACGCCATCGACATGCGCCAGATGCTGTTTGGCCTCGGCGAGGCTCGTGATGCCGCCGTTGATGATGACGGGCACATCCGGCAGCGCCGCCTTGAGGCGATAGACGCGATCATAGTCGAGCGGCGGGATGTCGCGGTTCTCCTTCGGCGACAAGCCGTTCAGCCAGGCCTTGCGTGCGTGCACGACGAGCGCGTCCGCGCCGGCGGCAATCACGCCGCGGGCGAGCGTATCGAGCGCGACTTCCGGATCCTGATCGTCGATACCGATCCGGCATTTCACCGTGACGGGGACCTTCACCGCGCGCTTCATCGCCGCAACGCCTTCGGCGACCAGCGCGGGCTCCGCCATCAAACAGGCACCAAAGCGGCCATCCTTCACCCGATCCGAGGGACAGCCGACATTGAGATTGATCTCGTCGTAGCCAAACTCCTCGCCGATCGTTGCTGCGGTCGCAAGATCGCGCGGAACGGAACCGCCGAGCTGCAGCGCCACCGGATGCTCGCTGGCATCGAAGCCGAGCAGCCGCGCCCGGTCGCCATGGATCACGGCGCCCGTCGTCAGCATCTCCGTATAAAGCCGCGCCCGCCGCGACATCAGGCGATGGAAGACGCGGCAATGCCTATCAGTCCAATCCATCATCGGGGCAATGGAGAATTTGTATTTCATCTCAATTGCTTAATCACAACACCGGCGCAATGCAATATGATGTTTTCGGAAACCCTGCCCGTCCGATCTGCGCCATAAAGCTGCGGAGCAATGTCCGGCCAAACCAAAATATCGAAAACAACCCCATGCAAAGTAGCATCGCAGCCGCAGGGACGTGGGCGACGCGAAGACGTTTGAAGTTGCTCGACAGCAAATACGAAATGATCGATGGCCCGCAGGACCATCGATCATCGTAAAATCTCGGCAATGTCTAGACCCGATCCCGCCGTCGTCCCAACGTCAGATGGTCGGGCTGACCTGAGCAGAGCCCATCGTTGCGTAGGGCCACCCGCCCCCTGCCACTTTGTCCAGGGAGCTGTCGCTGAGCGCATCAGACGTCGTCGAGGTTTGCGGTGCCGTGTTCGGAGCGCCGTCCTTGCTGCTGTCAAGAGATTCCGCTTGCGCCGTTGAATTCGTGTCCTGCCCACTGGTCATGTTCAATCTCCACCTTCATCAATGCTGATCGGGTCAACCCGACGTTGAGGATACTGTGCTGGTCTTGTTTCGTAAGGATTTCAAGGGCCGGGGAAAATGTTTCCCCGACGTCGCACTTTGTTTCGCGGCATCGCGCTCGGGCGATGGGCCATTCCCCACCGATGCGCGGCGGAGCGCTTTCGGCTAGCCCGTCGGGCCGTTGACGCTGTAGCTAGCACGCGCGGCACTACTGAATGGCCAAGAGCCGCCTGACACATCGTCCAGCGAGCTGTCGCTGAGCGCATCAGCCGCCGGCGAGACTTTGGACGCCGCGTTCTGGGCACCGTCCTCGCTGCTCTCGCGAGGTTCGGCCGCCACCTTTGAACTCGTATCCTGCTCGTTCGTCATGTTCATCTCTACCTTCATCAATGCTGATTGGTTAGCCGCCGTTACCTCGAGCCGTCGTTCGCTCAGATGCTTTCTCGGCTAGCCCGTCGGGCCTGAGCTGGCGTAGACGGCGCGCGCGGCACTACTGAACGGCCAAGAGCCGCCTGACACATCGTCCAGCGAGCTGTCGCTGAGCGCATCAGCCGCCGGCGAGACTTTGGACGCCGCGTTCGGAGCGCCGTCCTTGCTGCTCTCGAGAGATTCGGCTTGCGACGTTGAATTCGTGTCTTGCCCACTGCTCATATTCAGTCTCCACTTTCATCGATGCTGATCGGGCCAACCCGACGTTGAAAATGCTGCGCTGGTTTCGCTTCGTAAGGATTTCAAGGGCCGGGAAAGCTGCTTCCCCGGCGTCGCGCTTTGTTTCGTGGCATCGCGCGAAGCGCTTGGGCGATGGGCGGTTCCCCACCGGTGCGCGGCGGAGCGCTTTTCGGCTAGCCCGTCGGGCCGCTGGCACTGTAGCTGGCAGCCGCAGTGCTATTGTAAGGCCAAGCGCCGCCCGCCACTTTGTCCAGGGAGCTGTCGCTGAGCGCATCAGCCGCCGGCGAGACTTGGGACGCCGTGTTCGGAGCGCCGTCCTTGCTGCTCTCGAGAGATTCGGCTTGCGCCGTTGAATTCGTGTCCTGCCCACTGCTCATATTCAGTCTCCACTTTCATCAATGCTGGCCGGTCAGGCCCAAGGTCAGATGGTTTTGTTGTATGTGCTGCTGCTCATTACAGCCGGCCAAAGCCCGCCCGACACATCGTCCAGCGCGCCATCGCCGAGGGCATCCTTCCCCGGCGTCGACGAAATCTTGGTCTCCGCACCTTCCTTGAGGTTCTGAGGCGGTACAACGTCGCCTTTCGAATTCGTGTCCTGCTCATCGGTCATGTTCAATCTCCACCTTCATCAATGCTGATTGGTTGGCTGCCGTTAGCTCGAACCGTCGTTGGCTCTGGTGCTTTCCCGGTCAGCCCCCCCGCCCGATCTGATGTAGCTGGCAGATGCAGTGGTACCGTACGGCCAAGAGCCGCCTGACACATCGTCCAGCGAGCTGTCGCTGAGCGCATCAGCCGCCGGCGAGACTTGGGACGCCGTGTTCTGAGCGCCGTCCTTGCTGCCCTCAAGAGATTCCGCTTGCGCCGTTGAATTCGTGTCCTGCCCACTGGTCATATCTGATCTCCACCTTCATCGATGCTGATCGGGCCAATCCGACGTTGAGAATGCTGCGTTAGTCTTGTTCGTAAGGATTTCAAGGTCCGGGGAAAACGATTTCCCCGGCGTCGCCCCTTGTTTCGTGGCATCGTCCGGAGCCCTTGGACGGGCCATTCCCACCGATGCGCGGCGGCAGAGGTAACCACTTCGGGCCGTCGGCTCAGCTGCTTTCTCGGTCAACCTCCGCCGCCCGTGGCGCCGATGCTGGCACGCACAGCGTTATTATACGGCCAACTGCCGCCTGACACATCGTCCAACGAGCTGTCGCTGAGCGCGTCAGCCGCCGGCGAGACTTTGGACCCCGTGTTCTGCGCGCCGTCCTTCAGACTCTCGCCGGCTTCGGCTTGCGCCTTCGAATTCGCGTCCTGCCCACTGGTCATATTCAATCTCCACCTTCATCGATGCTGATCGGGCCAACCCGACGTTGAAACGCTACGCCAGGCTTATTTCCTGGGTATCTCGAGTGCGCGGGAAAACGGTTTCCCGAGCGGTTAGCCCCCCGGCGTCCCCCCGGATGAAGCCGTGTTGGTGTAGTACGGCCAAGCGCCGCCCGACACATCGTCCAGCGCGCCATCGCGGAGCGCATCCTTCTCCGGCGTCGAGGAAATCTTGTGCTGCGTGCCGTCCTTGAGGCTCTCGCGAGGTTCGGCCCCCGCCTTTGAATTCGCATCCTGCTTGTTGGTCATGTCCAATCTCTACCTTCATCGATGCTGATTGGTTAGCCACCGTTCGTGGGGCGGTAGACGCTGCTCGAGAAAGTATTGAGGGGCCAACCGCCGCCTGAAACATCGTCCAGCGAGCCGTCGCTGAGTGCATCAGCCACCGGCGAGACTTGGGAGGCTTGATTTTCCGCGCCGTCCTCGAGGCTCTCGCCAGGGCCGGCGTGCCCTTTGGAATTCGTGTCCTGCTGATCGGCCATGTTCAATCTCCAACTCTGATCAATGCCAAGCGCTATGGCCGGACGTCAGAACCCGTGGGTCGGAGGCACGCGACCGCCGGACACATCGTCCAGGGAGCTGTCGCTGAGTGCATCCTTTTCAGACGTCGAGATTTTCGGTGCCTTGTTCTGGGCGGCGTCCTTGAGGCTATCGAGAGCTTCGGCTTCCGGCTTGGAATTCGCGTCCTGCTTGTTGGCCATTCTCAATCTCCGATTTTGGTGTATGCCAATTAAATCAATAGTTGCGTCGTAACGATGAAGTAATTTCCCAAATATTTCAAAGCCGGAGACGGGAAACCGGTTTCCCCGGCGTCGCCCCTTGTTTCCTGCGCTTGAGGGTGAAAGCTACCGCTGGATCCATCTGCGAACGATACGGCAGATGCCGTATTTCGTCGTCGGTCACGGGGAAGTGTCAAAGGCCCCCGTCGAAAGGCCGCCCCTTCGAAAGGCCCTGCCTTCGATCTCAGGATCTGGCGCCCTTCATCGCGACCTCCTCCACCAGCTTGAGCAGGCGGTCGAATCGCTCGCCCGCGATCGACACCTGGTCGAGCACGGCAGGATCAAGCTCGTCCTTCAACCGCGTCGCCTCGTCCCCAAGTCCGGTTTCCTGCTCGCCATAAGCCATCCTGCGCTCGGTGGCGCGCAGGCGGTCCGACAGCAGGATGGCCAGCGCGCGATAAAAGCGGCTGGCAAAGGCGTGATCTCCCGCGAGCTTTCGCATCAGGAGCTGCTTGTCCAGGAACAGGGCAACCGAATCGGCCTTCGCAGCCACCGTGGCCGAGGGCGGCGCTGAATCGATCAGCGACATCTCACCGACGAAGTCGCCCGCCTCGAGCTGGGCGATCTCGCCGATGCCGGACACGCTCACGCCCATCCGTCCTTGCAACAGCAGGACGATCGACGAGATCGGCACGCCTTCATCGATCAGGACGTCCTGTCGCCCGATGCCGCGGCGGGCGCCGGCACGGGCCATCCACTCGATGTCGGAGTCATTCAGAACGCCGAATATGAAGAGGACCTTGCGCATATCGGTGACCCCTAGATCAGTTGACGTTTTGCGAAATCCGCAAACAGGCCCGGCTGCGCCATCAGCTCGGCAAAGCTGCCGGTCTGCACGATCTTGCCGCCATCCAGCACGACAATCCGGTCCGCCGACTGAACGGTGCTGAGCCGGTGCGCGATGACGATGCGCGTCAGGTTGAAGCGTGAGATCGAATCGCTGACGATGGCCTGCGACCGGTTATCGAGCGCGCTGGTGGCCTCATCCATCAGCAAGAGCCGCGGCCGATGCGCCAGCGCCCGCGCGATCAGCAATCGCTGGCGCTGGCCACCCGAAAGCGTGTTGACGCCCTCTGCAACGAGCGTCTGCATGCCCATCGGCATGGCCTCGAGGTCGCGGTCGAATCCTGCCAGCCGTGCGATCTCCCAGGCCTGGTCAATCGATAGCTGGGCTGCGCCGCAGATATTTTCATAGACGCTGCCGGAGGCGAGGCTGGAGTTCTGCAGCACGACACCGACGTCGCGGCGCAACAAGCCGACGTCGATGGTCTCGAGCGACTTGCCGTCGACAAAGATCACCCCGGACTCCGGCTTCTCGAAACCGAGAAGCAATCGGAACAGTGTCGACTTCCCGCTCCCCGACGGGCCGACAATGGCGAGGTATTCTCCTGTCCCGACGCTGAGGCTGACATCGTCGAGGATCAGCGGCCCGCTGTCGCCGTAGCGGAACGACACGTTGGCAAACTCGATCGAGCCGCCGATCTCGCCAACCGACTTCCGCTCGTCGCTGATTTCGGTCGCCGTCGAGATGATCGGCTTGATCCGCTCGATCCTCGGGATTGCGACCAGCAGCTCTCCGAGCGCCAGCGCCCACTCGCCGACCGCGGCGAGCGACAGCCCGAACGCCGCATAGAATGCCAGGAACGTACCAAGCTCGTGCACCGGCCGCGCGCCTGAAGTCGTCTGGGCCAGCGCGAAGATGAGCAGCGTCGCCAACGCCGGAAACCCCGCCTCGAGGCTCTTCTGGAGGTTTCCCGCACGCTGCGACGCGATAAAATGGCGCTTCTGCCTGGAAAAGCGCTCGACCCAGATCGAGAGCGCCTGCATGGTCGCGTTCGCAATCCGCAATTTTCCGACGCCGGTGAGGAGTTGCAGGACCAGCCCCTCCAGCCATCCCTGCTGATAAAGGCTCTCGCGCTCCTCCGACAGCCGGACCAGACTGATCGCGACCACCAGTGCGACGCGCAGCACGGCGAGCGCCGCGGCCAGCATGCCGAGCCTGATGTCAAGGATGAGCATCACGGCAAAACTGAAGGCGCTGGACACCAACGCCAGACATCCGCGAATGGCGCGGCCGGTGACGATGGTGCGGACGGCTTCGACACCAAGGGTGCGGTCCGCGAGGTCACCAACAGAGAAGTTACGGAAAAAACCGGCCGGCATCCGCAGCAGGCGGTCGACAACCGCCGCCTGCAATACCCAGTCCAGCCGGCTCTCAAGCCGAAGCATGGCGATGCCCTGCATCACCTGAAATCCGCCGGTCACCAGCGTCACGACAATGAGCGCGATGGCGCAGATCAGAAGCTGGTCGACCTCCGCGCGCGGGAGCACAGAATCGATCAGCAGCTTGATCACCAGCGGCGTGGCCAGCGCGAGAAGACCGAGGCACAGGGCCGCCAGAATGATCCGCAGAAAATCCGCCCGGACCGTCGCGGCGCCGAACTTCAGGAGATCGCGGACCGTCAGAGCTCCCGAAGGCAGCGGGCGATAGAACATCACCGCCTCGGGCGCCAGGTCGGCGGCGGTTGCGCGCGTCAATTCACGGCGCGTGCCGGCGCCGGGGTCAACGATGATGTGGCGGCCGCCTGCCGCCGGAAGGATCGCGACCGCCCGCCGGTCTTGGCCGAGAAACGCGACGAATGGACCGGCACTGTTGGCCCACCAATCCGCGCGCAGCAACAACCGCCGCGTCCGCACCCGCGACGCCTCCGCGATCCTCACGGCGCTCGCAAGATCATCATTGTCGAACGCCATGTTGGCCGGAGCCTCGAGCGATATGCCCAGCGCGGCTCCGACCTCCCGACAGGCGGCGAGCAGACGGCTAGCACCAACCGCGCCGGGTTGCGTTGATCCGGGCTCGGCAGCGATGATACCGGCAAGCCGACCGACAATGCTTCTGGTCCGTAGCCGGTTGAGGTTCGAGCGCAGGCGCAGGCGGTCGGCCTCCGCCAGGGTTTCCTCGTCGATCCTGCGACACAGGCTTTCCATGACACGCGTATGGAATCGATCAAGCGCGGCCCATATCTCGGCAAGCGGGAATGCCGTGCTCTCCCGCACCACCAGCGTCGCCTCCTCGCGGGCGACGATCCACGTTCCCGGCGGCATCGGCGCGGGACACTCCCTGGAGCCATGGATCGCCAGCATCTCCATCACGCCGATGGTCCCATGCTCAATCCCGATCCAGCCGACCCGCCGGCCGGACAGCCGGAGAATGTCGCCGGCTGCCAATGCGTATCGCGAGCCGATCGCGGCCTGCTGCACGACCGCTCCTTGAGGAGACGCTGCGATGACTCCCGACACAAGCGCGGTCCATGCGTCGATCGCGTCCCGATCGGCAAAACGGCCGCGATGATCGATTACGATTTCGGTCTCGAGACCGCCGACCGCAATCACGGCCACCGAATTTCCGTTTCCATCGCTGATGCCGGGCAGGCCAAAAACCACCGCGCCTTGCTCGACCCGAAACAGATGATGCCGCCGGCTCGGCTCGCCACTGGCGCTCTCCTTGACGGCAAACAGGTCGACATAGCCGCGCACGACGTGCAGAACGAGATCGAGGTCATTGATCGGCAGCGGTCGGTGGCTCTCGAGCCCGACTGGGCGAGACGCCGCGCCTTCGCGCCAGGGCGGAGTTTCGAGGGCGGGAGGCTGGTAGACGCGGTTCATTCGCTCGATACCAGCTGGACATATTCGCCGCCCTCGGCGAGCAGCTCCTGATGCGTTCCCCGCTGCACGACCCGCCCGTTGCTCATCACGAGGATCTCGTCACAGTCGCGGATCGTGCTGAGCCGGTGCGCGACGATGATGCAGGTGCATCCCCTGCGCCGGAGATTGTCGTCGATCGCCTTCTCGACGATCGGATCCAGGGCGGAAGTGGCCTCGTCGAGCACGACCACGGAAGGATTGCCTGCCAGCGCCCGTGCGATCTCGAGCCGTTGCCGCTGGCCGCCGCTGAAATTCCTGCCGTCCTCGGCCACGTGGCAATCGTAATTGCCGGCCCGGACGACAACCTCCTCGTGGATCAGCGCATCCTTGAGCGCCCGGGACACGCTGGCTTCAGCCACGGTATGGTCCCAGAGCGTGAGGTTGTCGCGGGCGGTCCCTTCGAACAGCAGGATTTCCTGATCGACATAGGCGACCGAGTTGGTGAATATCTCCTGGGGAATCTCGGCCATCGACCAGCCGTCGATGCGGATGTCGCCGGACCACGGCCGGTAGAGTCCGCTGACCAGCCGTCCAACGGTGGATTTGCCGCTGCCCGACGCACCGACCAGCGCGACGCGGCGACCGGGCTCGACGACCAGCGAAAAATCCTCGATCAGCGGCGGCTCAAGCGCCGAATATCCGAACGAGATGTCCTTCAACTCGACCCGGCCCGACAGTTTTGCGGGCATCGTTGCGGGCGCGCGCTCGATCGGCACCAGGGGGCGGGCGGGATAGTTGAAGACGTCCTCGATCCGGAACAGGTTGCCCTTGATGGCGAGGAAGACAGCGGCCTGCTGCACAAGTGCGTTGACCGGCTCGACCAGGCTGGTGAGCAGGGCCTGCAGGGCGACGAGGCCACCGATGGTCAATGCGCCGTCGACGATCCGAAGGCCCCCCACCCCCAGCACGATCGCGGTGGTCAATCCGGTCAGGAAGATCGGACAGCTGTCGAGGAAGGTGGAGTAGACGCCGAGATCACGCTCGGCATTCAGGACCTTGGCCTGAAACCCCGCCCAGCGCGCGAAAGCGTCATCTTCCAGGCCGCCGGCCTTGATCGTTTCGATCGTGCGGATGATTTCGATGGTGCTTCCATTCAGCTTGGCACGTTCGATCGACAGCTTGCGGTTGAGGTCCTCGCGCTGGCGCGCGACCAGCCTGAGGACGAGGACATTGAGGAGAGCCATGGCGATGCTGATCGCGGCCAGCAAACCGTCGTAGAACGCCATCGTCACGGCGACGAAGACGACCGCGATCAGGTTCAGCGCATTGGCAGCCACCCCGTTCGAAAGCAGCTGGGCGATCTGTTCGCTGGCGGCTATGCGGTTGGCGAGGTCGCCTGAGTGCCGCTGGGTGAAGAATTCCATCGGAAGGGTCAGGACGTGCCAGAGCAACTGGCTGACCATCGTCACCGTGAGCTTGGTCTGGATACGCAGGAGCAGCGACTGTTGAAATGCCGTCATCAGCGCCCGCGCCACGGCTGTCATCGCCATGCCGATCAGCAAAGGTGTGAACCAGCCCTCGACATGCTTGATCAGAACGTCATCGACAAAGATTTTCGCGAATGCCGGAACCAGGATGGTGGGCACCACCAGCGCCATGCTGAGTGCAACCAACAGCAGCACCGCCCCCAACGAATTCGACAGTCGCCGCAGCAGCACCGGAATAAGGTCGGGCTCGCGACCACCGGGCTTGAAGTCGGGGCCCGGCTCCATCGCCAGGACAACGCCCGTGAAGGCCGCGTCGAATTCATCGTGACCGACCTTGCGGCGCCCGGTCGAGGGATCGTTGAGATAGGCGTAATCCGAATCCAGCCTTTCGAGCACCACGAAATGGTTGAAGTTCCAGTGGATGATCGATGGCATCGGCAGCTCATGCAGCGTCGCCGGCTCCTTCCTGAACCCCTTTGCCGTCAGTCCGAATTGCCGCGCGGCCTTCAGCACGTTGCTGGCCTTGCTGCCGTCCCGGGACACGCCGCAGGCTTCGCGGAGCTTTTCCAGCGGCACCCAGAGACCGTGATACGCCAGGATCATCGCGAGCGAAGCCGCGCCGCATTCCAGCGCTTCCATCTGGAATACCGTGGGACTGACCCAGCGCCGTCGCACCGGCAGCGGGATGCGCCTGATCCAGTTGCCGAGGCGATCGAGGAGCGCCGGCCGGGCATCGGTTTGGCGCGATGACGCGGTCATGCGCTGCCGATCCTAGCCGCCAATGCCGCTGAGCCGCTTCATCAGCGGAATCACCAGATCGATCGGCTGCTGCTCGCGCGTCGTAACTTCGGCCCGGGTCAGCGTACCGGTCGAGAGCTGGATCGGCGGCCCCTTGCCGGAGGTCCAGCGATACCCGCTGACGGTGGAGGGATCGCGCTCCAGGGTCACCTTGGCCGTATAGGGCGCGCCGTCCTGCGAAAAGCGCTTGACCAATGCATCGTTGTGCAGGTCCGCCAGCATGCCCTGGGGCGTCACAGGGAATTCCGAAACCGCCACCACATTGCCGACAATCGCGCCGTATTCTTCCCGTTTGATGGTGCTCGGCTCGACACGAACCTCCATGCCGGGCCTGATGTTCTTGCCACGGTCCGGCGGCATGTAGACCGTCGCTTCGAGGACCTGTCCCGCGGTCTCGATTTCGATAACCGGCGTACCCAGGGCAAGCACGGCGCCGCTGGACACTTTGAGTTCGACGACACGCCCGTCAGCGGGACTGAGGATCCGTGATCCCCGTTCCAGCTCGGCCGCAAGCTGCTCAACCGTCCGCTTCGCATCATTGACCTTGAATTCCGAAAGCAGCCGATCGCGCTCACGCTGGCTCTGCAGATCCAGCTGCTGCGCATTGAGCTTGAGAATGTCGTTCCTTGCGTCGGTGATGCGTTCCCGCGCATTGTTGAGTTCGACGCGGCGGTCCTCGAGATACCTGCGCGTGACAGTTCCATTCGCTGCCGCCGGCTCGAGCTTGGCCACCTCGTCGGTGAGATAGGCGGTGCGCTTCTCGGCAGCCGCGATCACGTTGCCCAGACCTGCCTCCTGCGCCGCATAATTGGCAAGCTTGGCATCGATCTCCCGCGAGATCGCCCCGGCGAGCTCGGCATGCTCGCGTTCGCGCTCGCGCAGGACATCCCTCGCCTGCTGAAGCCGCTGCTCGGTCTCGGTCTGGACGATCCGGGCGATCACCTGATCGCGGCGGACGGCATCGCCGATGCCGACCTCGAGCGAGGCCAGCTTGCCGCTGACCGCGGAGACGGCGTCGACCAGACGACCGCCGCTGCTCAACAAAATGCCATCACCGGATACACGGGTTGGAATGCGGCCGAGCACGCTCCAGGCAACCAGCACGGCAAGACCAAGTGCCAGCGCCGCTGCAGCCATCCAGTCGAACGGGCGCGTGACGCCGACAACATGGTCGAGCTGTTCGGGATTCGAAAGCCGCTCGATGGCCGCTGCCCGAAAGATTCGCTCCGTTTCCCGTCTCACGCAGCCCCCGCAAACACCGAAGCCACTTTGGCTAGGTGACCTCTTCAAGCCGTCGTCGGCTCAGGTGCTTTCTCGGTCAACCTCCCCCGCCTGTGCTGGCGTAGCTGGCAGCCGCCAGATTATTGAACGGCCAGGCGCCGCCCGACACTTTGTCCAGGGAGCTGTCGCTGAGCGCATCAGACGTCGCCGAGATCTGGGAGGCATTGCTCTGAGCGTCGTCCTTGAGGCTCTCGCCAGCATCGGCTTGCGCTTTCGAATTGGTGTCCTGCTCATTGGTCATCTTCAATCTCCATCCTTGATCAATGCTGATCGGGGCCAGCCCGACGTTGCAACCCTGCGCTCAACTCATGTCCGCTTCTCCAGAAATGGAGCAAAGCGGACATGCCGATATCAACGAGATCGACCATTTCCGGTTCGATGCGCGGCGGCGGAGGTGACCTCTTCAAGCCGTCGTCGGCTCAGGTGCTTTCTAGCCCACCGGGCCTGCGCTGGCGTAGATGGCAGCCGCCAGAGTACTGAACGGCCAACAACCGCCTGACACTTTGTCCAGGGAGCTGTCGCTGAGCGCATCAGAGGTCGCTGAGATTTCGGAAGCTTTGTCCTGAGCGGCGCCCTCGAGGCCCTCAGCTTCCCCTTGCTTATTCGCATCTTGCGCAATGGTCATATTCCATCTCCCGTTTCGTCAAGGGCAAGCGTCTCACGCGAATGCGCGAGACGAACTTCGTCCCAATGACCCGGCTTCATATCCTTATCCCGGTCGCTGGGCGATACGGCAGATGTCGTATTTCGTCGTCGGTCAGGAGGTTAATGTCGAAAGGCCCTGCGCCGCCGCAGGTGGCGGCGCGGTGTGAGATGTTCGGCCCGAAACCGCCCGCACCTTTCCACCGAGACCCCCTCTAGATCACGAGGCAGAGTCCCGAAAACAACAACAGACCCAGGATAATCCGTTTGAAGGCCGCTTCGTTGACGCGTCCGAACAGGACGATACCCACGGCCGTTCCAGCGGCCAAGGCGGGCAGCGAAATGCCAAAGTCGATCAAGACCTTGAGCGAGAGGCTGTGGTGCGAAAGCATGAGCGCGAGGGCGAAAAGCTGCATCACCCCGATGTAGGGCTGGACCAGGCCGCGCTGCTGAGTTTTCGGGAGACCATGGATGTCGCACCAGATCGCAGGAAGTGCGCCGGGCATCGCAGTCAGCCCCCCGACCAGCCCACCACCAAACCCCACCAGCGCGTTCCTGCTCCGGCTGTCCATCTGACGCAAATAGGCAGCCGTTGGCCGCAACAAGGCATATGCCGCATAAAGCGATACGAGAATTCCAAAGCCCAGTCTGAACATCCCGGTATCCACATTCTGCAGGAAATAGATCGCGATCGGAATGCCCAACAGTCCACCAGCGATGAAGACGAGGCTGGTTTTCCATTGCATGCTCTTGCGGAGCGCAAACAGATTGGCGGCTTGCACGGTGATGCTGCAAGCCATCATCAAAGGCACAGCTTCGATAGGCGGAAAAACGTGGAGCAGGATCGCGCCGGCGACCGCCGAGAACGCAAATCCGGAAAGGCCGGAAACGAACGCGCCCGCAAAAACCGCCCCACTCAGCACCAAATAAACCGCTACGTCTGACATGGTATCGCTTCCTGGAAAACGGTGATTGCCGTCGATGGCCGGACAGCGTGGGGGCGTCCGAACTCACGCGCGTGGCGTCAGCCAATCCATCTAGTCGCCCTGGATCGCCGTTGGTGCCGTTTCGATGGGTCGGAACCTCGGCGCGTGATGCAGCATGTATCCCCCGACGACGTGCAAAATGCCGAAGCCGGCCAGGACGGCGATTGTCCACGCCTTGAGAGCCGGCGATGGCCGCCGGGCGTGGGAGCTATCGGTCATTGCCATATCCAACTTGCCTTCCCGCACGCGCTCGGAGCGAAGCTGCCCGTCATGACAGCCCCCGTTGATGGCACACTCCTGCTCCCAACAGCCGGGTTCGAGATCGGCTGCCGTTCAAGCGCGTCCAGGTGAAGGATATCGTTGGGTTGATTCGCGAGCGATACGGCAGACGTCGTATTTCGTCGTCTAATGTTTCAGCAATCACTCATGATTGCTTGCTTGCCGTCGACGCAGGCTGCGACGATCGCATCGTGCAATTCCTCGCCGCTGATCGGCTTGTGCAGAACACGATAACCGCTGGCGGTCGCTTCCTTGATGCGCGACGGCGAGGTATCGCCGGTTACGATAAAGGCAGGCACCGCGCGGCCGATATGGGCGCAAAGAGCCTCGATGGCCTCCAGCCCCGTAGCACCATCTCCGAGGCGGTAGTCGGCGATGATCAGATCGACCGGTGCATCGCCTGTTATCATCGCCTCCGCATGAATCTGTTGCACCTCAGCGGCAGACCGGCCGGCATAGACCCGATGCCCCTGCAGCGTGAGCAACTGCACCATGATATCGAGAACGTCCTCCTCGTCTTCCACGACCATGATGCTGACGGCGGTGGCTGCGGGTGATGCCGCGCTCTCGGGCAAGGGAGCCGCCACCGCATTGGCTTGCGGAACCGTAACGGAAAACATCGAGCCGCGCCCGGTGACGGAGACCAGTTTCAGCGGATGTTGCAGCAGCGCGGCGGTGCGGCGAACGATGGCGAGGCCAAGGCCAAGCCCTTGCGTGCGATCCCTCGCCGGGTTCTGCAATTGCACGAATTCCTCGAAGACCATTGTCTGCTGATCTGCCGGGATGCCGGGGCCAGTATCCCATATCTGGATTTCCACCGACGCGCCGCGCCTGCGGCAGCCGAGCAGAACGCCGCCGGATCCCGTGTAGCGAAAGGCATTCGACAGCAGATTTCCCAACACCCGTTTCAGCATCATGGGATCGCTGTCCACCTGGAGACGGCTTTCAACGACACGCCAATCAAGGCCGCGATCCTTCGCAACGGAAGCGAACTCGTTGTTGAGCTGGTAGAACAGCTGGGAGAGATTCACCGTCTCCTTCGCAACAGTGACGACGCCGGCATCAAGCCGGGAGATATCGAGCAGTCCGTTCAGGAGGGCGCTGAGGTTGCCTACAATGGATTTTGCCTTGCCGGCCAGATCGCGTGCATCGCCGGATTGGACAGCGCCGCGGTGACCCAGCGCCGCGAGCGTGGCGATCAGCAGGCTCAAGGCATGGATCGGCTGGCGCAGGTCATGACTGGCGGCCGCAAGGAAACGCGTTTTCGCACGATCGGCGGCTTGCGCGCGGTCGCGTTCTTCCTGCAAGTGGCTGACGAGCTCGACATTTTCCAGACGCAACCTGATGGTCTCACGCAGCATGCGGTGCGTCGTGCGGCAGTAGTAGAAATTGATGGCCACAAGCCCCGTAAGCAGGGCGAGATATGCGCCGGAGGCATCACCTCCATTGATAAAGGAGCGCGCCATGACCGGCAGCACCGTTGCGATGATCGAGCCGATCAGAGCCGGCGGAAAGGCCGAGAGCGACGGAACCGTGCCGCAGACCAGACCGGTCAAGGCAACAGCGGTGAATAAAAAAGGAACGGGCTGTTCAGGAACGAACCCGACCCAGCCGAGCATTCCCCACAGCAGGCCCGACACGCAAGAAAAAGAAGCCGCGAGCCACGCCCATCGCAACACAGACGCTGGTTCTCGATTCCGGCTGAAGAACCGGCGCGCCGCCAGGACGCGTATGGCGGTGAGCAGATACAGCGCACCGAGCCATCCGACCAACCAGCTCGCCGGTACGGTGTTCCTCAGGACGTACGCCGCCGCCAGGGAGATCAGGACGTTGGAGGCCACCACGCCATAGGAATTACGATACAAGAGCTCGACGAGCGCCTCGCGTATCTTGTCTTCTTGCATTGAAACCTCTCCACGCGCCGACAGGTGCGGCGGCTTCGTTCGCCAGTTGCCGCTGCGCTAGCTAGCCCGCTGGAAGGCCGAGACGGATCGCGTAGGCCGTCAATTCGGCACCACTATGCAGATCGAGCTTCCGCATCAGGTTTTCGCGATGCTTCCGGGCGGTCAGCAGACTGATGCCGAGACGGTTGGCGATGTCGCGGCTGGTGGCGCCATGAGGGATCATCCCCAGGATTTGCCGCTCACGCCTTGTCAGCGTGACCGGAGATATGATCGCAGCCGTGAACTCCGGGGTTTCATTCAGGCCGTCATGCTGGTCCACCGCAAAGCGAACCTCCTCCGCCACATAGGCGTTGCCCTTTCTGATGGCATCGATTGCAGCGATGAGCTCCGACGGATCGCCGCTCTTGGTCAAATAGCCGTTCGCGCCCGCGGAAAAGGCTGCCCGAACGGAACGTGGCTCAACATTGGCGGTGAGGACAAGAACGCGCAGCTCAGGCCATTCGGCTTTCAGCTTCGCTATGAACTGAAACCCGCCCACACCCGGCATGCCGAGATCGAGTATCAGAAGATCGGCGGAGCTCTCGTTCAGCAGCCGGTGAACGGCTTCGCCGTCGGCGGCTTCTCCGCCGATTGTAAGCTGGTCCACGGTCGACAGAAGCTGTTTCAGCCCTTCCCGAACCACGGCGTGATCGTCAGCAATGATCGCTTTAACCAGCCCGCACATGCATCACCCCTGCCGATGACGGTATTAGGGTATCAACCAACTCCAATCAAGGATTTCGATTCACAAATCCATTTGCCAGTTTGGTCAGCTTGGTCATTTTGCAGTGATCGTCTGAATGCCCCGTTGCCGTGTTGCGCGGCTGGCGCCGGGCGCACGCGGACCCTGGTCGATCCACCGGCGAATTTGATTCTTTATGGTGGCCGCCGCCCGCGTCCTGATTTTCCATCAACGGGCTCGTCATCGCCTCGACATCTGTTATCCGTGCCGTGCGAGGCGTGGTTGCCGGATTACGCGACGAAATGGCGGAGCCGCATTTTGCAGCACGGGTGCCCGATAACCCGCCACGACGGCAATGGCTGTGATGCCGGGCACCGCGATGCGCCAGAAGCAAGCGTCGAGGCAACGGCGCGGGAAAGCAGCGCTGTCCGTGACGATCGATTTTGTGTAATCTCTCGCTGCACTCGACCTCTTTGGGAGGATAGCCATTTTGGGAGGATAGCCATGAGAGCCTTCCTGCTCGCCTGCGCGGCCGCCGTCGTTGTGGCGGGAGTCAGCGCCGCGGTTCTTGACCGCGTGCAAGAGCCGGTCGCAGAGGCCTTTGCAACGACGGCCGTGCGGCTTTAGCGATCTCGCCCCCGAGAGGCGGCGTTGCCCTACTCCGCCGCCGTGGCGGCCGGCTTCGAGCGCGCATCATTGGCCGCGGCGCGCGTCTCCTCCTCCAGCCACAGGCTGTGGTGCTCCTTCGCCCAATTGACATCCACGACGCCACTGCCCATCGCCTCGAAGGCGCCCTGCATGCCGATGGTGCCGATGTAGATGTGGGCCAGCATCACCGCGACGAACAGGACCGAGACAATCGCGTGGATCACCGCGGCCAATTGCATTCCTTCGATGCCGGACAGGTAGAACGGGAACATCAGCTCATATCCGGTGATCGCAACGGCAGCGCCGCCGATCACGACGATCCAGTAGACCGCCTTCTGTCCGGCGTTGAAACGATAGGCCGGCGGATGGTCGTGCCCCACGATACCGCCGCCGCGCTTGATCCACTCGACATCGACCCTGTTCGGGACATTGCCGCCGAGCCACATCAGGAAGATCAACACCACTCCGATGGTGAACGGAAAGCTCAAATAGTTATGCGCGTATTTGGCCCATTGCGACCATTCGGAGAATGCTTCGTGGCCGATCAGCGGCAACAGCAGCGGACGGCCGAAGGTGATGTTCAGTCCGGAGATTGCCAGAATGATGAAGCAGGTCGCCGTCATCCAGTGCACGAAGCGCTCAAAGGCGCCGAAGCGCACGATCGTGCGCCCCGACCTCCCGCTCTGGAGGCGGACCATGCCGCGGATGAGATAGAAGGCGACGAGCGCCACGAGCATGCCGAGGATGGCAACTCCGCCGACCCAGCGCAGGGTGACGTTGCGGAATTCCCGCCACTCGCGCCCCGCCGGCTGCTCCAGCACGCCTGACCGCTGATCGGGAATGCTGACGCGTCCCTCGATCCGGTTGAGCTCCTGAAGAAGCTGTTGCTCCTTCACCGCGCTTGCGGTCGGATTGACCTGCTGGGCGATGGACGGCACCGACGCCGTGATCATCAACGCAAGCGCCCATGCGCCCAGGGCGAGACGGATGTATTTTGCCAGAGACGCCATGAGCTCCTCCCGGTATTTGCGCGAACCCGCCTTCAGGATTCGATCGTCTCGCGATAGGCGGTTTTCCAGCCCCAGGCGCCCGAGCCGTAGCCGCGCTTCATCACACGTTCCTTGTAGATCTGGGCGATGATCTCGCCATCGCCGGCGAGCAGCGATTTGGTGGAGCACATCTCGGCGCAGAGCGGCAATTTCCCCTCGGCGAGGCGATTGGCCCCATACTTCTCGTACTCCTCCTTGCTGCCGTCGGCCTCGGGGCCGCCGGCGCAGAACGTGCACTTGTCCATTTTGCCGCGGGAGCCGAAATTGCCGATCTTCGGGTATTGCGGCGCGCCGAACGGACACGCGTAGAAGCAATAGCCGCAGCCGATGCACAGATCCTTGGAATGAAGCACGACGCCATCGGCGGTGGTGTAGAAGCAGTTCACCGGGCAGACCGCCGCGCAGGGCGCATCGGTGCAGTGCATGCAAGCCATGGAGATCGATCGCTCTCCGGGCTTGCCGTCGTTGATCGTGACGACGCGGCGCCGGTTGATGCCCCAGGGCACCTCGTGCTCGTTCTTGCAGGCGGTGACGCAGGCATTGCACTCGATGCAGCGGTCGGCGTCGCAGAGGAATTTCATCCGAGCCATGTGCGTTGCTCCTTCTAGGCTGCGACGATCTGGCAGAGGGTGACCTTGGTCTCCTGCATATTGGTCGCAGGATCATAGCCATAGGTCGTGATCGTATTGGCGCTTTCGCCAAGCACGATCGGATCGGTCCCCTTCGGGTAATTGCCGCGAAGGTCCTTGCCCGCGAGCCAGCCACCGAAGTGGAAGGGCATCCAGGCAACGCCCTTCCCCACCCGTTCGGTGACCAGCGCCTTCATTCTGGCACGCGCGTTGTTTTCAGCACCGCTCACCCAGACCCAGCCGCCATCCTTGATGCCGCGATCGGCGGCATCAACGGGGCTGATCTCGATGAACATGTCCTGCTGGAGTTCGGCGAGCCACGGATTGGTTCGCGTCTCTTCGCCACCGCCCTCGTATTCGACCAGGCGGCCCGAGGAGAGGATGAGCGGGAATTGCTTGGCAATCCCCTTCTCCACCGCGGCCTTCTGCACGGAGAACCCGATGTTGGGCATGCGGAACTGCTTCGCGTCTGGCAGCGTCGGATACTTGGCGACCAGATCGACGCGCGGCGTGTAGATCGGCTCGCGGTGAACCGGAATGGGATCCGGCAGCCCGAACGCATTCATGCGCGCCTTGCCGTTGCCGTAAGGCACGCAGCCATGCATCAACGCGACGCGCTGAATGCCGCCCGAAAGGTCGAGCGACCACGACACCGCGTCAGGGGTGGCCGGATTGATCCTGTTGATCGTGGCCATCTCCGCTTCCGTCAGATCCTTGTCCCAGCCGAGCTTCTTCAGGCTCGCCAGCGTGAATTCCGGATAGCCGTCCTTGATTTCCGAATCCTTCGAATAGGACCCGTCGGCGAGCAGGCTGACCTTCCGCGTCGAGCCGTCGGCCAGCTTCTCCTCACGTTCGATGCCGAAGCGCGGCCGGAACGTGCCGCCGCCATCCATCACGCCGAGGTTTGTGTTGTAGAGCAGCGGAGTGCCCGGATGCCTGACCTCCGGCGAGCCCCAGCACGGCCAGGGCAGGCCGTAATAGTCGCCGCCGACTTCCGGATCGTCCTTCGGCGCCCGCATCGTCAGCATGTCGAACTTCGCCTGGTTCTTCATATGGGCCTTGAGACGCTCGGGCGATTGCCCGCAATAGCCGGTCGACCAGCTGCCGCGATTCATTTCGCGCAGGATGTCCTGGGCCTCGGGCAGATTGTTCTCGACCTTGATGTTCTTGAACATCTTGTCGGCGAAGCCGAACTTGTTCGCCAGGCGATAGATGACCTCGAGGTCGTCCCTGGATTCGAAGATCGGCTTCACGATCTGCTCGCCCCATTGCAGCGAGCGGTTCGAGGCGACCCGGGACCCCTTGCACTCGAATTGGGTGGCGACCGGGAGAATGTAGAGACCGTCCTTGCGCCCGGCCTCCACGGCGAGCGAGGTCCAGGTGGTCGGATGCGGGTCGGCGATGACCAGCAGGTCGAGCGCCTTCAGACCATTCAGGGATTCCGGAATGCGGGTGATGCTGTTGGAGGCGTGTCCCTGCACGAACACCGCCCGCACATTGTCTTTCTGCGCGACCTGGTCTTTCGGCAACGTCACCGCTTCGAACCAGCGCGTGAGCGGGATGCCGGGCGCTTCCATGATCTGCTTGGAGTCGAAGCGCGACTTCAGGAAGTCATAGTCGACCTCCCAAACCCGCGACCAGTGCTTCCACGCGCCTTCCGCGAGCCCGTAGTAGAACGGCAGCGTGACGATATCGAGCCCGACATCGGTCGCGCCCTGCACGTTGTCATGGCCGCGGAAGATGTTGGCGCCCATGCCCGGTCCGCCGACATTTCCAGTCATCAGGAGCAGGATGCAACTCGCCCGCACATTGGCGGTGCCGACCGTCTTCTGAGTCTGACCCATGGCCCAGATCAGCGTCGACGGCTTTTCCGTTGCGAACATCTTCGCGACACGCTTGAGCTGTTCACCGGGAATGCCGGCAACGCGCTCGACCTCCTCCGGATTCCATTTTTCGACCTCCTTGCGAAGATCGTCGAAACCATAGACGCGCTGCCGGATGAATTCCTTGTCCTCCCAGCCGTTCTGCAGGATGTGCCACATCATGCCGTAGAGCACCGGAATGTCGGTGCCTGGCCGCATGCGGACATACTCAGTCGCGTGCGCCGCGGTTCGCGTCAGGCGCGGGTCGATGACGATGAAGTTGGCCTTTTGCAGTTCCTTGCCCTCGAGCAGGTGCTGCAACGACACCGGATGCGCCTCGGCCGGATTGCCGCCCATGATCATCTGGGTCTTGGCGTTGCGGATGTCGTTGAAGCTGTTGGTCATCGCGCCGTAACCCCAGGTGTTGGCCACACCGGTGACGGTCGTCGAATGGCAGATACGCGCCTGATGGTCGGTGTTGTTGGTGCCCCAGAACGCGCCGAGCTTGCGGAACAGATAGGATCCCTCGTTGGTCATCTTGGCCGATCCGAGCCAATAGACGGAATCCGGTCCCGACTTCTCGCGGACCTCCAGCAGCTTGTCGCCGATCTCGTTGATCGCGGTCTCCCAGGAGACCCGGGTCCACTGCCCGCCCACCAGCTTCATCGGATAGCGCAACCGGCGCTCGCTGTGCACGAGCTCGCGCACCGAGGCGCCCTTGGCACAATGCGATCCGCGATTGATCGGGGAATCCCAGGTCGGCTCCTGGCCGATCCATACGCCGTTCAGCACTTCCGCAGTCACGGTGCATCCAACCGAGCAATGCGTGCAGATGCTCTTGCGCGCCGTCGCTCCCGCGGTCAGCGGCCCGGCGGCGGCAGCCTCCGCCTCGCGAACGCCACCGAGGGGCAGCGTGCTGAGCGCAGCGAGCGCGCCGCCGGCAAGACCGGACCGACGCAGGAATGTGCGGCGGTCGAGGCCGCCAGTCTGCCCGGACAGGAGGGCCGCGACGGATCCACGTCGGTCGGAATCGGAACGCTGTGTTCTCCTGATCAGCATGGCCGCCTCCCTCACCCTGGATAGCGATTGACGCGATAATACGCTTTCACGTCTTCGGTTTCCCTGTAGCGCGCCTTGCGCTTCTCAGCTTCGCTCTCGCTGTCGGCCTGCGCCGGCGCGATCAAGGGGGTTGCCAGCGCGGCGCCTGCACCAACCGTGCCGATTCCGACCTTGCGAAGGAAGTCGCGGCGGCCTGCCGTCATTTTCTTCTCATCGCTCATTGCACCTCTCCTTGGACCGGGGCAGCCGGTCAATTGGCGAACTTGAAGGCCTCTGTTTCAATCTCCAGAAACACGCATCCCAGCGCCCCGACCGCTCGATAGAACCTGGCGCTTTCGGCCTTCGCCATGTCAGCGAACAAACGTCCGATCCAGCGCGACACATGCTTCTCGAAGAAGGCGTGCTGTGCCGCGAGCGACGCCGGGAAACGACCAGCCACAAGGCCCGCCATGATCTCGCACAGCGTCGCCGCATGGTCCTCGGGCTCCGGATTACTCTCCACCCGCTCGATGCCAAGCGCGGCCAGATCGTCACGAAGTCGCGACAGCGGGCGCTCGTTGAGGAAGCCGGTCAGATAGTAGGACGCGTAGGGCAGCAGCTCGCCGCGCCCAACGCCGACGAACAGGTCGAAATATTCGCGCTCGACCTCGGTTGCGACCGCGATCGAAGCGGCCTCCGCTAGAGCGGAGTGGGCGCACCCAAGCGGCGTCACATCGCCGTTCAGTTGCGCGATCTTTTCGAGGAGACCTTGCGACGGCGCCGACGAGAGCAGGGTCGCAAGCAATGCGTATTCCTGCGCGCGTCCGGCCTCGATCGGATCAAGCATGTCCGATATCGCAAGCTCGCTATAGAGATCGGGACGAAGAATTTTTCGCGAGACGCCCGTCGCGATTTCGACTGCAACCACGCGTTGTGCCGGCACCCGGTTCCAGTTCGACACCGAGGGCTGGGCAATACCGATTTTCCGGGCTAGCTGGGCTACGCCGCCCGCGGCTTCGATGGCACATTCAAGGCCCGCATCGCGCACACCGCCCTCCCATCCTAGGGGCCAAGCGCTTGATTGCGTTTGCGTAACAAAGACTATTCGGGTGCCGGAGGGCGGTCAATCGATGGACATAGCCTGCGGCTATAGCATTTGGTCGCACCCTATCGAGGCAGCGCGCCACCATGTGTGCGGCGCCGAGCGGCAGTCTCCTCGCTCGCGCCTTGCAGTTGCGGTGCAGCAGAGTTTGGGGGCAATTCCGCGGTTGCGGACTCGTCGGACAGTGAGAGATCCGGGCGCGCCTTCACCGGATTTGATGCTTGCGCCAAATCGTCGACCGCAGCAACGGTCGGTCGCATGGCGTCTTCGACAGTCCCTTCGATCGGGTTGGTCGCATTCTCGGCGGCCTGCACGAAGTCCCCGACAACGCGGCGGACGAGTGCGTCAACCTGTTCGGCCGAATAGTCCAGCGGACCGAAGCCGGGCATGGCGGTCGGGTCGTTGAAGTCCCAGGCATTTTCCGCGAGCCCAATGAAGTCGCGAATGGCAGGATCGGCGCTCCAGGCCCGACGAAGCGCAGCACGGCTCAATTCCTGAGGAATGCCCTTGCGAAGGAAGGCCGAGACGTCGGTCGCGGCATCAATTGATTCGATGGGCGGCAGGCTCGACAAGTCCAACTCGGCGGGACAGGGCTCCGCCACGTCAGGGCCGGCCACCGCCGGCGCATTCGCTTCGGCGGGCGGTTCAGGTCTCGGTTCAGCCTGGCCGTCCCTCGCCGCCTGCTTGCGTCGCGACCAGCGCGCCAAAAAGTCGTCTTCGCTCATTCGTGCCCACCGTCATGGCGCCGTTGCGCCAGCGCCTCCGGATCGGCGCGGTTCCGCTCGCGCTTGAAGAACTCCTTCTCGACGTGGTGCTCGGCGATGAAATCTTCAATCGCCCGGCGCAGCACCTCGGGCATCGGCACCGCTTCGACCAGATTGGCACCGGCCCCCGTGAACGCCTCCCCTTCGGCGGGGTCGGCCGTGACCGCGGAAAGGAGGTAGGGCGAGGCTCCCTCGGCAGGGCTCAACACGATCCAGATGCTGGGCGTCCCGGAGGTAAGATTGTCGCGGTAGCGATCGGTTTCCGAGCGGTAGAGATCGACTGTCGCACTGCCGGCGTAAAACAGCGTCACTCCATCCTGCTCGCGGATCACCGTCCACGGCGTCATCTCCGGCTCGTCCGGCAGCACCCCGACGCTGCGCCAGACGACGTCGATCCACGGAGAATCCGCTCTGCGGCGTTCGACCACGACGCCGACCGGGATACGGACCAGCGGCTCAGCGACGGCGCTCATGTCACAGCCTCCAGATGCTTGATTGGCAGTCCCGCCAGCAAGTTCTGGGGCTTCATCCGGACGACCTGATCGGACGTCATTGCAAGGATCAGATAGGCCGGCGCACGCCCCGCGGTATCGACGACCAGGCCGGGATCCGCAAAGCTCAGCCGAAACAGCGCCAGCACGCGCCCCGCGGTGCGGTCGTCGAGGGATTCGCCCTGCCAAAGCCGGTCGCCGATGCGGGTCGCTTCGGAATCCAGGCCCACATACCAATTGAGTTCTGCGTTGCGCAGTTCGGTCAGCGGCTCGATCGCCACATCGATCCCGAGCAGATGCGAGATCCAGCGCCGCATCGCGTCGGCCAGCGCGGCCTGCCCCCGCCCTCCGCCGGTCAGATCAAGCGCCATATCGAACTGGTCACTGCGTTGCCAATAGCCGTCGGCGTTCTGCTCGCTGAGAACGTCGAGTTGGGTATCGCTTGTCGCGCCCAGCATGGACATCAGCGACAGCACCGGCGTCGGGCTGCGCCCGCCAAGGATTTCCTCGTCGCCCAGGAGCAGCAAATGCTCGTGCGGCAGGATCCGTTGCGGCCGAAAGAACAGCTCGGCTGCACGGAGCTGAAATGAATCCTCGCAGCGATCGAGCACATTGCGCAGGATCACATGCACCAACTGGTTCATGAACAGCGGCGGCAGATTGACCGAACCTGAACGAACCGTCGCGAGATAGGCCGCCTCCAGCGTCGGATGACGCAGCAGGAGGTCACGAAATGCCAGCACGAATTGCCAGTTTTCCCGCGCGTCAGTATCACCGATCGCGGCCACCTCCGTGTCTCCGACCGGGAGGCGCGGATCGGCCAGCAATTGCCGGTGCAAGCGACGCTCGACCGCGCACGCGTCATCCGGCGGCATCAGCTCGGGGCGCGCGAAATAGGCCTTCAGGTATTCATCCGTGACAACGAGCCCGCCGCTCGCGTTGCGATCGAGCAGATGGTGGCCGCAGGCGATCCAGAAATCCTTCATCGCCAAATCTTTCATCGCCGCGGCTCCTTGCTCATGTCGGCAAGATCGAGATCGCCACCGGGTTCGGCATCATCCTCCATTTCCATGAACGAGAACGCCTTGCCGTGCCCCTGCCCCTCGCGCAGCCGCAAGCTCCGGAAGGACTCGCGGACCTCGCCATCGCGCACCGAGCGATGGACGGCAATCAGCGTGCTGATCGGATGGGCACAGAGCGATTGCGCAAAGGCAACCTCCTCTTCCGCCGCCACGCGCGCGGTTGCAAGATCCGGCGCACCGAACCGTTCGACCAGCCGCTTTGCGAGGAGCTCCACCAGCGCGCGGCGATCGTCCGCGGTCGCAGGAACGATCTGCGCCAGCGTCGACCAGCCCCAGGATTGCACTCCGAGAAAGCCGCCGCGGAACGCGGACCGGTCCTTACCGTCCAGTTGCGCAAAATCCCGATCAAGGAAGCGGAACGCGCCCGGCACCGCCCATTCGCCGGGCTCCGCGGGCACGTCGAATACGAACGTGTCGGACGGATCGAGCGCAATGGTGCGCAAGAGCTTCACAGGCGCAGCCCTCCGAGCTTCGGATCGAACCACGAGGACGATAACAGCGACTTCCTCAAATCGCGCCGCTCGGTCCCATCTGCTCCAACCCGGCGCACCAGAAGATCGCCGTTGTCAGCGATCGTGCGCGAGGTCTGCCCTTCGTCCGTCAGCCGGCTCAGGAATTCGCGCGCGACGGCGTCAAAACCGTCGACTTGCCAGGTTTCGGTCGCGCGCATCAGGTGCCGCGCAAAGCTTTCCGTGATTTGAACCGCGCCGGCTTCGCCAAAGCCCTCCTGATCGAGCGCCGAAGCGAGTGGATGCACGCCCGCTTCCGCCTCGGTCATCGCAACCGTCCGGATCATGGCACCGAACACCAGCCAACGCGGCGGTTCATTCTCTTTCGCAGACGATGGCCAGCCAAGCCGGCCGCCACCGACGAGCCCGCCGTCGACACGGACCGCATCCGGCCAGTCGATGGCGACCTCCTTGTTCGGAGGTGCATAGGCACGCAAGGCGTCGGTCAATGCCACCATGGCGGCATAGAAGGCGCGGCGCGCGGTGCATAAGGGCTCGGCGGGTTCGAGCACGACGGCGAACTCGGCAAGATCGAAGCGCCCCACATAGGTCAGCGTACCTGCCCCGCTTTCCTCCGCGATATCGATGGCATGGGCGAAGGCATCGCGCGTCTCGCGCAGCCTCACCAGCGTGAACGGCGGAGGCAGGTCAACGGGCTCCAGGATCGATGAGCGCGTGCGGACGGTCGGCGACAGACGGACCTCCAGCTTCCATTTCTTCCCATGTGATAATAGCTTATCCGAGCAAAGGGGACGGCGCGAGTCCGCCCCCTCGTTCCCCGACCGCGTTGGGAGGTGAATAGCTGCGTATGCCGGATTCGCCGAAGACGATCCTGATCTGCTCGTGCGAAGACACGATGCGTCTCGACACTGCTGCGATCAAGCGAGGATGTCGCAACAGCGAGATCGCCGAATTCCGACACATGTGCCGAGCCGAGCTGGATCGGTTTCGCGATGCAGCGAAGGTTGCGGGGCCGATGATCGTCGGCTGCACCCAGGAGGCGCCGCTGTTTGCCGATGCGATGCAGGGCCGCTCGGAAAGGACAGAGTTCGTCAACATCCGGGAGACCGCAGGGTGGTCCCTGGAAGGGCGACAGGCGGGGCCGAAAATGGCGGCGCTGCTCGCTGCAGCGTCCGAGCCCGTGCCGGCCTACCCGTTTGTCACCTTGTCGAGCGAGGGCGTGATCCTGATCTATGGCCGCGACGACGTTGCGGTTGAAGCGGGCCAACTGCTGGCAGATCACCTCGACGTGACGGTCATGATCACGAGGCCAGCGCAGATTGCACCACCGGCGACGACATCGTTCCCGATCGTCAGGGGAACGATTCGCAACGCCAAGGGACATCTGGGCGCCTTCGAGCTTGTGATCGACGACTATGCCGCGCCTCGCCCCTCTTCGCGCGAGGCGCTGCTGTTCGAGGCTCCGCGCAACGGCCTGACGTCGCGCTGCGACCTCATCCTGGATCTTTCCGGCGGGATGCCGCTTTTTCCCGCGCATGATTTGCGCGACGGTTATCTCCGCGTCGACCCGGGAGACCCGCCCGCAATGCTGCGCGCGGTCCTCAAGGCACGCGATCTCGTCGGCAGTTTCGACAAGCCGAAATACGTCAACTTCACCGCAGAGCTCTGCGTGCATTCGCGGTCGAACCTAACGGGGTGCCATCGCTGCCTCGATCTTTGCCCGACCGGGGCGATCACACCGGATGGCGATCACGTCAAGATCAATGCGGAGGTCTGCGCCGGATGCGGCCAATGCGCCGCGGCCTGTCCGACCGGCGCGGCAACCTATGCCCTGCCGCCAGCCGACGCGCTGTTGCACAAATTGCGCGCGATGCTTTTGTCCTATCACGCAGCCGGCGGCACCAACGCCGTCGTCCTGTTCCATGATAGCCAGCACGGCACCGCACTGATCGATGCGCTCGCCCGCCATGGCGACGGGCTGCCGGCCGGCGTGCTGCCGCTCGCGGTGAACGAGGTGACGCAGGTTGGGCTCGAGGCCGTCGTCGCTTCCTTCGCCTATGGTGCGGCGGCGATACGCTTTCTGCTTCGCGCAAAGCCGCGGCATGACGTCGCGGGCCTCTTCAAGACGATCGCGATGGCTGATGCGATTACCTCCGGACTTGGGTTCGCAGGACGCAGGGTCGAAGCAATCGAAACCGACGATCCGGACGCGCTCGGCAAGACGCTCTGGTCAATCGAGCCTGCGCCGGCCGTCGAGCATCCCGCAACCTTCCGGACCGTCGGCAAACGGCGCGAACTGCTTCGCCTCGCGCTCCACGAATTGCACCGCCTGGCGCCGTCGCCTGTCGACGTCATCGCGCTGCCTGAAGGCGCACCACTTGGCGCGATCAGCGTCAATGTGGAGGGATGCACCTTATGTCTGTCGTGCGTGTCGGCCTGCCCGACCGGTGCGCTGCGCGACGATCCCGAACGTCCCGTGCTCAAATTCGTCGAAGATGCCTGCGTGCAGTGCGGTCTGTGCCAGAGCACGTGCCCGGAAAAGGTGATCACGCTCAAACCGCAGATCGACTTCCGCGCCGCCAGGGCCCCGGCGACGATCATCAAGGAGGAAGAGCCGGCGCTTTGCATCCGCTGCAACAAGCCGTTTGGCGTGAAGAGCACGATTGAGAAGATCGCGGCGAAACTCGAGGGCCGGCACTGGATGTATCCCGCCGGCGACAAGCGGCTCGATACGGTGAGAATGTGCGCGGATTGCCGCGTGATCACCATGAGCGAGCAGCAGTTCGACCCGTTTACCGGCGTGCCACAACGCGCGGCGCCTCGAACGACCGACGATTATCTGCGCGAACGGGAAACCAAGACTTAGGACACAATTCAATTGTGGGGAGCGGCACATTTAGGAGGGGCACCATGTCTCATCTCACCAAAGCTCATTTTGCATTCGTTGCCGTCGTAGTTGCCCTTGGCGCAGGGATGATGCCGGCGCCCGTCGAAGCCGCGCGCCTGTCGAAAGCCGACAAGATCGCCTTGAAACAGGCGATCGTTGCCTGCAAGGCGGAGGCGACGGGCAGGAAGGTCAAATGGCTCGCGCGCCGGAAATACGTGAACAATTGCGTTTCCGAGGCCCTGAAGGAACATCCAAACGTCGACGTCATCAGATTGATCAAGGAGTATCCGAACATAACGAGCCTCCCGGTAGAGAAATGGCCCGGCTTCTAGAGCTTCGGTTCTGATTGAATCAGAACCGAAGCTCTAGATTCTTGTTTTGACGCGTTTTCTTCACGCGAACCGGTGTCCACTTCGCTCGAAAACGCTCTAGCTGTTGAAGCTGCGTAACGGGCCGCTACCGTCGTCCCGACGTCGCACGCCCCAGGAAATCCGTGAGCGCCTTGCGGTCCTCGACCGAGCCGATCCGCTGCTCGGGCATTTTTGTACCCGGCGTATAGGTATTCGGACCGAGTTCGAAGAGTCTTGCCACCGTTTCGGGAGCCCAGACGATATCCATTTTCGTCAGCGCGTCGGAGAAGCGATATCCCGGCAACGACGCAATCCTGCGACCATACAGGCCATCGAGCGTGGGGCCGGCGCGCTGCGGCTCCTCCGCGGACAGCGTGTGACACGCAACACACGCCCTGAACACCAGGGCGCCGCGATCTCCCGCATAAGGCGCCAGGGGATCGCTTTGCGCAGCCCGCAGCGACGAGCCGATTGGATCGCCCGTCCACGCGTTCCAGCGCCGGATCACGCCGTCCGCGCCCCCCGTCAGCAACGTTGAATTGTCGGGCAGGAATGCCACCGACCAAACCGGCGCCCCCTGAGTGGCCAGCGCCTGCACGATGCTCCGCGCCTTCCGGTCGATGACGGAAACGGTTCCGCCAATTCCGGTTGCCGCGATCAACGTCCCGTCCGTGGAGAGCGCCAGCGCGACGATCGGGGTCGACCCGGCCGGAACCTCGCCGGTCTCATTCCCGTTCGATGTTAGAAATCGTATCTTCCCGTCGCCTCCGCCCGCTATGATTTCGCCGTCGGGTGCGACTGCCACGGCGTTGAGAGGTGACGGAAGCAGGACGACATCCGGCGTTCCTGCCGCCATCGGCCAGATCCTCAACTCGCAGTCGTAACCGACGCTGACCAGCGATTGTCCGCCGGCAGAGAAGGCAACCCCGTTCACGTTCTGTGTATGCCCTTTCAGCACCTGCGACGCGCCGTCGGCGAGTGACCAGACGCCAACCGTATGGTCCCACGATGCCGTGGCGAGCCTTGTTCCGTCCGGCGAGACGACGAGCGAAACGATTGGCGCCTGATGGCCCTCGAAAACCTGATCCGGCTGCTCCCGGCCGAAGGTCCAGATCGCGATCCGCGCGTCGGCTCCGGCGGTCGCCATTCGTCCATCCCTGAGGAAGACGACCGCATTCACCGCATCGGAGTGAAAACGCAGGACTTGCTCGGCGGATTCGGTCTTGAGTGACCATCGAATTGCCGATGTGTCGAAGCTGCCTGACAGAGCACTGTTGCCATCACGCGAGATCGCAATCGCCCGAACGGGTCCGCCAAGACCCGCGAGTTGACCTTGCGCCGGCGTTGCATCGAATGCCCACAGGGCGGCAACGACGCACACATTTGAGAGCCAGTTCATCGGCGGCTCGCGGGTCGGCTCCGGCACGTTGCCGTTGCCCTGCAGGGATATTTTGCAATGCGCTTGACCGGGGTCAACGACGAGAGCCGTCGTTCGGTTTCCATGCTACGCCGCGGGATTGGATCAGCCCCGCTACTCAATGCCGCAATGGCGTCTTGTCGGCTTGAACCGAGGGGCACCGGCTCCTAAGCTGAACCTGAAGCGTCAAGGATGACGGCATGCAAATACGACCCAAGACGTATCTGCATTTCATTTCGCTGTGGCGGTCACTTCGCAATTCGATTTCGCCACACGGTGGCGACGTGCCCCGTGAAACGTCACCATCGCTCATTTTCGTCGCGGTCGTGCTGACGTGTCTCTTGGCTATCCTGGAGGTCGACCTTCATCGAGGTGAATTGGAATCGCTTGGCCTACTCCGAAGCCACGACTCACCTCCAGCCGCCTTCTTGGGCCCGTAGCGTTCCTCGCCCGACCAGGTTTCAATCTGAAGCGCGCCCTCAGCGTTGATTCTGGCTGCGGGTCGCTTCGCCTGACGGGTGGTTGTCTAGCGCGTCGTCTCTCTCGGGAAGACCAGGGACCGGTCGTCAAAGTCCTCGGCCGGCAACTTGGCAGCGCCGCCTTGTAGTTCATGCAATGTCGAACTGCTTGCCATATCGGCCCGCCCGACCGACGAGACCGAGTGTGATCGCGGGATGCCAAGCACCACGGTAACAAGCGCGAAAACGGTGAAGGCCGCTACCATCAGACCTTTCATGCGAAATCTCCGTTCGGTTGGAGCTGCCCCCGAAGAAGTTTTGCAATGATCTGATTAGTGCTGACCGCAGCATCGCGATGTGAACCGCCTCACATGCCCTGGAAATTTTCCACTTGAGCGCCTTTCGGGTTCCGCCCGAAGTCGACGGCAATGGCGCCCTGCGCAGCGCAAATCTTAGCGGCGCGGTTTGTATCCTGCGGCCTCGCGGTCCCAAATGTCGGCTGTCATTCCGGCATCTCGCAGCACAACCTTTCTGATCTTGCCGTTCTCAGTCAGCGGCATCTCGGTGACAATCCGGACAAACCGCGGAATCGCGAAGTGGGCTATCTGTCCCTCGCAATGCTTGACCACGTCGATGGCCTCGAGCGCATGGCCGGGCCGGAGCTGGACGGCTGCCGCAACTTCATCCTCGCCAAGTTCGGATGGCAGCGGATAGATGGCGCAAGCCGCAATCGCCGGATGTCTCAACAGCACCTGCTCGACCTCCCACGACGAAACATTCTCGCCGCGCCGGCGGATCGATGCGCCTGATAGAATGCGTTCAGCGCATTGGTGTGAAACAGCGGGAGCGTGGTGAAGAGGACATCGCCCTCGACGATGCCGAGCGCGCGCGCCGAATAGACCCCCCACCAGAACATCTGCGCCTGCGGGCAGCAAACGCCCTTGGATGGTCCTGTCGTACCTGACGTATAGAGGATCGCGACCGTGTCGCCGGGGCGGACCTGCGCAGGCGACACTCCCTCCCCGAGCGGAGGTAGTGGCGCGATCGGTCCCGGCATGGACGAGGGCTTGCCGCCCTCTCCGATCGTCCAGATCACACCGGGCGGCGCGACATCGCTCTCCAGTGTTGCGACCGCCGGCATGAAGGGCGCCTCGGCGACCAGCAACTTCGGTGCGGAGTTGCGCAGGATATGGCTGAGCTGGATCCCGCGCAGCGCCGTGTTGATCGGCACACAGACAGCCCCCATCCATGCGCAGCCGAGATAAACCTCAAGAAATTCGGGCCGGTTCGAGCAGATCAGGGCGACGCGATCACCGGCGCGAATTCCGGCTCGCATCAACCGCGCGGCCGACGCAGCCGCAATCCTGGCGGTCTCGGCATAGCTCCATCGCGTCTCGCCAAAGACAAGGAGCGTGCCATCTCCATACCGTACGGCCTGCCGCGTCAGAACAGTCGAGAGGATTCGGTCCGCCGGCGGGAACACGCTCCGCGGCCTGCGACCAGATTGGCCGGCCTGATCGCTGTCCGGAGACGTTGCTGTCAGCTGCCTGCACACGCATCTCCACCGTCTGCCGCGCCGATGGGCCGATATCGCCACTGGCCAGCGATATAGTTTAGGCTTAAAGTATTCACGAAAGCTGCCGCCACAGCAAGGGCTGCGTGCGGGTTCCGGTCGTGATCTGGTGCAGGGCCGGAGGCATCAACAGGAGCACTCCCCGCGATGGGCCCTGGGTTTCCCTATCGATCGCCCTCCGATGCCTTCATGGCCTCGGCCGCAAGACGTCCGGACGCGCCGTTCCTGCTTGCACCTGCAAGCGCGCAATTGCCCTACGCGCCCGACGGATTTGACATCGCGTACGGGGCGTTCAAGGCGGAGGTCGATCGCCTGCGCGCGGAATATGCGGCGGCGGGCTATGGACGAGGCGCGCGGGTTGCCCTGCTGCTGGAAAATCGCCCCGTGTTCTTCCTGCACTGGCTCGCGCTCAATGCGCTCGGGGTCTCGATCGTCCCGATCAACCCGGACATCCGCCCGGATGAGCTGTCCTTCCAGCTCGAATTGTCGGAAGCGGACCTGCTGGTGGCAACGCCGGATCGTATCCAGGTGACCAAGGATGCGGTGCTCGGGCGCGCCCGCCTGATCGACACCGACGACCACATTCCGTCATGTCAGACCGAGGTCGCGGCCCAACAGCCCGACTTCAACGGCGAATGCGCGCTGCTGTTCACCTCCGGCAGCACCGGCAAGCCGAAGGGCTGCATGCTGTCGAACCGCTATTTCCTGCAGGTTGCCGATTGGTATCTCGCGCAAGGCGGCGTCGCCACGCTGCAGCCGGATCGCGAGATCAACCTGACGCCTTTGCCGATGTTCCACATGAACGCGCTGGGCTGCAGCGCGGTCGGGATGATGGTGCTCGGCGGCGCCGTGGTGCCGCTCGACCGCTTTCACGCCAACCGCTGGTGGCAGTGCGTGGCTGACAGCGGCGCGACGGTCGTGCACTGCCTCGGCGTCATCCCGGCCATCCTGCTGCAGCTGCCGGCGACCGAGATCGAACGGCAGCATCGCGTGCGCTTTGCCTTCGCCCCCGGCGTCGATGTCCGCCACCGCGCCACATTCGAGGAGCGTTACCGCATCCCGATCGTCGAGGCCTGGGCGATGACTGAGACCGGAGGCGCCGCAGCCACAACCACCGCGCGCGAGCCGGCGGGTTTTGGTGCACGCTGCGTCGGCCGGCCGTCTGATAGCATGGAGTATCGCCTCGTCGACGACCAGGGCGCCGACGTCGCACTCGGCAAACCCGGCGAGTTGCTGGTCCGCGCCAAGGGCGATGCGCCACGCGCCGGGTTCTTCAGCGGCTACCTGAAGGATGAGGAGGCCACCGAAGCGGCCTGGCAAGACGGCTGGTTCCACACCGGAGACCTGGTGTTCGCCGACCACGACGGGCTGATGTATTTCTTCGATCGCAAGAAAACCATCGTGCGGCGCAGCGGCGAGAACATCGGCGTGCTCGAGGTCGAAAGCGCGCTTTACATGGACACGCGCATCGGCGGCTGTGCAGTTACGCCCGTTCCCGACGACATCCGCGGCGAGGAGGTCTTTGCCTTTATCGTGCCCAATGTGACGGTCGACGACGCCGACGTGCTGGCAACCTCGATCGTCAAGGCCTGTGCCGAACGCCTCGCCTATCACAAGGTGCCGGGCTATGTGGCGATCGTCGACGAGCTGCCGTTGTCATCGACGCGCAAGCTCGCCCGCGGCGAGATCAAGACACTCGCGGCTGCCGCCGTTGCCGCCAACCGCGCGATCGACATGCGTCAGCTCAAGGCGAAGCTACGCCACGCCTGAACCCAGGCTGCTGCCGTCACGGCAGCAGCTTGTATTTCCCGCCTTCGATCTGGACCATGATCCGCGCGCGGTCGTCGACGCCATGGCGATCGGCTGGCGTGTAGGTATAGATGCCGTGCGCGCCGACCACATCCCTGGTCGTGAACAGCGCCTCGCGCAGCGCATTGTGGAAGGCCGGCGTGCCCGGCGCCACACCGGTTGCCTTGGCGCGCCTGGCGGCATCCATGAACACCAGCCAGCCATCAAAGGCATAAGGCGAGAATGCATCGGCCGGCGGCTCGCCATTGGCCTTTTCATAGGCCACGCGAAACGCAAGCGCGACCTTGCGGATCGGATTGCTGTCGGGAAGCTGCTCGGCTGCCGTCACCGGTCCGGTCGGGCAGATGATGCCCTCCGCCGACTTGCCGGCGAGCCGCAGGAAGTCGGCGCTCATCATGCCGTGATTGCCGTAGAGCGGCCCCTTGTAACCGCGCTCGGATAGCGCGATCACAGGAAGTGCACCAGGAGTGCCGGTGCCGCCCAGCATGATCGCATCGGGGCGGACGGACAGCGCCCGCAACACCTGCGCCGTGACCGAGTTGTCGGAGCGCGCATAGCGCTCGTTCGCAGTCACCTTGATCCCGGCCTTCTC
Organism: Bradyrhizobium septentrionale; assembly: GCF_011516645.4. Classification (NCBI taxonomy): domain Bacteria; kingdom Pseudomonadati; phylum Pseudomonadota; class Alphaproteobacteria; order Hyphomicrobiales; family Nitrobacteraceae; genus Bradyrhizobium; species Bradyrhizobium septentrionale. The sequence goes on along the minus strand of NZ_CP088285.1, from coordinate 6,737,681 downwards.
GGCGCTTTGCACCAGCGAATTGTACATCAGGTCGCCGAACGCGTCGGAGAAGCCGATGAACGCCACGGTCTTCACCCCGCGGCCCTTCATGTGATCGACGATGCCCTGGACCAGAAGCGGCGTCGGCTGCGGCGTCTGCACCACCCATGGTCCGCCCTCGCCTGCCGGCACCGGCGCGATCGGCGAGATCGCCACCATCGGCACCTTCAACTCGACGGCGACCGTGGCCATGGCCAGCGTCTGCGGCGCGCCCGACGTTCCGATCAGGAAGTCGACGTGCTCCTGCTCCACCAGCTTGCGCGCGTTGCGCGTCGACGCCGCCGGGTCGGAGCCGTCGTCGAGCTGGATGACGCGGACTTTCTCGCCATCGACCTCGCCGATATACGCCTGGCCCGCAGCCAGCCCCTTGGCGTTCGGCACGCCGATCGAGGACACCGGGCCGCTCAGCCCGGTCACGAATCCAACCAGGATTTCGGCATGAGCCGGCATCGCGGCGCCGAGCAGCAGCGCGGCGCCGACCAACAAAGTTGTCTTGTTCATGATCTCACTCGATAAGGACGAAAAGGCTCCAGCGCTACGCGGCAGGCACCAGCGCAAGCACGCGCAGCGGACTCCCCGAACCGTTCTGGATCTTCAACGGCGCCGCGATGATGACCGCGCCGGTCGCTGGAAGCTGATCGAGATTGCACAGGCACTGCAGGCCGTAGCGCCCGCCGCCGTGCAGGAAATGGTGCGCCGGATAGGGTGGATCGAGATGACCGGCCTGCCCGGCATCGGTCCCGATCGTCTCGGTGCCAAGGCCGATGATGCCGCGCTCCTCGACCAGCCATCGCATCACGGCGGCATCAGGCCCCGGCGTATGTGCGCCGTCGTCCTTCAGATTGGCGTAGTCGCGCCAACCCTTCTTCGACCAGTCGGTGCGCAGCAGAACCCAGTGGCGCTCTGGAATCCGTCCATGACGGTTTTCCCAGGCCTCGACCACCGGAATCGTCAGCAGGAAGTCCGGATTCTGCGCCGCCTCTGCCGAGCAGTCGATGACGCATGCTGGTGCGATCATGTCGCGCACCGGCAGCGTGTCGACCGAATTGTTCGGCAGGTCCTTGCCGGTGAACCAGTGGATCGGCGCGTCGAAATGCGTACCGGTGTGCTCGCCGAAGGTCAGGTTGTTCCAGTACCAGGCGGGGCCCGCGGCATCGTATAGCGAAATCCGCTGGATCCGCACCGGCGCGGCCTGTCCGAACTCGGGCGGCAGCACGATGACAGGAAAATCAGGGCTGAGCGTGAAAGTCAGGTCGACGACACGCACCGCGCCGGACGCGATCGCGCCGGCAAACTGCGTCAGATTGTTGCTATCCATTGCGCTTCTCCCGTTCTTTTTGATCGGCTCACTCATGCCCCGAGCTCACGCTCGACCGCCTTGGAATTGGCCGCAAGGCGTTGGCGGATGTCCTCGGCGATATCGCCCACGAACACATCTTCCAACCCGCGCTTGAGCGCCGACACGATGGCGCTGGCGACCACGCGGGGCGCGACCTTCGGCGGCGGCACGGTCTGGAACCACTCGATATCGAGCGGGCCGGTGAAGACGTTCACGACCTTGACGCCGCCGGGCCGGAACTCGGCGCGCAGGCAATGCGACAGCGAAAGCGCGGCGGCCTGCGAGGCCGAGTAGGCACCGAACACCGGCCAGTTCGCCAGTGCATAGACCGACAGGATATTGACCCAGGCGGCGGCGCTGTTGACGCCGTCGGCGCCACGCATCCGCATCGCCGGTCCGAACGCCTGCGCCAGATGCACAAAGCCGAGATACGTCTGGTCGATCTCATCCCGCACGATGCTGGTACCCTGGCGATCGAGCAGCCCGCCGGCGCGCACATGCTCGGCAGTATTGACGAGGATGTCGACCTTGCCGCCAATATCGGCCGCCAGGTCCGCGACCGACTTCTCATCACCGATGTCGAGCGGCACGATTTCGACCCCCTCAAGCGCGCGCAACGCCTCTTCGCCGCGGAACGGCTTCCACGGTTCGGCGACACCGACGAACACGATCGACGCGCCGGCCGCCTTCAGTGCGGCCACCACCTCCTGACCGACGATACTCCGTCCATTGGTGACCAGAACGCGCCGGAATTTCGGATCGGCGGTCATCTCACGCCACTGCCTGTCGTCCGTCATGTTGGGGGTCTCACGTTCGGGGTGCGCGAAAGCCACGGCCTGCCCGCTCTTGTCCAGCTGAAACGACATCACGACCGGCTGGCCCTCCGCACAATCGGCATGCAAATGGGTCACCAGCCGCGGCCCGCAATCCATCGCGACCAGGCCGACCCGCCATGGCGCGCGCTCGCGGAAATGCACGTCGGCCGGGATGTGCAGCGTGGTCTCGGAGAGGAGCGTGCCGCGCCGCGGCGCGTCCGTGAAAGCGAGGTCGGCGGAAAGGCAAGCGGGGCACGCATCGCGCGCCGGATAGCAGAAGGTCGCGCAGGCGCCGCAGCGCTGCAGCATGAAACGTCCTTCGGCGGCGGCGCGCGTCAACCCGTGCGAGGTGCGGCTGCGCGGCTGCGGTGGTGACGTCGGCAGCCGTGTCCGAGCTAACGGATTCTTTCGGCGCGGCTTTGCGATCGGCTCGATCATGCGCCTGGTCCTGCGAGAATCGCCGCGCCCGAGGCGAGGCCGCGATCATAATTGATCATTCCGAAGCCCGACGCCAAGCCGATGCGCGCATCCTTGACCTGGGTCGGACCAGCGAGCCCCAGCACCTGGCGCAGTGCCTCGACCACCCCGAGATAGGCTCCGCCGGCACCCGCCTGCCCGACCGACAATTGGCCGCCCGAGGTGTTGTGCGGGAAGGAGCCGTCGATCGTCAGGTCATGCTGGCGCACGAAATCTGGCCCCTCGCCCTTGCGGCAGAAGCCGAGGTCCTCGAACTGCATCATCGAGATCACAGGGTAATCGTCGTAGGTCTCGACGAAGTCGAGATCATCCGGCTTGACGCCGGCCATCGCGTAGAGCTCATCGATGTCCATCGCCCAGCCGCCCCGTACCTGGACAGGATCATCGCCGAACGCGTTGTGGCGCTCGATGGTGGCGAGGATTTTGGCGCACCGCAGATTGAGCGACGCCGCGACGTCCTCGGTCATCACAAGGAAAGCCTCTGCGCCGGCGCATGGCATCACGCAATCGAACAGATGGATCGGATCGGCGATCGGCCGCGCCGCCATGTATTGCTCGACGGTCAGCGGCGTCTTCATAAGTGCGTTGGGATTACGCAGCGCATTTGTGCGCTGGGCCACCGCGATCTTGCCGAAATCCTCACGCCGCGCACCGAACGTGCGCATATAGTTGTGCGCAATCAGCGCAAAGCTCGCATTGGCGCCGCCGGCGCCATAGGGATAGACCGCGTCCTGGTTGAAGCGCGAGAAATTCTCCAGCGTATAGCGGAACGAATCGACGTGGTTGGTGTCGCCGGCCACGCAGGCCACGATGCGGGCGTCCCCCGCCTGCACCGCCCGCGCGGCGCGTCGCAGGGCGGCAATCGCGCTTGCGCCGCCCAGCGGTATGGTGTCGAGCCAGCGCACGCACAGGCCGAAATGCTGGGTGAGACCGATTCCACTGTCGAGCCCGGCCGTGAAGCTCGAAACGCAGAAGCCGTCGATATCGCGCGGCGTGATTCCGGCACCATCGACCAGCGATTTCAGCGCCCGCCCGATCCACCATTGCGCGCTCTCGATCGAATAGCGCACGTAAGGGATCGTTACGGGAACCGCCATCACGACCCGGTCGTAAGGTGTGCGGATCGAGCTTTGCATCTGATTGCCGGGTTCCTGTGGTGAGGCCGCTCAGAGCACGGTCGGTTTGACGTCGATATTGTCGCGCGTCGCATTCGAATGAGGACAGCCGCGCCCGCCGGTTGCGGTGACTTCGGCTTCATGCAAGATCTTGTCGGGCTGCGGCATGCGTGTCCTCAACGTAGCTTGGGTTCGGTGCTCTGCGTGCGCGCAACGAGCGCGCGAAAATCCTGGCGGGCGCGCTCATTGGCCAGCGCGAAGCTCGGCCCGCGGCTCGGCTCGGTGCCGTTGAGGCGCTGCAGCTGCACCCACATTTCGGCACTCTTCAGCGCGACCGCGGCGCAGTTGACCACCGGCGCATGGCCGATCTTGAAGCCGTGCTCGCTTGCAATGAGAAGCCCGGGCAACACGCCGGCCGGGATCACCACATCGGCGCCGCGATCGACTAGAGGCTGCGCGCACGCCGCAAAATCGCGCAGCATACGCGCTTTCGCCTCGGCATCGCCGGTGAACGCGGCGCTGAAATCCTCGGGCCGGCAGCCCATGTTCGTGACATGCACCACGCGACCGCCGAGCCCGTAGCGATCGGCCTGCTCGTAGTGCCAAACCTCAAAGGCAGAATCGAGCGTGACGAGGCCGAGCCGCCGTCCAAGCTGCGAGGCCGCAAGCAGCGTCGCCTCGCCGACACCGACCACCGGAATCGTCAGTGCCGAGCGCAATTCGTACAATCCCGGATCCTGGAAGTGACCCATGACATAGGCATCGAAGCCGCGCTCCTGCGCCGCAAGCCCGTTGTCGACCGCCTGGATCGCACAGCGGAATTCGCTCAGGCGCCCGAAGTCGCGGTCGGCGGGCGTGATGCCCTCGACGTGGACGCTGGTACCTGGCGCAGCGATCTCGTTCAGGTAGCCTGCGAGCCGCGCCATGTATGGCGCGCTTGTGGTCTGGTCGACGAAGCTCTGCCAGAAGACGCGCACAGCGAATATCCTGTTCACGGGCGGACCGCACCGGGCCTTGCACCTCCGCAGTCCGGAAGGACTGACGACCCGCACAAGCCTGTCGTTATGAGAGCGCGTCGCAGCGAGACGCCGTTCCATCGACCGAAATATTTCAAGCACATAATAATTTTGGCGTCAATTCAACGGCGCGTCGGCACGCACGGCGCGCAACTGCAGCTGTTTGCCGAAACGACAGGCAGTGGGCGCCCGTCCTATTTGCCTAAGCTAATTCCGCTTTCTTGCCCGTACACACCACTGCAAACTTTTCTACGAACCCGGAAGTTGACGTATTGACGTTCCGTCAGAAAATACTTTAGGCTTTAAATAATTGACGGACAGCTTCCGCCGATCGTTGCGTTGCTAAGGGTTCCTCAATCGTGGCTGAGATCATCAGGCTCGGAACAGCAGGTGCGACGGGCGGGTTCGCATTCGCCGCGAACCGGCACGGCGTTTCAGAGCTTGGCGACCTCGGCAGCCACGAAATCGCGTACCACGCCGGCGAAAGCCTCCGGCATCTGATCGGGAAGCGGCACCATGCCTCCTGAGAGCTCGCGCAGGACGCTGCCGCCGATAGCTCCAGCGACCCTTGGAGCCGCCGGATGAGCGTGCGGATCGTCGGTCGGCGCGATGACCAGCGTGGGGCACCGGATGTGTCCCAGACGATCCTCCATCCGATAGCGATTCACCACCCGGTGGCCTTCGGCCGCCATCTCGCCGGCCCGCAGCGCATCGATCATGAAGCGCCGCAACAGATCGGTATCATCGGCCGGATAGAACGGCTGCCGGCGTGCCCACAGCTCGGTGAGATGGGCGCCGTCACTCCGCGTCTCGACATCGTCGATGACCCGCATACCCTGGTGCTTGGCACGCCGCGCCGCATCGACAAAGGGACAGGCCGAGAGCACCAGCGCGCTCACGCGCGCAGGCGACGAAGCGGCGATCTCGACCGCAATCGCCGCACCGGTGTGATGACCGACGATCGCGCTGCGCGGCTGTTCCAGCGCGTCAAGCAGCGCAAGCGCGCCCTCGGCCCACAACTCGATCGAAGGTTCGCCCAATGGCCGCTCGGAATCGCCGAAGCCAAGCGTGTCCATGGCAATCGCGCGGAAATCGCGACCGAGCAGCGACAGCACGTCACGATACTCATCCCACGAGCGCGGCGTCTGGTGCAGCAACAGAACGGGGAACCCGGCTCCCGCCGTCGCAATATGGATGCGGCCAAGGCGCGTCGCGATGAAGCGGCGCTCGATGCCCGGGCCGGTCGCGCTTGCGGTCATGTCACGGCTCCTGTCGATCCTCTCTCGATCCATACTGACATCTCGCTCAGCTAGCGACTGTTTTCAGCCAAGGGGGAATGCAATGCGCAAGATTTTGAGTCTGACTGCAGTCCTGGCAGGCCTTGTCACGGCTTCGACCGCGCAGGCCGACATCACGGTCGGGTTCGTGACATCGCTCAGTGGACCCGGTTCCTCGATCGGCATCCCCTATGGGCGCGGCATCCAGGCCGCGCTGGAGTACAAGGGTGAGGTCAACGGCGAGAAGATCAGGCTGATCCAGCTCGATGACGGCTCCGATCCTTCCGCGGCGACGCGCGCCGCACGCAAGCTGATCGAGGAAGAAAAGGTCGATCTGCTGATCGGCACCGCCACCGCGCCCTCGACCATCGCGATGATGGCGGTCGCGACCGAATTGAAGGTGCTGATGATCGCCATCTCTCCGGTCTCCGGACAGCCCAATCCGGCCGATCAATGGGGTGTCTCCGTTCCGCAGCCCGCCTCGCTGCTGGTCAAGGTCGTCGCCGATCGCATGAAGCGCGATGCCGTCAAGAACATCGGCTATATCGGCTTCTCCGACGCCTGGGGTGATCTCGTCTACAACGGCGCGAAGGCGGCTGAAACCGAAGACGGCATCAAGATCCTGACCAACGAGCGCTATGCGCGCGTCGACACCTCGGTCACGGGTCAGATCCTCAAGGTTCTGGCGGCGCGCCCCGATGCCGTGCTGATCGGCGGATCCGGCACGCAAGGCTCGCTCCCGCTGCTCGCGCTTGGTGAACGCGGCTTCAAAGGCAAGACCTACGGCACGGTCGCGTTGATCAATCCCGACTTCGTACGCGTCGGCGGCAAATCTGCCGAAGGGATCCAGGTGTCCACCGGTCCGGTCATCGTCGCCGATCAGCTTCCGGACAGCCATTTCGCCAAGAAGCTGGCGCTTGAATTCCGCGCGGCCTACCAGAAGGCCAACAACGCCCCGACCACGGACGTGTTCTCGGCCTATTCCTTCGACGGCTGGATGATCTTCACATCGGCCGCGGCGCGCGCGCTGAAGACGGCGAAGCCCGGCACTGTCGAATTCCGCAAGGCGCTTCGCGACGAGATCCTCGACACCAAGGAACTCGCCGGCGTGCACGCGGTCTACAACTTCAAGCCTGGGGCCTATCACGGCGTCGACGAGCGCTCGCTGGTGATCGTCCGCCTGATCAATGGCGTCTGGACCTACGCGCCGTGAGTGCAGGATAGCAGGGAAGAACGGCCAAGCATGACGGCAGATATCGCAGCGATCCTCGCGATCGACGGCATAGCGACCGGGGCGGTCTACGCGCTGGTTGCGATCGGGACCGTGCTGATCTTCACCGTCACGCGGGTGATCTTCATTCCATTCGGCGACATCGCGGCCTTCACCGCGCTGACGCTGGCGGCGCTCGATGCCCGCCAGCTTCCCGGAACGGTCGGGCTGGTCGTCGTGCTGGCGTGCATGGCCTGTCATGGAAGTGGCGTCGCTTTCGCGTGCCGGCGAGTTGCGCTCGGTGCCGAAAGCCGTCCTTGGCTATCTCGTGCTTCCCCTGATCGTGGTCGGGATCGTCTGGTTGACGATGCGGTTCAATCCGCCGGCGCCGGTCAGGATCGTGCTGGCGCTGCTCCTGATCATGCCGGTCGCGCCGCTGCTCGACCGGATCGTGTTCCGCCCGATCGCGGACGCTTCGGTGCTGCTGCTGCTCACGGTCTCGGTCGCGCTTCACTTCGCGCTGGTTGGCCTCGGCTTGTTGTTCTTCGGACCCGAAGGCGTCAGGACCGAGCCGCTAACCTCGCTCGGGATGGAGATCGCCGGCGTTCAGGTATCCGGGCAGACGGTGCTGATCCTGGTGGCGGCGCTGCTGTTTAGCGGCTTGTTGCTGCTGTTCTTCGATTTCACCCTGCTCGGCAAGGCGCTGCGCGCGACGGCCTTCAACCGGACCGGCGCACGGCTGATGGGAATCAGACCGGCCCGTGCCGGGACCATCGCCTATCTGCTGGGATCGCTGATGGCAGGCGTATCCGGCATCCTGATCGCGCCGGTCAACACGATCTTCTACGATTCCGGTTTCCTGCTCGGCCTGAAGGCCTTCGTCGGCGCCATCATCGGCGGCATGACCAGTTACCCGGGCGCAGCGCTCGGCGCCTTCGGTGTCGGCATTCTCGAGAGCTTCGCCTCGTTCGAGAGCAGCACCCTGAAGGACGTCATCGTGTTCTCGCTGCTGATCCCGGTCCTGCTCTGGCGTTCGCTCGCTTCGCAGCATTCCGAAGAGGAAGTCGAGGAATGACCGCGACGCAGATCCGCCTCATCATTGCCGCGGTGATTGCCTGCCTCGTCGCGGCGCCGTTCGTGCTCAATCCGTTCAGCATCACATTGCTGAACTATATCGGCGTCTACGCGCTTGCGGCGATCGGGCTTGCGTTGCTGACAGGAGTCGGTGGCATCGTGTCGTTCGGTCAGGCCGCCTTCGTCGGCATCGCGGCCTATTCGACCGCATGGGTCACCGCGGTGAACGGCTACTCGCCCTGGCTCGGACTGGTGCTGGCCGTGGTCCTGACCTGCAGCATCGCGGCGATTCTCGGTCTCGTGACGCTGCGGCTGCAAGGACATTTCCTGTCGCTGAGCACGGTCGCCTGGGGACTGGCGATCGCGTTTCTGTTCGGCAACATCGAAGGACTCGGCGAGCATAACGGCATTTCGGGCCTTCCGCCGATCTCGATCGGCCCGTTCGCTCTGGTCGAGAGCCGGCAGATCTATTTCCTGATCTGGGCCATCGTCGGGGCGGTGCTGCTCGTCTGCTACAACCTGCTGGACTCGCGTATCGGCCGCGCCATGCGGGCGTTGCGCGGCGGCAATACGCTGGTCGAAAGCCTCGGCATCAGCGCATTCCGGATCAAGCTTGTGACCTTCGTCATCGCCGCGTTGTTCGGCGCGCTGTCCGGATGGCTCTACGCCCATCTTGGCCGTTTCGTCAGCCCCGGGCCGTTCGATGCCAGCATGGGCATCGAATATCTGATGATGGCGATGGTCGGCGGCGCCGGCAGCGTGCTGGGCGGCGTGGTCGGTGCTGCGATCGTGACGCTGCTGAAGAATTCCGTGCAGGACTACCTTCCGCTGATCGCCAAGGGCGCCTCGGGCCAGCTCGAAATCGTCGCGTTCTCGGCGCTGTTCATCGTGTTTCTGCAGCGGGCGCGACAAGGCATCGTGCCGCTCCTCGCCGGCTTTTTGCCGGATCTGAAATTGTCCCGTCCGGAGCCCGCCGCGCCGCTGCCGCGTCGTGAGCAGCCGGCGCCGGGCACGCTCCTGCTCAAGGTCAGCGGCGTCCAACGGCGCTTTGGCGGCCTGGTCGCCGTCAACAATGTCAGCTTCGAAGTGCGGTCCGGCGAGATCCTCGGCCTGATCGGGCCGAACGGTGCCGGCAAGACCACGATGTTCAACCTGCTCACCGGCGCGCTTCGCACCAACAGCGGCGAGATAAAATTCGCCGACCGGTCGATCACCCATGACCGGCAATTCCGGATCGCCCGTTCCGGAATCTCCCGCACCTTCCAGCACGTCAAATTGCGTCCGCGCATGACGCTGCTCGATAACGTGCTGCTCGGCACCTATGCGCGCACCACGACCGGTCTGTTGGCCGGCGCCCTGCGCCTGAACCAGGCGGAGGAAGCCAGCGCGCGCTACGAGGCCCTGCGCCAGCTCGAGCGGGTCGGGCTCGGCGACAAGCCGTTCGAGCTCGCCGGCAACCTGCCGCTCGGCAATCAGCGCGTGCTCGAAATCGCCCGCGCGCTCGCCGCCGATCCGACGCTGCTCGTGCTCGACGAGCCCGCGGCGGGCCTGCGCCGCCAGGAGAAGCTGAAGCTCGCCGAGCTGTTGCGGTCACTGCGCGCGGACCATTTGACGATCCTGCTGGTCGAGCACGACATGGAGTTCGTGATGTCGCTGGTCGACCGCATCGTCGTGCTCGATTTCGGCTCGAAGCTCTGCGAGGGCGGGCCGGCGGCGATCCGCAGCGACGCCCGGGTCCAGGAGGCTTATCTCGGAGGCGTCGCGTGACACAGCTGCTCTCGATCGAGGATGTGTCGGTCGCCTACGGCAAGGTCGAGGCGGTGCGCAACGTCCCGCTGTCCGTCGAACAGGGACAGATCGTGACCGTGATCGGTCCGAACGGCGCCGGCAAGACGACGCTGCTGATGGCCGCGATCGGCCTGTTGCGATGCACGGGCCGGATGATCTTCCAGGGGACCGATCTCGCAAAAATCGACGTCGAGGGCCGGGTCGAACGCGGCCTTTGCCTCGTGCCCGAGAAGCGCGAGCTGTTCGCCGACATGTCGGTCGCCGACAATCTGTTGCTCGGCACCTACAGCCTGCGCGATCGCTCGGCGACACGGACGTGCCTCGACGACGTGTTCGACCGCTTTCCGCGGTTGAAGGAGCGGCGCAAGCAGGCCGCCGGCACCCTGTCCGGCGGCGAGCGGCAGATGCTGGCGCTGGGCCGCGCGCTGATGGCGAAGCCGAAGCTGCTGGTGCTCGACGAACCGAGCCTTGGGCTCGCGCCGCTGATCGTCCGCGAAATCTTCCGCACCATCGCCTCGCTGCGCAGCCTCGGCGTCTCGGTTCTGCTGGTCGAGCAGAATGCACGGGCCGCGCTCGAGACCGCGGATTACGGCTATGTGCTGGAAACCGGCGAGATCATCCAGTCGGGGCCGGCGGATACCCTGATCCACGACCCGAAGCTGATCGCGGCCTATCTCGGCGGGCACTAAAGCGCGATGAGATTAGGTTGAAATCGTCATCGCGCTTTAGCTCTTTGTTTGAGCATGATCTTTTCGGAAAACCGCTTCACACTTTTCCGGATCATGCTCGAGAGACCAGGAACGGGACTAAAAGCGCGAAAACAACCCCATGCAAAGTAGAAGTGGGGCCTCGCGTCATCGGAACACACCAGGGCGGGTACTCATCTGTGGACGCCCCGCCAGATGCAAGCGGTTTTTGAAGAAGATTGGCACGTAGTCGGATGCTGCCATCTGTCCGGCCTCTGATGCAGCGATGGAGCTGCGGGCCCGTATGGGAGTTCGCGGACCGGAACCAAATCATAAATGCGTGCTCCAGGCACGATGAGTACATCTGGTTCTTCCGGCCCCGTCTCGCCGACTGTTGCGCCATACCCTCCTTCGACCGACTACACCTCTGACGACCTCTGGCCCGCCAAGATCACGCCTTGGCGGCAACCGGAGCTCTGTAGTTTTCGCACTTGACGAGTAGCGCCCAGACGATCCGCGCCATCTTGTTAGCGAGCGCGACGGTTACCAGCATCCGCGGTTTACGAGCCAGCATCTGTTCGAGCCACGAACCCCTTGGCGCACCGCGTTTGCTCGCCTGTTGCACGACCGCGCTGCTGCCGATGATGAGGAGGCGCCTGAGCGTGCGTTCGCCCATCTTGGATGTCGCACCGAGCTTCTGCTTGCCGCCTGTCGATCTTTGAAGAGGCGTGAGACCCAACCAAGCGGCGAAGTCACGGCCTTTAGCAAAGGTCTCGGCCGGCGGTGCTAGAGCGGCGATCGCGGTGGCGGAGATTGGGCCAATGCCGGGAACGGTCATTAGCCGGCGCGATACTTCGTCCTCGCGAGCACGTCGCGCGATTTCCTGGTCGAGGTCCGCGACCTTGCCATTGAGGTCGGTCAGCAGGTCCAACATCAATCGGAACATGGCGTGGGCCGCTTTGGGAAGCGAGCTGGCCATCTCTTCTTCCTCGATCAGGTCGGTAAGCATCGCCACGTGCGACGGCCCCTTAGGTGCGACCCAACCATATTCAGTGAGGTGTCCCCGGATCGCGTTGATGAGCTGCGTTCGCTGCCGCACTAACAGGTCACGGGTCCGAAACACCAGACCCGCCGCCTGTTGCTGTTCGCTCTTCACGGCTACGAACCGCATGCTCGGCCGCTGCGCTGCTTCGCAGATCGCCTCGGCATCGATCGCGTCATTCTTTTGCCGCTTCAGTAGAGTCGAGGAGAGGCGCGGTGATGCGCTTGTTGCGCGTTCCGTTTCCTCTCCCCGCTCATCAAACCGGACGTGCAGTTTTCCCGCATCCGGCTTTCCGACAGGTTTTGTCACAAGGCGCACGTCGGCGACACTTTGCGCACGCGGTTCAGCACAAGTACGCCAGGGTTCCCATGGATCCGATCAGAGAACCGTCTGACGCCACGTCCTGGCGTCTTATGTCGTCTGCGCAGAAAGGCGAGCACGCGGTCGAAGACGTGTCGATCAACGGCCTGATGAGCCGTAGCAAGAGAGCCATAGCTGAAGTAAGCGGACCAGCCGCGCAGAAGGCGGTTCAGTCGTGCTTGTACTTCGGGCCAAGCGCCCTTGTTGCCCGGCGTCAGCAGTACGCTGACCTTCCTCTTGATCCGCAGCACGCTTTTCTTGGACGGAGCCGCGCCAAGATACCACCGTCCCCCATTGCGGAAGCGGCGGGGTCCGAGCGTGTACCCAAGGAAGTCAAAGCTTTCCAATCGGGCATTCTTCACCGAGGTTTTAGTCTCGTTGAGCGTCAACCCAAGCTTGGTCATCACCGCTTTCGTCCACGTCAATGCTTCCTCCGCGTGGCCGCGGCTGAGAATGACGAAGTCGTCGGCATAGGAGATAACCTGGGCATGGAATGCTTCACGCCGACCGCTGAGACGCCAATGCTTCAGGAACCGGTTCATGTAGATGACGGAGAGCAGCGGACTGATGACACCGCCCTGTGGCGTGCCACGCTTGTTGCTCTTACCGCCGCTCATGCACCGTTTCCCGTCGCTATCCCGCTCCTCGACCGGTACTCGCAGCCATAACTTAATCAGCCGCAGCACATTCCGGTCAACGATGCGTCGGGCCACCGATTTGAGGAGGTCCGAATGCGGGATCGTGTCGAAGTATTTCGACAGATCGGCGTCAACAACGTCCGTGTAGCCCCGGCACACAAGCCGGTGCACTTCCTTGACTGCATCGACCGCGTTACGACGCGGGCGATATCCATAAGCACCGTCCTCAAAATCCGCCTCGAAGATCGGTTCCAGCACGATCTTTGCGGCAGCTTGGACGACCCGGTCCCGGATTGTTGGGATACCGAGTGGACGTTCGCCGCCGCCGGGCTTCGGGATCATCACCCGCCGCACCGGATCGGGCCGGTAAGTCTTCGTGACGAGTTCATCGCGCAGGCCGGCCAACCATGCTTCGAGTCCCGACGCGTCGATTTGCTCGAAAGTTGTTCCGTCCACTCCTGGCGCACCCGCGTTGGCGCGGGCCAGCTTGTAGGCATGGCTCAGAATGTCCTCGCGGCAGATCTTGTCGTACAGCACATAGAAACGGAAGGCAGGCTCCGCCTTCGCCTTGCAATAAAGCTTTCTCTGAAGGCTCCTGATCTTATCGGGCGTTTGTAGGCTCATCGCCAATCGACCCATTCCCTCGCCATCTTCAAAAGCGCACCTGAAGTCAGGGTCCTTTCCTCCGCCGGAATTACCCGGTTTCATCAGTACTACGACCCTGTCCGACTCCCGTCCGGTCCATCGACTACTCGATGCTGAAGGCGCGACCTTCGACCAAGACGGGTCTCCCCCGATTACCCGCACTACCTTTCCGGCGTGCCGTGCCCATTACCCCGGTGAACCGGACAGGTGCATGCGTCGATTGCTTCCCTGTCAGCGCGGCCTTCCCCGCCATACGATCGGGTCGGCATTCACATCGTAACTTTCGAGGCGTGCTCAGGCTTCACTCACGTTACGGCCCGCTGGATTGCTCGGCCGCCAAAAGCGACCTTTGTCACGAGGCTTCGATCCGTCCGATTGCTCGTCCAAACCGCTCGTCAGCTACCAGATCAATCGACAATTCTCTGGGTGGATCCTTCCTCCACTGGTAATGCGCGCCGTCGGGGCGCACCAAACGGCTTTACGTAGGCGGGAGGGATCAGCCGAACTTCATGGCCAAGCTGGGCGAGTTGACGGGCCCAGTGATGGGCTCCGCCACATGCCTCCAGAGCTACCGTGCAACTCGGCTGGGCTGCGAAGAAATCCAGCAGCTTTCCTCGGCTGATCCGTTTGCTGAATATAGCTCGCCCTTTCCCGTCTGCTCCATGAGCGTGGAAAACATGCTTGGCGATATCCAGACCGATTATGATAACCTCTGACACGGACGCCTCCCTTAAGTGGTGCTCAACACCTCCACTTTGGCACATCGATGCCGTCGGGCGGGGCGTCCACCCCATCATAAACTTCGGCTTCCAGCAATAAAGCGGACGTTGCCCAGTTCGGTTTTCGCGGGTGACTTTTGACCCGATTCGGACATTGGCCTTCCGCGGAGACCGCTAACGACGCTGAGCGCCGGGTTGAAGACATCCTGCGACCTGCCGCCGGAGGCAGTGACATGCCCACCCCCCAATCATTGTTGGGGATGGTCTGGATCGCGGTCGTTGTAACGCAAGGTATTCATCGTGCGGCTCCGGCTTATCTGGGTCAGCGTCGTAAAGGCGGTGAATTTTATTAGACCGATCGTCTACCTCCGGGCAAAAAAGCTCATTCACTGAGGAGCTTGAAAAAACCTTTCGAGAATGAGTGAAGCGGCTCGGAACGGCGCTCGAGTTTGGCGCGCAGGACCGCGCCCTCCCAGCCGATCCAGAAGAATTCGGCAAGCCAATCGCAATCGTGGCTGGAAGAGATCGCACCCATGGTTTGAGCAGACCTCAAGCACTTGGCTGTGCGCTGCTGCCAGTCGATGAACACAGCGAATAGTTGCTGACGAAAAGATTGTGGAAGTGCGCCCATCTCCTGGCCAAGATTGCCGACCAAACAGCCGCGCGTATAACGGAAGCGCTTCATGGCAAACGCAGCATCGTCGGTAAAACCCCTAAGCCTCTCCAGTGGGGGGTGTTGCTCGTTCAGGAAGAAGCTGTCGAGCTTCCGCGAAAAATAGGCAGCGTAGCTGTCGATCAGTTCCGCTCCAAATGCTTCCTTGCTCGGAAAGTAGTGGTAGAACGAACCCTTTGGCACGTCGACGCTACGCAAGACTTCCTCGATTCCCGTCGCGGAATAGCCCTTCTCCGTCAGCATGACGACACCTGCACGGACCAGCGCGTCACGGGTCGCGCTATAGCCCGCAAATTCTTTAGGCGGTCGCCCGCGACGGCGGAGAGGCAGCGTCTTGCTCATGCAGATTATAATAGACCGACCGTCTAGGAGAAGCAACCAGCAAGTGACGGCGCCTGCTTGGATTGACCTGCTCCCCTGAAACGCCCCGGTTTTAAGTTACGGTTCTGTTCTCCAGTGAAGAGACGACCATGCGTAAGAGCAGGTTCTCGGAAGAGCAGAACATCAAGGTGCTGAAGGAGCATGCTGCCGGTCGTCGCCAGGTGATCTGTGCCGGAAGAGAGCTGGCTCCGCAAATTCGGACAGTAGCTTGAGTGGATTTTCTGCCTGACAGCGGCGAGGATTCTTGCCGCGAATCAGGAGCGAAGATGACGAAGAAGAGCCGCCGGATGCATTCTCCGGCATTCAAGGCGAAGGTTGCTTTGGCTGCGGTCAAAGGCGACAAGACGCTGGCGGAGCTGGCGCAACTGTTTGATGTTCATCCGAACCAGATCACGATCTGGAAAAACCAGCTCCTGGAAGGCGCCGCCGGCGTGTTTGGGCATGACAAGGCGTCGGCCGAGACGCCGGTCGATTTGAAGGCGTTACATGCCAAGATCGGCGAGCTGGCGTTGGAAAACGATTTTTTGTCCGGCGCGCTCACCAAGGCGGGCCTGCTGAGCGCAAAGCGATGATCGACCGCGGTCATGATCTTTCTATCGTGCGCCAGGCGAAGGTCCTGAAGCTGGCTCGCAGCACGGTCTACTATGAACCTCGGCCAGTTTCGGCCGAGGACCTTGCCTTGATGCGTCGGCTCGATGAGCTGCATCTCGATTATCCCTTCGCGGGAGCGCGTATGCAGCGATCGTTGCTGCGGCGGGAGGGCGTATACGCCGGTCGCCGCCACATCGCGACGCTGATGAAGCGCATGGGGATCGAGGCGGTCTATCGTCGCCCGAACACGAGTAAGCCGGCACCGGGTCACAAGATCTACCCGTACCTGTTGCGCGGATTGAAGATCGAGCGGCCCGACCAGGCGTGGGCAATGGACATCACCTACATTCCGATGCGGCGTGGCTTCGTCTATCTCGCGGCGGTCGTCGATGTGTTCAGCCGACGGGTCCTGGCCCATCGCGTCTCGATCACAATGGAGGCGGCCTTCTGCGTCGAAGCGGTCCAGGAGGCGTTGGCGAAGCACGGCAGGCCCGAGATTTTCAACACGGACCAGGGCAGCCAGTTCACCAGCCTCGAGTTCACCGATGTGCTGCTGGACGCGAAGATCGCCATCAGCATGGACGGCAAGGGCGCCTGGCGCGACAACGTGTTTGTCGAGCGGCTCTGGCGCACGGTCAAATACGAAGAAGTTTATCTCCGCGCCTACGACAGCGTGTCCGAGGCGCGAGCGTCAATTGCCAAGTATCTGGCCTTCTACAATCAGGGACGCCCTCACTCGAGCCTTGACGGGCGCACGCCCGACGAGGCTTACTTCGGCACGCAAGCTATGGTGATGGCCGCATGACCGTCGCCGACGATTTTGTCGTCGCTCTGGTCGGGCTACGCCCTCCCGACGCAACGACAAAATCGTAAGGCCCCGCGTTCAGCATAACCCGGCAGGAATCCACTTAAATCCCGCGGGGCGCTGTCCAAACAACCGGCGCCAGCTCTGAAGCACGGCATCAGTGATGCGACGTTCTACAAGTGGCGATCGCTATGGCGGGATGGAGATCTCCGACGTCCGTAAGCTGAAGGGCCTTGAAGAGGAAAACCGCAAGCGCTGGGCTGGGTCGGTTGTCCGCTAAAGGAGCATAATGAGCTACACTCAGGCTAGGCTTGGGGTTCGGCCCAGTCCGAGCTATTTTTCAGACATCGACCAGCGTGACAGGGAGATCCGTTTTATCCCCGGAAACGGACACCTTTCGCCGGCTCAGGTTCGAAAGTGCCACTAACAATCGTCATACTCGTCGAGATAGCGCACGTGACCCGGGCGTCCCTCAGCGTGGCGCGTCATTCGCTGGGGCGGGTGCGAACAGTTTGCTCGACGCGGCTTCCTGAACGATCACCGCGGCATCTTCCGGCAGCATGAGGCCGCGCGTCACGAGGTCCTGCGCGGCGATGCGGATCCGGTTCACGTAATCGTCGCGGGTGCGATAGCGCTCCTCGATCGACGGACGGGTGTCGGGCGTGCGTTCCCGTTCCGCTTTCGTCGCAGCGAAGGGCGAGAAGGATCCAACCAGCATGCAGGTGAACGTCTGCGGCTGGTTCTGTCCGCCATTGGTGCCGGTCGGCACCGCGATGTCAGGCAGCCGGACGCCGCCGAGCGCGTTGCCGTCCTGATCGCGCTTCGGCACCTGGATCACGGCAGCGGAAAGCGCGGTCGGCGCGCGCAGCGCGGGCGGATCGCCGCTCGCGGTATCGAGCGGCATCAGTTCGCTGGCGGGCGGCTCGGCGTTGCGGCTCACCCAGTCATCGAGATGCAGCAACAAGGCCCGCGACAAGGGAGCCCAATCGAGACGGCCGGGCGATTGCGTGCACGTGGGCGCCTTTAGAACCACCACATGCGAGCCGCCGGCGACATCGTACATCCGCACATTGGCGGGGAGCGGCTGGTCCGCGGTACCGGACGCGCCGGTGCGGCCGAGCGAAGCGCGCAGCGAGTAGTAATCCGTGGTCGAGTTGACCAGCATCATCTTCGGCGGCACCTCGCCGCGCGCCGCGACCTTGGCGGTGATCTCGCCGATCGTGAGCGGCCCGTCATTCACGCCGGGAAAGTCCGGATTGGCGAAGGTGGGAGCCTCCTCGCCGCTCGATTTCGGCCCAAGGCCGGTCTGCAGGATCGGAAGAAGACCAGCAGCCGAGACGAACACATGCATGCCGTCGAATACGCGCCGGTTGCCCACCATGTTGAAGCCGTTCAAGAGAAAGGTCTTCAGGAAGCGTCCGTCCTGGGATTTGCCGCTCGCGAGCACGCGGCTGATAGCGCCCTTGAGCGGGTTCGGCGTTCCTCCGGCGTCAGTGGCTGCGTGCGCGAGGAAATCCGCGGCATCGCGCACGATCGCAAAGCCTACCCCCTCGACGTAGCGCGTCTTGCCGTCGCTGTCGGCGAACGAAGGTAGCTCCGCGCCCTGTCCGAGCTCCCAATGCACCTCGGCGATCGCAAAACCGTGGTCCTGGAGAAAGCCGGTGCCCTGCTCCAGCGTGCCGGAGAGAAACGGCGCGTTGCGCGGCGAGTTGTAGAGCGCCTCGGCGTAGACGCGACCGCGGTTGGGCACATCCACCAGCAATGCGCCGTTGCCGGCGCGCAGAGCCGCCGGCATCATGAGAATGATCTTTGCCGCGTAGTCGACGCGCCCGCGTTCATTGCGCGCCGCCTTGTCGATGCCCGGAATGGCCTCTTGCGGCGCCAGGTCGCCATGGATCATGCCCTGCCAGATCACATAGTCGCCGGTGCGAAACGTACCGTACGGCTGCTTCGAGGTGAATTCGATTTTGGTGACCTCCGCGGACGCAGATCGCGTCACAGCGATGAGGCTGAGCAGGCAGAGCAGAAACGACACGATGGGCCTGTTCAGGTGCAACATTTGGAATCCTCCCGGCTTGATCGCCATGACGTTTTTGGTGTCGCCGTTGTCCAGATATCGTCACAGGGGGAGACATCGTGGAAACGGACATAATGGACCGGCAATTTCTCACCGGTCCATCGCCTGTCGCGAAGACCTTCTCACTCCATCCAATAGTCGATGTCGGTCTGATTGGCATTGATGGCGGCCTTGGGCTCGGACGGGCCATGGCTGCTAATGATGCCACGAATCCTGGCGAGGCTACCTGTGCCTCCAGTAATGACGCCCGATGTCATGTTTGTAAGCTTCCCGTCTCCACTGCTTTGGGCGACCAGAGATGTCCTGACAAAAAACTTGTCGCCATTCTCCAGTATCCAGACGTTGTAGATGAGGGCCGGACCATTGTTATCGATGTAGTCCGACATGCCGCGCGTCCACTGCTCTTTCAACTTCGACCCGTTGATCATGGGGGCATCGTCCCCATAGATCCGCCGGATTTCGAAGAGCCGAGCTTGATGTCCCGGAATATCGCCAACATCGATTACATGTTGTTGGGTGTATGTCGTCTGAGTTGCCGGGGTATTATAGCTGACATGTTGCTTTTGTTGGGCCATGGCAACCGGAGCGGCCAGAGCCATTGCGAGAGCCATCGTCATTCCAAGCGCGATCTTGCGAACCATGTGTGATCTCTAATGTTGGAGCCCCGCCAACGCGAAGGAGTCGGCGGACGTTGTTTATTGAAGATGTCTCGATCAATCCGTCAGCGCTCGGCAGCGACCGAACTCCGCCAAAGCCGATCACTGCATTTTACCGAGACCCATTAAATTAGACCGATCGTCTAATACTTGGCTGCGAGCGATTTCGCTAATCACTCTTTTTTTAACAACGCTTGATGTGGCCGTTGTCGGGACAAGTTTCCTGCTACGGCTTCGGGCGCGCCGCGGTTGTAGCCGAGCCGCCTGAGCGCAAACCGCATGAGCCCGGTCGCGCCCCCTATGTCGACCAGCCTCGCAGGTGGGTCCATCTTCCTAATTTCGAAGCATGGTCCGCTCTTTTATTTCTCAACGTGACGCCAGACACCGTCCCAGTCCGCGGCCGGAGGCGCGTGGTGCAAATGCGCAATTCGTTCCAGAAAGACGCGCGTCGGGCCGTCGTCGGGTATCTTGCACAGGCAGCTTTCGAACGCCGTCTGCGCAGCAGACCAGTCCCGGCTGCGATATGCGGCAAGTCCTTGCGCGAACAACCCCCGTAATTCGTCCCGCGCGGATTCAAGCTCGCCGGCGCGACCCATCAACTCATAAATTCGCACCGGCTCGGTTTTGCCGGCGACCGTGATGGTGTCGATTTCGCGCGCTTCAATCGCGCCTTGTGCGAGCCGGAAAGTCTCCTCGCTGATGATGATGAGGGTTCCATAGATCTTGTTCATGCCCTCAAGGCGCGAGGCAAGGTTTACGCTGTCGCCGATAACGGTGTAGGAACGAGCGGCATCCGAGCCAATGGTGCCAATCACGGCTTCGCCGGTGGCAATCCCCATCCGGATCACCAGCTCCGGTGCGTTGCGCCGCATTCCAGTGATCTCCGGTATTTGTTCTCGTAGAGCGGCAATCGCGTCCTGCTGCTCCAGCGCCGCCCGGCAAGCATCGCTTGCATGTTCGTCTCCGTTTGAACACGGCGGCACCCAGAACGCCATGACGGCGTCCCCGATGTATTTGTCGATGATCCCACGATGGCCGTGAATGACATTGGCCACCGCGCCAAAATAATTGTTCAGGAGGTGAACGACGGCGCTGGCGGTTAGCCGCTCGCTGATGCCCGTAAACTGCTTGATGTCGGAAAAGAAGATGGTGAGGCTGCGCCGTTCGGCCTGATCCGAGCCGCTGGCAATCAGCCGGCTGACGAGCCTGGGATCGACAAATTTTCCGAAAGTGTCCTTGACGCGGTCTCGCGCGCGCAACTCGTCGACCATCCGGTTGAACGAGAGTGCCAGCTCGCCGACCTCGTCGCGGGTGGCTATCAAGACCGGCTCGGCGTCCGTGCCCAGTTCAAGCGCCTTCGTGCTTACGACAAGCTGGCGCAGACCGGAGACCACACGTGTCGATCCGATGGCGCTGACGCCCAGACCGATGCCGCATGCCGCAACGAAAAGGGCAAGGCTCAAATAGGTGTTCAACCGCTGCCTCGCGAGAACCCTGCGGGTCGACCGGTCGGTCAGATCGGCAAGCTCACGTCGAATCTGCGTGAGATCAGGGCCGAACGCCTTGGCGAATTTGGCAAAGCCGAGTGAAATGGTCCGGGCCTCGTCGCGACGTCCCTCCGAGATAGCCGCAAGCGTGGCGTCCCCCACGGCGAGGAAGTCTTCCAGACTACGGCTCATGTACTTGAGGACGCCGGCCATGCGAGCCAAGTCAACGCGATCCTCAGTGTCGTAGCCGGGATCGCCGGTTGCTTTGTGGAACAAGGCGCCACCTGTCTTGACGGTATCACGCAGCTCATCGGCCGTTGCCCGCACTGCGGCCATCGCCGTCCGCTCCGTCCCAGCATCGGCTCGATCGGATATCAGGACACGCAAGACCTGGAGCTCGTATCTATCGGTAAGGACGTCGAATTCAGAAACCTTGCGCGATAGTGGCAGCTCATATTCGGTGATGTTCCCGAGCTGATCGCTGTCGAGCTTTTGCGCGAAGCCGAGAACGCCAACGACGGCGCCGAAAATTGCCAGCAGAATGCCTGCAAGCAGAAAGATTTTCTTACGAATCGTCATGGTTAGCCATCGCCGCCACCAGTGAGCAAAAAGCGAAGACCGGGCGGACATGCGGCCCGCAGCTCATCTAACCCTAAAGCAACGCCCTCTGACTACTCAAGGCCCTCTTGAGCTTGTAATATGCTAGTCTGGGCCGGCACGATCCCCCGTTTTTCAGCCCGGACGTTGCACCGTGACCGATGGTCGCCACCCGGCATGGACCGAGGAAAGGACCGAGGAAAGCCGCTTCCGCGGTGCCCTTGACGATGTGGTTATCATCCCACTTGTTGTTATCACGCTCGTCACAAACAAGATCCTGCGTTTCGTGCTTTCGATCTTGATGCGGATGCTCGACTACGCCTTCCCTTTTGCAATGCAGATTCTCTGGCTTCCGCTCTTCGTGGCCAAAGTGCTTGGCGATGTCATCGTTACCGTCATAAACGGCACGTTGCGCTTCCTTCCCGTATCCGAGGCGAAACGTCGACAATGGAGTAGATCGGTTCGCCGGAGCTGGTTGTGGTTGCGGCGGAAGATTAGCTATCGGGCGTTCGAACAAGCCGTACATGATGCCTTTGAAAGCGGCATGGCATGGGTGTTCAGAGAATGCCGGCATCTCACGCCAAACACCGCATTGCTCGTGATCTTGGGCGCGGTACTTTGGCTGCCGATTTCTTTCGGGGCTGCAACGGCGATGCACGCGGTATTGTTTGCCAAGGTCACCTCCTGGCCAGCTTGGATGCAACTCTTGCATCCGCTCGCAACGGTCATAGCGAAGAGCAAGCTTTTGGTGCTACCGGTCTACCCGGCAGCCTGGCCGCAGGCAAAAAAACATCCATTCGTTCAGCGCGTGTTCAAGGGCTACGAAACCATCAAGTGCGTGTATGTGATCAGAAAAGTCGGCTTTCGCTATCGGCAGGCGGAGATCGCCGGAATCGCTGCGGTTGAGAGGCTCGAGCGCATCGCCGGCCTCACATCGGCGATGAGGTGGCTGCGCGAGGCGCATGTCGCCGAACATCTCGGCGTCGAGAACCGCACTCGGGAATTGCGTTCGTTCTTCACGCGATGGTCAATCAAGTTCTCAGCTGAATACTACGAAGCGAAGGAACGGCAAGCCTTGGGTGTCCCACCATCAAACAGCACAAGCTGCGAACGCTGAGTTGATCATCAGTCTTAAGACCGCCAATGGCCTCACCGTGCCGCCGTCGCGGCCCGGCTGCTCGAACCTTACGCAGGTTTCGCTCCGCCATCCCTGCCCTGCCAGGTCGCCCAGGTCGGGCGGTCGATCTGGAACAGGTCGGTGGAGCGCGCATACCAGCCGCTGCCGTGCATGCGGGCGATCAGGCGCAGCGCCTGGGTGTCGATATGGCAGCGCTGCTTGTCCAGGATCACAGCATCGTCGACATGGGCGCGAACCACGCGGCCAATCACCGCGGTCTGCCGCGGCCCCGTCACCAGCGAGGTGAGGACCCGGCACTCGAACGACACCGGCGATTCCGCGATGCGCGGCGGCCGCACCGCCTGTGAGGCCACCGGCGTCAACCCGGCAAGCCTGAGTTCGTCGATCTCGGGCGGCGCATCGATACAGGTGATATTCATGGCCTCCGCATTGGACTCGCCGACAAGGTTGACAACGAATTCCCCGGTCTCGAGGATATTGGCGGCCGTATCCTTGAAACGTTGCGCGCCTGACAGGAGCCCGATCGCCACCGTCGGCGGCTCATGTCCCATCACATTGAAGAAGCTGAACGGTGCGGCATTGATCACGCCGCTTGCGGACAGTGTGGTGATCCAGGCGATCGGCCGCGGCGTCACCGTCGCCGTCAGGATCTTGTAGCGATCCTGCGCTTCGAGCGTCTCCATGTCGAAGATCATCGCGGCCCCTCAGCATGCCGGCCGGTCTCCTCAACGTCAACGACCAGATCGTCGATAACCGCGCCGAGACGCGCTGCAGCCTCGACCGTGCTGCGGTAAGTCACGAGACGCACGTTCGCTCTCCTAGGAAACGAGGGGCTGGTGACCGCCGTTGTCGCCGAAAGCTTCCTCGCGATAGAGCCCAAGCGCGTGCATGACCGGCAGGTCGTTGAAGGTGAACAGGCAGGCATCCTCGCTGGCGGACGCGTTGACGTGCTCATGCCAGGCCCAGGACGGCACGCAGAAGATGTCCCGCTCCTTCCAGTCAAAGCGCTTGCCGTCGATAATCGAGTGACCGCTTCCCTTGGCGACCTGATAAATGAAGCTGCCGGTGTGGCGATGCGCGCGCGTGCTCTCGCCGGGCCGCAGCATCTGCATCGAAGCGCCGATCGTCTGCATCACCGGACCGCCGGTGACCGGATTGACGTAGTTCATGAGAACGCCGTCATAGGGCGAGCCTTCGGTGGCCCCTGCATAGCGTTGCAGCGCCTCGTAGGTTGCGCCCCACTCATATTTCAGCAGCGGCGAATATCCTTTCGACCATTCGGCGCCCGCCGGACGCAAGCCGGGATTGCCCCAGGCGTGCGTCATGTCGTCGACGGGATGGCCGACGCTCTGCTGCAGGTCGGGGTGAACCACGTAGAAATTCGCCTCGAGTGCGTTGACCAGGGGAATGTCGAGACCGTCCTGCCAGATGCAGGGCGAACCGTCGCTCGCGACGCCGTGCTCGTGCCAGGTGCCATTCGGTGTCAGCACGAAATCATTGGCGCCGAGCATCATCTTGTGGCCGTCGACCATGGTATAGGCGCCCTCGCCCTCCATGATGAAGCGAAGCGCGGACGCGGAATGGGCGTGCGCGGAAGCGACCTCGCCCGGGTGCATGACCTGCAACCCCGAATACAGCCAGCCGACCGCGGCAGCATGCTCGCGGCGGCCAGGATTGTTCAGATAGATGACGCGGCGACCGGCCTTCTCGGGCGACACCAATTCGACCGAGCGCAACACATGGGCACGCAGATCCTCGTAGCGCCACAACACTGGAACCGACGACGATTTGGGCTGCCAGGGCTCGATCTTGTTGGCGACCGTCCACAGCGCGCCGGCTTCCAGCCTTTCGAGTTCGTCGTAATAGGCGAGCAATTCGGGCGTATCCTCGACATTGGCCCGTCCGGCCACGTCTTCCCGATGGTTCTCACGCGCTGTCGTCGCCATCTCGCCCTCCTGTACCGGCGCCTTGTCCGCCGCCGCGTTGTCAGTTGCCCGTCGGCGCGATCCCCGGTCAGCCCCCCTTCAGGACGTCGCGTCCGATGATCAGTTTCTGGACCTCGGTTGCGCCCTCATAGATTCGCAGCGCGCGGATTTCACGATAGAGCTGCTCGACGATCTCGCCGGAACACACGCCGCGGCCGCCGAACATCTGCACGGCACGGTCGATCACCGTTTGCGCGGTTTCGGTCGCGACCATCTTCGCCATCGCCGCCTCGCGCGTCGTCGACGCCTTCTGCACGTCACGCCGCCATGCCGCGCGATAGGTCAGGAGCGCGCTGGCATCAACGCCGGCCGCCATGTCGCCAAGCGCGGCCTGGGTCAATTGCTGGTCGCCCAGCACGCCGCCGAACATCCGTCGGCTCCTGGCGTGCGCCGTCGCCTCGTCGAGCGCGCGGCGGGCAAAGCCCAGCGCAGCGGCCGCGACCGACGCACGAAAAATATCCAGCGTGCGCATTGCGATCTTGAAACCTTCGCCCGGCGAGCCGAGCAGCCGCGCCGCCGGAATCCGGCATCCCTCGAAGCGCAGCGTCGCCAGCGGGTGCGGCGCCATCACATCGATGCGCTCGGCGATCGAAAAGCCGGGATCGTCGGGAAGCACCACGAAGGCGGAAATGCCCCGCGCGCCGGGCGCCTCTCCGGTTCGCGCGAACAGGGTGTAGACATCAGCGATGCCGCCGTTGGAGATCCAGGTTTTCTCGCCATCCAGGATGTAGTGGTCGCCCTCGCGCCGGGCGCTGCAGGTCATGGCGGCGACGTCGGAACCGGCTTCCTTCTCCGACAGGGCGAAAGCGGCGACCCATTCGCCGCGCCGCGCCTTCGGCAGCACCAGCGCGCGCAATTCGGGCGCACCCGCGATCGCCACAGCGCCGGTTCCAAGTCCCTGCATCGCAAAGGCAAAATCGGCGAGCCCGCTGTGCCAGGCGAGCGTCTCGCGGGCGATGCAGATCAGCCGGGAATCGATCACCACATCGATCCGGTCACCGGCGACCGATGCCTCAAGCAGTCTCGCAGCGCCGAGCCTGCGAACCAGCGAGCGGCAGGTTTCATCGACATCGCCGCCATGGGTATCGCCGAGGTCGGCGGCAAACGCGTCGAGCGCGGCGGCGTATTCACTGTGACCAGCATCGAAGAACGGCCACGCGAGGTGTTCGCGCGACGGCCCGCGCAACAACGAAACCGGGGTCATGTGAATCTCCCGAAAAGGCCGCGCGCCGCCAGACCGCAACGCGCCTCAATAATGTTTCACTACTAAAATATCCTGTCAAGCAAGCCGACCGAGCTGTGGAGTTGCGAGCCTGGGCACAGATGCCACCGAAACAGGCTTGTAGATGCTTGCAAACTAGACGCGACGCGAGTTCGCGCAACGAAATCCCCCAGTCCGATTGACATGATTTTTGTTTGATGCCTAAACTATATTCGGTCGTGCGGGATACCGCGGAAGGCCCGAGGAGACGAGCATGGCAGAACGCTCTTTCGCGCGCGAGGTCGAGGACCTCAAACTCGGTGCCGGCCAGGAGTTCCGCGGCGAAGGCATCCTCGCCATCACCAAGGCCCTGCTCGAATGCGGCGTCAGCTATGTCGCGGGCTACCAGGGTGCGCCGATCTCGCATCTGATGGACGTGCTGTCGGACGCACAGGATATCCTGTCCGACCTCGGCGTGCATTTCGAATCCAGCGCCAGCGAAGCCACCGCGGCAGCGACACTCGCCGCCTCGGTGATGTATCCCTTGCGCGGTGCGGTCACCTTCAAGGCGCCGGTCGGGATCAATGTCGCGTCCGACGCTCTCGCCAATCTCTCTTCGGGCGGCGTGACCGGCGGCGCGCTCATCATCATCGGCGAGGATTACGGCGAAGGCTCCTCCATCATGCAGGAGCGTTCACACGCCTTTGCGATGAAATCGCAGCTCTGGCTGGTCGATCCGCGGCCCGACGTGGCCTCGATCGTCAAGGCGGTGCGGGATTCCTTCGATCTGTCCGAGGCGTCGAACACGCCCGTGATGCTGGAGGTGCGGATTCGCGCCTGCCACGTCCATGGCCGCTTCGCCACCCGCGACAATGTCCGCCCGACCTTTCCGCTGTCCCGCGCGCTCGAGCAGCCGTCGCGCGACACCAACCGCATCGTGCTGCCGCCGGCCTCGTACCTGCACGAGAAGGAGAAGATCGAGAAGCGCTGGCCCGCGGCGGTCGAATTCATCCAGGCCCGCGGCATGAACGAGACGTTCGATGGCGATATCGATGACATCGGCATCATCATGCAAGGCGGCATGTATAACGGCGTGATCACGGCGCTGCGCGAGGCTGGGCTGGCGGATGTCTGGGGCGAAACGCGGGTGCCGCTCTATGTGATGAACGTGACCTACCCGATCGTCGACCGCGAGGTGATCGACTTCTGCCGCGGCAAGAAGGCCGTGCTGATGGTCGAGGAAGGCCAGCCCGAATTCATCGAGCAGGCGCTGCACAAGATCCTCCGCAATGGGGATATTCCAGCCAAACTGCACGGCAAGACCTGCTGCCGATGGCCGGCGAATACACCGCGCAAGTGATGGGCCAGGCGATCGGCGCCTTCATCCGCCGCTGGCGCCCGGACGTGCTGCCGGATGCTGCCCGCGCACCGAACATCGACCGGGTCGAGGTCGACGACAAGATCCGCGCGCTGGCCGATGTGGTCCCGCCGCGGCCGCCGGGCTTCTGCACCGGCTGCCCGGAGCGGCCGATCTTCTCCGCGATGAAGCTGGTGGAAAAGGAACTCGGCCCACACCATGTCGCGGCCGATATCGGCTGCCATCTGTTTTCGATTCTGCCGCCGTTCAACATCGGCGCCACCACCATGGGCTACGGGCTCGGGCCGGCGTCAGCCTCGGCCTTCAACGTGCCCGCAGGCAAGCGCTCGATCTCGATGATGGGCGACGGCGGCTTCTGGCACAACGGGCTGAGCAGCGGGATCGGCAACGCCGTCTTCAACCAGCATGACGGCGTGATCGTCGTGGTCGACAACTATTACTCCGCCGCAACCGGCGGCCAGGACATCCCCTCCTCGCGCGCCGACAACCGGTCGCGCTCGACCAAGCATCCGATCGTCGAGGCGGTGAAGGGTGTCGGCGCCAAATGGGTCCGCCAGATCGACCGCACCTACGACGTGACGCGGATGCGCGATACGCTGCGCGAGGCGCTGACCACGCAGGAGAAAGGGCCGAAGATCATCGTCGCCTCGTCCGAATGCATGCTGAACAAGCAGCGGCGCGTGAAGCCGCTGGTGGCCGCAGCCGCCAAACGCGGCGAGCGCATCGTGCGCGAACGCTTCGGGGTCGATGAGGACGTCTGCTCCGGTGACCACGCCTGTATCCGCCTGTCCGGCTGCCCGTCGCTGTCGGTGAAGCCGACCGACGATCCGCTGAAGGATAATCCGGTCGCCGCCGTCGACAATTCTTGCGTCGGCTGCGGCCATTGCGGCGAGGTCGCGGACGCTGCCGTGTTGTGTCCCTCGTTCTATCGCGCCGACATCGTCTCCAATCCGACCGCGTCCGAAGTGCGGTTCGATCGGCTCTGGCAGCGGCTGATCGGCACCTTGCAGCGCTGGCGGGCGGGACGGCGCGTGACGTTCGAGCAGGAGGCGGCATGAACGTCTCGGTCGCGCCCCTCGCAGTCGGCCTCAGCCAGGCACGCCCGATCAGCGTCGCGGTGCTCGCGATGGGCGGCCAAGGCGGCGGCGTCCTGGTCGACTGGATCGTTGCGCTCGCCGAGCGCCGCGGCTGGTATGCGCAGTCCACCTCTGTGCCCGGCGTCGCCCAGCGCACCGGTGCCACGATCTACTATATCGAGATGATCGCGCCCGACGCGAGCAGGCCCGACCGCCATCCCGTGCTGTCGCTGATGCCGGCGCCCGGCAAGGTCGACATCGTGATCGGCGCCGAATTGATGGAAGCCGGCCGCGCGATCCTGCGCGGACTGGTCTCGCCCGACCGCACGCTTCTGATCGGCTCCTCGCACCGCTCGCTCGCGGTGATCGAGAAAACCGCGCCCGGCGACGGCACGGCCGACGCGTCGCAGGTCTACGACGCAGCCAATGTCGCCGCCAACCGCTTCATTGCGTTCGACATGGCCGAGATTGCCGATGCCACCGGCAGCGCGGTCTCCGCGGTGCTGTTTGGCGCACTGGCAGGCTCCGCCGCCCTGCCCTTCACGACCGAGGATTTTGAAGCCACGATCCGGGCCGCAGGCGTCGGCGTCGATTCCAGCCTGCGGGCGTTTGCTGCCGGCCGTGAGCGCGCAGCCGCCGAGCTCAAACAGGATCCAAAGACCAAGCCCGCGGCAAAGCCGCCGCTCGCCAAACGGTTTCCGAAGCTCGAGCCGATCGGTCACGCCGGCTACGACACGCTGGTCGCACGTGCCCGGCAATTGCCCGCGGAAGTGCACGGCATTGTCGCGGCCGGCCTGCAACGCGTGGTCGACTATCAGGATGTGGCCTATGGCGGCGAGTATCTCGATCGGCTGGAAGCCATGCCGCGCGGTTCCAGCGGCCTGTTGCAGGTTTTCGCAAAGTATCTCGCGGTTGCGATGGCCTATGACGACGTCATCCGCGTGGCCGATCTGAAGACTCGCGCGGGACGATTCAAGCGGTTGCGCCGCGAGGTGCGCGCCGGTGACGACCAGGTTCTCGCCATCACCGAGTTCTTCCATCCACGGATCGAGGAGATGGCAGGGCTGTTGCCGCCGCGGCTCGGCGCGAAGCTTGAGCGGAGCGAACGACTTGCTGGATTGATCGACCGTGGACGCAAGCTGCGCACAACCGCGCCGGCGTCCTTTCTGCTGCTGTACTGCCTTGCCGGCCTGCGTCGCTTCCGCCGCGGCAATCTGCGGCATTCCCGCGAGACGCGCCATCTCGACGGCTGGGCGCAGCGCGTCCAGAAATTCGCCGCACACGATGTCGCGCTCGCGACCGCCGTGTGCGATGCGCGCCGTCTCGTCGGCGGCTATTCGGACACACATTCGCGCGGCGAATCGAAATTCGACAAGGTCATGCGTGCCGCCGATCGCCTGGCCGGCCGGCCCGACGCTGCCGAATGGGTTCAGCGGCTGATCAAGGTCGCGCTGAAGGATGCCGGTGGCGCCGAGCTGGACGGCGCGTTGCGCACCGTCGAGACGCTGTTCGAGGACGCCTGAGGATGGATCAATTCGAAGTGGTGGTGTCGAAGACCGAAGCGCGCACGCCGCGCATCCGCGAGTTCGTGCTTGCGCGCGCCAACGGCGCGCCGATGCCGGGCTGGGCCGCCGGCGCCCATATCGACGTTCATCTGCCCGATGTCGGCCGGCGCTCCTATTCACTGATCGAGACCAATTCGCCGCGCGCGGCCGAGCATCCGACCAGTTACCGCATTGCCGTCCTGCAGGAAAGCAAGAGCCACGGCGGCTCGCTTCAGATGCATGGTCTCAAGGCCGGTGATCGACTGACGATCTCGCCTCCGGCAAACAATTTTGCTCTCGCCTCCGGCGCCGGCGAAGTGGTCCTTGTCGCAGGCGGCATCGGCGTCACGCCGCTGCTCACCATGGCCTGCGAGCTGAGCGCGACGCAACGGCCATTCTCGTTCTATTACGCCGGGCGCAGCCGCAGCGAACTTGCGTTCTCCGACGAAATTCAGCGCCTCGCCTCCGCCAACGCAATCATCCACGCCGACGACGAAGCCGGCCGGTTCTTCGATCTCGAAGGCCTGATGACCCGGCTTGCACCCGATGTACCGCTCTATCTCTGCGGACCTCTGCCGATGATCGAAGCGGCGATCGCGCTGGCGAAACAGCTGGATTGGCCGCCGGGCCGGCTGCATTTCGAAATATTTGCCGCACCCGAGGAGAAGTCCGGCGACAGCAGTTTTGAGGTCGAGCTGAAGAGCAACGGTCGCATTTACGAAATTCCCGCCGGCAAGACCATCCTGGATGTGCTGATCGAGGCCGGCGAAGACCCGTTGCATGACTGCAAGCGCGGCGATTGCGGAATCTGCCAGACCGCGGTGATCGAGGGCGTCCCGGACCATCGCGATTATATCCTGAGCGATGCCGAGAAGGCGTCGAACAAGGTAATGCAGATCTGTGTTTCGCGCGCCAAGACCAAGCGACTCGTGCTCGACCTGTGATGGAGGAACGCATGCCCCGATACGCCGGCAACTCCGCGGCGATCCGTGCCCTGGTCCGTGACCAGGAGGTTCACCGCGATGTCTATGTCAGCGAGGAGGTGTTCCAGCTCGAGATGGAGCACATGCTCCCGAACAGCTGGGTCTATGTCGGCCACGACAGCCAGGTGCCCAATCCGGGCGACTATTACGGCACCACGATCGGCACCCAGCCGGTCCTGCTGGTCCGTCACACCGACGGCACGGTGCGGGTGCTTCACAATCGTTGTCCCCACAAGGGCACGCGCATCACGTCCGAGACCTGCGGCAATACCGGAAAATTCTTCCGCTGCCCCTACCATGCCTGGAGTTTCAAGACCGACGGCTCGCTGCTCGCGATCCCCCTGAAGAAGGGTTACGAGAACACCGGCTTCGAACAGAGCGAGGCCGCGCGCGGCATGACGCCGGTGCGCCATGTCCGCAACTACCGTGGCTTCGTGTTCGCCAAGATCAATGACGGCGGGCTCGATTTCGAGGCGTTCTTCGGCGACAGCCTGTCGAGCTTCGACAACATGATCGACCGCTCGCCGGCCGGCCGGCTCAAGGTCGCCGGCGGTGTGCTGCGCTACATGCACAATTGCAATTGGAAGATGCTGGTCGAGAACCAGACCGACACCTGCCATCCGATGGTGGCGCACGAGTCCTCGGCCGGAACCGTGGTCGAGGTCTGGAAGAAAGCCCCGCCCGGCACCAAGAAGCCGATGGCGGTCGAGATCATCGCCCCCTTCATGAGCCCATATGAGTTCTTCGAGAACATGGGCATCCGGATCTGGGACAATGGCCACGGTCACACCGGCGTGCACCATTCGATCCATTCGGACTATTCGGCGGTGCCCGGCTACTTCGAGAAGATGACGGCAACCTATGGCGAGGACCGCGCCAAGGCGATCCTGAACGAGAACCGGCACAACACGGTGTATTTCCCCAACATCATGATCAAGGGACCGATCCAGCTGTTACGACAGTTCAAGCCGATCGCCGCCAACAAGACGCTGGTCGAGTCCTGGACGTTCCAGCTCGTTGACGCACCCGACATGCTGCTCGAGCGCACGCTGATGTACAACCGTCTCATCAATGCACCGACCTCCATCGTCGGCCACGACGACCTCGAAATGTATGAACGCGCGCAGGAAGGCCTGCATTCGAACGGCAATGAGTGGGTCAATCTGCAGCGTCTCTACAGTCCCGACGAAGCCGGTCAGACCAATGTGGCGATCAACGGGACCAGCGAATGGCCGATGCGCCACCAGTTCCGGGCGTGGACCAAGTTCATGACGATGGGGATGTGACATGAGCATGGTAGCCGAGGTCCCTCTCATGAGCGCCGCTCCCACCGATCAGGAGTTGATCGACTTCGTGGTTCGCGAGGCCCGGTTGATCGATCAGCAGCGCTTTGACGAGTGGCTCGATCTGTACGCCGATGACGCCTTCTACTGGATGCCGCTGGAATGGAATCAGACCGATCCGCGGCTGACCTGCTCGCTGATGTACGAGGACAAGCTGCTGCTGTCGATCCGGGTCGAGCGGCTCAAGGGCGCACGGACCTTCAGCCAGAAGCCCAAGAGCCGCTGCCATCACGTGCTGCAGACCCCGCAGGTCGATTCACGCGATGTCGACGCCAACAGCTACGTCACCTGGACCCCGATGCACTATGTCGAGACCCGCCATGACGAGCAGACGCTCTATGCGGCCTGGGCCACCCATCGTCTGAGCGTCGAGAACGGCCGGCTGAAGATCAAGCTCAAGCGGGTCGACCTGATCAATTGCGATGCTGCCTTCGGCAACATCCAGCTCTTCATGTAGGGAACGATGAGCGTGGCCAACTACACGGCAATCGTCAGCGGCGGCAATACCGGCATCGGCGCCGCGATCGCGCGAGGTCTTCTCGCCGACGGCTAC
This sequence comes from Bradyrhizobium septentrionale, assembly GCF_011516645.4. NCBI lineage: Bacteria > Pseudomonadati > Pseudomonadota > Alphaproteobacteria > Hyphomicrobiales > Nitrobacteraceae > Bradyrhizobium > Bradyrhizobium septentrionale. The sequence continues at coordinate 6,704,973 of NZ_CP088285.1, read as the reverse complement.
GACGTGATCTCGCTGTCGCGGCGAAAGCCCGACTGGAGCCATCCGAGGCTCGCCTCATACGAGGTCGATCTGCTCGATGGAGTGGCGACACGCCAGGTGGCCGCTGACATCGCCGCGAAGGTTGCGATCACCCATGTCGTCCACAATGCGGGCGCGATCCGCGCCAAGCTGCTGGAAGAGGTCGAGGACGAGGACGTCGGCGCCTTGGCGCAGCTGCATTTCGGCGCCGGAATTGCGCTGGCGCAGGCAGCGCTGCCGAGCATGAAGCAGGCGCGCTTTGGCCGCATCGTGCTGTTGTCGTCCCGCGCCGCGCTGGGGGCTACCACCCGCACGGTGTATTCGGCCACCAAAGCCGGCATCATCGGCATGGCGCGGACATGGGCGCTGGAGCTCGCGCCGTTCGGCATCACGGTCAATGTCGTGGCTCCGGGCCCAATCGCGGACACTGAAATGTTCGAGAGCGTGATGTCGCCGGAATCCGAACGCGCGAAAGCGCTGGCGCGGTCGATTCCTCTCGGCCGCCTCGGCAAGTCCACCGATGTTGCGCGCGCGGTCAGTTTCTTTAGTTCGCCGGATGCAGACTTCATTACCGGGCAGACGCTTTATGTCTGCGGCGGAGCCAGCATCGGGTCCATTTCCATCTAGGTTCGGTGAGACGCAGCAATGGATGCCACGACCAAACGGAAGGTCAGATCCCCGAAGAGTGCACGCCCGCCACCGCTGCAGCCGGTCGGGCCGGCACACGAGTCCGACGGCGCGCATCTCGAGCTGCGCATCTGGCTGCGGCTGCTCTCCTGCACGACCCGGATCGAAAAAACCCTGAATGCCCGGCTGCGCAAGGAGTTCAACACGACGCTGGCCCGCTTCGACCTTTTGGCGCAGCTCGAGCGCAAACCTGGAGGTGCGACCATGTCTGAGGTTTCGCAGCTCTTGATGGTTTCGAACGGCGCCATTACCGCGCTGGTGCAAAAGCTGGAAGCTGACGGCTTGATCCATCGCGAGGTCGATTCCGAAGATCGCCGTACCTTCCGCTTGCGTCTGTCGCAGGAGGGCGCAAGGGAATTCGGCCGGATGGCGCGACGGCATGAGGAATGGGTGATCGCCTTGATCGGGGAGCTCTCGCCAGTCGCGCAATCAGACCTGCTGCAACACCTGACCTTGCTCAAGCGCCGCCTGGACAAGCACACCTGACGCGGACGCCACAAGCGATCGCCAATCTAACCGGGCCTGGCGGCAACTTCGTCACACGGTTGTCGGTTACACGCTGACGTGCCGACTGCCTGTTTCCACAGGACTTGCTGCGAGAGGCTGGCGGTCAAGGATGAAGTCAGCCCCCTTCTCCGCAATCATGATCGTTGGCGCGTTGGTGTTTCCAGAGACCAGCCTCGGCATGACGGACGCATCGATGACCCGCAGCCCTTCAACGCCGCGAACACGAAGACGATCGTCGACAACGGCCAGCGGATCCGAGCCCATTTTGCATGTGCCGACCGGGTGATAGATGGTTTCGGAGGTTTGCCGGACGTAGCGGTCGATGTCTGCGTCCGACGCCGCGCCAGAACCCGGCGCATATTCTTGTCCGCGATAGAGGTCGAACGCCTTCTGGGCGATGATCTCCCGGCCGATCCGGATGCCGTCGCGCATGTTGCGCACGTCCTCCGGTGCTTCCAGATAATTCGGCTGAATCGAGGGATGCTGCAACGGATCGGCCGATTTGATCATGATGCTGCCGCGGCTCTCTGGGCGCGCGATGTTGAAGTAGGCCATGAAGCCGTGCTCATTCGTGATCTTGCGGCCATGATCGCTGTACATCAAGAGAACGAAGAAAAACTGCAGGTCGGGCGCGATGAGATCGGGTTTCGATTTGAGGAACGCCATCGCTTCCAGGCCGTGCGACGTCGCGGGGCCCGTTTTGGTCAGCACGTACTGAATAAAGGCCTTGGTGGCTCCCAACGGCTTGGTGTGCTTGAGGAACGAGATCGGCTGGGTGCACCGCTGCTTGACGCCGCAGGCGAGATGATCCTGCAGGTTCTGCCCGACCCCCTTGAGCTCGCGGACGACCTTGATGCCGAGCGACCGCAGATGGTCGCCATCGCCGATTCCCGACAATTGAAGCAGTTGCGGCGAGTTGATCGCGCCCCCCGCCAGGATTACCTCACGTTCGGCCCTTAAGGTATGAACCTGACCATTCCTGATGTACTCGACGCCGACCGCGCGCCCGCCCTCCACGAGCACACGTGAGGCGAGCGCTTTTGTGATCAATTTGAGATTGGGGCGGTTGAGGATCGGGTGCAGGTAGCAGCGCGCCGCACTGGCGCGTTGATTGTCGGCGATCGTGCTGTCGACCGGGCCGAAGCCTTCGAGTTCGGCGCCGTTGAAATCATCCGTCGCGCGGAAACCCGCTTGCTTGCCCGCTTCAAACCAGGCCTTGGTCAGCGGATGGGTTATTTCCGGCAGCCGGCTCGTCCGCAACGGACCGTCGCCGCCGTGATAATCGTCGGCGCCGGCCTGCCGCCCTTCCGACCGAATGAAGTATGGCAGGCAATCGCTGTAGGACCAGCCGCGATTGCCGAGCTGAGCCCACAAGTCGTAGTCGGAGGCATGGCCACGGATATAGACCATTCCGTTGATGGAGCTCGATCCTCCCAGCACCTTCCCGCGCGGCCAAAACAGCACGCGGTTGTCCAGATGCGGCTGCGGGTCCGTATGGTAATGCCAGTCGACGCTCCCGGACTTCATCAGGGCGAGATAGCCCGCCGGCATGTGGATGAAGGGATTGGTGTCCTTGCCGCCGGCCTCGAGCAGCACGACATCGTTCTCCGGAGCTGCCGACAAACGGTTTGCCAACACGCATCCGGCCGATCCAGCGCCGACGATGACGTAGTCCACCATGTTTCCTCCGTCTTCTTGTCTGGACAGATTGGAGTCCGATCGGGCGAACTAGGCGCGCATCAGCGGGCGAGGCCTGACCTCGGCCGGGCCGTTGATGACCCTGCCCGTCGCGGGTTCGAAAAGGCGAACCCTGTCGAGGGCGGGTACCAAACTGATCTCGTCGCCCGGCGACAATTCAATGCGGTCCTGCGTGATCGAACAGACCTCCTGCGCACCGGCTTCGGCATAGATGTGAATTTCCGGGCCTGTCGGCTCGACGACGGAGACCTTGGCGGGAAAGCCTGTACCAGCAGCGCCCGGCCGCAGATGCTCGGGCCGGATGCCGTATTTGACGATCTGACCGGCACTGACATTTGCATCCGAGGGCAAGGGCAGCGTCACGCCGTTGGCGCGCAGCACCGGGCGCCCCGCCTCGGCGGCGACCTCGCCGGTCAGGACATTCATCGCCGGCGACCCGATGAACTCGGCGACGAACAGATTTGCGGGATGGTCATAGATCTCCAACGGCTTGCCGATCTGCTCGATATCGCCGTCGCGCAGCACCACGATCGTATCGGCCATCGTCATGGCCTCGATCTGGTCATGGGTCACATAGATGGTGGTGGTCGCAAGCTTGTGATGCAGTTCCTTGATCTCGGTTCGCATCTGCACGCGCAGCTTCGCGTCGAGATTCGACAGCGGCTCATCGAACAGGAATACGGCCGGATCGCGCACGATGGCGCGCCCCATCGCAACGCGCTGACGTTGGCCACCGGACAGCTGCTTCGGCTGGCGATCGAGATAGGGTGTCAGGTTGAGGATAGAAGCGGCCCACTCCACCTTGCGCCTGATTTCGGCCTTCGGAACCTTCTTGAGCTGCATCGAAAACGCCATGTTGTCGAACACGCTCAGATGCGCATAGAGCGCGTAGTTCTGGAACACCATCGCGATGTCGCGATCCTTGGGATGCAGATCGTTGACCAGGACGTTGCCGATGCTGACCTGGCCCGATGTAATCGGCTCGAGCCCGGCGACCATCCGCAGCAATGTCGACTTTCCGCAACCGGAAGGTCCCAGAAGCACGACGAATTCGCCGTTGGCGATCGAGAGATCGATGCCGTGCAGCACCTCGAACTTGCCGTAGGACTTGCGCACGTTGTTGATGGTGACCGATGCCATGGCTGGTTCTTCTCCTTACGCGCCCGTCCTCGCCGACAAGATTTGTTCCACGATTTCGACAAACCCCGCGCCGCCGCGCTTGCTGGCGATGAAGGCCGGCGTTGCGGGCATCTCTCCTTCGAAATCCCGTACGTTCGCAACGCCGCAGGCGTAGGGGAAGAAGCCGAACATCGGCGCATCGTTCGGACTGTCGCCGCAGAACACGATGCGGTCCCTCGCCGCGTCGAGATCGAGCCCCAGCCTTTCGCGCAGAAAGATCCGGGTCATGGCCAGCTTGTCGTAGCTGCCGAACCATCCGTTGACGTGGATCGAGGAGACCTTGGCGATCCCGCCCGCGCTTTCGAACAGCCCGACGATCCTGTCGACCGCGGCGCGCGGCAGCGGCGGCACGTCCTCGCAGACATCGATCGCAAGGTCCGCCTCACGATAGAGCTGGTCGGCCGAGATCGCAGCACCGGGCACTTCGGAAAGAATTCGCTCGCCGAGCGCCAGCAACCGGCGCCGATTGGCGGCGCGCTCGGGCTCGCTTGCGATAAATTTGCGAACCATCTTCCGCGCCACCGGATCGTGCCGGAAATAGAACGCGCCGTTCTCGCCGATCACGCCGTCGACCGGCCAGAACCGCGCAATCATGTCGCACCAGCCGGCCGGCCGGCCGGTGACGGGAACAACGGCGAGGCCGGCGCCCTGGAGCTTTCCAGCGCGGCATAGGAAGCCGCGGGGAGCTGGCCGTCGGTGGTCAGCGTATCGTCAATGTCGGTCAGGATGCAGACGATGCGGCGAGCGGTCTCCGCAGGAAAGCTTGCGATGGGCTTCACGACGGTTTGCCCTCCGCAAACGACGCAAGCCGGGCATTCCAGTCAAGCAGCCGCGGCCAGAGGTCGGCATGGATGGCGCGCAATTCGGCGTAGCGTGCCACATTCTTCGGTTCGGGCCGGAATGTTCGTGCCGGCGGCCTCGTCATCGCCGAGGCGGCCTCGGCGATGGTGCCGTACCAGCCGGCGCCCTTGGCCGCCGCGATCGCCGCGCCGAGCGATGAGGCTTCCCGCGCGGTCGAGCGCGCAACCGGGCGGCCCGCGGCATCGGCCAAAATCTGCAGCCAGAGATCGCTGTCCGAACCGCCGCCAATCGCCGAGAACTGTCCGATCTCGCCGCCGGTCGCCGCCGCGATCTTCTCGGCCTGAGCGGCAACCTCCAGCGCGATGCCTTCGAGCAAGGCACGATAGATCGCACCGCGCCGGGTCGAGCCCGACAATCCGGCGATCACGCCGCGCGCATAGGGATCCCAATAGGGGGTCATGCAACCGAGCCAGTAAGGCAGCACCACGACGCCGCCGGCCCCGATTGGACAGATCGCTGCTTCCGCTTCGAGCGCCTTGAAGACACTCAGTTGCGCCGTCGCATCGATCCCGAACATCTCGCGCGCCATCCAGTCGACCAGGAACGTGCCGGTGCGGATGCACTGCTCGTAGATGTAACCGTCGTCGCACACCGCCTTCTCGGTGCGGAAGGCGCGGTCATAGGCGTAATTGCGACCGTAGCTTCCCGAGACCACCGCCGTCCCGAGATTGATGTAGGCGCTGCCTGGAGAGGTGACGCCGGCGCCGGTGCTGGCGCACTGGCCATCGCCACCGCCGGCAACGACCGGCGTTCCCGCCGACAGGCCGGTGAATGCCGCCGCCGCGTGCGTCACCTCCCCCATCCGCGCACCCGGCGGCATCAGTGCCGGCAACTTCTCGATGGCAATGCCGGCGGCATCGAGGATCTCGGCTGACCAGACGTTGCGCGTCATATCGAGTAGCCCGGTCGGATCGGCCGAGGCTGTCGATGTCCGCCATCGACCGGTCAGGCAATGCGTCAGATAGCCGTGGACTTCGGCAAAGCGCGCGGCGCGCGCGAAGATCTCCGGCTCCTGCTCCGCCATCCAGATGATGCGGTAGAGGCAGGGCAGTACATCAAGGGGCTTGCCGGAAATGGCATGAACACGCTCGGCTCCGAACGATTTGCCGAAGCGCACAACCTGCGGCCGTGCCCGTTCGTCGAGCCAGGTCATGCCGGGCCTGATTGCAGTCCCCTCCTCGGTGAATGCACTGAAGGTTTCGCGTTGATTTGAAATCGCAACCGCAGCGATCCGCTCGGCACCGACCTGGTCGGTGATGCTGCGCAAGGCAGCCGCGGTCGAATCCCACCACTCGTCCGGGTTCTGTTCGAAGTATCCCGGCTGCGGATTGGCAAGGCCGATCGCCTTGCGCCCTTCGGCCAATGCACGTCCGCTGCGATCCCAGGCGATCGCCTTGGTCGCCGAGGTCGAACTGTCGATGCCGATCACCAGATCTCTGGACATGCCATCTCAATTCAATTGGCGCGGAGGCGACCAAGGCCGCCTCCGCAAAGTCTAGCTCCGCGGGACCCAGAGCATTCCGGTTCTGGTTGGATCAGAATCGAAGCTCGGGATCGTTGTTTTGACGCGTTTTCTTCACACCAACCGGGTGTCCGCTTCGCTCGAAAGCGCTCTAGAGCAGACCGGCATCCTTAACTTGGGCATCGATCTGCTTCGCGAGCGCGTCCATGCACGCCTTCGGATCGCCACCATAGGCCTGGCCCGTCAGCAGCTTGCCGAGTTCGGTTGGAATCTCGTTGGTCGACAGGCCCGCCCACAACGCCATGTGCGGCTCGGTCGCCATCGCGTTGTCGATCACCCACTTCACGGTCTCCAGATGCCGCGTGGTGCCCGCGCCGACCTTGGCCTTCGCCTTGACGCGCGGATCGGCGAACGAGGAGTTGCGCATCGGTGCGAAGCCGCCGAGCAGCGTGCAGCGTGTCATGATCTCCTTGCAGCAACCCCACTGCATGAAGATCCACGCGGCCTCCTTGTTCTTGGAGTATTTCGACAGCGAGATGCACGAGCCGCCCTGATGGCCAAGGTTCGGCTGCTCGTTGAAGCCGGCTTCGGAGGCCGGGCGCAACTTCTTGGCGGTCAACGGCTTGGCAGGCTCCCACAGGCCCTTGACCTTGGAATCGTCGGCATCAAGGCCCGGGAAGAACTCGTCCCAGCTCTGCGCCAGCGCGATCTGGCCCGAATGCATCATCTCGAACTGGCCGTCCCAGGTCGATGCCGTCGAATTCGGCGGCGAGACCTTCAACAGGTCCTGGTACCATTTCAGGCCGGCAATGCCCTGCTCGTCGTTGCCAGAGAATTTCTTGTTCTTGTTGAAGATCGAGCCGCCATGGCCCCACACCGCCTGGCTCCAGTCGCACTCAAGCGAATAGTGCCCGGATTTGGCCTGCAGGCCGGTTCCGAAGATGCCGTTGCCCTTCTCGGCCTCGGTGATTTGCCTGGCGGCGGCGAGGTAGTCCTCGTAGGTGGTCGGCACCGCGATCTTGTGCTTCTCCAGGATGTCCTTGCGGTACATCAACGTGAAGATCGGAATGTCGAAGGGAATGCCCATCCATTGTCCGTCGACCTGGGCGACATTCTTGACGAGCGGCTTGGAGAAATCGTCCCAATCGAAATCGGGCATCGCCAGTTCCGGCTTGTCCTTGTAGTAGGCGACCGGATCGATGCAATCAGGCTGGAACATCGAGATCCAGGATTGATCGAGGTAGTAGAGGTCATAGGAACCGAGTTGGCCCTGCACGTCCTGCGTCGCCTTGGCGAGCACCTGCTCCAGCGGCACGATCTCGACCTCGACCTCGATGCCGGTCGGATCGGTGAATTCCTTCTTGATCTGGTTGAGGATCACCGAGGGCGGCGTCGATTCCGTCGAATAACGAATCTTGGCGCCTTTGAACTTGCTGCCGACCTCCTTCAGCCATTTGGCCTGGTTGTCCGGCAGGCCGTCGGCATACGCCGGGGTGCCGAGCAGACTGCCCCTGCGCAGGCCGCGCGGGTTACCGAGCATGCCGAGGCTGAAGGCCGAGAATCCGACACCGGCCAGTCCCAGCTTGCGCAGAAATTCGCGTTTCGAGATTTGCCCGTTGGTATAGGCGTTCGCGGTGTCGACAATGAACGTCTGCTGGTCGAATTTCTTGAAACTCATTGCACTCCTCCCGATGTTTGTTGACTTTCTGGTCTCGGTCCGCGCGCCTACTCCTTGAGAGACCCGAGGGTCAGGCCGCGGACAAGCTGCTTCTGGACGAGCAAGATGAAGATGAAGCTCGGGATCACGGCTGTCGTGCCGAGAGCCGCGATGAATCCCCATTCCGAGCCTGTCGAGGTGACGAAGGTCGTGATCCTGACCGGCAACGTTCGTATCGAATTGGTCAGGAACAGCGACATCAGGAATTCCGTCCAAGAGAAGATGAAACAGAGGACGGCGGTGGCTGCGACGCCGCCCTTGACCATCGGCAGGACGACGCGCCAGAAGATCTGCAATCGCGTGGCGCCATCGATCATGGCGGCTTCATCGACGTCGACGGGAACGTCATCGTAGAACGACTTCATCAGCAGCACGGCGATCGGCAGGTTGATCAGCGTATCCACGATGATCAGGCCAAGCCGGGTGTCGAGCAGCGACAGATAATGGAACATGAAGACGACCGGTACGATGATCGCGATCGGCGGCATGAAGCGCTGCGACAGGATCCAGTTCAGATAGGCCTGCCGCCAGCGAAACCGCATCCGCGACAACGCGTAGGCCGCAACGACCGCCAGCAGCAGCGTCAGCGCGGTCGCTCCCACCGCGATGATCAGCGAGTCGATGATGGTTTGGCGGCTGTCATACGAACTCGCACCCCCGACCCCGAACGTGTTGCCGGAATCGATGGCCAGTTCGGCCCGTGATTTGCCGAGCATCGTGACGGCATAATTGACCAGCGTCGGCTTGAAATTGAACCAGACGATCTCGTCCTTGTTGAAGATCGCCGACGTGGGCTTGAACGACGTCAGCGCCCACCAGAACAGCGGAAACATGAACATGCCGACCACGAGCACGGCGGCCACATCGCGCAAACGCTTCTGGAGGAATGTTTCATGCATCAGAACCGCACCTTGAACAGCTTGATGAAGATGCTCGAGGTGACGATCACCAGCAGCAGCGTGAACAGCGAGATCGTCGAGGCGTAGGGAAAGTCGGCGTTCTTGAAATAGATCGTGCCGGCGTAAGACGTCAGCGTCTCGGTCGAGGTGCCGGGCCCGCTGTCCGTCATCACCTTCACGTAGTCGTAGATCCGGAACAGGTCGACGCCGCGGATCAGGACGGCCAACGCGATGATCCTGGAGAGCATCGGCAGGGTCAGGCGGAAGAAGGCTTGGCTCGCCGTCGCGCCGTCGATGGCGGCAGCCTCGAAGGGTTCCTTGGGCAAGGCGCGCAGCCCGGCGAGCATGATCAACACCATGAACGGCGTCCACTGCCAGATATCGGCCAGCAGCACGCCGGCCAGTGCGGAACCGCTGGAGGCGAGGATCGGATGTTGCGGCGACCACAGCCCCAGCGATACGAGGCCCGTGCTCAATACGCCGAACGATCCGTCCAGCATCAGGAGGAACATCATGCCGGTGACGGCAGGCGGCACCACCAGCGGCAACGTCATCAGCGCGCGCAGCAGCCCGTAGCCCCTGCGGTCGCTGTCGAGCAGCAATGCGATGGCAAGGCCAAGGCCCAGTTCGATCAGCAGGGCGCTGATCGTGTACAGATAGGTGTGACCGATCGCGCCCCATACCCGTTCATCGGCGAACAGCTTTCCCCAGTTCCAGGTCGGGTTGAAGACGTTCAGGCGGGTGACCGGGTTGCGCTTGAAGAACGTCAGCCACAGCGCATAGAGCAGCGGATAGACCCCGAACGCCAGGATCAACGCGGTGATCGGCGCCAGCCAGGGAAACGGGTGTTCCGAGGTCAAAAATCGCGGCCAAACCCGGCGACGCTCCGTGCCGGACACCGGCACGTCGACGGCCAGACTTGGCACCTGCTGCGAAACCATTGACGTTTCCTCGCGCATCGCTTTTTCTCGGCGCCGGGCTCTGCGGCCCAGTTCGCTGTTCAGGATCAGGGCCGGCGTGATACTCCGGCTCGGTGAGATCGGGCCGCACGCGGCACCAGCGTTCTCGCCGTTGCCACGTCGGTCACCAATATCGTCGCGTAGTTGTTGTTGAGCGCCGCGTAGACCGCGTCGATCTTGTCGGTTCCGCCGGCAATGCAGATTCGTTCCGGCACCTTGGCAATCTCGTCCAGCGTGAGGCCGATCATCTGATTGTCGAGCGCGCCCAGGAGCGGCTTGCCGTCCCGGTCGATGAAACGTCCACTCACGACGCCGACCGCGCCGCGCGCGAGATACGGCTCGATCTTCTCCGGCGTCATGTATCCGCTGCGCATCGCGGTACCCGCGTCATCCACACTGCCGACGCCGAACAGCACCTTGTTGCTCGAGTGGATGATCTTGAAGGTCTCGACCAGCGCCGGCTCCTGCATGAACAGGCGCTTGATCTGCGCCGTGGAGACGATGCCGGGGGCGTGCAGATTGACGCATCGCGCGCCAAGCTTGTTGGCGATGTTGGAGGTGCACAGTTCCGGCGAGAATTCCGTCGTTCCGATCGAGCAGCCGGTGATCTGGGTAACCGTCACACCAGGCAGCTTCATCTCGGGCAACGCGGCCGACAAGGCCTGCACCGTCCGCCCCCAGGAAACGCCGAGCACGTCGTCGGGCTGCAAACGCTCGATCAGCAACCGCGCGGCGGCCATGCCGATCCGCTCGTGCACCGGCAGCCGACCTCCATCGTCAGGCACGACGAGGCAGTTGGACAAGCCGTAAGCGTCGGCCACTTCGCGTGCGAGACCGATGGTCTGCAAGTGCCGTGACGAGACCGCGATGGTGACGATGTTGCGGTCGCGGGCCTCCTGCAGGAAGTTCACCACCGACGCGCGCGAGACGCCGAGCTGATCGGCGACCTCCTCCTGCGTCATGCCCTCCTCGTAGTAGAGCCAGGCCGCCCACACGACCGGATCACTGTCGAACTCTGCAGGAATCGACAACGCCCGGCGCTTGATGCGCGGCGGTGTCACTTTGCGTTGCAGCGTCCTGGTCATCGGCGATCGCGGCCTCAGTGTCGGATACACAAAATGCACATCGAGTTGACAATTGTCAATTGGCTCGATTAATTGCCAATTAGTTTTGTCGAATGTCACGACCGGTGCTGCGGTGCCGAAGCGTTGTGCGGGATTTTCTCGATGTCGAAGCAGAACTGGACCGCGCTGATCGACGATTTGGTGGCTGGCCGCTGGACCAATCCGCTGACCGGCGCCCGCGTGAAGGTGCCCTACGATTCCATCGTGATTGAAGACAGCCTCGAGGGCCGCGAGGCCGAGTTGGTTGCGTCCCTGAAGCTGGGGCACAGCCTTGCTCTGGTCGCCGATCAGGCGACCTACGACGCGCTGGGCGTGCGGATTGCAAGGGCACTGCGCGAGATCGGCTCCGTCGAGGCCATCGTTCTCGATCGTCCGCACGCCGACATGGCCGAGGTTCGCAATCTGACCGAGAGACTGCGCGGCTTCGATTCCGTCGTTGCCGTCGGCTCGGGTACCGTCAATGACCTCTGCAAGTATGTCACCGGCCTCGACGGGCGGCGTTATTGCGTGTTCGCGACCGCCGCTTCGATGAACGGATATACCTCCTCCACCGCTTCGCTCACCCTCGACAGCGGTCTGAAGGTGTCGCTGCCCTCGCACACACCTGCCGGCTTCTTCGTCGATCTCAAGGTGTCCGCCGCGGCGCCGCCCTATCTCGCCGCCTCCGGATTCGCCGACTGCCTCGCCCGCTCAGTCGCCCAAACCGACTGGTGGATGTCACACCGGCTGTTGGGAACGGCGTACTTTCATGAGCCTTACACGATCCAGGCCGCCGACGAAGTTGAGCTCAACAAGCGCGCCGCGAACCTGCCCAAAGGCGATATCGAGGCGATGGGGTATCTCTATCGCGTGCTAACCCTGTGCGGACTGGGCATTTCGTTCACCGGCATTTCGCACCATGGTTCGATGGGTGAACACCAGATCTCGCATTACATCGACTGCTTCGCGGGAGCGCGGCATCCGGGCAGCCTGCACGGCCAGCAAGTCGGCATCGCGTCGCTGAGCATGGCGCGCCTGCAGCAGCACATGCTTGCCAGCGATCAGCCGCCTTCGGTTCACGCCACCCCTATCGACGCCCCCGGCATGGCCAGCCGCTTTGGCGATGAAGTCGCATCGCAATGCCTGGCGGAGTTGAAAAAAAAGGCTTTCGACCGCGACGGCGCCATCGCATTCAATCGCAAGCTCGACGACACGTGGCCTGACTTGCGGCGCGAGCTCGCCGGGTTCGCGATCCCGGTCGGCGAGATGAAGCGACTATTGTCGGCTGCGGGCGGCGCCACGACGGCGACCGAACTGGCTGTGCCCGTCGATCTCTATCGCGAGGCCATCGTGCATTGTCGCGAGATGCGCAACCGCTTTTCGTTCCTCGACATTGCCGCAGACGCCGGGACGCTGGAGGCGTTTGCGCAAGGCGAACTTTGAGAGGGAGGCCTGTGACATGACCGCAAAGCCGCTTGTCGCCGTGACCGGGGCGAGCTCCGGCATCGGAGAAGCGACCGCCCGCGCCTTCTCCGCGACCGGCCACCCCGTGCTGCTGATGGCGCGCCGGATCGAACGGCTGGAGGCGCTGCGTCTGCCCAATTCGGTCTGTCGCAAGGTGGACGTGCGTGATCGCGCGATGCTCGCCGCGGCGGTACGTGACGCCGAAGCAAGGTTCGGCCCGGTGGACATGATGTTCGCCAATGCCGGCATCGCAAGGCTCGGTGACGTCGGCAAGCAGGACCCCGCCGACTGGGACGAAATGATCGCCATCAACGTCAACGGTGTCATGAACAGCGTACATGCCGTCATGTCGGGCATGATGGACCGTCGCCACGGTACGCTTGTCATGATGAGTTCGATCGCTGGGCGCAAGGTCTATCCCGATCACACGGTCTATTGCGGGACCAAATATTTCGTCCACGGCGTCTCCGAGAGCCTTCGCGAATATCTGTCCGCCTACGATGTTCGCGTGATCGTCATTTCGCCCGGCATCATCGAGACCGAGGTCCTGGATGGCGTGAAGGACCCGGTGACACGTGCGAGCTATGACGCAAACAAGGCGGCGATCGGCGGCGGCATCGGGGCCGAGCACGTCGCCGACCTGATCCTCGACGCCTACAACCTTCCGCAAAAGGCGCTGGTGCAGGAGATCTGCATCACGCCGACTCGACAAAAATACTGAGCGCTCAGCGCCGACCTTCAGGAGCCGACCATGACCGACAGTGAACTTCAGTTGCGCGAGGCGATCATCGCGAAATGCCGCTGGATGAATGCCACGGGGCTGAACCAGGGCACGTCCGGAAATATCTCCGCCCGCCACGGTAACACCATGCTGATTTCACCGTCGGCAACGCCTTACGACCTGCTCACGCCCGATATGATCGCGGCAATGCCGATCGAAGGCGAATACGGATCATGGCGCGGTCCGCTCAAGCCCTCCACCGAATGGCGCTTCCATCTCGACATCATGAAAGCGCGACCCGACGTCGGAGGTATCGTCCATACCCATGCGACCTATTCCACCGTGCTGGCGATCGCGCGCAAGGAGATCCCGGCATGCCACTACATGATGGCGGCCTTTGGCGGCATGAACGTGCGTGTTGCCGACTATGCCAGGTTCGGCACCAAGGAACTATCCGAGCATGCACTGAAAGCGCTGGAGAATCGCACCGCCTGCCTGCTGGCCAATCACGGAATGATCGCCACGGGGACATCACTGGACAAGGCGATGTGGCTGGCGGTCGAACTCGAGACCATTGCCCGGCAATATTATCTCTCCCTGGCGATCGGTGGACCGGTATTGCTGAGCGAGGCCGACATCAGCGAAACCGCCGCTGCATTTGGCAGCTACGGCGTACAGGATCCGCCGGTCAAGGCGAACGCAACACCATAATCGGCACGGTGGAAAACCACCTGACCGGCTTCGACGATTCGCAGATGCAGGATCTGATCACGCTCGCGGCGAGCCGGACGCAACCGGATTGTCCGCCGGTTTTCGCAATGGCTCGATATCGGCGACGAATCCAATCCGGATGATGCGCTACCCACGAATGATCGAGCGCCGCGCCAGGGCGACGGCGGTTACCATCTCAACGCAGCCGTGCGCACGGGCGCGTCCCAGAGCGCGGCCGTTTCGGCATCGAGCAGGCTCACGGTGAGCGAGCAACCCGCCATGTCCAGCGAGGTGGCGTAACTGCCAACCAGCGAACGGGCGATGCGCAGGCCACGACTTTCGAGCATCCGGCGCGCCGCGTTGTACATCAAATAGAGCTCGATCGTCGGCGTGCCGCCGAAACCGTTGACGAGCAGCAGCGCCTCGGCCCCGGCACGCGCGCCGAGATCCTCCGCAATGGCCGTCGTCATCTCGGCGGCGATCGCATCAGCCGCTGCCAGCTTGACGCGGCGGCGTCCCGGCTCGCCGTGAATGCCGACCCCCATCTCCATCTCGTCTTCGCCCAGCGCAAAGGTCGGCGTGCCCGCGGCCGGGACGGTGCAGCTGGTCAGCGCGACGCCCATCGAGCGCGTCTGCGCGTTGACGCGCTCGCCGAGCGCCACGCAGGAGGCGAGATCGGCGCCCTTCTCGGCGGCCGCGCCGACGATCTTCTCGACGATCAACGTGCCGGCGACGCCGCGGCGCCCGATACTGTAAGTCGACTTCTCGACCGCCACGTCGTCGTCGGTCACGATGGTCGCGGTGCGGCCCTCGGCGATCTCGGCCGCCATCTCGAAGTTCATGCGGTCGCCGGCATAGTTCTTGACGATGAACAGGACGCCGGCGTCGCCCGCGACCGCCTGGGCCGCCTCGACGATCTGGTCCGGCGTCGGCGAGGTGAACACCTGCCCGGGACAGGCGGCGTCGAGCATGCCGTAGCCGACGAAGCCGGCATGCAGCGGCTCATGTCCACTGCCGCCCCCCGACACCAGCGCAACTTTCTTCGGGTTCAGCTCGCGGCGACGGACGAATTTCCGCTCGGCCCCGAGCATGACGAGGTCGGCGTGCGCGCTCGCAAAGCCGTCGAGGCTCTCGGCGAGAACGTTGTCGACCGCATTGATGAACTTCTTCATTGTTTCCTCCCCGCTTCGTCCGTTCGGCGTTTCTCGCCTATTTTTCCCGCATGATGGCAATCAGCCGCCGCGTGAACTCCTGCAGCAGCGCGTCGAGCTCGGCGTTGCGCTTGGCGCTGCCGAGATCCGGCAGATGCAGCGTCAGGGTCCGCTCGTGCGAACCTTCGCTCAACCGGCCGACGCGGCGCGGATGTGCGCGCGCATAGGCGCGAAGGAAGGCCGTCTTCGCCTGCGGCGGAAAATGGCAGACATCGAAGATCGTGTTGAGATGCTGCACCGGTATCGGTACCGGATAGGCCGGATTGCTGATCTGGCTGACGAAGCTGCGGTTCTTCCCCATGGCATGGGCCAGCCGGAGCCGCATGCCCGACGGACGGCTCTCCAGCACCTCCTTGAAGATGCGCTTGTAGACCGCAACTGCACCGGCCTCGGGCGCGTCATCGGCCGCCATATCAGCCAAGGCCGCCTCCACCGCTCAGCCGGTCGATGGTCTGCTTGATCTGCGCCAGCGCCGATGCGTTGACCGAGAGTTCGCGCAGCCCGCAATTCAGCAGGGCCGGCAGGCAGCGCGGATCACCCGCCATGTCGCCACACAGGCTGACGCCGATCGCAGCGCGCCGCCCATGCTCCGCGGTCCGCGCGATCAGTTCGAGCACTGCCGGATGCAGCGGATCCATCAGGAGGGCGAGAGCTCCGTTGGAACGATCGCAGGCCAGGACATATTGCGCGAGATCGTTCGAGCCGATCGAGAAGAAGGACGCCTTGAAGCTCGCAATCGCCAGGGCCGCCGCCGGAACCTCGACCATGATTCCGAGCTCGGGCAGCATCGCGGCAATGCCGTCCGCCTGCAAGCGCTGCACGACATCGGCGAACAGCTTCCGCCCCGCCTCGAGCTCGTCCGCCGACGTGACCATCGGGAACATGACCTTGAGATTGCCGCGCACCGCGGCCCGCGCCAGCGCGCGGAGCTGAACCGCAAAGATCTCGGGCCGGGCAAGGCACAGCCGCAGGCCGCGCACCCCGAGGAACGGATTGGCTTCGCCGTCCAGCGTGAAGCCCGGCACCGGCTTGTCGCCGCCCGCATCGAAGGTGCGGATGGTGACCGGCCGCTGGCCGGCCCAATGCAACACCTCGTCATAGGCCTGGAATTGGGCCTCCTCGTCCGGCAGATCGCTCCGCCCGGCGAGCAGGAACTCGGTGCGCATCAGGCCGATGCCGTCGGCATATTGCGCGTCGGCATGTTCGAGATCCTCGACGCGCTGGATGTTGATGAGGAGCTTGATGTGCTCGCCGCGCCACGAGGCCGTCGGCCGCCGCAGGATCGCGCGCGCGGATGCCCTGCTCTTGCGATGGCTGTCGCGTCGCTTCTCGAACGTGCGGACCTGCTCGACGCTGGGATCGAGCTCCAGCGTCGCGCCTTCGCCGTCGAGCAGTGCCGTGGTGCCGGTGTCCGGAATGGCACCGAGCTGCACCACCATCGGGATGCCGCGCGCCCGCGCCAGCATCGCGACATGACTGGTCGGGCTGCCGCGCAACAGCGCCAAGCCGCCGCCGCCGGACCAGTCAATCTCGAGGAATCGCGATGGCGGCAGATCGTCAGCACAGACCACGCCCCCGCTCGGGATCTTCAGCGGCTGGTCCTGGTCGCCGCCCAGAATGTGGATCACCCGATCGCGCAAATCCGCGAGATCGGAGGAACGCGCCTTCAGATAGTCGTCCGGTGCGGAATTGTAGTCGGCGATGTGGGCGTCGAGCGTCGAGCGCCATGCGATATCGGCGGGACGTCCCTCGCCGATCGCCCCGAAGATCGCCTCGATCAAATCCTCATCCTCCAGCAGCGCGACCTGGAATTCGAGAATCTGCGCGGCTTCGCCGCCGGCGCTGGCGGCAAGATCGGCGATCTGCCCGCTCGCGACGTCGATCGCATTGCGCAGGGCCAGCGCCTCCTCGACCAGCGTGCCGGCCACTCGCTCGCCGGCCGCGCCCGCGTCGACACGGACCAACGGGCCGTGGGCAAAGCCGATCGAGGCGGTCCTGCCGCGGTAGGCCAGCCCTGCAGCGCCGCCCTGCATGCTACGGTGCTCCATCCGGGAAATCGCTTGCGATCAGATCGACCAGCGCCGCGACCGCAGCCTCGGCATCGCTGCCGGAGGCCTTGATCTCGATCGTGCTGCCGTGTGCGGCGCGCATCGCCATGATCTTGGCCACGCTCTTGGCGTTGATCCATTCCGGCGCGTCCGCGACCCGCACGGAGATCTGCGCCTGGAACTTCTTGGCGAGCTTGGTCAGCTTGACCGCGGGGCGCGCGTGCATGCCGACCGCATGCACCAGCCGCACATTGCCGGTAACGATTTGTCCGTCCGCTTTATCAAGCATGCTCATCATCCATCATCGCTTCGCCGACGCCTCAGTCGGCAGAGAGTTCCTCGGCCACGGCCTTGACCTGGGCCAGCGAGCTGCCGCCCGCAGCTTCCGTCGCCGCCATAACGGCGCCCTCGACGATCGGCGCGTTGCAGACGACAACGAGATCACGCCGCGCCGGCTCCAGCATCTCGACCGCCATTTCGCTGTTGGTCTCGGCGCCGCCGAGGTCAACCAGCACGGCAACGCCCTTCGACGACCAGGCGTCGTTGATGGCGTCGATGATCAGCGGCACGCTGGTGCCGAGACCACCGTCGGGATTGCCGCCGCAGAAGGCGACCTTGACCTCGCTGCCGACCATCTGCCGCACCATGTCGGCGGTTCCCTTGGCGATATCCAGGGAATGGGAGACGATCACGATCCCCACGGTGTCGGTCATTGCCGCGCCTCCAGGCTGGAGCACACAGCGTGCAGCAGCAAACAGCTCGACCGCGCCCCGGGATCGACATGGCCGACGCTGCGCGCGCCGAGGAACGACGCCCGCCCCTTGGTGGCTTGCATCGGCGCCGTCCGCTCGACCGCTTCAGCCGCGGTGCTGCGCACCCGCGCGATCAGATCGGGCTGGCCGGCGCCTGTTTTCAGCGTCTCCAGCACCGGAACGAGCACATCGAGCATCGTCTTCTCGCCGGCCTGCGAGCGGCCGCGCGCGCTCACCGCGTTCACGCCGCTGCCGAACACGTCGGCGAGATCGTCAGGCAGGTGCTTGTCGTGCGACAACGCCTCTCCCGCGGCAAGAAAGAAGCTGCCGTAGAGCGGGCCGGAGGCGCCGCCGACCGTCATGACCAGGGTCTTGCCGATCGTCTTGAACGCCTCGTCGAGCGGCTGCGCCGAGATGGCATCGAGCTTGCCGAGCACGGCTTCGAAGCCGCGCTTCATGTTGGTCCCGTGGTCGCCGTCACCGATCGCCTGGTCCAGGCTCGTGAGCTCCGGCGCGCTGGCGATGACTTGCTCGGCGGCGGCCTTGAGCAGCGACTTGAACGTCTCTGACTGCACCGACATTGATCTGAACCTCTTACGCCTCTATTGAACCATCGCGCCGACGCGCTGCCCGGCACGGTCGAAACACAGCGGACGCACCAGTTGCAATTCGACCTCCTGACCGGCCCGCAGCGGCTGATGCGGATCCGCCAGCGTCACCAGCGTTTCGCCCTTATAGTCCAGGTGAACGTGATTCTGCTCGCCGAGGTGCTCGACCCGATGCACCCGCCCGATCATCTGCCCGCCATTGCGCGTGGCGATCTGCAGGTGCTCGGTGCGGATGCCGACCGTCTCGGTTTCCGGCGGCATCGCCACATCGGACAGCAGCCGCGCGGGCAAGAAATTGATCTGCGGCGTCCCGAGCCGAGAAGCGACGTAGCTCGAGGAGGGATTTTCGTAGATCTCCCTCGGCGTGCCAAGCTGAAGCAATCGGCCATCCTTGATCACGCCGATCCTTGATGCCATCGTCATGGCTTCGACCTGGTCGTGGGTCACGTACAGGATGGTGGCGCCGAGTTCGAGCTGGATCCGCTTCAGCTCGAGCCGAAGCTCGGCGCGAAGCTTTGCATCCAGCGACGACAGCGGCTCGTCCATCAGATAGATCGAGGGATCGCGCACCAGCGCGCGGCCGATCGCGACCCGCTGCATCTCGCCGCCGGACAGGCGGGTGGCGCGATTGTTCAGCTTGCTGGCGATATGCAAGAGCTCCGCGGTCTGCTCGACGCGCTTGCGGATCAACGGCTCCGGCACGCGCCGCGCAGGAGAGCGCAGCGGGAACGCCAAATTGTCATAGACCGACAAATGCGGATACAGCGAATATTGCTGGAACACGAACGCGATGTCCCGCGCACCCGGCGGATCATGCGTCACGTCGCGCCCGTCGATCATGACCGAGCCGGCGTCGGGACTCTCGAGCCCCGTGATCAGCCGCAGCGTCGTGGTCTTGCCGGCGCCGCTCGGCCCGAGCAGGACGAGGAATTCGCCGTCGCCCACCGTCAGCGAGAGGTCGCGCACCGCCTCCACCGCGCCGAAGCGCTTGCTGATGTTGCGCAAGCTGACGTCAGCCATGGCGCACGCCCTCCTCGCTGGCGGTCCTGATCGCAAGGCCGCTGCCGATATCGAACAGCGCGAGCCGCTCGGAGTTGAATTCGAGGCCGATGGTCTCGCCGATCCGCACCGAGGCGCTGGACGGCAGCCGCGCCGCGACCCGCCCATACGCCGTGTCGACAGTGACGATCTGCGTGGTGCCGAGATATTCCGCGCCGAACACCTCGCCGCGAACGGGTCCGGCGTCGGCGAAGCGGATATGCTCCGGACGAACCCCGAGCGCCAGCGGCGCGCTCGCGCGGTCCTCGCGGATCTCGGGCACCGCGAGCCTGGTGTCGTGGAAATCGATCGCCCGGTCACCGGATCGCAGGCCGCCGTCGAAGCGCAGGAAGTTCATCGGCGGCGAGCCGATGAAGTCCGCGACGAACATGCTGGCGGGCCGGTCATAGACCTCCTGCGGCGTGCCGATCTGCTCGACACGCCCCTTGTTCATGATCGCAATCTGGTCGGCCATCGACATCGCTTCGAGCTGGTCATGGGTGACATAGACCGTGGTCGCCTTGATGCGATCGTGCAGGTCGCGTAGCTCGCCGCACATCAGATGGCGGAACTCGGCGTCGAGCGCACCCAGCGGCTCGTCCATCAGGAAGGCCTTCGGGCGACGCACCATGGCGCGCCCGAGCGCGACGCGCTGGCGGTCGCCACCCGAGAGCTTTGATGTCTTGCTCGACAGCAGATGCTCGATCCGCAGCATCCGCGCGGTCTCCTGCACCCGTTCGCGAATCTCGTGCCTCGCCATGCCCTGGCACTTCAGTGGAAAGCCGATGTTCTGCCCGACATTCATGTGCGGATAGAGCGCAAACAGCTGGAACACGAAGGCGATGTCGCGGGCGGCGGCGCGGTGGAAGGTGACGTCCTCGCCGTCGAGCAGGATCTTGCCCTCGGTCGGCAGCTCGAGGCCGGCGATCATGCGCAACGTGGTGGTCTTGCCGCAGCCGGAGGGGCCGAGCAGTGCGAAGAAGGTGCCGTCGTCGATGGTGAAGGTCGAGCCTTCCACCGCCGTGAACTGATCGAACGATTTGCGCAGGTTCTCGATGCGGATCTGTGCCATGGCCCTATTCCGGAAAATGGCTGACGATGACGTAGCCGACCGTGCCGGCGAGAATCGTCACGAAAGAATAACTGTACAGATCGATCGACCAGGGCTGCACCAGCATGAAGATGCCGCCCCCGATCAGGGTCATCGCAACGGTCTCCCAGCGGCTCCGCTGGAAAAAGCGATGGAGTGCCCCTTTGCCTCCCTGGGTAACCGCAGAACCGCTCATTTGCGCACCGCTCCGAAGGTGATGCCGCGCAGCAGATGCTTGCGCAACAACACGGTGAACATGACGATCGGGACGACGAACAGCGTGGTCGCGGCGGCAACCGCCGGCCAGTCCTGCCCGCCCTCACCGATGATGAAGGGGATGAAGGGCGGCATGGTCTGCGCCTCGCCGCTGGTCAGCAGAACCGCGAAGGCGTACTCGTTCCAGGAGAAGATCAGGCAGAAGATCGCGGTCGCCGCAATTCCGGTGACGGCCTGCGGCAGCACCACCTTGCGCAGCGCCTGCAGCCGCGTATAGCCGTCGACGAGCGCAGCCTCCTCGTACTCCCGCGGGATCTCGTCGATGAAGCCCTTGAGCAGCCAGACCGCGAGCGAGACATTCACGGCGGTGTAGAGCAGGATCATGCCGAGCCTGGTGTCGGTCAGATTGAGCTGCCGGTACATCAAATAGATCGGGATCGCGACCGCGACCGGCGGCATCATCCGCGTCGACAGGATGAAGAACAAGAGATCGTCGGCCAGCGGAATCCGGAAGCGCGAGAACGCGTAGGCCGCGAGCGTGCCGAGGAAGACGGCGAGGAAGGTCGACCCGAAGCCGATGATCAGCGAATTGACGAAGCGCGGCACGACCTTGGACGGCCCGGCAATCACCATGTCATGCTTGCGCACGAGCTTGTCATACCAGGTCTCCGGCGCCGGCAACTTGGCGATGAAATCGGGTGTCTGGCGGGTGCGCACCGTGAACAGGTTGACATAGCCTTCGAGGGTCGGCTCGAAGATCACCTTGGGCGGATAGGCGATGGCATCGCTTTGCGACTTGAAGGCGGTGGCGACGATCCAGAGCAGCGGCAGGATCGTGATCAACGCATAGAGGATGACGAGGGTGCCGGCGAACGCCTTGGTGCGCGGCGAGGCCTCGACGATCGAATGTGCGGTGGATTTGGCAACAGCAGCGGTCATCGTTGCTTCACCTTATTGAGCGCTTTGACGTAGATGTTGGCGGCACCGAACACGGTCACGAACAGGATGATGGCGAGCGCGGAGGAATAGCCGGTGCGCCACTTCTCGAACGCCGCGCGCTTCAGCGTGATCGACACCAGTTCGGTGGTCGATCCAGGCCCTCCCGAGGTCAGGAGATTGACCATGTCGAACATCTTGAAGTTCTCGATCGCACGGAACAGCACCGCAAGCATCAGGAACGGCACCGTCATCGGCAGCGTGATCGACCAGAACTGCCGCCAGGGCGAGGCACGATCGACTTCGGCGGCCTCATAGATGTAATCGGGAATCGAGCGCAGCCCGGCGAGGCAGATCAACATCACGTAAGGCGCCCACATCCAGGTGTCGACCAGCACGATGGTCCACGGTGCGAGCGAGACCTGCCCGGTCATGCTGAACGAGCTCGGCGGCACCCCGGTGAACAGGCTGATCAGATAGTTGAATGGCCCGATCTGCGGCTGCAGCAGCAGCGTCCAGAAGTTGCCGACCACCGCCGGCGACAGCATCATCGGCAGCAGGATGATCGTGGTCCAGAAGCTGTGGCCGCGGAATTGGCGGTTGATCAGCAGTGCAAGGCCAAATCCGACCACCACCTGCAGCGCCACCGACGAGATCACGAACTGCGCCGTGGTCTGCAGCCGGAACCAGACATCCTCGTCGGTGAGGATATCCCTGAAATTGTCTAGGCCGACGAACCGCAGCGGCAGATAGGACATGCTGAGGTTGAGGCTCGTGAAGGACAGCCGGATCATCCAGATCAGCGGAAAGATGTTGATCGCGAGCAGCAGCGTGATCGTCGGCGCAACGAACAGCCACGCAATGGTGCGGTCCGACAGGCCGCGGACACGCCGCGCGGCGCGGGATTTGGCGGGCTCGTTCACGCCCGGGATCATAGCATGATCGGGTTGCAGGATCGTGGTCATCTGTCCCATCGGTTGGCTGGTTCGGCCTCCCCGAGGCGGCGCCCCGGGGAAGCCAGTTCGGTAAAGTCGCGTGGTCGCGAGCCTATTGCGAGGCGACTTCCTTGCCCTGCTCCTTGAACACCTTGGTCCAGTCCTTGACCAGGAGATCGAGCGCCTGCTGCGACGTGCCCTTGTCGGCGACGACGTAGTCATGCACCCGCTTCTGCATGTCGAGCAGCAGCTGCGCGTAGGACGGCTCGGCCCAGAAGTCCTTGACGATGCCCATCGACTCCAGGAATTGCGGCGCGAACGCCGCGCTCTTCGGGAAGTCGGGCGCATCGACCACCGCCTTCAGCGCCGAGTAGCCGCCGATCTGCCACCATTTCTGCTGCACGGCCGGCTGCGCGAACCACTTGATATAGGCGAGCGCGTCGTCCTTGCGGTCCGAGGTCGCAACCACCGAGATGCCCTGCCCGCCTAGCTGGGTGAAATGCCCCTTCGGGCCGGCCGGATTGACGAAGAAGCCGATCTTGTCGCCGCCGACATTCGGATCCTTGTAGAGGCCGGGGAAGAAGGCGAACCAGTTCATCTGCATCGCCACCTGGCCGGACTTGAATGCATCAAGCCCTTCCTGCATGTAGGCGTTGGTCATGCCCGGCGCTGTGCAGCACTTGTAGAGCTCCTTGTAGAATTCGAGCCCCTTGGCGGCATCGGCTGAATTGACGATGCCCTGCATCTGGTACGGCTTCTTCGGATTGTCGTAGCCGAAGCCGTAATTGTAGAGCACGTTGGTCACGCCCATCGTGATGCCTTCCGAGCCGCGCTCGGTGAAGATGTAGGCGCCATAGACCTTCTTGCCGTCGATCTCGCGGCCCTGGAAGAACTCCGCAATTTGCTTCAGCTCGTCATAGGTCTTCGGCGGCGCCAGATCGCGGCCGTACTTGGCCTTGAACGCCGATTGAATCTCGGGACGCGAGAACCAGTCCTTGCGATAGGTCCAACCCACCGCGTCGGCCATTGCCGGCAGCGCCCAGTAGTTCGGCGTATTCTTCGGCCATTGCGAGTAGCCGACGACGGTCGCCGGGACGAAATCGTCCATCGAGATCTTCTCTTTGGCGAAGAAATCGTTGAGCTTGACGTACCACTTGTTCTCGGCGGCGCCGCCGATCCACTGGCTGTCGCCGATGATCAGGTCGCAGAGCTTGCCATGGGAGTTCAGCTCGTTGAGGAAGCGATCCGCATAGCTCGTCCAGGGGACGAACTCGTATTTCATCTCGATGCCGGATTGCTTGGTGAAGTCCTTGCCGAGTTCGACCAGCGCATTGGCGGGATCCCACGCCGCCCAGCACAGCGTAAGCTGCTTGCCTTGCGCTGCAGCCTCGCCCCCACCGAATGCCCCGAGCAGCGCAGCCCCGAGGACCGCCGTCGCCGCAGAGCTACCTAGCCATTTGAAGCTTCGCATGTCCGTTTCCTCTCTCGTTGATGCATCTAACCCACGCTGCGCGCCCCCTGCCGGAGCGACGCAAAGAACCTGAAGCCGAGTTGAGGAGCGATGGGTGAAGAACGAGACAGATCCATCCGAAACCTTGTTCGGACGGGCGGGCTCCTCCCACACATCAGCTCGATGCGCGATGTTTAGTTTTTCTTAGTAACTAAACGTATTACTAAATTTCGACGGCCGTCAAGCGGGTTTCGCGCGAGCCCAAAGGGAATTGCGCGCCTGCCGATGCAGTACCGCGATGCAGCAAAAACGGCTTGTATGCTAGCCGTCCGTGATCATCGGTCTGGTACGCTTGGACGTTTTCGCACCGGCTAGATCGAGGGAGCGCCGGAAGCCAGACTGTTCCCGATGTTTAGCAAATCTCTTTACTGAACGTTCAATGGAACGATGGCTCCGGCAAAGACCGATGCACGACGCCGGCACGTGTTGGAACTCGCTCGCCTGGCCGGTTCGTCAGGACACTGGAAATCTTTCGGCTCTAATGTGGTCCGCGTGTCAGATCCGCCTCGCGGCAGAGGAGCCGCAGCGAGGCGAATTCGAGACAGGCTTCATCGCACGCAACCGTCGCGGCTTCTGCCGCATCAGATTCCTCACAGGCTGACGATCTCCGTGTCCACGTTGCCCGCCACCAGACCCGCCGCTCGCAAGAGGCGCGTTGGGCAACGCTGGACCAAGGCCATTCGGCTCGCTCGCGGCTGGCACGGCGCGCGCAGGATATGGGCGAAAATGATCGCGATGCCGATCGCGATGCGGATTGCGGTCGTCGGCGCAGCGATCGTCGTGCTCCTTCCGCTCGCTAACGTCGTTTTTCAGGTTGTCCGCAAGCCGACCGAGCTGTTCTTCTTCGTGGGCACGGCGCTCGACAAGGAGCCGACGGAGACCTGGCGGCAGTATGGAGCACATTTCCGCGCCTACTCCACCGACACTGTCACGCCTGAGCTGCTCGCGGCGCTGGCGCAGACCGAGAGCTCCGGGAATCCGGTGGCGCGCACCTATTGGCGCTGGCGGCTGAGCTGGAATCCTCTCGCGATCTACAAGCCCGCCTCGAGCGCCGTCGGCCTTTATCAGATGATTGACGCGACGTTCGCGGAAGCGAATAACTATTGCATCCGCCAGCACGCGGTCGTTGCGACGGACTGCTGGTTCAACAGCCTGTATGTTCGCACGCTACCGAGCCATGCCACGGAACTCACTGCGGTATCCCTGGATCGCGGCGTCGCCAGAGTTCTCGCGGCAGCGCCGAAGAGCACGGCGAATCCGCAACAGAAGCAGGACCTCGCCGCTCTCATCCATCTGTGCGGCACCGGTCCCGGACCGGCCTTCGTGCGCCGCGGCTTCCAACCGGCCGCCGGCGAACACTGCGGCGATCACCTCGTCGCGGCGTACCTTGCCAAGGTCAACCGGATGAGGCGTCAATTCGCGAAGCTTGCTGCGAACGACAGGGGCTGAGCTCGGAGTGGGATAACCGGCCGGCACGAGCTGGACCAGCTAGCGAACGGCCTCGAATCCGGCGAGAACCGACGTCAGGTTTTTCCCAAGAATGTCGGACAGATATCCGCCCTCCTGCACCAACACGGTCGGAAGTCCAAGCCGTGCAATGGCGCTGCCGATGCGTCCAAATCCGCCGGTGGTGACGGCAAGACCCGCGAGAGGGTCGTGCTCGGACGCATCAAGGCCGAGCGCGACAACCAGCGCACCCGGCTCGAAGGCGCGGATCATCTTTTCCGCAGTGACAAGCGCCTGGATGTAACCGTCATCCCCGGTGCCGATCGCCAGGGGAACGTTGAGATTGGCGCCAAGCCCAGATCCCGCGCCGCGCTCATGCGCGTAGCCCCAGACGAACGGGTTGAAGAAGGTCGGATCGGCGTGGATCGAAACCGTCAGCACGTCGGACCGTTCGTAGAAGATGCCCTGCGTGCCATTGCCGTGATGCACGTCGACATCAAGGATCGCGACGCGCTCGTGCTTGAGGCGGAGATGCGCGGCTGCGATCGCGCTGTTGTTGAGAAAGCAGAAGCCGCTGGCGAGATCGCGATAGGCATGATGGCCGGGCGGACGGCATAGCGCGTACACCGCATCCTCGCCGTCCATCACCATCTGCGCGGCGGTCGTCGCAACGTCGGTTGCCGAGCATGCGGCGGCCCAGGTGCCCGGCCCGATCGGGCATGAGGTATCGATGGTGTGCCAGCCGAGCTTGCCGACGATGTGCGTCGGATAGGTACCGGCGTTACGAACCGGATGCATGTTCGCGATCATCTCCGGCCCGGAATCACCGAGCGCCGACCAGGCGTCCCAGGCTTCGGCAAGGAAGCTCAAATATTCCGGGCTGTGCACACGGGCGCGCGGCCCCTGTCCGAATGCGGTCGGCGCGACCAGCGTGTGCTCGCCTGCCCTCAATCCTGCCAGCAAACGATCGGCGCGCTCGGGCTGCTCCGTGGTGCGCGTGACCACACCGCGCACGAGGAAGAATTGCGGATCGTGGCTGCGATGCAGTTCGGTATAGACGGCCTTCACAAGCTACTCCTGTTCGCTGAATCCGATTGCCCGAGGTGCGCGGTCACTTCGCCGCAGCCGGCCACGGCGGAATCTCGCGCACCAGCCGGCCGACTTCGCGCCAGGCGTGGCCGAGGTGGTGATCGATATGAGCGACGATGCGTTCGGGATGACCGGCCTCGATCGCGGCAAGCACCGGCTCGTGGGTGCGCGCGATCTCGTGCGGATCGTCGTAGAGCCGACCGATCAGGCCGATCACCATGCGCAGTTCGGAGGCGAGATCGTCGAACAACCGCAACATGCGCTTGTTGCCGGCAATCTCGCAGATCAGGCGGTGAAAGCGATAGTCTTCCTCGACCTGCCGCGCCGGATCGTCGAGATCAGCCATCTCATGCAGCACATCGATCTGCCGGCGGAGCATGTCGCGGGTCTCCGGCGTCAGGTTACGGGCAGCCAGCACCGCGGCGTGTCGTTCGACGCAGAGACGCAGGTCGTAGATCTCGTCGATATCGTCGGCGGCAAACTGACGAACGAAGAAGCCACGGCGCGGATGGGCGACGAGCAGCCCCTGCTGCTCCAGCAATCGCGCGGCCTCGCGCACCGGAGCCCGGCTCACACCCAGCTCGCGGGCCACTCCCGCTTCGACGACCTTTGACCCCGGCGGCAGCCGCCCCTGGACAATGGCTTCGGTCAGCCGACGTGCGACCTGGCCGACCAAGTCGGTCTCATTGAGGGCCGGCAAGCCGACCGGAGGGGACATCGTGCGCATCAAAAGGGTCCGTTTTGACCCTTGTACATTATTTAATCGCCGATTGTCGACAGTTTAGACTTGATCAATTCTTAGATTGTCGACAGTTTAGTGGCGCGGGTATTGCAACGCAACAGAAACGGCCCGCGGACAGGGACTAGCCACAACGATGACGACGCATGTGCGGCCCGAGGCCGTGAAGGACCAGAACCAGCAATTCCGCATCGACCTCGCCGCGGCCTACCGGCTGATCCATCGGCTCGGGCTCGATGACAGCATCTACACGCACATCTCGGTGCGGCTGCCCGGCCGGCATGACCGCTTCTTGATCAATCCGTACGGCCTGCGCTTCGAGGAGGTCACGGCCTCCAATCTCGTCACGGTCGATCTCGACGGCGTCGTCATCGACGATCCGCTCGGGCTCGGCATCAATCCGGCCGGCTTCACCATCCACAGCGCGGTGCATGCGGCGCGGCCGGATGTCGCCTGCGTGCTACACACCCACACCGTGGCCGGCGTCGCGGTGTCCTGCCAAAAGCAGGGCCTGTTGCCGCTCAATCAATGGTCGATGCAGTTCACCGGCTGCCTCGCCTATCACGACTATGAGGGCATCGCGCTCGATCTCGACGAGCGTCAGCGCCTGATCGCCGACCTCGGCGACAAGTTCGTGATGGTGTTGCGCAATCACGGCATGCTGACCTGCGGCCGCTCGGTCGCCGAGGCGTTCAAGCTGATGCACAATCTCGAGCGCTCCTGCCGCGCGCAGCTCGCGATCCAGTCCGCGGGCGCCGAGATCGCGCCGCTGCCGGATGCGGTCGCGCACAAGACCGCCGGTCAGTACGCAACATTCTACGACAGCATCGAGACGAAAGGCGTGCCCGACACCGAGTGGGCGGCCTTCAAGCGCATGCTGGAGCGCACCGATCCCGATTTCGCGAATTAATCGTCGGCCCATTACCCGGAGCCGCGGCCGGGCGAAACGCACAACAAGAGAGATTGCACATGTTGAAACGAGTATTGCTGAGCCTTCTGGTCGCGAGTGCCCTGAGCACCGCGGCGTTTGCCCAGGAGCCGAAATCCGGCGGCGTGGTCAACGCGGTGATCCAGCCGGAGCCACCGGGCCTGATGGTTGGGCTGGTGCAGAACGGCCCGACGCAAATGGTCGCCGGCAACATCTATGAAGGCCTGCTGCGCTACTCGCCGAAGCTCGAGCCGCTGCCCGGTCTCGCCGAAAGCTGGAGCGTCAGCGAGGACGGCAAGATCTATACGTTCAAGCTGCGCAAGGGCGTCACCTGGCATGACGGCAAGCCGTTCACCTCGGCCGACGTTGCGTTCTCGATCGATTTCCTCAAGCAGACCCATCCGCGCGCCCGCGGCAACCTTGCCCAGCTCGACAAGGTCGAGACGCCCGACGACTCCACCGTTGTATTCACGCTGAAACAGCCGTTCGGTCCGTTCCTCGGCATCTTCGAGGTCGGCTCGCTGCCGATGATCCCCAAGCACATCTACGAAGGCACCGACTACAAGACCAATCCGGCCAACAACACGCCAATCGGGACCGGCCCCTTCATGTTCAAGGAATGGCAGAAGGGCTCGTTCATTCGCCTGGTCAAGAACCCGAGCTACTACATCAAGGGCAAGCCCTATCTCGACGAGATCTACTGGCACGTGATCCCCGACGCCGCCGCGCGCGCGGTGGCGTTCGAGACCGGCAAGATCGACATCCTTCCGGGCGGCTCGGTCGAGAATTTCGACGTGCCGCGCCTGTCCAAGCTGAAGAATGTCTGCGTCACCGGCGCCGGTTGGGAATTCTTCAGCCCGCATTCCTGGCTGTGGCTCAACAACCGGCAGGGCCCGACCGCGAACAAGAAATTCCGCCAGGCGCTGATGTATGCGATCGACCGCAACTTCGCCAAGGACGTGATCTGGAACGGTCTCGCCAAGGTCGCGACCGGCCCGTCGGCGTCAACCATCAAATACTACACCGACAAGGTGACCACCTATGACTACGATCCGGCCAAGGCGAAAGCACTGCTGAAGGAGGCCGGCTACAATGGCGAGAAGGTCCGCCTGCTGCCGCTGCCCTATGGCGAAACCTGGCAGCGCTGGGCCGAGGCCGTGAAGCAGAACCTGCAGGATGTCGGCATCAATGCCGAGATGATCGCAACCGACGTCCCCGGCTGGAACCAGAAGGTCTCGGACTGGGATTACGACATCGCCTTCACCTATCTCTATCAGTATGGCGATCCCGCGCTCGGCGTCGGCCGCAACTATGTCTCGAGCCAGATTGCCAAGGGCTCGCCGTTCAACAATGTCGAGGGTTACTCGAACCCCGAGATCGACCAGCTGTTCGCCGACGGCGCCACCGCCTTCCCGGACTCCAAGCGCGAGGAGATCTATCTCAAGGCGCAGAAGATCCTGACCGACGACGTGCCGGTGGCCTGGCAGCTCGAGCTTCAGTTCCCGACCATCACCCGCTGCAACGTCAAGAACCTGGTCACGACCGCGATCGGCGTCAACGACGGTTTCCGCGACGCCTGGCTCGACAAATAGGGCTCATCACCGGGCCGCGGCGTGCACAAGGCGCCGTGGCCCCATTCTGTTCCTTTCCCGAACGCAACCGAAGTCACCGATGCTCGCATTCATAGCCCAGAGACTTGCCAAGGCCGTTGTCGTCCTGCTCGCGATCGTCGTCCTCAACTTCATGCTGATCCGGATGGCGCCGGGCGATCCGGCGATGGTGATGGCAGGCGAGGCCGGCGCCAGCGACAAGATCTTCGTCACGCAATTGCGCGAGAAATTCGGGCTCGACCAGCCACTGCCGGTCCAGCTCTATCGCTACGTCAAGGGCATCGTGACGCTCGACCTCGGCTTCTCGTTCCGCCAGCAGATGCCGGTCGCCAGGCTGATCGCCGAACGGCTGCCGGCGACGCTGCTGCTGACCGTCACGGCCTTCGTGATTTCGTTGCTGCTCGGCGTTCTGTTCGGCACGCTGGCCGCGCGCTTTGCCGGCACCTGGGCCGATACCGCGATCACGATACTGGCGCTGATCTTCTATGCCACGCCACTGTTCTGGGTCGCGCTGATGGCGATCCTCTTGTTCTCGGTCGCGATGGATTGGCTGCCGAGCTTCGGTTACGAGACCGTGGGCGCCAATTATACCGGCCTCGCCCATGTGCTCGACGTCGGCGCGCATCTCATCCTGCCGGCGACGACGATGGGCCTGTTCTTCATGGCGACCTATGCCCGGATGACCCGCGCCTCGATGCTGGAGGTGAAGCGGCATGATTTCGTCAAAACCGCGCGCGCCAAGGGCCTGCGTGACGCCGTGATCCAGCGACGCCACGTGCTGCGCAACGCGCTGCTGCCCGTGGTGACGCTGGCCGGCCTGCAGGCGGGCACGCTGGTCGGCGGCGCCGTGCTGACCGAGACCGTGTTCGCCTGGCCCGGCATCGGCCGCCTGATGTACGAGGCGCTGCTGCAGCGCGACTACAACCTCCTTCTCGGCGTGTTCGTAGTCTGCTCGGCGATGGTGCTCGCGTTCAACCTGATCACCGACCTGATCTACCGCGCGGTCGACCCGCGCATCGAGTTCGCCTCATGAGCAAGTCCTGGCGAATGATGCTGCGCAACCCCGGCGGCGTGATCGGCCTCGTGATCCTGCTGCTTGCGATCGCGATCGCGGTGTTCGGCCCGCTGCTGTTCCCGACATCGCCCTGGCGCATGGTGCAGCGGCCTTTCGTGCCGCCGTTCACGGTATCCGGCCTGCCGCTCGGCACCGACGCGCTCGGCCGCGACGTGCTCGCCGGCATCATCTATGGCGCCCGCGTCTCGCTGCTGGTCGGCCTGGTCTCGACCATGGCGGCGCTCGCGGTCGGCATACCGGTCGGCGCGCTCGCCGGCTATTTCGGCGGCAGGATCGGCGACGCCCTGATGCGCTTCACCGAGTTCTTCCAGACCGTGCCGAGCTTTGCGCTCGCGATCGTGCTGGTCGCGATCCTGCAGCCCTCGATCGTCTCGATCGTGCTGGCGATCGCGATCGTGAGCTGGCCGCCGGTGGCGCGGCTCGTCCGCGGCGAGGTGCTGTCGCTGCGCACCCGCGAATATGTCCAGGCCGCTGTCGTCACCGGGCAGTCGCACAGCTGGATCATCTGGCGCGAAATCCTGCCGAACGCGCTGTCGCCCGTGATCGTGCTGGCCTCACTGATGGTCGCGACCGCGATCCTGCTGGAATCCTCGCTCTCCTTCCTCGGCCTCGGCGATCCCAATCTGATGTCCTGGGGCTACATGGTCGGCGCCGGCCGCACCGTGATCCGCCAGGCCTGGTGGATCACGCTGTTTCCCGGCATCGCGATCCTGCTCTCGGTCCTGGCGCTGAACCTGATCGGCGAAGGCCTCAACGACGCGCTCAATCCGCGCCTCAGCAAGGAAGGGCGCTAACCCATGCCTGCCGCACCCGTCGTCTCGATCAAGAACCTCAAGCTTGCGCTGCCGCCCGGCTCCGACCGCCCCTACGCCGTCGATGGCGTCTCGTTCGACCTGACGCCCGGCAAGATCCTCTGCGTGGTGGGCGAGTCCGGCTCCGGCAAATCGATGTGCGCGCACGCGCTGCTGGGCCTGCTGCCCGACACCATCGCCCGCGAGGCCGGCGAGATCGCCTATGACGGCCGGAACCTGCTCACGCTCGACGACACCGGCTGGCTCGCGCTGCGCGGACGCCACATCGCCATGGTGTTTCAGGAGCCGATGACGGCGCTCAATCCGTTGATGCGGATCGGCGAGCAGATCGCCGAGATGTTCGAGGCCCACAATTTGCTGACGCCGAAGCAGCGGAAGCAGAAGGCGCTGCAGCTGCTGCGCGAGGTCGGCCTGCCCGATCCCGAGCGCTCGATGCGCGCCTATCCGCATCAACTCTCCGGCGGCCAGCGCCAGCGGGCCATGATCGCGATGGCGCTCGCGCTGGAGCCGGCCGTGCTGGTCGCCGACGAGCCGACCACGGCGCTCGACGTCACCACGCAGGCACAGATCCTCGAGCTGATCCGCGACCTGCAGCGCCGCCGCAACATGGCCGTCATGTTCATCACCCACGATTTCGGCGTCGTCGCCGACATCGCCGACCGCGTGGTCGTGCTTCAGCACGGCAAGGTGGTCGAACAGGGCGCGGCCGACGACGTGCTGCAGCGTCCGCAGCATTCCTACACCCGTGCGCTGCTGGCGGCTGTTCCCTCGATGCAGCCGCCACAGCGCGCGCCGCTCACCGGCCGCGCCAGGGCGGTCGAAATCGTCGGCCTCGACAAGACCTATGTCAGCGGCGGCGGCTGGTTCCAGCCGGAACGCCGCGTCGCGGCTGCGAGGCAGGTCAATTTCGATATCCTGCAGGGCGAGACCGTCGGCCTGGTCGGCGAATCCGGCTCCGGCAAATCCTCCGTCGCCCGGCTCGTGATGCGCCTGATCGAACCTGATCGCGGCACTGTCCGCCTCGGCGAAACCGATTTCACCCGCATCGCCGGCCGTGCCCTGCGCCGGGAGCGCAGCCGGATCCAGATGATCTTCCAGGATCCGTTCGCGTCGCTCAATCCGCGCCGCAAGGTCGGCCACATCATTGCCGATGGGCCGATCGCCCATGGCACCGATCCCGCGGTCGCGCGCCAGCGCGCCGCCGAACTGCTCGGCCTCGTCGGCCTCAACGCCAATGCGATGGACCGCTACCCGCACGAATTCTCCGGCGGCCAGCGCCAGCGCATCGGCATTGCCCGCGCGCTTGCGCTCGAGCCGGAAATCATCGTCGCCGACGAAGCGGTCTCGGCGCTCGACGTCTCGGTGCAGGCGCAGGTGCTGAACCTGCTGGAAGACCTCAAGGCGCGGCTGGGCTTGTCGATGCTGTTCATCACGCACGATCTGCGGGTGGCGGCGCAAATCTGCGACCGGATCGCGGTGATGCAGCGCGGCGCCATTGTCGAGCTGAAGCCGACGGCAACGCTGTTCTCGGCGCCGGAGCACGCCTACACCCGTGAACTGCTCGCCGCAGTACCCGGCCAGATTCCGTCATCGCGGGCGGCCTGATCGATGCGTTGCGTTCTCGTCAGCAAGACCCTCGACCTGCGCAGCTACATTGGCGCGGCGTTGGCGCGCACGGCGCCTCGCATCGAAGTCGTGGACCATACGGCGGACGCGCCGGCCCAGGATGTCCGGCTGGCGCTGGCCTGGCATCCGCCCCACGATGCGTTCGAACATTACCCGAACCTGGAAGCGGTGTGCTCGATCGCGGCCGGCGTCGACAATATCATCGCCTGCCCCAGCCTGCGCTCCGGCGTCGAGGTGGTGCGCGTGGTCGATCCCGGGCAGGCGCAGTTGATGTCGGGCTTCATCGCCTGGCACGTGATCGGACATCAGCGCGGCTTTGCTGCCTTTCGCGCCCAGCAGCGCGATCGGATCTGGCAACGCCGCGACCAACGCCGCGCGCAGGACGTCTCGGTGGGGATACTCGGCAATGGCGAGATCGGCCAGCGCGTCGCCGCCGACCTCGTGCATCTCGGCTTCCCTGTGATGTCGTGGAGCCGCACGGCCAAGGCGATCTCGTCATCGAGCCGCAGCTTTCACGGGCCGGCGGGCCTCGCCGCCATGCTCGCCGAGACCGAGGTGCTGGTGAACCTGCTGCCGCTGACGGCGGAGACGCGCGGCATCCTCAACGGCGAGCTTTTTGCGCAAATGCGCCGCGGCGGCTATTTGATCCAGGTCGGCCGCGGCGAGCATCTGGTGGAAGACGACCTGCTCGCGGCGATCGAGCGCGGCCATTTGTCCGGTGCAGCGCTCGATGTGTTCACCGCCGAACCGCTGGCCCAGGCACACCCGTTCTGGCACCATCCACAGATCGCCATCACGCCGCATGATGCCAGCGACGTCAGCGTCCATGCCGTCGCGACCACGCTGGCGGCAACGGCCGATGCTGTCAGCGCCGGACGGCGCCCGCCGCACGCCATCGACCGTGCGCGCGGTTATTGATTGCGGGACAGGAAACGTCAGGTGCCAAATTCCCCATCGACCGTCGCCGCCGCGCACCCGCTCGACGGGCTGCGCGCCGCCTCGCCGATCCCGGAGACGCGCGCGCAGGCGCTGGCCGAGGAATATTACGGCCTGCCCGCGGCAGTGCGTCGGCTCGACAGCGAACGCGACCAGAATTTCAGGCTGCACACCCCCGACGGGCGCGACTATGTGCTGAAGATCGCCAATCCCGCGGAAGACCGCGCCGTCACCAATCTGCAGACTGAGGCGCTGCGTCATGCTGCCGCTGGAGATTCGGCGCTGCCGATCCCACGGGTTTTCCCTGCGCTGAATGGCGCGGTTGAGCTCGAAGTCACGTTCGACGACGGTTCGACCCGCGTGGTGCGCCTGTTGTCCTTCCTTGCCGGCACGCCGATGCACCAGGTGACGCCGTCGACCGCCTTGCGCCGCGAGGCCGGCCATTGGGCGGCGCGCCTCGCCCGGGCCTTGCGCGACTTCCGCCACCCCGGCGCCGGCCACAAGCTGTTGTGGGACATCCAGCACGCGGCCGAATTGCGCCCGCTGCTCGACAGCGTTCCGATTGCACAGCGCGACGTCGTGGAGCGCTTCCTCGACGGCTTCGAGACCCACGCCCAGCCAGTCTTGTCCCGGCTCCCGGCGCAGCCGGTGCACAACGACCTCAACCCGCACAACATCGTCGTCGTCCCGACCGATCACGAACGCATCGCCGGCATCATCGATTTCGGCGACCTCACCTCCACGGCCCGGATCAACGACCTTGCAATCGCATGCGCCTACCAGGTCGCCGACAGCGACGATGCGCTGGCCCCGGCCTGCGAGCTGATCGCGGGCTATCACGCCGTGATGCCCCTCGCACCGGATGAGCGCGTGGTGCTATTCGACCTGATCGCGACGCGCATGGTGATGACGGTCGTGATCAGCAACCTCAGGGCGGCTCGCTATCCGGAGAACCGGGAGTATATTCTGCGCAACAACAAGGCGGCTTCGGCACGGCTTGGGCGGATCGCTCGTCTTTCGCGCGACCAGGCCAGACAACAGATCGAACGCGCCTGCCAGGGAGAGTAAAGCGATGCCGGTGGAGAATGCCTCGACGCAAGACCTGATCGCGCGGCGCAATCGCCTGCTCGGCCCGGCCTACCGGCTGTTCTACGAACAGCCCGTGCAAATCGTCCGCGGCGACGGCGTCTGGCTGTACGATCAGGCCGGCGACCGCTATCTCGACGCCTACAACAACGTCGCCTGCGTCGGGCACTGCCATCCGCGCGTGGTCGAGGCGATCGCGCGGCAGGCGGCAGAGCTCAACACGCACACCCGCTATCTGCACGAGTCCATCCTCAACTACGCGGAACGGCTGCTCGCCACCTTCCCGGCCGAGATCGGCCATGTGATGTTCACTTGCACTGGCAGCGAGGCCAACGACCTCGCGCTGCGCGTGGCGCGGACTTGCACCGGCGGCACCGGCGTCATCGTGACCAGGACCTCCTATCACGGCGTCACCGGCGCGCTGGCCGAATTGTCGCCCTCGCTCGGCCTGCCGGAGCCGACCGCTGCTCATGTCCGCCTCGTGCCGGCGCCGCAGTCTGCCGGAGATGCGACCGGCGAGATTTTTGCCGGCCATGTACGCGCCGCGTTCGACGACATGAAACGCAGCGGGATTCGCCCGGCCGCGCTCCTGGTCGACACCATCTTCTCGAGCGACGGCGTGTTCGCCGATCCGCCCGGCTTTCTGGCGCCGGCCGTGGAAGCGGCGCGCGCCGCAGGAGCGTTGTTCATTGCCGACGAGGTGCAGCCCGGTTTCGGCCGCTGCGGTGAGAGCCTGTGGGGCTTTGCCCGTCATGGCGTCATTCCCGACATGGTCACGATGGGCAAGCCGATGGGCAACGGCCACCCCGTTGCCGCGATGGCCGCGCGCCCGGCGCTGCTCAGGGAATTCGGCGCACGTTCGCGCTACTTCAACACCTTTGGCGGCAATCCCGTCTCCGCAGCCGCAGCGACCGCCGTGCTCGACATTATCGAACAGGAAGGCCTGGTCGAGAACGCGAAGCGCACCGGCGCTTATCTGCGCGAGAAGCTTGATGCGTTGCGCTCCCGGCATGATTTGGTCGCGGAGGTTCGCGGCGCCGGGCTGTTCCTCGGTGTTGAGCTTCGCCGCAATGGTGCGCCCGCGGGCAAGGAGGCAGCGGCGCTCGTCAACGCGCTGCGCGCGCGGCACGTGCTGATCAGCGCCGCCGGTCCCGGCGCCAATGTGTTGAAGATCCGCCCGCCGCTGGTGTTCGGAACCGAACATGCCGACCTGCTGGTCGAAACGCTGAATCAAGCGCTCCTGCAGATCTCGCCGGCTTGACACGACTGTGCCGTGCCGACCTACGATTTCGCTTTCGCCTTCTTCGCCACGATCTGCTGAAGGGCCCAGCGCGCGTTCTTTCTGACATCGGGATCGGGATCGTCGGCAACGATCGCCAGGAACGCCTCGCCATCGGGATGAGCGATCTCGCCCAACGCCGCGGCAGCTTCCTTGCGCAGGTTGGCCTGCTCGTGGTTGACGCAATAGCCTATGGGGCGCACCGCGCCCTCGATCTTCATCTTGCCGAGGCTGCGAACCGCCTTGAGCCGCACCTGCCAAAACCCGTCCGCAAGCGACGCGATCAGCTGATCCGCCGCCAGCGCACCGTTGGCGTTGAGCCCGAGCGTTTCGGCCGCCATCTCGCGCACCATCCAGTCCTCGTCCTTGAGCGCACGCGTGATCGTCTCCGCCGCCGGCCTCATCTGCGAGAAAGCGAGCGCGCTCACCGCCGCGCGCCGCACATGGGCGTCAGGGTCGTGGATCAGCGCGGTCAGCGCCGGAATGGACTCCTCGAGCTTCAGGAAGCCGATGACGCCGATCGCCTGCACACGCACGGCGGCGTCCTGGTCTTGCAACGCCTCCAGCGCCGGCTTCAGCGTGTCCTTGCGGCGTAGCTCCTTCAGCGCGCGCAATGCGCCCATGCGGACGAACGCATGGGCATGTTTGACCAGCGGCAGGATGACGTCCGCGCAGGCGGGATCCTTGAACTCCGCCATGCTGTCGGCTGCCGCCGACGCCACGACGCTCTCGGGGTCGACGAGCAATTTCGCCAGGGCATCAGCCGCGTCCGGCCCATCGAACTCTCCAAGCGCCATCGCGACCTGCTGGCGCACACCGGCATCAGGATCGGACACCATCCTGGCAAGATGGCCGACCGCGGCGGAATCGCCGGAATGACCGAGCGCGATGATGGCGACGCGGCGTTCGGCGGGGTCTGCGGCCTGCAGCCGCTCGTCGGCGTCCTCGAGATCGTCGTAGGATTCGAACGGGCTCGACATGTTCACCTCAGCAGATAGGGGATATTGACGGTGACGGCGCCGGTCGGGCAATCCGCCTCGCACGGCATGCAGTACCAGCACTCGTCATAGGCCATGTAGGCCTTGCCTGTCATGTCGCTGATCCGCAAGACATCGAGCGGGCAGACGTCGACGCACACCGTGCAGCCCTTGTCCGCGATGCATTTGGCGTCGTCGACCACCACCGGGACCGACGTCTGATAGGAAGCGAGAGGCATCGTCCAATCTCCTGTTGTTGTGCCGCGAAAGCGTTCTCGAGCGAAGTGGATACCGGTTCGCGCGAAGAAAACGCGTCAAACAAGAATCACGCGCTGGCGCGGATGCGTTGCTTGTCGTAGAGGTCCTTCTCGTCGTCGGCGATCGGCACGATATAGGGTTCCACGGCGCGCTT
Source organism: Bradyrhizobium septentrionale (assembly GCF_011516645.4). NCBI lineage: Bacteria > Pseudomonadati > Pseudomonadota > Alphaproteobacteria > Hyphomicrobiales > Nitrobacteraceae > Bradyrhizobium > Bradyrhizobium septentrionale. The sequence goes on along the minus strand of NZ_CP088285.1, from coordinate 6,666,628 downwards.
CGTGCTCGTCATCCTGCCGTCCTGCTTGGACAGCAGCGTGTGGCAGAACCAGTTCTCGTTGTCCTTCTCCGGAAAATCCGTGCGCCAATGATAGAGGCCCCAGCGGCTTTCTTCGCGGAACAGCGAGGCGTGAGCCGCCATGTCGGCGCAATCCATGATCGACTGCACCTCGAGCGCACGGAGCAGTTCGTGCGCGTTCCGCGCGATCATGCGCGTTTCCATGTCCTCGCGGACCTCGGCGAGACGGCGCATACCGAGTTCGTACTTGCGGGTGACCTTCGGAGGCTGGAGATAGTCGTTCACCAGGCGGCGGGTCTTGTACTCGATCTGGTTCGGCGGAATGCCGTCCTCACGCTTGGTCGGCGCCAGGATGCGCTCCCGCTCAAGGGCGACAGAAGCGGGGTCAAATTCCGCGAGATCGTGGCTCTCGGCGAACTCCATCGCGTCGGTGCCGGCAACGGAGCCGTTGGTGAAGGCGCCCAGCATGTAATTGTGCGGCACGCTCGCCATGTCGCCCGCGGCGTAAAGGCCCGGCACGGTGGTGCGCGCGTTGTCGTCGACGAATACGCCGGACGCACTGTGGCCGGAGCAGAGGCCGATCTCGGAGATGTGCATCTCGATCGAGTCGGTGCGATAATCGACCCCCCGCCCCTGCTGGAACAGGCCGCGCGTCGGCCGCTCCACCTTGTGCAGTGTCGACTCGATCTCCTCGATCGTCTTCTCGTGGAGGTGCTTGAGCTGGAGGAAGACCGGGCCCTTGCCCGAGAGCAGTTCATTGTAGAATTCGAGCATCATCTGGCCCGACCAGTAGTCGCATTCGATGAAGCGTGAGCCTTCGTTGTTCGCGGTATAGGCGCCGAAAGGGCCAGCCACATAGGCGCAGGCCGGACCGTTGTAGTCCTTGATCAACGGATTGATCTGGTAGCACTCGAGGTTCGCGAGCGCAGCGCCGGCATGATAGGCCATGGCATAGCCGTCGCCGGAATTGGCGGCGTTTTCGTAGGTCCCGAACATGTAGCCCGAGGTCGGAAGTCCTAGCCGGCCGGCGGCGCCCATGCACAGGATCACGGCCTTCGCCTTGATCACCAGCAATTCGGCGGTACGCGTATTGACGCTGATCACACCGGCCACGCGGCCATCGGCGGACTTCAGCAACCGCGTCGCCATATAGCGGTTTGAGATCAGGATGCGGGCGCGGCGCAGCTGGCGATACAGCGCCTTCTTCACGGTCTCGCCATTCGGCATCGGGAGCACGTAGGTCCCGATATGGTGCACCTTCTTGACGGCGAAGTCGCCGTTCTCGTTCTTCAGAAAGCGGATGCCGAAACTGTCGAGCTCCTCGATGATCTTGTAGCAGTTCTGGGCGTATTTATAGACCGCCTTCTGATCGACGATACCGTCGTTGGCGATCGTGATCTCCTTGGTGTACTGCTCGGGCGTTGCATAGCCCGGAATGACGGCGTTGTTGAGCCCGTCCATGCCCATCGAGATCGCGCCGGAACGCTTGACGTTGGCCTTTTCAAGCAGCACGACATCGGCCTTCGGATTTTTGAGCTTGGCCTTGAGCGCCGCCATCGGTCCGGCCGTGCCGCCACCGATCACCAGCACATCACAGGAAACCTCCGAAAGTCCGTCGACGATCTGATCTAGTGCCATTGTCTGTCCCTGTTTCGCCGGCGCGACCGGCGCCTTTACATGAGCTTTGCCCGGGTGGTCCCACGGCGATAGCAATTAGTTGTCGCCGGAGAGCGATTTGCCCTTCACCGCTCCACGAAGGCCTTCTCGATCACGAAATGACCCGGCTGACTGTGGTTGCCCTCGACAAAGCCACGCGCCGTGAACAGCTCGCGGAGCTCTTCGAGCATCGCAGGGCTGCCGCAGAGCATGATGCGGTCGGACTCGCGGTCGAGAGCGGGCTGCCCGATGTCGTCGAAGAGCTGGTTGGAAGTGATCAGGTCGGTGATGCGGCCGCGGTTCCTGAAGGGCTCACGGGTGACGGTCGGGTAATAGATCAGCTTGTCCTTGATCAGTGGACCGAGGAATTCGTGGTTGCACAGGCTCTCGACGAGGTGCTCTCCATAAGCCAGCTCCGAAACCTGGCGGCAGCCATGGGCGAGCACGATGGTCTCGTAGCTCTCATAGACATCCGGGTCCTTGATCAAGCTCGCGAACGGTGCGAGCCCCGTGCCGGTCGACAGCAGCAGGAGCCGCTTGCCCGGGATGAGATTGCCGGCGATCAGCGTTCCCGTCGCCTTGCGGCCGACCAGGATGATGTCGCCCTCCCTGATCCTCTGCAGCCGCGAGGTCAGAGGACCATCCGGCACCTTGATGCTGAAGAACTCGAGCGCCTCCTCGTGATTGGCGCTCGCCAGACTGTAGGCGCGCATCAAGGGGCGGCCATCGACCTCGAGCCCGATCATGGCGAACTGGCCGTTCTGGAAGCGAAAGCCGGCATCGCGCGTCGCCGTGAAGCTGAACAGGGATTCGGTCCAGTGCCTGACCGAGAGGACCGTTTCCTTCTGAAAAGCGCTCACGCTCGTCTCTCCATGCTTGCTCGATGCGGGACCAAGGTTTCGGAGAGAGGCGGATCCGGCAACGGCGAACTGCCGTTCCCGGTCGATTAGTTTCACATTTTGCGTGCGATGACCGCCAGGCAGGCACCCGCGTCTGCGAGGACCGCGACGTCACGCCGGATCCGGCAATTAGTTGCTATTGCGTCCGTAGCTTCGGTGTCAGGAAAGACGGTGGAGGATCGTCATGACCATGACCGCATTGGTGGCGCCGACCGTGACCGGCTACGAGGCCAGCGCCGATCTCGCGACACTCCTCGTGCGCACTGCGCGCGATGATGAGGTGACGCTCAGCGCGGAGCAGCTTCGCCTCGCCTGCAAATGCGCCCACTGCACCCGCGCCCGCTTTGACGGCCGCTTCCCCGAACAATTTCCCGGCATCGCGATCACCGGGATCGGCGATTTGGGCTACGGGCTCAACATCTCGTTCTCCGACGGGCACAATCGCGGAATCTACCCAAAAATTTATCTGTTGAGCCTGGCAGGACACTAACCGATCTTCCCTTCTATCCGGGGCCCCGACGGGCGAACCCCTATTCCATATATCCCTCGTTTTCAGTGATGAACTTTCCGGGCCGGCACACTTGGTGCAGTCTCGACATGACGCTGGCCTCAACGGCCGGCCGTCCCCCACTTGCCAACCCGCTCTGGCACGGACATTGCTCCTCTTTAGAACGGTTTGAACGGTTCGGAGGCGGCTCGATGTTGCTACAGGCGGCCAGTGCGGCTCGCGGGACCATTCCCGTCACGGTTCGGCCTGCGGGCGGGTCCTCGCTGCTGTTGACCGAGAACCAGCAATGGATCGGCGGGCCGCCGCCGCTGATGGACAAGCTCACGTCGCGCGAACGGGAACTGGTCTTGAAGCAGGGGCGTCGCAAGGTGCTCAATCGCGGCCAGACGCTGTTCAGCCAAGGTGCCAGACACGACGGCATCTGGCTGGTCGAGAGCGGCCGTATCCGCGTCTTCTACATCTCGCCGCTGGGGCGCGAGATCACGCTCGCCTACTGGCACGTCGGCAATTTCGTCGGCGGGCCCGAGGTGTTCGAAGGCACCGTTCATCAATGGTCGGGCGTCGCCTCCAGCAATTGCAGCGTCGTACACCTGCCCGGAAAGGAGCTGCGCGCGCTGGCGGCGGAGATCCCGAACCTTGCGATCGGCCTGATCGAAGGCCTCACCTTCAAGGGCAAATGCTACTCCGCGCTCGCCCAGATGCTGGGAACGCGGTCGATCACCCAGCGCCTGGCGCATCTGTTGCTGCAGCTCGTCGAGCTCTACGGCGTGCAGGACGCCGACGGCACCGTGATTGCGGCGGCATTCACCCATGCGGACATCGCCCACATGGTCGGCGCCACAAGGCAATGGGTGACGATCAGCCTGAAGCGCATGCAGGAGAAGGGAATCGTCCTGACCAAACGTTCGCAGATCGTGGTCTGCCGGTCCGAGGTCCTGGAGGAGATGCGGGGCCAGGCGTCCGATTGACACCGATGCTGCACATGCAATTGGCTTTCACCGGCAAAACTGCACAAGGAGTAAGCAACCGGCATTTCCCGGCAACTAATCGACAGCGGCGATAAATCCGGATTTGCCGTGCCCGCCTCCCCATCCAATCATGGCAACCACAGCACATCCAACCGAAAGAGGATGAGAATGGTCCGCCATCTTCCCACGTTCTCGCTAGTGGTGTCGGTGACGTCGCTGGCGCTATTTCTGGCGCAGCCGGCTTCGGCGGAAACCGTCACGCTCGGCATCGGAACGCAGGACACGACGACCAACACCGTCACGGCCGGCGTCGTCATCCGGCAGCTGCATCTCCTCGAAAAGTATCTGCCGAAAGACGGCAAATACGCCAACATCAAGTTCGAGCTGGAGTGGCAGAATTTCACGTCCGGCCCGCCTGTCACCAATGCGATGATGGCGAACAAGCTTCAGATCGGCATGATGGGCGACTATCCGCTGATCGTGAACGGCTTCACCTTCGAGAGCAACCCCGAGAGCAAGAGCCGCCTGATCGGCGTTGCCGCCTACAGCCTCTCCGGCTCCGGCAATGGCATCGTCGTTCACAAGGACTCACCCTACTACGATCTCGCCGATCTCAAGGGCAAGCTCGTCAGCGTTCCCTTTGGCTCCGCCGCGCATGGCATGGTGCTGAAGGCAATGCAGGACCGCGGCTATGCACCGGATTTCTTCCAGCTCGTCAGCCAGAGCCCCGAGGTTGGTTCGACCAATCTCCAGGAGAAGAAGATCGACGCCCACGCCGACTTCGTCCCCTTCGCCGAGCTGCTTCCTTTCCGCGGCTTCGCGCGAAAGATTTTCGACGGCGTCGAGACCAACCTGCCGACCTTCCACGGTATCGTGGTTCGCACCGATTTCGCGGAAAAATATCCGGAAGTCGTCGTCGCCTACATGAAGGCCGTGATCGCCGCCAATCAGTGGCTGCGTGACGATCCCAAGCGCGCCGCCGAGAAGATCCAGGAATGGACCGGGATCAGCAAGGAGGTCGTCTATATCTTCCTGGGCCCGGGTGGCAACATGACCACCGATCCCACGATCAAACCGGCGCTGATCGATGCGGCCACGGCCGACGTCAAGGTGCTGCAAAATCTCGGCCGCATGAAGGAATTCGCCCCGAAGAAATGGGTCGACGACAGCTACATCCGCAAGGCCTATGCCGAGATGAAGCTCGACTACGACGCCCAGCTTTCGAGCACGAAGAACTACGAGATTTCCGGCGAGGATACGTTCTGCAAGAAGCCGATCTCCGATCCGCGCAAGGCCGGCGAGGTCTGGGTCGACGGGATCGGCATCCTGCCGTTTGCATCCGCGGCGTGCACGCTCGGCGCCTATGCCGATTACAAGGCGAAAGGCAAGAAAATCAACGTCGCCTATGTCTTCGACACCACCCGCGGCATCAAGCTGTTCGCGGACCAGGCCTTTTTCGCAGTGGGTAACGGGGACGTGGTGCCCTTCCTGCTCAAGAAGGACGCCGAGGCCTATGCCGCAACGATCGGCGGCAAGGTGCTCGGCTTCGATGATGCACTGAAGGCGGCGATCGGCGGAGGCAAGACGTGAGCACTCCCGCCCTCCTCAGACAGCCCGAGGACAACGGGCCAGCAGTGCCTGCGATCCAGGAGACGACCTCCCCGCCCACCGCGGCCCCGTCCGCCTCCTTCGGCGCGCTGGCGGCGCGCTGGTACCGGCTCAACCAGGACCGGTTGCGCGCAACCGCAATCGGTATCGTCTCGCTGGCCGCATTTCTCCTGGTCTGGCACCTGCTCACGACCTACCGTGTGGTGTTCTTCGTGCGCTTCACCAACGTGCCCTCGCCGCTTGCGGTCTATGCGAGCTTCACCAAGGCGATCCACGACCCCAAGTTCCTCGTGCACATCCTGCTGAGCTGCCGGCGCATCTTCATCGGCTTCTCGCTCGCGGCCATCGTCGGTGTGCCGCTTGGCCTCATCATGGGCCGCTTCAAGCTGATCCATGAGGTGATCTTTCCCGTGGCGGAGGTGCTACGGCCAATTCCGGCGATCGCGTGGGTCCCGATGGCGATCATGTTGTGGCCGACCAACGAACAGAGCATCGTCTTCATCACCTTCCTCGGCTCGTTCTTCCCGATCCTGGTCAACACACTGCACGGCATGTCGCTCGTCGATCCCGTACTCGTGCGGGCGGCGCAATGTCTCGGGGCGCGCGAGCGCTCGATCTTCCGCGAGGTGTATTTCCCGGCATCGCTGCCGCACATCTTTACCGGCCTTACGATCGGTATGGGCGTGGCCTGGGTATCGTTGATCGCAGCCGAGATGATCTCGGGTCAGTACGGCATCGGCTACTTCACCTGGGAAGCCTATTCGTTGGTCCAGTATGCCGACATCGCACTCGGCATGATCGCGATTGGCGTCCTCGGCCTCGGGTCGAGCCTGTTGATCCGCGGCACGGGACACCTTGTGATGCCATGGAGATCAAAATGAGCGAGATCGCGACCGGCTCGCCGAAGGGGCATATCGAGGTCAAGAACTTCTCGCTGAGCTATGAGACCATCGATGGGGCTGTCCAGGCCGTTACCGACACCTACATCCATGTGAAGCCGGGCGAGTTCGTGTCGATCGTCGGACCTTCGGGCTGCGGCAAGTCCACGTTCCTGAATGCGGTGGCGGGCTTTCTCAAGCCCACCACGGGCACTATCACGGTCGACGGCGAGCGCGTGAGCGGCCCCAGCGCCGAGCGCGGCATGGTGTTCCAGCAATACTCGCTGTTCCCCTGGAAGACGGTGCGGGAAAACGTCGAGTTCGGCCTGAAGATGCGCGGCATGCCGCGCTCGCAGCGCGAGCGCGCCGCGCGCACCCTGCTCGGCCTCTCCGGGCTCGAGGCCTTCGAAAAGCACTATCCGGAAAAGCTCTCCGGCGGCATGAAGCAGCGCGTCGGCATCGTGCGCGCGCTCGCCACGGGCCCGAAGGTGCTGCTGCTCGATGAACCCTTCGGCGCGCTCGACGCGCAGACCCGCGTCATCATGCAGCAGATCCTCACTAACATGTGGCAGCGGCTGAAGATTTCGGTGCTGTTCGTCACGCACGACATTGATGAGGCAATCTTCCTTTCCGATCGCGTCTACTGCATGACCGCCCGCCCCGGTTCGATCAAGGCCGAAATCCCGATTCCACTGGAGCGGCCGCGCCAGCAGTCAATGATGATGTCCTCGGAATTCCTGGCCCTGCGCCGTGGACTGATGTCACTGATCCGCGAGGAGAGCCTGAAGGCCATGGGCGGCGAGATCAATGATCTCGGCATGCAGGGCCTGAACATCGAACTGCACGGCCATTCGCTAGCCGAGATACTTTAAGCGCGAACATCCCCTGCCGACCTTCGAAGCTCCACCGGATGCGCATCCCCTCCTAGATCGAACTCTCAAACGCCATCCGCTGCGCCGGCGTCAAATGCAGGCCGTGCTTGGTGCGCCGATCCAGGAAGTCGGCGGACCTTCTCGCCCACTCCTTCTCGCGAAGATACACCGCTTCGCATTCATAGAAGTCACCGCCGAAATGGCGGCCCAGATCGCTTGAGATGCGAGCCGAACCCAGGAGCTCACGCGCGCGCGTCCCATAAAGGCGCGCATAGTGCTGAATGAGCTTCCGCGGCAGATCGGGATAGTCGCGCGCCAGCCCATTTGAGAAATCATCGAAGCTGCCGCCGATATCGCCGCCCGGCAGCGGCCGATCCGCGGTCCAGGCCGACGACATCCTGGGAAACCACGGCACGAGCCGCTGCAGCGCCTGCTCCGCCAGCCGGCGGTAGGTCGTGATCTTGCCGCCAAAGATCGAGAGCAGCGGCGGCGCGCCCTCGGCGCCGTGAATCTCGAACACATAGTCGCGCGTCACGGCCGACGGATTGTCGGCATTGTCGTCATAGAGCGGCCGGACTCCGGAGAAGGCGTGCACGATCTCGCCCGGTTGCGGCGGCGTCCGGAAATAGCGGCGCAGCACCTGCAACAGATAATCGGTCTCGTCCTGGTCGATCGCGACGTCCTCGGCGCGCTCCTGATAGGGAATGTCGGTGGTGCCGATCAGCGCCAGATCGCCCTCATAGGGGTTGACGAAGATCACCCGGCGATCGCTGTTTTGCAGCAGATAGGCCTGCGGCCCATTCCAGAATTTCGGCACCACGATGTGGCTGCCCTTGACCAGCCGGACGCTCTGGGCGGAGTTCAGTCCCGCCACGCCCTGGATGACGTCCTGAACCCATGGTCCGGCGGCGTTGACCAGCGCGCGGGATCGTACGACCTGCGTCGTGCCGCCATCGCTCTGCATCTCGAGCAGCCAGACATCGCCTTCCCGGCGCGCACGCACCGCCCGCGTGCGCGGCAGGATGCAGGCGCCGTTCTGCGCCGCATCGATCAGATTGAGGATCACCAGCCGGGCGTCGTCGACCCAGCAGTCGGAATATTCAAAGCCTTGGCGGAATTCCTCTTGCAGCGGCGCGCCCTCCGGGGCCCGCGACAGATCCAGGCTGCGGCTCGCCGGCAGCTGCTTGCGGCCGCCGAGATGGTCGTAGAGCAACAGCCCGGTGCGGACCAGCCAGGCCGGTCGCTGCTCCGGCGAATGCGGCAGCACGAAGCGCATCGGCCAGATGATGTGGGGCGCGGAGGCGAGCAGCACCTCGCGCTCGATCAATGCCTCGCGCACCAGGCGGAACTCGTAATATTCGAGATAGCGCAGCCCGCCATGGATCAGCTTGCCCGAGCGCGACGAGGTGCCCTCGGCGAAATCGTCCTTCTCGCAGAGCAGGACCTTCAGCCCGCGGCCGGCGGCGTCGCGGGCGATGCCGGCGCCGTTGATGCCGCCACCAACGATTGCGAGATCGACCAGTCCGTAGTCCCCGCCGGCGACCGGCGCAGTCCCTGTCATCGCCTGCCGCTACGCCGCTTCTCGGCGCGACGCGGCGCGGCCTTTGCCGTCGCGCGGGCCTTCGGCTTTGGCGCCTGCAAGCCATAGGTGGAGAACCCCTTCGCGGTGTCGGCAATCTCCTCGTCGCTCAGGATCACGCGCGATTCGAGCGCGAGCGAGAGGTAGTACTGCCGCGCGATGGTCTCGAGCTCGACCGCGAGCCACATCGCCTTGTCGAGATTGGCGCCGAGCGCGATCATGCCGTGGTTGGCGAGCAGGCAGCCATTGCGGCCTTCCAGCGCCGCGATCGCATGGTCCGACAACTCCTTGGTGCCGTAGCGCGCATAGCCGGCGCAGCGGATGTCGGTGCCGCCGAACGCCGCCATCATGTAGTGGCAGGCCGGGATCGGCTTGCGCGCGATCGCGAGCACGGTCGCGTAGGTCGAGTGGGTATGGACGATGGCGCCGACATCGGGCCGGGCGCGCGTGATGTCGAGATGGAAGCGCCATTCGGTGGACGGCTGCAGCGGCCCTTCCCACGCGCCATAGTCGCCTTCGAGCGGCATCGACGCGATCATGTCCGGCTTCATCGAATCATAGGGGGTCGCCGACGGCGTGATCAGCATCCGGTCCTTGTAGCGGGCGGAGATGTTGCCAGATGTCCCCTGGTTGAGACCCGACGCGTTCATCCATCGACACTTGGCAATGATCGCCTCGCGCAATTGTCGTTCCTCACGGGTCATACGGACTGCCTTTCCTCTTCAGCACGGATGGAGTGGTGGTTCGCCGGCCAGGAAGCGGCGAACCTCTTCGGCCGCCTGCTCGGCGGCCACGGTGACGGTCCGCACGGAGGCTCCGGCGATATGCGGCGTCAGCGTGACGTTGGGAAGCTGCAGCAGCGGCCAGTCCGCCGGGACCGGCTCGACCGCAAAGGTGTCGAGCGTGGCGCCGCCGAGATGCCCCGATGCCAGCGCATCGTGCAGCGCCTCGTAATCGACCAGCGGACCGCGCGCGGTGTTGATCAGGAACGCGCCGGGCTTGAGCCGCGCCAGCGCGTCGCGCCCGATAAAGCGGGTGGTCTCCGGCGTAACCCGCGCGTGCAACGTGATGACATCGGCGCGGCCGAGCAATTCGCCGAGCCCGACATGCTCGACGCCGTCGTTGCGGTCCTGGGCGCTGAGCTGGACATAGGGATCGGCGACCAGGATCTTGCAGCCGAAGGCTTTCAGCAGCTTCACGACGCGGCTGCCGATCGCGCCGTAACCGACGATGCCCACCGTCATCTCGCCGAGCTCGCGCCCGGTGCGGTCGGCGCGATAGAGATCGCCGCGCCACTCGCCGGCACGCAGTGCCTCGTGACCGCTGCGGATCAGGCGCGTCTCGGCGAGAATCGCTCCGATGGTGAACTCCGCCACTGCGCTCGCATTGCGGCCGGGCGTATTGACCACCAGCACATTGTGGTCGCGCGCCGCCTGCATGTCGATGTTGACCGGTCCACCCCGCGACACCGCAATGAACTTCAGCTTCGGCATCCGCTCCAGCATCGCGCGTGAGATCGGCGCGAGGTGGGTGACGAGCAGCTCGGCATCGCCGACAAAGGCCATGATCTCGTCCGGCCGCCCCATGAATTCCTTCAGGCCATCGAGCTTCGAGCCGGCGTAGCCGTGCTCCATCGGCTCGTCCGGCCAGGGCTGCTCCAGGGTGCGGATATCGACGCCATTGCCGCAGGCCGTCCGGATGTGCTCGGCAAACACCGCGGGCAGCATGAAGCGGTCGCCGACAATGGCGATGGGCTTAGACATGATCGCCTCCGGCGCGCAGCGCGGCGAGTTGCTTCCAGACCGGTCGCGACGCCAGCCTCGCATCGAGATAGGTCGGGAAGATGCTGGCGTAGCGCTTCGCCAGCGCAGCGTCAGGCGATTGCGGGGGACTGAGATGCGGCGCAACCCACTGCTCGGCGCAGGCGCGCATGTCGGGATAGGCATCGATCGCGACGGCGGCGATCATCGCCGCACCTGCGGCGCCGGCCTCGCCGCGGCTGCAGATGCGGACGTCGCAATCCAGTGCGGCGCCGAGGATCACGCCAAGCGCGCGGCTCTTCGCCGCGCCACCGGTGATCCTGACATCGCGCGGCAACGAGCCCATCGCGGCATAGCAATCCCGTGCGGCGAAGGCCAAACCTTCCATCACGCCTCGCATCAAATCTCCATAGCGGTGGCGCGAGCGCAGGCCGAAGAATTGCGCGCTGGCCTCATGCGAGACGAACGGACCACGCTCGCCGGCATCGGAGATGAACGGATGGAACAGCACCTCGCCGGGCTTGGCCTGCAGCACCTGATCGTCGAGCCGTCCGATCAGGTCGGCGCGCGTGCGCGTCACGCCTTCCGCCGCCAGCATGTCGCATGCGAGATCGAGCATCCAGTCGATGTTCAGCGTCGCCGCCATGTTCGACTGCATCTGGGCATAGTGACCGGGCACCGGGAACGGCATGGTGTAGCCGGTTGCCTCCCGGTTCAGCGTCACCGCGTCTGCGCTCCGGACCAGCCGCATATGCATGCCGGTCGAACCGATGATGGTGCAGCCGACATCCGGTGACGGATCGTAGAGCCCGGCACCGAGCGCGTTGCAGATCACGTCGACATAGCCAAGGCAAACCGGCACGCCTTCCGGCAGGCCGGTCTCGATCGCGGCCGCCGCGGTGAGCGGATGCGTTGCGACCGCACCGTCAACGACTTGCGGGAACAGGCGGGTCAGGTCGGCGATACCGATCAACCGCGCCGTCTCCGCATCAAAGCCGCGCTTGCGGTAATCGCCGCAGGAGAAGGTGGCCTCCGATGGATCGGTTGCGCGCTCGCCGGTGAGCAGGAAATAGAGCCAGTCCTTGCAATGGAAGGCAGTGGTCGCCCTCGCAATCGTGTCGGGCACGTGCGCCTGAAGCCACGCCAGTTGCGGCCCCTGCTGGCAGGCAATGAGCCCAGAGCCCGTACGCCGGTACAGCGGCGCGTTGCGATCGCTGCCGCGGATCTCCTCGACCAGCCGCCCGGCGCGAGAGTCCAGCCACAGCAGCGCCGGCGCAACCGGCCGGCCATCGTCATCGATCAGCCAGGTGCCGTCACCCTGCCCGGTCACCGCGATTGCCGCGATCCGTGCCGACAAGTCCGGCAAGGCGTTCGCGAGGGCGCGAATGACCGCAACCGTATCGCTCCAGGTCCGCGCCATGTCCTGCACGACATGACCGCCGGCCGGACTGCTGTACACATTCGGCCGCGAAACATCAGCAAGCTGCTCGCCGGCCAGTGTGAACGCCACCGCCTTGATCAGCGACGTGCCGGCATCAATGCCAATGATGACATCGCGGCTTGCGGAAGCAGTCATCGTCAGGACCCCTCCGCATGACGAATGCAGGTTCCGTCGCTTCCAAAGATGTGCAGGTGACGCGGCTCCAGCGCGAAGCAGACAATGTCGCCCGGCCGCGCGGCGACGCGGCCCGGGGTGACCGCGATCAGCATGCGACCACCGCAATCGCCTGCGACATGCGACTGATCGCCGAGCCACTGGTTGGAGACGACCTTGACCCTGACGTCGCCGGTCCCGACCACGATCTTCTGCGGACGAATGCCGATCCGCACCTGCGGTGTGCTGGCGAGCGCCTTCGCCGCCTCACTGTCGAGCCCGGCACCGCTGATATCGAAACTCATGTCTGTTCCGACCGACAGGCGAAAGCCGCCATCCGAGCGCGTCACCTCGGCGTCGAGCAGATTCATCGGCGGCTCGCCGATGAAGCTCGCGACGAACAAATTGGCGGGCCTGCCCTTCAATTCCTTCTCGCTGGCGAACTGCTGGAGCACGCCGCCTTCCATCACCGCGATACGGTCGGCCAGCGCACTCGCTTCGGTCTGGTCGTGGGTGACGAAGATCGCGGTCATGCCACGCTCGGCAAGCAGGCTCTTGATCCGGCCGCGCAGCACCGCACGCAGCTGCGGTTCGAGCTGCCCCATCGGCTCATCGAGCAGATAGAGATCGGCGTCGCGCACCAGCGCACGCGCCAGCGACACGCGCTGCTGCTGGCCACCGGAGATCGCGCGCGGATAGCTGTCGAGGATGTCCTCGATCTCGACCAGGCGGGCAATCTCGTCGACGCGGCGCGCCACCTCGCCGCGCGGCAGCTGGGCGGATTTCAGCGCGAACGCGATGTTCTCGCGGACCGTGAGCGGCGGATAAAGCGAATAGCCCTCGAAGGCCATCGCCACCTTGCGCCGCGCCGGCGGCAGCTCGTGGATCCGCCGCCCGCCGAGCGCGATCGATCCGGCCGAGACGTCCTCGAACCCCGCGATCATGCGCAAGGTCGAGGTCTTGCCGCAGCCCGACGATCCCAGCAGCGCGACGATCTCGCCCTTCCTGACCACCATGTCGAGCGCCTGCACCGCGCACACCGGCGGCTTGCCGCGGCTGCGGTAGACCTTGTCGATGCCTCGAAGCTCGAGCATGTCCATGACCATCCGCTCCTACGCCGCCTTGAGCCGGTGCGACGGCCCGATCCGCAGCCCGGTCGCACGATCGAACAGCATCGCAGCATCACCCGCGAAGCGGACGAAGACGGTGTCGTCGGCCGCACCTTGCGGCGCGTCCGGCGGCAGCGCCGCCAGCCATTCGGTTCCATCAGCGAGACGCAGCAACAGCACCGCCTTCTCGTGCATCGGCGTGATCGCGAGAATGCGCGCCGGAATGGCGTCGTCCGTGGACACGGACGAGACCGCGATATCCTCCGGCCGGACGCCAAGCCAGCACGGACCGGCGGGTGCCACGCAATCGGCAGCCCCGAGCCGCATCCTGGCGCCGGCGACCGCGGCCGACAGCATGCCGTGCTCCGCGATCGGTGAAACCTCGGCGAGGTTGATGGTCGGATCGCCGAACAGCCGGGCCACCGCAACCGAAGCGGGTTGGGCATAGATATCGGCAGGCGTCGCCACCTGCACGAGCCGGCCGTCGACCAGCACCGCGATGCGGTCGGCGATCGCCATCGCCTCACGGTAGTCCTGGGTCACGTAGAGCACGGCGGCCGTTCCGCGCCGCAGCAGGTTCGGCAGCTCGAGCCGCATCTCGTAGCGCAGCTTGGCGTCGACGTTGCGAAGGGGATCATCCAGCAGCAGCACATCGGGATTGCCGACCAGCGCTCGCGCCAACGCCGTCCTCTGCTTCTGTCCGTTCGACAATTCGCGCGGCGTGTGACCGAGCACGTGCTCGATCTTGAGCAGCTTGCTGATCGCGGCAACGCGGCCCGCAACATCGCTGCCGCCGGCCCTGGCACGCAGCCCGCTTGCGATATTGTCGCGGGCGGTCATATGCGGGAACAGGGCAAAGTTCTGGAACGCCATGCCGATACCGCGCCGCTCGGGCGGAGCACCGACGATCGAGCGACCGCCGACCAGAATGTCGCCGTCGTCAGGCTCGAACATGCCCGCGATCATGCGCAACAGCACGGTCTTGCCGCTGCCGGACGGTCCGAACACCGCCACGATCTCGCCGGGCTCGACCGCCAGCGACAGTCCGTCGGCGGGTCGTGCCGCACCGAAGGCCTTGCTCACCGAATTGATCTCGAGACGCGCCATCGGGTTAGCCTTTCACCGCGCCGAGCGAGAGACCTTCGACCAGATAGCGCTGCGCATAGAGCGCCAGCAACAGGGTCGGCGTCACCGACAGCACGATCGCCGCCGCGATCTGGCCGTACTGGATTCCGGATGCGGTAACGAAGGCGAGCGCGCCGACCGTTACCGGCTGCTTGTCGGCCGAGGCCAGGATCAGGGCGAAGACGAAATTGTTCCAGCAGAAGATGAACGACAGCAGCCCCGCCGCGGCGATCCCCGGGCCTGCCAGCGGCACCGCGATCTTGATGAAGGCCTCGCTCCAGGAATGCCCGGCCAGCCGGTAGGCATGCTCGATATCAGGACTGATATCCTCGAAATAGCCGCGCACGATCCACAGAATCAAGGGCAGCGCGATCAACTGATAGACCCAGACGATACCGATATAGGTGTCGTTGAGGCCGAGCTCCTGGTAGTACAGCGACAGCGGCAGCAGCACGAGCAGCGGCGGTGCGAAACGGAACGACAGCAGCGTGAAGGCGATGGTCTCGCCGAGGCGAAACTTGTAGCGCGCAAAGGCATAGGCTGCCGGCACGCCGAGCAGCAGCGCAAGCAGCACCGCCGCGCTCGACAGCACGACACTGTTGAAGAGATTGCGCATGAACGAGATTTGCAGATTGCCGGCCACGGTGCGCAGCTGGCCGGAAATCAGCGCCTCGTAGTTCGCAAGCGTCGGCTCGAACAGGATCCGCGGCGGAATCCGCAAGATCTGATCGTTGCTCTGGAACGACATCAGGAAGATCCAGACGATCGGGAACATGAAGAAGATCAGGATCAGCGTGAGCGCCACGCCGCGGAAGACGCGACCGGCAAGGCTGGAATGTTCCATCGTGCCGCTCCCCGTCAGGCGTGGCCGTGCGCACGCTCGCGCAACCGCAGCCAGTTCTTGATGAAGATATTCGAAAGGATGTTGGTGATGAGCCACAGGATCATCAACAACGCCGCTGACCTGCCGACATTGGTGTACTGGAAGAATTCCAGATAGGCCTGCACTTGGAACACCATCAGCCGGTCGCCGGGGCCGCCCTGCGTCATCGCATAGATGATGTCGAACTGCTGGATCGAGTCGAGCAGGCGGAACAGCGAGGCCGTGATGATGTAGGGCGCCAGCATCGGCAGCGTGATGCGGAAGAAGACAAAGCTCGCCGGCACGCCGTCGAGCGCGGCGGCCTCGAACGGCTGCCGCGGCAGCGAGCGCAGCCCCGCCAGCAGCAGGATCATGATGAAGGGCGTGTAGACCCAGATGTCGACCAGCACGACCGTGAACAGCGCCGTCGACGGATCGGAGGCCCACTTAAAATCGGTGACGCCGAACAGGCTGACCAGATAGGACAGGATGCCGAAGCTCGGATTGGTCATCAGCTTCCACATCAGCGCGGCGATCGCCGGCGCCGTCATCAGCGGCAGCAACAGCATGATCGAAACCGCATTGTGGAAGCGGGTCGGTCGGCGCAGCAGCAGCGCAATGCCAAGGCCCAGCAGCAGCTCGAGCACGACCGTCAACGCTGTGTAGGCGATCGAGACGCGAAACGTATTCCAGAACGCGGGGTCGGAGAGAAAGTCGATATAGTTGTCCAGGCCAATGAAACCGCGCAGATAAGGCAGGTTCAGCCGGTAGCGCTGCAGCGAATAGACCGCCGCGGTCACGAACGGAACCAGGATCGCGACGCAGATCAGCAGCGCCGGCAGGCTAAGCAGATAGGGCAAGAGGCGCACGCGCGGCCGTGGCTTGGCCGGCGCCGTCGGCGCGTTCGTTTGAAGAAGTTGGACCATGCTCATGATGATACGAGTTCGCGTTCGGCTGGCAACGCCGCCGGCTCGGAATGGGGCTAGGGTCCGAGCCGGCGGATGGGCGTGGTGCGGAGGAGGATCAGGCACCACGCAGTTGATCGGTCAGCCGAGACCGGCCTGCTTGAGCTGGCGGTTGATGCTGTCGGCGAGCTTGTCCAGCCCCTCGTCGACGCTGACCTCCTTCGCCACCATCTTCTGCAGCGAGGCGGCCCATTCGGTCGTCAGGTCGAAGAACAGCGGCTGCGCCGTGAAGTAGATCTTGGCGCCGGGCGCGGAGACGTCGTGCTGCTCGAGATAGCCCGGATAGGACTTGGCGATACGATCGCGGAACTCGCTGTCCTTCCACACCGAGGCGCGGACCGGATTGACGAAGTCCATCTTGCGCGCGCCGAACAGGTCGTGCTCGACGGAAGCGGCCCACTGCATGAACAGCCATGCCGCGTCCTTCTGCTTGGAGAAGGTCGACATCGCGAGCGACCAGATCCAGACGTTAGGGGTCGGCGCCTTGGCGGCCGGATTGGCGGCAAACGGCGCGTAGCCGAGATGCCCCTTCTCCTTGTTGTCGCCGCCATTCATGAAGTAGCCGAGGATATCGGCGTCGAAGATCATGCCGGAGGCGCCGGCGCCGACGTCGGTGCCGACCTGGTACCAGGTGTAGGTCGACCAGTTCTTCGGGCCGGAGGTCTGGATCATCTTGACCCATTTCTCGTGGAAATCCTTCGAGGCCTTGGTGTTCATCGCGGCCTTCAGCTTGCCGCCCTCCATCACAAAATCCTTCTGGCCGAAGTTCGAATAGGCCGACAGGAAGCCGGGATGGATGCTCGCCCAGGAGCGCGAGCCGCGGACACCGATGCCGTAGGGCCCGCCGGCGTCCTTGGTAATCTTGGCCGCGACCTCCAGCATCTCGTCGAGGTTCTTCGGCGGCTTGACGCCGACCTTGTCGAAGATGTTGCGGTTGTAGGTGATGTTGTTGAGCTCATAGCCCCAGGGGATGCACCACTGCTTGGCCTTGCCCGAGCCAAGTTCGGAGCCGGCAACGCCATCCCACGCCGTGGAGGCGCGCAGGCCCGGCAGCACGTCGTCCCAGGCGAACGCCGGGTTGGTCTTGGCGGGATCCTTGATGTAGGTGTTGAGGTCCTCGATCCAGCCCGCCGGACCATAGGTCCAGGTCATGTAGGCGCCGGTCATGAAGGCGTCGTACTGGTCCGACTTCGACGACAGTGCCGCCGTCACCTTGTCGAAATAGACGTCCTCCGGGAAGATGTCGTAGCTGACGTTCATGCTGGTCAGCGACTTGAACGCCTCGATGTCGCCGATCATCGCGTCGACGTATGGGTGCTTGTTCAGCAGCAGCTTGACGCTCTTGCCGCTCTGGGCCTTCCAGTTGAAGTCCGCGGCCATCGCCTTCGACACCGAGGAGGCGAAGGTGGCGTTTGCAGCGATGCCCGCGATGCCGAGCTTGGCGGCGCCGTCCAGGAGATCGCGGCGGCTGATGCGTTTGGCAGCGTAGGAGTCGAACAGATTCTTCTCGCGATCGAACATGTATTTCCTCTCCTTGTTGACGCTTGTTATGTGTCCTTCCGGGTCTTGCTTCTTGCTTTGCCGGATGTGGTCTCCGGCTTGTCGGTGGCGAGCGCCTTTGCGGTCGCTTCGTCGATGATGAGGCCGTGCAGAACGCCGCTGCGCAGCACCCCGCGCAGCGCGGTCACCTTGGCCGGCCCGCCGCCGATGGCGACGATCCGGTGCTTCCTGAGATCGGGCATGCTCATGGAGGTGGCGCGGGCCGAGAGATCGGTGTCCAGCACGGTTCCGTCGGCGCTGAAGAAATGTCCGAGCAGATCGGCGCAGGCGCCGACACGCTTCAGCTCGACGAGCTCGTCGGGCTTGATCATGCCGCTCGACACCAGAAAGCCGTCGCGGCTGATCTGGCCGATGCCGACGAACAGCAGCGAGGCCTTGCGCGCGAGCGCGAACACGTCGGCAATGCCGAATTGCTGCATCAGCACGGCGCGGTCGGCGACGGAATTGGCGAACACCGGCACCGGCAACAAATAGGCTTCCGCGCCGGTGCGCTCGGCGAGCTTGTGAATCACGTCGAACGGATTGGCGGCAAATTTCCGCGTCAGTCCGCCGAGCAGCGACACGAATTGCGCGTCGCGCGCCGGCGTCTGCGGCATCTGCTCGACGACGGCGGCGAGCGTGCGGCCATGGCCGACGCCGATCACCTTGTCGTCGCCGCGCTCGAGGGTCTGGCGCAGGAAGCTCGCGCCTTCCAGCGCCAGCGCCTTCAGCGGCAGATCGCCCTCACCGAGATCGGGGGCGACGCGGCAGAACGAAAGGCCAAAGCGCTGCGTGAGATCGTTCTCCAGCGCGACGCATTCGGCGACCGGCCCCTCGACGAAAACGCGAATCATGCCCTCGCGGCTGGCGCGCGCGATCAGGCGGTGCGCCTTGGTGCTCTGGATGTTGAGGCGGTCAGCGACCTCCGACTGCGTGAGCCCGGCCGCGAAATACAGCCACGCTGCCCGCGTCGCGAGCGACGCCTCGCCGTCGATCACCGGTAGCCTGTCAGGCGATGCAGCCATGTTCGGAAAAGTCCGCTTGCAAATTTCTTCATGTCCTGCAAAAAATTGCAGAGGCCGGACGGGGCGTCAATCCCCCAAACGTGCTGCAGCGCAACCAATCTCGGAGCGCGAGCACCAGAGAGCGGTGAAGTCGGATGGGAGGTTTGTATCTCGGCATTGATGTCGGAACCGGCGGCGTCCGCGCTTGTGCAATCGATACCGAGGCCGGTATCCGCGGCTTCGCTTCAGTCGCCCTGCCCGCACCGCGCGTCGACGGCAACGCCATCGACCAGACACCGGAGCTCTGGTGGCAGGCAGCGGTGGCGGCAATCCGCAAGCTCGGCGAGACCGTCGGTCTCGGCGACATCACGCGCATCGTCGTGGACGGAACATCGGGCACGCTATTGCTGGTCGATGCGGCCGGCCGCCCCTGCTCGCCGGGACTGATGTACAATGATGCGCGCGCCACACGTGAGGCGATGCGCGTGGCGGCAATCGCACCGCTCGAAAGCGGCGCGCATGGCGCAAGCAGCGCGCTCGCCAAGCTGCTCTATCTGCTGAGCCACGGCTATATTGGCGATGCGCGCCACGCCGTGCACCAGGCGGACTGGATCGCAGGCCGGCTCACCAGTTGTCACGGCATCAGCGACGAGAACAACGCGCTGAAGCTCGGTTACGACCCGGTCGCGCGCGCCTGGCCACCCTGGCTTGACCAGCTCGGCGCGCGCGACGATCTGCTTCCCGAGGTGCTGGTGCCGGGCACGCCATTCGCCGAGATGGATCCGCAGATCGCGCGGTCGCTGGGACTGCCCCCCACAGCACAGGTCGCGGCCGGCACCACCGATGGCGTTGCGGCCTTCATCGCGACGCGGGCCGACCAGCCGGGCGATGCCGTCACCTCGCTCGGCACCACGCTGGTGGTGAAGCAGCTTGCGACCCAGCCGATCTTCGCGGCCGACCAGGGCGTCTATTCGCACCGGCTCGGCGAGCGCTGGCTCGCCGGCGGCGCCTCGAACACCGGCGGCGCCGCGCTTCTGGCACATTTCACTGCCGACGAGATGGAGCGGCTGACACCGCAAGTGACGCCCAACGAGCCGACCGGGCTCGACTACTATCCGCTTCCCAAGCCCGGCGAACGCTTTCCGATCGCCGATCCGGCGCTGGCCGCACGGATCACGCCGCGCCCGGCGGAAGATCATCGCTTCTTCCAGGGCCTGCTCGAAGGCATTGCCTCGGTGGAAGCCCTCGCCTATCGGCAGCTGGCGCGGCTCGGCGCACCACGCCTGCGCCGCGTCATCGGGATCGGCGGCGGCGCGAAGAACGACGCATGGACCAGGATCAGGCACCGCATTCTCGGTGTTCCTGTCTCGGTCGCCGAGCAGACCGAAGCAAGCTACGGCGCCGCGCTGCTGGCGCTGAATGGCGGTCCGCCATGAAGGCCGATGCGACCGCGATCGCCGGCCTTCGCGCGGTCGTCGACCGCTTCGATCACGTGCTGCTCGACCAATGGGGCACGCTGCACGAGGGGCTGGCGGTGTTCCCTGCGGCGCTGGATTGCGTGGCAAGGCTGCGTGAGGCCGGCAAGCGCATCCTGATCCTCTCCAATTCCGGCAAGCGCGCCAGCAGCAACCAGCGGCGGCTCGCGGCGCTCGGCCTGCCGCCGGAAGCCTACGACGGCGTGTTGTCCTCGGGCGAGGTCACCTGGCGCGGCCTGCATGCACGCGAGCAGCCTCCCTTTGCAGGGCTCGGACGCGCCTGCTTCCTGATCTCGCGCGACGGAGACCGCTCGATCGTCGAGGGCACCGCTCTCACGATGGCTTCGACCGTGTACGAGGCTGATTTCATCCTGCTCGGCGGGCTCGACGATGATACGGCCGAGCCCGAGCGCTGGCGTGCGCTGCTGACGGCGGCCGCCGCGCGGCGACTGCCTATGCTGTGCGCCAATCCCGACCTCGTGATGTTCGGCGCCACCGGGCTGATCCCGGCACCTGGCGCGCTTGCCACATTCTACCAATCACTCGGCGGTACCGTGCTGTTCGTGGGCAAGCCGTATCCACCGATGTTTGCCGCCGCGCGCGACCAATTGGGAGATCCGCCGCCGGACCGGATCCTCGTTATCGGCGACTCGCTCGATCACGACGTCGCCGGTGGACGTGCCGCCGGCATGCTGACCCTGTTGATCGGCTCCGGCGCCCACCGGGCGACGCTGGCGCAGGCAAGCAATCTGCCGCAAGCGATCAGGATCGCAGCCGGCACGACGGCACGGATGCCGCACTGGACGATGGACCATCTGACCTGGTGAGAACACCCCCGATGCGACAGCCTCAAATACTGAACGAATTGCGCCGGATGTCGGCTCGCGTCGGCAGCAATATCCTGCTGGTTCAGGGTGCCGGCGGCAATTCGTCGGTGAAGGATGGCGACGTGCTGTGGGTGAAGGCGTCGGGCACCTGGCTCGCCGATGCCGAGGACAGGGACATTTTCGTACCGGTCGCATTGTCGGCCGCGCGCACGGCGTTGGCGCAAGGCGACGAACGGGTGCCGCTCGCTGCGGGCGCCGGGACCACGCTGCGCGCCTCGATCGAGACCTCGCTCCATGCGCTGATGCCGCACCAGGTCGTGCTGCATGTCCATTCGGTCAACGCCATCGCATGGGCGGTACGAACCGACGCCCGCGACGAATTTGCCCGGCGACTGGACGGGTTGGCCTGGCGTTACCTCGACTATCACCACCCGGGACTGCCGCTCGCGCGCGCGGTCAGTGAGGCGATTGCACGGGATGCGGTCGACGTCCTGGTCCTCGGCAATCACGGCCTGGTGGTTGGCGCAGCCACCTGCAATGCGGCGGAGGCCATGGTGGCCGACATCGAGGAGCGACTCATGCTGGAGCCGCGTCGCGCTCCGGCTGCAGATCATGATGCACTCCGAACGATCTGCGCAGGCACCGGCTATCGTATGCCGCGGGATCGTCGCTGCCACGACATTGCCACCGACCGCTACAGCCGCGCGATCGCAACCAGCGGCTCGCTCTATCCTGATCACGTCGTCTTCCTTGGCCCGGGACTTCCGGTCCTGGAATATCGCGAGAACCTGAGCGACATGATCGCGCGGACCATTGCGGACGGGCTGGCGCCACCGGTTGCCATTCTCATCCCGGACGTCGGCAGCCTCATCCGCGAGGACGCCAGCGATGGCGCGGAAGCCATGCTGAGCTGTCTTGCACTGGTCACCTGCCGCCTCCCCCTGACGGCACGCGTCAACTATCTGGCGGCCGAGAGTGAGCATGCGTTGCTGAATTGGGATGCCGAGCGATATCGCCAGCAACTGACTGCCGATCGCTGATCCGACCAGGACCGAACGATCAGGGCGCTCAATCTTCGAAGCGCCGATGTCCGCCTCACGTCGGAACGATCTTTCCCGAAGATTTATCGAACAGATGCACGCGCTCGAGATCGATTCCTACGTCGAAGGGCCGATCCGGCTCTGCGGTGGGTACCGACCGGCACTTGCGCGGTGAATGGAAAGTCGCTGACGGCGCCAATCACCAGCGTGTGCGGCCCTAACGGCTCCACATCCTTCACGATCATGCGGATTGTGCTGCCGGCCGGAGAGCCCTGCGGGAGGACGTGGTCCGGCCGCACGCCGAGCACGACCGGCTTCCCGATGCTCCCCGCATAGGCAGCCTCGCGTGATTTCGGCAATCTCAACGCTGTTCCCGATGGCTCGGTGAAGAGCAGCGCACCGTCGCGCGCGGCGATCTTGCCATGAATGAAATTCATGCTGGGTGCGCCGATAAAGCCCGCGACAAAAAGATTGCTCGGCTTCTCGTAGAGCGTGATCGGGTCAGCCGCCTGCTCGATCCGGCCGCGGTTCATCACGACGACACGATCGGCCATGGTCATGGCTTCGACCTGGTCATGGGTCACATAGACGATGGTCTTGGCGAGCCGGCGATGCAGCGCCTTGATCTCGGTCCGCATCTCGATCCGAAGTTTGGCATCGAGATTCGACAGCGGCTCGTCGAACAGAAAGACATCGGGGCTGCGCACGATGGCGCGGCCGATCGCCACGCGCTGGCGTTGACCACCCGAGAGCTGCTTGGGTCGCCGGTCAAGATACTGCTCGAGGTCGAGCACCCGCGCCACATCCTTGACCGCCTTCTCGATGCTGGCGCGCGGTTCGCCCCGCACCTTCATGCCATAGGCGATATTCTCGCCGACAGACATATGCGGATAGAGCGCGTAGTTCTGAAACACCATCGCGCAATTGCGCAACCCCGGGCGCAACTGCGTGACGTCGCGGTTTCCGATGCGGATGGTTCCGCTGGTGACGGTCTCCAGTCCCGCAATCATCCGCAAGGTCGTCGTCTTGCCGCAGCCGGACGGGCCGACGAGTACGACAAACTCCTTGTCGGCCACGTTGAGATCAAGCCCTTCGATAATCTTGTAGGGCCCGTATGCCTTGCTGACGTTCTCGATCTCGACGTACGCCATAAAGTCCTGTTTCCGTCTCCGAAGATCATTGAAGTCCCGGATGACGATCACGCGTCATCCGGGACCATCTCAATGGCCTGCTAGTTCTTGCTAGTTCTTGGGCGGCAGACCCATCGCCGCGCGATAGGCGGCGAGCTGCTTGGCACGGCCGAACTCGTCGGTCAGCCGGTTCCATTCCTTCGCGATCGCGTCGAGCGCGGCTTTCGGCGTGGTCTGGCCTGCCAGCGCCTTGCCGAGCTCGATCTCCACGACCTCGGTGTAGGAGAAGTAGCCGGGCAGACGCATGTCGAGCGCGACGTTCTTGGCGTTGATGGAGTCGGACTGCGCGCCGAGATATTCCTTGGCCTCCTCCGGCGAGAATATCTTGCTCCAGAGCTGGAGATTGGCGGTGTGCGACTTGCGATAGGGATTGACGCCGCTGCCGCCGGTGATCGCCGCCTGGCCGGACACATCCGGGCTGGTCAGCGTCTTGACGAAGTCCCAGGCTGCCTGCTGGTTCTTGCCGGCTTTCGGCACCGCGATCTGCCAGCCGCCGAACGCCATGAACGGGCCCGGCACGACGTTCGGGAATTTGTCCCATGACTTGGTCTTGGCGTTCCAGATCTCGTCCGAACCGGGCAGCATCGCCGAGCCGACCTTGCCCGAGATCTTCGATTGCTTGGGATCGGCGGCGATGACGCCGGTGTCGCCCCAGCCGATCGACTCGGCCACCTGACCGCCGGCCACCGCCGCGTTCACCTCGCCGAACGAGAAGTTCAGCGCGTTGGGCGGGCCGAGCTTGGACGCGCGGATGTATTCCTCCAGTCCCTTCACCCAACCCGGATTGTTGATCTGCGCATCCATCGTCTCGGGATCGAAGAACATCGCGCCCGGATAGTTCGGATTGTTGGTGTAGGCCGCAGCATGGCTGAAGAAGAACCAGAACTGCTGGCCACCGCGGCGGAATGCCTCCGCCGTTCCCCACAATCCCTTGTCCGGGCGCTGGAAGAACTCGGCGATGTCGAGATACTGTTTCCAGGTCTTTGGCGGCGCGAGGTCATAGCCGTATTTGGCCTTGAACGCGTCCTTCTCCTTGGGATCGCTGAACAGATCGGTGCGATAGGTGTAGGTGTGGACATCGCCGTCCATCGACTGCGAATAGATCTTGCCTTCCCACACCATCAGGCGCTCGCGGTAGGCCGGCTCGATGTCATCCCAGTCCTTGCCGGACTGCATCTCTTTCGGCATCTCGCTGAGATAGGGCACGAAGTCCGGCAGCCAGGCCGGCGCGAAGCTGACGAGGTCGAACGTCGCGTCCGATGCCGTGAGCGAGGTCGCGATCTTCGGATAGAGCTCCGACCACGGAAACTCGACGACGTTGACCTTGCCGCAGGTCTTCTTCGCCCATTCGTCGGCGCCGAGCTTGAGCGCGGACGCGATATAGGGGCCGGTCTGCGACGCCACCGTCAGGGTGACGCCGGTATAGTCCGGGCTGCAGGCAGCGCTCGCCTCGCCCACGCCGCAGACTGTCGCCAGCGAAGTGGCAAGCATCAGGAACGTTCGTCGCAACATTATTTTGTCCTCCCTAGGTTTTCTTACTTGATAGCTCCGAGCAGCAGGCCCGACCGCATCATCCGGCTGAGCAGGCCTGCCATGATCATCATCGGAATGATGGCGACGAGCGCCGCCGCCGAGATCGCCCACCATTCGTCGCCGCGCTGGCTGTTCTGCCCCGCCACCAGGATCGGAAGCGTCTGCCATCGCGAATTGGTCAGGAACAGCGCAAACAGGAACTCGTTCCAGACAAAGGCCAGCGTGATCATGAACGTCGCGAGCAATCCGTTCATCGACATCGGCACGACGATGCCGACGAAGATGCGCCAGCTCGGCACGTTGTCGACCATCGCGGCTTCCTCGACCTCGATCGGGATCGCCTCGAAGAAATCGCGCATCAGCCAGACCACGATCGGAAGCGAGAAGGCGACGTAGCACAGCGTCAGGCCGATATAGCTGTCGATCAGCTGGAAGCCGAGCCGGCCGATCTCGCTGTAGAGCAGATAGAGTGCAAAGGCCGTGACGATTGGCGGGAACATGCGCTGGCTGACGAACCAGAACAGAATGTCCTCGTTGCCGAGGATCGGCCCGGGCAGCGGCAGGCGGTTGGCAATGATCGCAACGGCCAGCGCGATCGGGAATGCAAGCAGCAGCGCCTGCGGTCGGGTGAATCCAAAATTGTTGTTGAAGACGAGGTAACCGCCGAGTGCGAGCAGGAAGAAGGCAAGGCCTGCACCGAGCCGGACCCTGAATTCGAAGCGCACCAGCGCATAGGCGGCCATCGCGCCGATCGCGGTGGCGATCGCGGCCGCCGACAGGCCCACGATCGTCGAGTTCAGGAATGTCCGGAAGAACTCGCCGCGGATCCCCTGATAGAGGTCGATGAAGGGCTGCAGGGTCGGCGTGAAGTCGATGAACGGCAGATAGGTCGGCCCGCCGACCACGCCGGGCGGCGTCTTGAACGCGGTCACGACCACCCAGTAGAGCGGAAACACCGTGATCAGGCACCAGGCGAGAACACCTGCCGCAACCAGGCGGCGGCTCCATGGTGACAATCCGGTCAGGCCCTGCCCGCTCATCGGCGCTTCTCCAGATGCGGCCGGAGCAGCGCCAGATAGGTGACGCCGATGATCGTGATGGCGATCAGGAACAGGAAGCTGAGCGCCGATGTGTAGCCGAGATTGAACTTCTTGAAGCCCTCCTGATAGGCGAACAGCGTCAGGGTCTCGGTATCGACGCCAGGTCCGCCGCCCGTCATCACGAACACGGTGTCCATGATCTTGTAGCTCTCGATCAGGCGAATGAAGACGACCGCGGCCGAGATCGGCAGCAGCATCGGAAAGGTGATGCCCCAGAACTGCTGCCAGGCGCTGGCATTTTCGAGCTCGGCGGCCTCGTAGACGTCCTCCGGCAGCGTCTGCAGGCCGGCCAGCATCATCAGGATGATAAAGGGCGTCCACTGCCAGACCTCGACCGCGATGATGCAGGCCAGCGCCCAATGTCCATTGGTGAGGAACGGCAAATTGACCAGGCCGAACTTGCCCAAGAGCTGATTGAGCGGTCCCATGGTCGGGTTGAAGATCATGCGCGCGACCAGTGCGACCGCGACCGGCGCGAGCAGCATCGGCAGCAGCAACGCGACGCGAAACAGCCGTTCGCCCGGCACGCGCGCATTGAGGGCGAGCGCCACCCCAAATCCGATCGCATATTGCAGCCCGACGGCGATGAAGGCGATCAGCGTCGTGGTGAAGATCGCATTCCAGAACCGCGGCTCCTGGAGCAGCGCGATATAGTTGCCCAACCAGACCACCCGCGGCGGGATCGGTGGAATCAGGCGGTAGCTGAGGAAGCTGGTGGTCAGCGAATAGATCAGCGGAAAGATCGAGATCGCCAGCACGACGAGCACCGCCGGCCAGATGAAGACGTGCTTGATCGGATCATTCCGCATCATCGGAGGATCAGCCCTTCAGCAGCGCTTCGATCTCCGCACGCCGCGGCATCGCCGGCGCCGTCCCCGGTCGCGTCACCGAGATTCCCGCCGTGGCCGATCCGAAGCGCGCAGCCTCCAGCGGATCGACGCCATCCGCGAGCGCCGCCGCGAAGCCGCCGACGAAGGCGTCGCCCGCGCCGGTGGTCTCGACCACCTTGCCGGCGGCAAACGGCGGTACGTGCAACGAGCGGTCCCGTGCATGGAACAGGGCGCCACGCTCGCCAAGCGTGATCAACGCGGTCCCCGCCCCCTTGGCCAGCAGCGCGTCGCCAGCGCGGCGAGCGCCGTCGAGATCGCCCACCGCGATCCCGGTCAACGCTTCAGCCTCGGTCTCATTGGGGACGACATAGTCGCACAGCGCAAACAGGCTGTTGTCGAACTTGATCGCCGGCGCCGGATTGAACACCGTGATGCTGCCGGCCGCGCGCGCAATCTCAAGTCCCCTGATCGCCGCGTCGACCGGCTGCTCGAGCTGCGTCACGAAAACGCGGCTGTCGCGAATGGCGCCCGCCGCCGCGTCGATATCCGCTGGGCTGATACCGCCCGCAGCACCCGGCACCACGATGATCGCGTTATCGCCGCGCGTCTCGTGGACGTAAATGAACGCCGCGCCGGTCGGCGCTTCCGCCGTCCTGGCCACGCGCGGCCGGATTCCCTCGGCCTCCCAGGTCTTGATCGCAAGTTCGCCGAAGGCGTCGCTGCCGATCCTGGAGATGAAGGTCACGGCAGCGCCCGCACGCGCGGCCGCGACCGCCTGATTGGAGCCCTTGCCGCCGGGTCCCATCGCAAATCCTGACCCGGCGATCGTCTCGCCGATCGCCGGCATATTGCCCGCACGGAACGCGAGATCAACGACGAACACGCCAAGGACGGCGACGCCATTCCTGCTCATGGTGGTCATTCTCCGTCCGGCGCAATCACGCCCTTGCTGAACAGGAAGCAGCCATAGAAGCGGCGCTCCCCGGTTGCGATCACGCAATAGGCGGACTTGGCTTTCTCATAGAAGGCGTGACGCTCGACGCCGACCAGCGGCCAGGATCGGCCTTCCGCGCGATCGATCGCGGCCTGCACCTCGCGTTGTACGGGCGGCACCTCCTGCGGCTGGCCGACGATCTCCATCCGGATGGCCGCATCGTCGACGAAGGTATCGAGCGGCATGACGGAGAGAATGGCCTCGATCGCCCTCGCGGTGCTGACATTGTCGATACGCAGCAGCCGGCCGAAAACCGTCTGGCGCGCGATGGAATCGGCTGGAAAGTTGGTATCGCAAACGACGAGACGATCGCCGTGCCCCATCGCGCGCAGCGCGTAGAGCACATCGGCATTGAGCAATGGATCGATGCCCTTC
This sequence comes from Bradyrhizobium septentrionale, assembly GCF_011516645.4. Classification (NCBI taxonomy): domain Bacteria; kingdom Pseudomonadati; phylum Pseudomonadota; class Alphaproteobacteria; order Hyphomicrobiales; family Nitrobacteraceae; genus Bradyrhizobium; species Bradyrhizobium septentrionale. The sequence goes on along the minus strand of NZ_CP088285.1, from coordinate 6,638,320 downwards.
AGCATGTTGCCTTCCCTCCTTGATCTTCGAAATCGTCCGAACGCTGACGGTCCGGATCGCTGTTGTCGCTACAGTGATCTGGTGACCCTAGTCACCATAGGGAATCCAGATGTTCTTCACCTGCACGGCGTGGCGCAGCAAGATCGGCCCTTCACATGCAGCCCTGTCGTACCAATCGAGCAACAGACCGTGATCGACGAGCGTGCGCTTGAGATTGCCGATCGACAGCCGTTCCGCCGCCGCCGAAGCCTCCTGCGATCCGAACGCCCAGAGCGCGTCAACATCATCGTGCTCGGCGAGGACCTTCACCAAACCGTCGCGGTCGCCCGTGACGATATTGACGACGCCCGCCGGCACGTCCGACGTCTCCAGGACCTGGTAGAAATCGGTCGCGGCGAGCGGATGCCGCTCGCTCGGCACGACGACGACGCGATTGCCCATTGCGATCAACGGCGCCACCAAACTGATGAAGCCGAGCAGCGGTGCCTCGTCCGGACAGGCCACGCCGACAACTCCGATCGGCTCATGCATCGCGAGCGCCACGCCGCGCAATGGCGGCGCGTGGATTGTTCCCTCGAATTTGTCGGCCCAGGCCCCATAGCTGAACAGCCGCTCGATGCTCGTGTTGACCTCGGCACGCGCCTTGGCGGCGGTTATGCCCGTCATGTCGGCGATGCGCCGGGCGAATTCGTCGCTGCGCGCGGACAGATTCTCAGCAAGGTAATAAAGAATTTGGGCGCGATTATGCGCCGTCGCCCGCGCCCAGGCTTCGGCGGCGCGCGCCGCGGCCACGGCATTGCGGATGTCCTTGCGGTTGCCCTCGCCGGCCTCGCCGAGATGCCTGCCCTTCGGCGAAAGCACCGTACGCGAATAATTGCCGTCGGGACGAACCTGCTTGCCGCCGACGAACAGTTTTGCCGTGCGGTCGATCGCCGGCACGCCAGACCCGCCACCATCGGCGGCAGGCGCCGGCGGCGGCAATGCCTTCGCGCGCGCCTTGCGGCCGCTCCAGGCCTTGGGCTTCAGATATTCGTACATGCCTTCGCGGCCGCCCTCGCGGCCAAAGCCCGACTCGCGGTAACCGCCAAAGCCGACGCTGGCATCGAACAAATTGGTCGCGTTGATCCAGACTACGCCGGCCAGGAGCTTCGGCGCGATATCCAGCGCCAGCCCGATGGTCTCGCTCCAGACGCTGGCGGCAAGCCCGTAGCGGGTGTTATTGGCGAGCATCACCGCCTCATCGGGCGTGCGGAACGTCATCGCCACCAGCACCGGCCCAAAAATCTCCTCGATCGCCACCGTCGAAGCCGGATGCACATTCCAGAGCAGGGTCGGCGGGTAGAAGCAGCCCTCCGCCGGCAGCGCGCCCGGCGCCTGATATTTCTCGGCGCCCTCCTTCACCCCGGTCTCGACCAGCGACTTGATCCGTTCGAGCTGCACGGGCGCGACCACCGCCCCCATGTCGATCGACTTGTCGAGCGGCGGGCCGACGCGAAGCGTCTCCATGCGCCGGATCAGCCGTCGGCGAAACGTCTCCGCGATACCTTCCTGCAGCAAGAGCCGCGAGCCGGCGCAGCAGACCTGCCCCTGGTTGAACCAGATCGCATCGACCACCCCCTCGACCGCGCCGTCGATGTCGGCGTCATCGAAGACGATGAAGGGCGATTTGCCGCCGAGCTCGAGGGTCAGCGACTTCGCGGTGCCCGCGGTCGACTGGCGGATCAGCCGGCCGACCTCGGTCGATCCGGTGAATGCGATCTTGTCGATGCCCGGGTTTTCGACAAGCAGCGCGCCGGTCGCGCCGTCACCGGTCACGACGTTCAGCACGCACGGCGGCAAACCGGCCTCCGCTGCAAGCTCGGCGAACAAAAGTGCCGTGAGCGAGGTAAACTCCGCGGGCTTGAGCACCACCGTATTGCCCGCGGCCAGCGCAGGCGCGATCTTCCACGCCAGCATCAGCAGCGGGAAATTCCAGGGAATGATCTGTCCGATCACGCCGATCGGCACCTGATCGGCGAATTCGCGCTCCTGCAGCTGGGCCCAGCCGGCGTGATACAGGAAATGGCGCGCGGCGAGCGGCACGTCGAGATCGCGGGTTTCCCTGATCGGCTTGCCGTTGTCGATCGCCTCCAGCACCGCGAACAACCGCGCGTGACGCTGCAGCATGCGCGCCAGTGCATAGAGATGGCGGGCGCGGCCGTGGCCGCCGAGCTTGGCCCAAAGTGGTTGCGCTGACCGCGCGGCGCCGACCGCAGCCTCGACATCGGCAGAAGCACCCTGAGCGATCTTCGCCAATGTCTTGCCGGTGGCCGGCTCGATCGTCGTGAGGTGCTTGCCGGATTGCGGCGCGACAAATTTGCCGCCGATGTAATGTCCGAAAGTCGCGTCGTGCCGCTTCAGCCAGGCGCGCGCCTCGCCGTCGGCCTCGGGCGCGGGACCATAGTCCATGGTCTCGTAGTATTGTGCGACACTCATGCTCAGCCCACGGGATGACGGTTGAAGGCCGAGTAGCGGCCGGTGACGTGATGCTCGAGCTGACGCTCGATGTCGGCGAGCAAGCTGGAGGCTCCGATGCGGAACAGATCCGGCTCGAGCCAGTCGCGGCCCAATTCCTCCTTCATCAGGAATTGATAGTTGAGCACGTCCTTGGCGGTCGAAATTCCCCCGGCCGGCTTGAAGCCGATCCTGTAGCCGGTGCGCTCCTGATACAGGCGGATCATCCGCAGCATTGCGAGCGTCACGGGCAGCGTCGCATTGACGCCTTCCTTCCCGGTGGAGGTCTTGATGAAATCCGCGCCGGCCATCATGCAGACCATGGAGGCCTTGGCGACGTTGCGCAATGTCTTGAGATCGCCGGTGGCCAGGATCGTCTTCAGATGCGCCTCGCCGCACGCGGCGCGAAAATCCCTGACCTCCATATAAAGTGCACGCCAATCGCCGGTCAGCACATGCTCGCGGGTGATGACGATGTCGATCTCCTGCGCGCCGTCGCGGACCGACGCCTCGATTTCCTTGAGCTTAATGTCGTGCGGCACAAGGCCAGCCGGAAATCCGGTCGAGACCGCGGCGACAGGGATGTCGGATCCATCGAGCGCCTCGACCGCCGTGGCGACGAAACGGTGATAGACGCAGATCGCGCCGGTGTGCAGGTCGCGCCCGGTAAAGCCGAGCGCCTCGAGCAGGTCGCTGCGCACCGGCGCCTTCGCCTTGGCACAAAGTCGCTTCACACGCTCCGCAGTGTCGTCGCCATTGAGCGTCGTCAGATCGATGCAGGTGATCGCCTTGAGCAGCCAGGCGGCCTGCGCGTCCTTCTTGACAGTACGCCGGCCCGGCAAGCTCGCCACGCGCCGCTCGGCGGCAGACAGATTGATCCTGATGTCGTCGACCCAATCCATCTCGAGCGGGCGGCCGCTGTTGCGCGCGACCGGATGGAGATCGCCATCGCCCTGCGCACGGGGCTGCACCGGCACGGCGGAAGGATTTGGCATGAGCACGCTCTGCACCATCGCAACGCCCGCGGTTCTAGCGAATCGAGCAGATCGGCAGATAGACTGAATGTGTCCATTGCAACATGGGATCCTCCCAGACCTTGCCCGCCGGAGCCGCAGCCCGCCGATGCATGACATCGTCAGACCGCGGATTGGCCGCCAGCCCTCGATGTTATTATTGTAACATATTGTCGTTGCTAAACTCACATCATTGTAAGATCATTGTCAACCGGATAAGCAAGCTCGGTGAGCAAAATGGCTGAAACACCGAACGCACGACCCAGCGAGACACGCGTTCAGCGCCTGCAGCGGCTGCGCCGCGCTGTCGAAAGCAGCGGCGCGCTGCATCTGAAGGATGCTGCGGAGTTGCTGAAGGTGTCCGAGATGACGGTGCGGCGCGACCTTGCTGGACCGGAAGCTGCGCTCGCCCTGCTCGGCGGCTATGTCGTGAACGCGGCGTCTCCGACCGGCATCAAGTACACGTTCGAGCAGGAGATCGATCAGCACACCCAGGACAAGCTGCTCGCCTGCCGCTCGGCAGCGGCATCGATCAAGGAAGGCGACACGATCTTCATCGACTGCGGCACCACGATGCAATCGCTGGCGGACTGCTTGCCCGAGGATATGCCGCTCTCGGTGATCTGCTATTCGATGAACGTGGCGACGATTGTCACGCGGCGACCGGCCACGCAGGTGATGCTGATGGGCGGCCTCTATCACCCGTCATCGCAGTCGTTCTCGTCCGACGACGGGCTGTCCTACCTGCGGCGGCTCGGGATCAACAAGGCGTTCATCTCCGCCGGCGGCCTGCACTGGACCCGCGGCTCGAGCTGCTCCAATTTTCACGAGGTCGCGATCAAGCAGGCCGCGATCGCCACCGCGATGGAAAGCATTCTGGTCGTCGATGCCAGCAAGCTCGGCAGCCTCAAGCCCGCCTTCTTCTCTGATGTCGGCGCGTTTTCGCGGATCATCGTCGGCGGCTCGGTGCCGTCAGACATGCGCAAGCACTTCCGCAGCCTTCCTGTCGAGTATGTGACGAGCGCAACCTGATCCGAACGGGGGCTGGCTCGTCCGGATCAGGCTGTCCACGATGCGCGGCCTCGCAAAACCGCGCATCGAAGCCAAAGCTCAGTTGCAGGCAGGCTTGGCCTTGTTGCAGGCATCCGTCAGTTCGGGCGGCGGCTCCTTCTTGAACACCGTCTTGTAGGATTCCAGCACGTTCGACTGCGTGACGGGCAGCGACTGCACGCCGATCCAGCCGGGCGTTTCCTTGCCGAGCAGCGCATTCATCATCGCCAGTGCCTCTGCGACGCCCTGATCATAAGGACGCTGCGAGCCGGTCGCCTTCAACGGACCGCCCTTGGCGATCTCGATCGCCGATTGCAGGCCGAGGTCAACGGTCGTGACCGGGATGTTGATGCTCTGAGCGCGCATCGAACTCAGCGTATCCAGCGCCGGCTGATCCCAGACCGCGAACAGGCCCTTGATATCAGGGTTGCCGGTAAGGAAGTCGCCGGCGATCTGCGAGACCTTCGGCGGGTCGGTGAAATCGACCTGCTTCAGCTTGATGTCCGGCCGGTTCGCCTTCATCCACTCGCGCACGCCCTTGGTGCGCTCGTTGGTGCTGAAATAGTCGACGCCGAAATTGACCAGCCCGATGGTGCCGCCCTGTGCAACGCAGGACGCAAGGATCTGGGCTGCGATCAGCCCGTTGCCCTGGCTGTCTGCCGAGACCATCGCGGCATATTCCTCGGGATGTTTCAGGCCGGTCGGGATGCTGTCCATCAACACCAGCTTGATGCCGGCCTTGGCGATCTTCTTGTAGGTCGGCGCGGTGGCGGTGAAATCGACCGGGATCGAGATGATGCCGTCCGGATGCTGCTGGATCGTATTCTCGATATCGGCGATCTGCTTATCGACCTGATATTCGGCGGAGGCGACGCCCGTCACCGTCACGCCGTATTTCTTCAGCGTGTCGGTGATGCCCTGAATCTGGAGTTGCGACCAGTCCAGGTTGACCGTCTGCATGGAGATGCCGACCTTGAAATGCTTCTCCTTGATCTTGGCAGCATCCGCGTCCGACAGTGCGAGCACCTCGGGCGAAGCGGCCTTCTCGCCATGCGGTCCCTGGCCGATGATCGATTTCGGTCCGAGCGTTGCGAGGTCAACACCCTTGACGCAGGTTGCAGGAACTTCGGCGCGGGCCGAGGGAGCGATCGAGATGGCCGTCGCAGCAATCAGCATGGCCAGCGGCACACTTTGTCGCAAGATTAGCTTCATTGTTTCCTCCCATTTTGGTCGCCGATTGACCGAGGGCCGGCGACCTTGCCCCTACCCGTGCAGCGCGATGATTCCGTGCCTCATGCGCCTGCGTTCGAACTCGACTAGCGTTTGGTGAAGGCCACCGCGGCCACGATGATTGCGCCCTTGATCACGAGCTGCATCGGCGAACTGACGCCGAGCAGCACGAGACCGTTGTTGAGCGTGCCGATGATCAGGCTGCCGAACAGCGTTCCCAGGATGTAGCCGCGCCCGCCGAACAGGCTGCATCCGCCGAGGATGACGGCTGCGATGACGTCGAGCTCCATGCCTTGCACGACATCGGGGCGCGCGGCATGCGAACGCGCGGACAGCACCAGCGCTGCAAGGCCGGCCAGCGTGCCGGTGAGAACAAAGGCCGCCGTCGTCACCCACTTGGTGTTGATGCCGGAATACAGAGCCGCGGTCGGGTTGCCGCCGACGGCGTAGATCCGCCGGCCGAACACGTTGTAGTGCAGCAGCAGGATGCCGACGATCATCGCCGCCAGCGTCCAGGCGATCGGTACGGGTATGCCGAGAAACGATCCCTCGCCGAAGATCGTAAAATAGGTCTCGTTGGTGATGATGACCGGCTTGGTGTTGGTGACCATCATCGCCAGTCCGCGCGCCATGCTCAGGGTGCCAAGCGTCACCAGGAAGGACGGGATCTGAAGCTGCGTGGTCAGGATGCCGTTGAGCAACCCGACCAGCGCGCCGGTGCCGAGCCCGGCGGCGGCGCCGACGATCCAGCTGTTGTTGATCTGGCTCATCGCCAGCGCAGCCGCCATCCCCGACAGGGCCAGCGTCGATGCCACCGACAGATCGATCTGGCGCGCGATGATGATGAAGGTCATGCCGACCGCAATGATCGACACCAGGGTCGTCTGCCGGCCGATATTCAGGAAATTCTCGACCGAAAGGAACCAGGGCGAGGACAGGCTGAACACGACCAGCAGGATCACGAAGGCGATGTAGAGCATGTAGGGCCGTTCGCCGCGCAGCAGATTCTGCAGCAGCTTGCGGCGGCGATCGGATCGCGTCGGCTGTGCGACGACGTTGGGGGCAGTCAGTTCGGTCATGCGGGCAACTCGTGCAATGCGGCTTTGTCAAGAACGCCTTGGCCGGACGCCTGGTACAGCTGGAGCAGATGGTGCAGCTCTTCGGCGTCGTCGATCTCGCCGCGCACAAGCGTGCGGGCGACGCAGCCGTCAACGATCACCGAGATGCGGTCGCAGAGCTCGATCAATTCGACCAGGTCGGACGACACGACCAGCACAGCGGTGCCGTCGCGGGCGGCGTGCCGGATCACGCCATAAATCTCCTCGCGCGCGCCGACGTCGACGCCGACGGTGGGTTCGTCCAGCAGCAAAACCCGCGGCCTCGGATCATTCCACTTGCCGAACACCACCTTCTGCTGATTGCCGCCGGAGAGCGTCCTGACCAGGCTCGACGCGCCCGGCGCCTTCACCGCAAGCCTGCCGATCGCGGTCTCCGCGCGCCTGGCCGCCGCGGCCTGCTGCATCCAGCCCCAGCGCGAGAAGTACGAAAGCCGCGACAGGGTGACGTTGCGCTCGATCGAATGGTCGAGCACCAGGCCCTGGACGTGGCGGTCCTCCGGCACCAGGGCTATTCCGCGGTCGATCGCATCCGCCGGGTTCTTTGGCAGCCAGCCGCGGCCGTCGATCTGCAAGGTGCCATGCTCGACGGGACGCAGCCCAAAGATCGTCTCGAGAATTTCGGTACGCCCGCTGCCGATCAATCCGGCCAGCCCGTGGATCTCGCCTTTCAGGATCGACAAGTCGACATCGCGCATCCGGTCGTTGGAGACATTCGACAGCGACAGAACCGGGGGCACCTCGAAGCCGCGGGCAGCTTGCGGCCCGGCCCTCGTCGTCACCGGCAACGCCCGATCGATGCCGACGATCGCATTGACCAGCCGCTTCATGTCGGTATCGGCGGTGACGAAGGTGCCGGCATTGGCGCCGTCGCGCAGCACGGTCACGCGCTGCGAGATCTCGAAGACTTCATTCAGCCGATGCGTCACATAGATCACGCCGACGCCGCGGCGCGTCACCTTGCCGATCGCCTCGAACAGGATGCGGACCTCGTCCGATGTCAGCGAGGACGTCGGCTCATCGAGACTCAGCAGCCGCACCTCGCCCATCAGCGCCTTCGCGATCTCCGTCATCTGGCGATAGGCAAACGGCAGCGAGCCGACGGTGGCCTTGATATCGAGGGGGATGCCAAGCTGCGTCAGGAACGCCTCGGCCTGTGCCATCAATTCGCGCTTCCTGACGAAGCCGAAACGGGTGCGTGGTTCACGACCGAGCAGCAGATTGTCGGCTACGCTCAAGGACTCAACAAGGCTGAGGTCCTGATAGACGACGGCGATCCCCGCCTCGCGCGACTTTGCCGGATTGTCGAATGCCGCCCGCCGGCCCGCAATCTCGATTGAGCCGCTGTCGAAGGCATGAACACCGCTGAGAATCTTGATCAGCGTGGATTTTCCGGCGCCGTTCTCGCCCAGCAGCGCATGCACCTCGCCGGCCCGCACCTCGAGGCTGACGTCGCGCAGCGCGCGCACGCCGCCAAAGCGCTTGTTGATGCCGTTGACCAGCACAAGCGGCGGCGTCGGTTGTGCTGCAACCGAACCAGACGGCTCCACCTTCTCCTCCCACTCCGCCCATCGCTGCTACGATGGTGACATCATGTTATTTTCCGAACTATTTATGTTATAATTCTACCATCCGGGTCGATTGTCAACGGATGGCTTCGCATTTGGACGGGGGTTTCAGCTCCGCAAGACGTGGGGCGCTCGTCGGAGACCCGATGACGCTTGGGGCTGAGGCCGCGCAATGGAGCAGAATCCCGGGCAGTGCCACGCGCGACGTCTTGCTTGCCGCACGTCGTGGATCATACGAGCCGAGCGGCTTGGCCTCACGGCGGACAGGCCCTCAGGGCAAGGCACATGGCCGGCGAGCGCTCGAGATGCCGGGTGTAGGTCACGTGATCGTCCCGGACCCGCCGAATCCAGATGTGCCGGATGAACGACTGCGCGGCCGCCACGTCCCGCCGGCACAACGACGGTGCAGGCCAAGTGTGCCCGACGCTGAGCGCGATATCGATCGCTACGAGGCACCACAACCGCGGGCTGCGATGAAAGCCGATCAGGTTCGGTCACCGCGTCGACGTCAAAGTTGTAGACTGCTTGCGGCTGGCGAGATCAGTTTCTCTGCCGTCGATCCCCTGCCCTTCGAGCTATTTTTCCGGACAGCCTGGCCGCGACCTGATCTCCTAGGTCAGCATCGAGATGATCGATTGCAGCTGATTGGACGCTGAGGTCACGAGTCCGTCGAACGAGGTCTGGCCGTGAGCGGCGGCTCTCAGGATGCATTCAGCAACGGCCGCCTTGAGACCGAAAACGGATTGATCCGCAGGTACGCTGGCCATGACCGTGTCCAATGCATCGCGCATGGTCTGGATCAGTTCGGCGCTGTACTTCATGGCTGTCCTCCGCAGCCCCAGAATAGGCCGAGTGCGCGAGGTCACCACTCACAAGGGCGCGATTCCAAATTGCCTTTTGTTAATGGACTGACGAGAAAGTGAATCACGAGTTCTAGAGGTCTTTCTCGGCAAGCTTGCGAAACTCATCGGGGACCGAACGAACAGCCTCCAGCGCCGCCGAACCGTATCCGATCGCGTCCCAGCCAAAGCGATCGCGGATCCTGTCGATGGCACGGTCTGCCGCCCAGCGGGCCATCCCCGGCCGACTTCCAGGGCGAAGTGCTTCATCGGCCAGTCCGAGCGGGAGGTCGAGAGCAAGATCCCAGTGTTCCTCGAGGTGCGACACCGAGATAGCCAGCAGCGAGATGATCTTCTCGCCCGGGTGGTCAGCGAGCGCAGCACGTACCAGACTTTCGGCGAGGCGGGCCAGGATCATTGTCGTGCACACCGGCGCATCGAGCGTCATCGCGCGCGTCACCGACTTCAGGTCGGCGAAACGAACGCGTACTGTCACAGTACGTCCAGGCCGGGATTTGGCCCGAAGCCGCGTGGCGACGCGGTCGGCGAGATGAAGCAGCGTTGGCCGAATGACTTGCTCGATCGCGGGCTTTCGGCCAAGCGCCGATTGTGCTCCTGCCGATCGCGCACGGCGGTGCGGCTTGAGTTGTCGTGGATCGCGATTCCAGGCCAAGGCTGCGAGCTTCTCGCCCGCCGCGGGACCGAGCAACCTTGCCAACGACCATTCCGACAATTTGGCAAGCTGTCCGATTGTCGAAACGCCGATCGCCGCCAGCCGCGTCCGGGTGACCGGCCCCACACCCCACATCAGTTCAACCGGCAAATCGTGAAGGAATTTCAGCTCGGCGTCGGGATCAACCACGACAAGCCCGTCGGGCTTTGCGACCTGCGAGGCGATCTTTGCAAGATGCTTGGTGCGTGCGACGCCCACCGAGATCGGCAGGCCGAGCTCGGTGCGCACGCGCCGCCGGATCGCCGCGGCTATTTCGGCGGGCGTTCCGAACAGGTGCGTGCAGCCGGCAACGTCGGCGAACGCCTCATCGATCGAAATGCGCTCGACCAGCGGTGTGAAATCGCCGATCACCTTGATCGCCGCATCACCCAGCCGCTGGTAGTCGCTGAAATGGCCGCCGACAAAAATGAGCTGCGGGCACAGCTCGCGCGCTTCCCGTCCCGACATGCCGCCACGCACGCCGAAGGCCTTCGCCTCGTAGGACGCGGCAAGCACAACCCCGCCCCCAACGGCGATCGGCCTGCCTCGCAGCGTTGGCTCAAGCAGCTGCTCGACCGACGCGTAAAATGCATCGAGGTCGGCGTGAAGGATCGTCGTTGCCGTTGCCATCTCAACCCGTTCACCCCGGCCTCCGACCGAAATTGGTCGATCTCGGATACGGGAATTGACCATAGAACAAAACACGAACAATATGAACCGGTATTCTCTGTGCTCGCTTGCGGCATGACTGATGTCAGTCCGTCTTTGCGCCTTATTGATCGCTCGCGGATGGCGTGCCTGTCGGAGCGCGTCGGTTGACGGACAAGCTCTTTGGGGTTGATATCCTCAAATGAACGATCACGCTCATCAGGTGGACTTTCAGGCCGCGGCCTCGCTTTACAAGTGGCCGTCTCTGAACAATTCCAGGCGAGAGGACCGGACGCCCTATATGGTCGTCAACGGGACGCTCGACCAATGCATTCGCGATTTCATGGACAAGCCTGAGAAGACGCGACACCTCTATGAGATCCGGACCAGGTCGCAGCCTCCGCTCGTCCCCGATGTGCTGTCGCCGGAGCATGTGCTCGAGCTCTCCAGGCTGCGCGAATTTCTCTGAAGCGCTTCAGCCCACGCGATCCTGACGCATCCCGTTGCAGGCGGACTTATCCATCTGTTGCGCGCCTGGCGGCGGATTGTTTGCCTATGCGAGAGCCGTTACACTCCCTCGACTCTCCGGCTGACGGGGCATCGAGAGGCGCTGCATGAAGTTCAATCTGGCGATCCTGAGCGTGCTGGCCGCAAGGCCCGAGCAACGGATCCCGCTTGATGAAGTCAGCCGCGAAGTCAAGCGCATGATCGCAGCGGGCGACGGAGCCACGCAGTTGAAGCGCTCGTCCGAGCTGGGCGACGCTGACGTCTTCGAAGCCGGATTAGCTTCGATCAATGACGCCGGTCTGCAGATCACCGGCTCCGGCCTCTCGCTATGGCACTCACTCGAAGCTTCACGTGGCGAACGGCAGCGCATCGAGCAAGAATCCAATGAACGGCAAGAGCGCCCGGACACCGTTGTTGCCGACACGCGCGATGCGCTAAGCGGTGCGGTCGTCGACCGGACCGATGACATTGATGCCGCACCCGAACCACGCGCCGATGTTCCGATCGTATTCGAGCCGGCCTTTGGCTCGGTTCACGATACGAATCGAAGCGATGCCCGGCTATCGCGACTCGTCGGATTGCTCGCCAGCAGCATGCCGAAGTTCGCTCGCCGGCGGCGGCGGCGTTCCTCGGACGGCATGGCAGATCGCAAGGCCGGCGATCGGGTTGGCGTGACGGGGTTCGCCGTCGCATGTCTCAGCCTGATCGCGGTCGTTGCGTGCGTTGCCGCAGCGATTGCGCTCGGCCAGAACTCCACCCTGAAGTCGGACATTGCCACGCTGCGCCGGGAGCTGGTTCCGCTGCGAGAACGTCTCGCAAGACTCGAACAGATCGAAACCGTGAAGCGCGACGCCGCCCAACAGGAAGCGGCGCAAGACAAGGCGGAGGCAGAGAAGAAGGCGCTTGACGCCGCCGCCCAACAGGCCGCGCTCAACCTCTCGCGGGAAGAGATTCAGTTGGTCAGGGAGTACATCAAGGCCGCGCCTTCGGCCGGCGCCGGCGGGCCGCCGGTCAACGTCGGCGATCCCATCACCGGCGGAATGATTCCGCTGCCGTCATCGCTGACGGAGAAAGTGCCGCGGCTGATCGGTGCGAAATTTGCGACCCGCAACGGCGCGATCATCATCAGCACACGAAACAGCCGCCGCGTCGATGCAGTGCTGACGGCGAACTAGCAGAACACGGCAGTCGCCCCGCGGCCAACGAACGGTTGAAGGACATGATCAGTCACGTGGCGCTCGTCTTGATGCGATGGACGGCACCCACTGCATCAACCTATCGCGGTTCTGACTTCTTGCCGACGATCCACCTCACGATTGGCCACCCCACCAGGAAAGCTGATGCGACGACGCCAGCCATTCTTATGACCAGGGTGCCGTAATCTTGATCGAGGAAGAATGGACGTCGGTCATAGAAGATGAACACGAGTATGACGCTGAGCGCGCAGCAAAGGGCCGTTAGCAACCGAGCAACCTGTCCTTCCAGATAGCTGAGGCGCTCGTCGAGTTTGTCGTTATCCACCGTTCCCCCCCCCCGTTGGTTCGGGCTTTTTCGGCTTCCATGCCTAGCCGCTCCAGACGTCCGCCATTTTGGTCCGTCGGTGAGATGGTCTGCCAGCGGAAAATCGCTACTTTTTCCGACCCCGTGATCTTACGGATTGGCCATGCCCCTACAAGCGAGATCATCGGTCGATTCGCACGTTCAAGGCAGTCGCCCTACCTTTGGCTCACGCCGATTGATATCCCGCCGGAAGTTGCCCGCCCGTTTTCGGTGGACATGCAGGCCTATCGCGCCGAGCAGGATGATATCCGCTGCGACGGGCTAGCGGTCGGCACCAGTTTCGGCTGAGTGAGGTGAATGGAGTTGTTTGAGCCATTGCGGTGAGAGCAACAGACCGCGAATCGACACGCACTTTCCTGCCTGCCTGGGTTGGGATACGCTGCCCCCTTATTTTATGGGAATTTCAATGAACCGCTCAGTAGAGCTCGTGAAAATCCATCAGATTGAGCAGAGCAGTCCCGTGCAAGATCCCTCTCCGCGGCCGGAGCTGCGGGCGCTAACGGGACTTCGCGGGTTGGCCGCGATGGCTGTCGCTCTTGCACATTTTCAGAACACCATTCCCGCCTACTCCGGCACCCCTTTCATGTGGCACAACGCCGTCGATCTGTTCTTTTGCCTTAGCGGCTTCACCCTGTCCTACGTCTACAATCGGGAGACGTTCAGGTTTTCGAGTTACCTGACAGCTCGCATCGCTCGGATTTACCCGTTGTATCTGGTCTGCTTGATCGCAGCCGGCGTTCTCTACGTCTGGCCCTTTGTCGTCGATCCGATCAGCTACCCCTTCGGCACCTCGTTGTCGGATTTCACATTGCAGCTCGCCATGTTGAATGCGTGGCCGGTGATCGGCTCAGGCGTCCATTGGGACACTCCGGCGTGGTCCCTGTCTGTCGAATGGTTCTGCTACCTGGTGTTGTTCCCTATTCTGCTCTTCCAGAAGGCGCTACCGTCAACATCAACCAGGTTGCTCTGCATTGTCGTCACGACATCCGCTTCCTTTTTCTTGTTCACGTTTTTCTATGATGATCTCCTGGTCACTCCGCAGCTCCACGTTCCAAAGAGCCAATGGAGTGACTCGATAGCCCTGGCTCGTGGGGTGTTGGGATTCACAGCCGGGTGGGCTGCGTTCGCAAGCTTCCAGAAGCGCGACGGGCTTTATGTGGCCTCCACAAAATTTGCGACATTGATCTGGTGCGGAATCGCATTCGTTGTGGTGCTGGCGTATTGCGGACTTGCCAATTCACACGCGCTGATAGTCGTCTATCCCTTCGTCGTACTTGCAGCAACGGACCCGACTTCAATCACGTCGCGGTTGCTCGGCTCGAAGCCGCTGCATTTCCTCGGGGTGATTTCGTACTCGATCTACATGACCCACTTCGTCATTTTCCTCGGCGCGATCGCCTTGTTCGGCGAGCCTGCCGCCTGGCCGCTCGCAGTTTATGTCATGCTGGCTGCAGCGACAGCTGCCGTGCCCGTTGGCACTTACTTTGCGATTGAGATGCCAGCCCGCAACGCCCTTCGTGGCATCCAATTCCGTCATGTTCCAATTTGAGCAGGATCCGGCCAATCAGCGCTGGTCGGCCCAGATACCGACGATCGACGAATGAAGGACGAGCAGATTTCCTGAACCACGTGATTATGCTACCTTGAACGTGTTTTTCATTGGGTACCGTAGCGAGTATCGCGGCGATTTCGAAGCTTCTTCGGTTTTTGTCACTAGCAATTTCAACGCGTCAATTTGGCACCGCGTGCCGCACACAAGTCAGAATCTCCATGTCCATCGATGACCAGGTCAATCTTCGAGCGATATCCGTGCGGACCGTGCGCTTTGCGCCACTGGTGTATCCCGTGGCGCTGTTCCTCTCGGCGTTGTTGCTGTTCGCGATCCAGCCGATGTTTGCAAAGATGGTGCTGCCGCGGCTCGGCGGCGCGGCCGCGATCTGGTCGGTCGCAATGGTCTTCTTCCAGTCGGCACTGTTGCTGGGCTACGCCTATGCGCACCTGCTCTGCCGCATGCTCTCGCCGGGTCTCTCGGCCCTCGTCCATCTTGGCCTGCTGGCGATTGCCGCCACGACATTGCCGATCCGCATTGCTTACGGCTTCGAAGCACCGCCGCAGGGAGGGCTCGAACTCTGGCTCCTGACATTGTTTGCCGCATCGATCGGCCTGCCGTTCGTCGCGCTCGCCGCGACCGCCCCCCTGCTGCAGAACTGGTTCGCAGCGAGCGGTCATCCCCACGCGGCAAACCCCTATTTGCTCTATGCCGCGTCCAACCTGGGGTCGTTCGCGGCCCTCATGACTTATCCCTTCATCGTCGAGCCGCTGGCCACGCTGCACTCGCAGGTTCAGGCGTGGTCGGTCGGCTATTTCCTCCTGGTCCTGCTGATTGCGACGGCGGCGGTGATGGTCGCCCGCGCGGACAAGCCTGCGATCCGTGAGACAACCGCGGACACGACCGCCGCTTCCAAAATCGCCGAACGCGCGATGTGGACCGTGCTCGCCGCGATCCCTGCGGGCCTCGTGGTCGCGGTCACGGCGGCGATCTCGGTCGATCTTGCGGCAGCGCCATTCCTGTGGGTTCTGCCGCTATCGCTCTACCTCCTGACCTTCGTGGCGATCTTCCGCGACCGTGCCTGGGTGGCGCATGAGCGGGTATTGCGCCTGGTACCGTTCGCCACGGTGGCTGTGATCGTCACTGCGTCGGCGCTGGCTCGGCCGTATTTGAGTGCGCTGCTGATGATGCATCTGGCGGCCTTCTTCGTGCTTGCGCTGGCGTGCCATGGCGAGCTTTATCGCCGCCGACCGGCGCCGGCGCGGCTGACGGAATTCTATTTGTGGACCTCGTTCGGCGGGATGATCGGTGGAATCTTCGCCGGGCTAATCGCGCCGCATACGTTCAACGGCGTCGCCGAATACCCCATCCTTGTCCTTGCAGTGCTACTGGCAATGCCCGGTGCGTTTGCCGGCGGGCCAGGCCGGTTCCTGCGGCATGGCAGCCCCGGTCTCGTATTGGCAGCGGCGATCGTCGCCATCATGTGGCTCCGCGTTCGCATGCCGGCCGGCGCCGTGGTGCCAACCGAAATCGCGCTCATCGTCCTCGCTGGCGCCATGCTGCTGCTGCGACGGCAACCGGCGCTGTTCTTCGGCCTGGCGGCGCTCGCCTTCGCGATTGCCAAGCTCGATCCGCTGCTCTCGCCGATCGAGCAAGTCCGCAGTTTCTTCGGCGTGCATCGCGTGGTCGAGGACCCCGCGGGGAGAGTCCGTCTCCTGATGCACGGAACGACCGCGCATGGTGCCGAACGCGTTCGCAACAACGACGGGACGCCGGTGCGCGGCCGTCCCGAACCGACGATGTATTATTATTTCGGCGGGCCGATCGGCGACGCCATCGCAGCGGCCCGCGCCGCGCAGGGACGGCTGGCGCGCGTTGCGGCCGTTGGGCTCGGCACCGGCAGTCTCGCCTGTCATCGGCAGGACGGCGAGGCATGGACGTTCTTCGAACTCGATCCGCATGTGGCCCGCATCGCACGCGACCCGGCTCTGTTCCGCTTCCTGTCGGAATGCGGCCCGGACATGCGCATCGTGCTCGGGGACGCGAGGCTGACGCTCACGGCATCACCGGAGCACTATGATCTCATCGTGCTCGACGCGTTCTCCTCCGACGCAATTCCAGTGCACCTGCTCACGCGCGAGGCGTTCGCCGGATATCTGTCTCACCTGACCGCGCACGGCGTCATCGTGGTGCACATCTCGAACCAGCATATGTCGCTGTGGGGGCCGACAGCCGCGGTTGGCGCAGCGGAGGGCCTCGTCGCTTTCGGCAAGGATGAAACTCCAACGAACCACGGCGACGACGATATGCGGACGCGCACACAGGTGGTCGTGCTTGCTCGGGACGTGCAGGATCTCGGCGATTTGCCGGCGCAGCCGGGATGGAAGCGCCTCGATCCCAACGCACGCACGGCCTGGACCGATGACTATGCCAACGTCCTAGGCGCCGTTATCGACCGGAAGTTCAGGCGCTGATCAGGCTTCGGTTGCCGCAGCCGTCCGGCGGGGCCGCAGCCACCTGCCCAAGGCACCAATTTCCCGTCCCACGGCCTGGAAATAAAGCAGGTGCGTGATCGCAAAGGACAGAAGGCAAGCCCCAAGAATGGTCGCCATGACGTACAGGCCGGCACCGGTCGGGACCGCGATCGGTCCAAGCGATGCTTGCGCCGTGGTCGGCACGCCGGACTGCCAGGCGAAGAGCAGAAATCCCGCATAGCCTGCGCTCAGGTGCGTTGCGATGGTGAACGCGGGCCTGGCCTTGGCTGCAAGCCCGAGGCAGGCCAGCAGGAACAGCGGCAGCGCGACGCCGAAGAGCTGGAAACCGTCGATCCCGACAATCTCGCTGAGCAATGCGTGGCTGCGCTGGAAGATGCCGAAGACCCGGAGATTGACGAACCAGAGCAGTTCGGAGCTCGGCGCATATTGCAGGGCCTGCACCGCCAGTTCGGCGCCAAGGGTCGCCGCGAACAGCACGCACGGACCCAGGAATTGCAGCTTGAAAAGGCGGTTCATGAAACAAGCCATACGTATGAAAACGTCTGGCTTGTCTTAGTTCCAAAGCATTTAACTTGTCTTAACGCGGCCCCGGACCGGACCAGCCAAACACAAAAACATCATTAAAATCAGACTACTGCGGCAAGGTTCTCAGCTTATGGCTGATTGTTCGGCGGCCTCTCGATGAACTTCCGGCTGCCGTTGAGGAGCTCGAGGTTGTTGGCGATGACGGGGTTGCCCGGATCGAGCGAATACGCCTTCTCGAACTTCTTCCGCGCGCCACTCAGATTGCCGCGCAGCATGAGAGAGTATCCTTGGTCGTTGAGGATTTGGACCGTCTCACCGCCGAGGCGGATCGCCTGGGCATAGGCCTGATCCGCAAGATCGAAGCGGCGGATCCGATCATAGCTCGCCGCGAGCCCGACCCAAGCCGTCACGTCCTTCGGCGCTTTCTCGACGGCGTCCTTGAAATAGCGCTGGGCTATCCCGTAGTTGCCGCGGTTGTAATGCTCCAGCCCCAGCCGCACCGGCTCGTCAGAGGGATAATATTTGACGTCGGTCGGCTCCTGCACCGGGTCGCCGCCTGGCGGATCCACCGGCGCAACGATCGCGGCTTCCCGCGTCGTGTAGTCGCAGGCCCCAAGGCCGGTCGCCATACAGCAACAGATCAACGCTGGAGCGAGACGATGCAATCCTCGCCCCGTTCCCCAATTCCAGCGCATCTCTTGCACCATTCGAAAGATCATCGCGAAACTACCTACAAAAACAGACCGCGCGACCGAACACAGTCTGCGCCAGAACCCAACGTCACAGCCTCACGTCCAAACTCTCTGTCCCAGCAGACGGACTTACCCGAGAGGCTGAACCTTCAGCTGGTTACCTGCCTCCTCCGCCTACCCCGACCGCCACCGATCCTCCGGTCCCCGCCCCCAATCCGGTTGTGTTGACGTTCTGAATTGTGGTGACGGGCGGCGCCTGGCCCATCGCTTTGGTCGGTTCGCCCATGTCGGGAAGCTGATCCAGCGGGCGTTGCTGATTGCCATAGCGCGTTATCGCACCGCCCGTACGCCGCGCATCGTACGCAATCCTGCGATCGCCGACATTTGCCGGCCATGGGTGGATCGTGTGGGTGACGGCGTTGACCTCCTTGGCGTTGCCGGCACTCATCGTGATGGTGTCGGAACGCTGGACGTAACGGTCCATCTCGTCATGCCCGTAAACGCCGTAGCAGCCGCCGAGCAGGAAGGGGGCGAGCAAAGCCAGATATCTGATGGTCATCTCTCGCCTCCTCTAGTTCAGGGTTTTCACGACCGGCTGGTTTGCACCAACGGCCGGGGGCGGAGCGCGTACGACCGCATCGGGCGCGATGATGTGGCCATAGGGTCCCTTCACCTCGCCGCCGGAATTGACGTAGTCGTCGTAGCGCTTGCGGACTTCCATCTGGCCGTTGAGGAAGAAATCGACATCGTTGGCCGGCAAGCGGGAGTCGAGCGGCGACGCCAGTTGCTGGCCGGGTGCCGCCGGCGCGACCAGGCGCGGCGTCACGATGATCACGAGATCGGTTTCTTCCTGCTGATAGGATTTGCTGCTGAACAAGGTTCCAATCACGGGCACCGAGCCGATCCAGGGCAGTTGCGAGACGTCCTGCCGGTTGCGGGTCTGCAGCAGGCCGGCGATCGCAAAACTCTGGCCGTCGCGCAGTTCGACGGTGGTGCGCGCGTCTCGGCGGGTCAGCGATGGAACGCTCGTGCCCTGGATCGTGATCGCGTTGGCGAAATCAAGCTCGCTGACCGAGGGCTCGACCCGGAGGTTGATCACGCCGCGCGAGAGCACGGTGGGCACGAAAGCCAGCTCGACACCGAACTTCTTGTATTCGATCGTCACCGTGGGAAAGCCGGCGGTCGTGTTGCTCGGAATCGGCACCGGAAACTCGCCGCCGGCCAGGAAGCGCGCGGCATCGCCGGAAAGCGTGGTCAGGTTCGGCTCCGCCAGCCGGCGCGCCAGTCCCTTCGTTTCCAGTGCAGTAATCAGCAGGTCCACTGAACTGCCGTTGCTGGTCCTCAAGATGCTGGTCAGCAGGCTTCCGAACGGGGCCGGAGCTACGCCGCCGGCGGCGCCAATGAGCGTCTGCGCCGTTCCAAGCAGGGGCAGGCTGCCTGTGGGGGCGGACCCGACAGGACTGCCACCAGCGCCCAGGACTGGATTGGTGGCGGTATTGATACCACCGATCGGCGCTCGACCCACGCCCGGGCTCGCGATGCCGCCCAGCCCTGTATTCGCGACATTGGTGCCGTTGGCGTTCGCCGCAAAGAGGTTCACGCCGAGGTCACGGCCCGCCGTCCGGGCGACCTCGAGGAAGCGCACCTCGAGCATCACCTGCTGCGGCGCAGCGACGCTCATGGCATTGACGACGATGCCGCCATCGGGAACGCTGCCCTTGGCGATCGTCATCGCCTTCTCCGCGGCGACCGCATCGGCGGCCATTCCGCTCAGCACCACCTGGCCTTCGGAGGCAGACACGCGAATGCCGCGCGTACCGGTGCCGGCCTGAATGTTCTGCTGCAGATTGCCGATGTCGAGCGTGACTTCGACATCGAGAATGCCGATCTGCTTCATCGAGCTGTCGAACAGGATGACGTTGGTAGTGCCGGTCTTCTTGCCCTGGACGTAGATGAGGTGGTCGCTGAGCGACTTCACGTCGACGACATCAGGCGAGCCCGCAACGATCGTCGAAAATGCCGTATCGACCCTGAAGGTTCGCGACTTGTTGAGGGTCACCTTGACGCGCTGGACGTCGTTCATCTCGCTGACGAACACGCCGCTGCTGGAAGAGCCCCGACGCTCTGCCGCCTTCGCGCGATCAGCGGAAGGGAAAAAGGCAAGCGCAGCGCCTAGAGCCACCAGGCTAAAGGCGAAACAACCACGTTCCGCGCTACCCCACACGCGACCGCCACTCATTTCGAATCCCCTCCGCCGCGCACCTCGCGGCAATTCCGTAACTTTACGGCCCTCAGCGTTCTGGCAACTCTCCTTCGCCCACCACGCCACAGAGCTTACAATGTGTCCGACTACAAATAGTTACTTGCAAATTCCTATTCCTGGCGCGCCGGGCAAGGAGCCCACCCAGCCCGAGACCCCGCCTCGGGGCACCCGCCAGCCGCAAAAACGCGGTCTGGAGATCATCCCCCGCCGCACGCTTCGATTGCAAGGAAAGACCTTCGGGAAGATGTGGCAGCGCCGGAGAAAACTCCCCGATGTTGCCAGCGCGCACCACTTTAGGGCCTGTCTGGCGGTGCCCACACCCTCGCCGACCGACCACCGTCAAGCGCGGCGGGCGGCCGGCGCAGCAACCATGCCAATTTGTCGCAACGAATCGTCGGCCGGAGTGCCGATGTTGTCAGCCCAAGGCTGGCAATGGGTCGGGGGCTGGCTCGCCCGTGCTTCCGTGATTCTTGCTTCACCGTGCTTCCGCAGAACCCCGGCAGAAGCACTCTCAGTTTGGTAACGGAATCTGGGTGGAGGCGCTCGGGTTATTGAATGTTGAGGGCCATATGGTTGGAAACATCATGCTGAAACCCGATAGCGATGCCGTAACTGTCACTGCAGAGCTTCCCGTCACCGTGGTCAGTGTAGGCGAGAGACCGTTGGCATACAGGAAGGGGACAAGAGCTCTCTTCTTTGTGTCACTCAGGTAGATGTCACCGCTGCAGGTGACGGTTGTTGTTATCTTGAGTGCGGCGTTTGTGTAGCAGTCGGCGAGCATGGCTGCCCGCGCACCAGCGCCTGCGAGCGACCGCAATGACTGCATCGCGATTGCGTAACGTCCGAGGTCGAAGATGGCGTAGATCAACGTGAAGATCGCGACGGCGACGATGCAAAACTCAAACGCCGCGACGCCGCGCTGATCAAGCTTTCTCATCACTGCACCAGACGCACGGTTTGGACATTAGGCTCTGCTGCCGACCCGGTACCCGAAGAGCCGACACATCCAGAGTTGTCCAGCGTCGTATTGCCTTGGAATGACACAGCGTAGGCTATGACCTGGTAACAACCGGAGCTAGGGGCACCCGACGAGTTGCCTCCGTACGTGACGGGAGCATTCGGAATGTAAACCGTGCCATTGAAATAGCTATTGGAGGTGCCGCTGATGTTGACGCCTTGCTTCGAATAGGCCTCACCATCATAGATGAGAAGCTTGGCCATAAGAGCCTTAACCGATGCCGACAATACCGACGGCCCCGTAGGCGCCGCCATCGCCGTAAGCTTGATCGTGGGGTTTCCCGTAAATTTGAGCGATGTACCACTTCCGAAAAATATCAAGGTAGCCGTTCCCGTTATGGTCGGATTGCCGTTGATAGTAATGTTCCCCGAAAAATAGTACGTGCCGTTTAAGGAGGTGGTGGAGCTGAACGTCGGATTAGTATTGTAACAGCTGCATGTCTCATATGGCTGGGGTGCTGCGTTCTTGATCTGGTTCGCAAAATCTGACGTCTTCAACGCGGACAGCGCCGTGTTGACTGCACTCAGCGGATCAGGGATCGGTTGCTGATAGGTTTGCACGCCTGTGCATTGGCTTCCTCCCGTCTGGGAGCAGCCGCCGACCGTGTAGCTCGGCGCATTCACCGAGATCCCCGAATTGCCGACGAAGCCGATCCCATTTGCCGCTGCACTGTTCGACGAAATGCCGCAGTTTGGCGACGATACGGTGGCGCTACCCTGGAACGTAACAGGGTCCTTCAGCGCTAGCACGCAGGGAGGTTTCGCTAAACCAGCAGCAACACTGGCGACCGCCGTCGCGGCCACGTTGATCGTCGAGAAACCAAGCAACTTAGCGAGGTATGCCGGCTGCTGCTGACTAACGGTAGCCTGGACGAAATTGCCCGCGGTCCCGTTCCACGACGTCAGCGAAGCGACCTGCACGCTCTGTGAGATTCCGCTCGGGAGGCTCGTTGTGCATTTGGAACCAGGATATGACGTGTCGCCCGAATTGCAGAACGCATTTTGAGCTGCACCCTGCCTGCCGCGGTAATCGTAGGGCTGCGAATTGTTGCACATGACGCCAGGCTGTGGAGCGCTGTCGCACGCAAGCCGCAAGCCGCCCGCATAGGCGGCCGCATCAGCCGCCCCCTGCACGCGCTGCTTGGTGACGTACCAAGACCCAGCTTCACCACCGAGTGCCATAAATCCGACCAACGGCACCAAGGCAACGGAGGTTGCGAACGCTACAGACCCTCGACGGCAACGGAGCATGTTAGGCATGGGTCACCTATTGAAATCGCTCAGAGTAAGTTAGCGTGAACGAACAGGGATTGGCATTGGTGCTCTTGCACAACAGCGAATTCAACACTATCGGCGCGAGCGTGACCGTTGTTGTGTAGACATAATACTTCGGCTGGGAGGGATCAGAGTTAGTTGAATCGCAGACAGAATTGCTCTCGCCGCAAATGAGCTGAATGCTGGGAATCGGATAACGGGTGTCGGCCTTGGCCAGTGCCGTTGATGCCCAACTGGACGCGCTGGTGACGTCCGGTGGCGGGGAATACAGGATGGATTGCCCGAAGTTACGCAATGCCTGCCGCGCCGATATAAACCTGAAGCCCGCCACCGCAATGTCGGCAAGCGGCAAGAGCACGATCAACATCAGGAAAAGCCAGACGGCCGGGACCTCAAGCGCAACGGCGCCGCGTTGATCCGCCAGGAAAGATGATTTGCGGCTCACGACAGACCTCGACGCGGCCGAAAGGCTCGTCAAGACCGGTGCCGCAAAGGTAACCACGCTCCTGGCTCCCGTCCGCATCTGAATTCACCTCAACGCACGAAGGAGGTTCAGCATCGGCCCTCCGCCCAGGATGACGAACATCGCTGGAAGCAGGAACAGCACCATCGGAACAGTCAGCTTGGCGCCCAGCTTGTGGGCTCGTTCTTCCAGCTTGGTGATACGTTCCCGACGGAGGTCGGACGCGATGCTGCGCAGGGCCTGGCTCAACGGCGTTCCGTATTGCAGGCTCTGGCTGATCATGGTGCCGAAGCGGCGGAGACCCTCCGACCTCGCTCCCAGCTTCTCGAACGCGTCGAAGCGATTCGGCAGGATCCGGAGATCATCGAGCAGATCGGTCAGCACGCCGGCCATGGGGCGATTGGTCTGGCTGATTTCAACCGCCACGCGCTGCAGCGCGCTCTCCAGGCCCATTCCCGCTTCGCTGCACACGACCAGCAAATCGATGGCATCCGGCATGCCGAGCCGAATGGCAGCATCGAAACGCCGCTTCAGCGACAGCATGATCAATCGCGGTCCCATGATCCCGATCACCACGCCGACAAGCCCGAAGACCAGCAAATTCGCCCCTAACAGCTGCGCAAAGAGGAAGGCAGCGATCGGGACCGCAAACATGCAGAAGATCTTGACACCGATCCAGATCGACAGGGTTCGATGATGATTGAAACCGGCCGATTGAAGGATCGTTCGCAATTCCTCGATGTTTTCCTCGGCATAGAAGCGCCGATACCGCGCACCCAGCGATGAGAACCAACCGACAATGTCCTTGGAGCGTGCCGTTTCGTCAGGGATACCCAGCACCGCGTTCGACACCCGTGCGTCCAATGCACGGATGTGAATTTCGCGGATCAGCAACAGGAAGGTCGCAGTCGCAGCTGCGATGGCGAGAGCGACCAGGCCGAGACCTGCGGTCATAGCGCTGTGTCCCTTCTGATCATCCAACGGATCACGAAGTGTCCGATAACCACCGAAGCGGCCGCGTAAGCCAGCATGATGTTTCCGGTCGGATCACGGAACAATATTTCGATGGTTTCCGGATTGAGCGAGTAGATCACGCCACCGACAATGAACGGCGCGAGCGACAGTGCACGTGACGAAAAGATCACCTCGGCGGCGAGAGCCTTCGCGCGGGCCGCCAGCGCAACACGCTGCCTCACGGTATCTCCGAGGATCTGCAGGGTTTCGGCCAAGCTGCCGCCTGACTTCAACTGCACGGCAAGCGTCACTGCAAAGATGCCGTATTCGGCCACTTGCGTTCGCCGGTAGATGCCTTCGATGACGTCCTCCGGAGGCCTGCCCATATTCAGTTCGCTGCATGCAATCGCAAACTGCCCGGCTGTCGGTTGCGGCATATCGCGAGCGATGGTCCGGAACGCTTCGTGGACGGGCAGCCCGGATCGAACGGTGCTTGTGACGAGCTGGACCGTGTCAGGCAGTTGCCGGAACAGTCCGTCGGTAAAACGATGCGCCTGCCATCCGAACAGACCCCGCACCACCATGATGGCTATGAATGCAGCCACGATGGACACTTTGGTGGTGGAAAATTGCAACGGGCTAACGGCAATCCAGAATGCCGCTGCTGTGATGATACCGGCAAGCACCACATAGGCCGGGTGCCATGCGTAAGGGACCTCGGGACTGTAATTGACCAAGCGGTTGAGCAACTGCGAGCGGGATCCGGTCTCCGCCCGACGAATTGAGGGCAGGCTGGCCGCATGCGAGGCAGGCAGAGCCATCGCCACCTGACGATTGATGCGTCGCTGTCGAGCGTCGAGCCACAACGACGTGCACGCCGCACACATCAGCAGCACAAGGACAAAGACGATCACAGACAGCGGTATCATATGTGCTCCATGGCCTCGGCCCAGGCTCGCTCGAGCCCAAAATAGACAAGACGGCTCTTGAATTTCGGGACTGCCTTGGTCGACTTGTAGGCGCCCTGGATCCTGCCGTGGACGTCTTCCTCCTTGTACTCGAACATGGCGATGTCGTTGGTCGTGATCACCTCGCCTTCCAGGCCGACCACCTCGCTGATCTGGACAATGCGGCGCTGTCCATCCCGCATGCGCTCGACCTGGACGATGATGTCCAATGCAGCGACGATCTGAGTTCGAATCGCCCGCGATGGCAGATTGACCTGGCCCATCTGCACCATGTTTTCGACACGCGTCAGGGCGTCACGGGTGCTGTTGGCATGCACCGTGGAAATCGAACCGTCATGGCCGGTGTTCATCGCTTGCAGCATGTCAAATGCTTCGGCGCCGCGCA
Source organism: Bradyrhizobium septentrionale (assembly GCF_011516645.4). Classification (NCBI taxonomy): domain Bacteria; kingdom Pseudomonadati; phylum Pseudomonadota; class Alphaproteobacteria; order Hyphomicrobiales; family Nitrobacteraceae; genus Bradyrhizobium; species Bradyrhizobium septentrionale. The sequence continues at coordinate 6,612,999 of NZ_CP088285.1, read as the reverse complement.
CCTCGCCCACCACGATCCGGTCGGGACGCATGCGCAGCGCGTTCCAGAGCAGATCTCGCTGCGTCACCTGCCCCGTGCCTTCGAGGCTCGGCGGCCGCGTTTCCAGACTGATGACGTGCGGCTGTTGCAGCTGCAACTCCGCCGCATCCTCGATGGTGACAACGCGTTCGCCGTGGTCGATGAACTGGCTCATGGCGTTCAGCATCGTCGTCTTGCCGGAGCCGGTGCCGCCGGAGACCAGGACGTTGAGGCGGCAGCGGGAAGCGACCTCGAGCAGTTGGCCAATGCCCGCGCTCATCGAGCCGTTCGCGATCATCCCGGCGATGTTCAGCCGCCGGCTCGGGAACTTTCGGATCGAGATGCAGGGACTATGGATCGCCAGCGGCGGAAGGATGATGTTGACGCGGCTGCCGTCCGGCAGGCGGCAGTCCACCATCGGACTGGACTCGTCGACACGCCGCCCGACCTGCGCGGCGATCTTCTGCGCCACGGATGCGATATGATCGTTGTCGCGGAATCGCACCGCGATCCGCTCAAGCTTGCCGGCTCGCTCCACATAGATGTTGCTCGGTCCGTTGACCATCACATCGCTGATTGATTCATCCAGCAGGAGCGGACGGAGCGGACCGTAGCCGGTCATGTCGTCCGCGATCTCGTCCGCCAGCAGAAGCTGCTCGCGACCCGACAGTTCGAGCCGTTCCTCATTGGCGATGCCGTGGATGATTTCCTCGATCTGCCGCCGCAGAACGTCGCGCGGAACCGTTGCAGCCGCCGACGGTTCGATCTGCTCGATGACCCGTTCGCGCAACGAGGCCGACATCACCGGATGATGATGGTGAACCGGGGCTTCGTCGCGCCTCGGCGTCAAGCCTGGCGCCGATTCCGGCAAGCTTGGTATCGGCGGCGGCACGCTTACCGTCGATAGGCTCGGTGGCGATTCAGGCACTGGCGTCAATGAAGGCAAACGGGCCGCCGGGTCGTCTGCGCGCCTCCCGAATTTTTTCATAGCCCGAGCAGCCTCCGTAAGCGTCCCTTCCGCTGGCCGCCGACACCAGTGATCTCCCGCACGATCGGGGCAAGGTAACGTCGCAATCCCCTGACGTGCTTGAGAGCCGGAATTCCGAGATTGACTGCCTGGGTCATCCCCTTTCCGAGATCGGGAATCACCATGTCCGGCTCCGCGCCCAGGGCCTTGACGATCGTTGCCCTGGGAAGGCCCCCGGGCCGATTGGCCCGATTGAGCAAAGTGAAGACCCGATCCTTGCCCGCAATGTTGGTGACGGCGTTGCGGAGCGCGTGGGCATTGCGAAGTCCGGTCACTTCGGCTTCGAGCAGCACGAGAACGTGCCGCGATAGCGTGAGTACCGGATGCATCGACGGCCCAAACGGGACCGGTATGTCGACGACAATGTAATTGAAGCGTTGACGGAGCAGACCCAGCACGTGTCGCACGCCAGCCTCAGTGATGTTGAGCTGCGCATCCAGATCCTCAGCGGCCGAAATCAGGCAAACCCGCTCGTTGACATCAATTGCCGCGCGCTCGAGGAACAACGTGTCCGCCCGCATCGGGTTTTCCAGGGCAGTCCGGAGCCCTGGCCCGGGCTGAACGCCCAGCATGACTGCCGTTTCACCATTCTGCAGATGAAGGTCAAGCAACGCGACCTTGGCCTTGGTGGCCTCGGCAAGTTGCAGTGCGAGATTGATGGCGATGCTGGTTGCTCCAGCGCCTCCCTGTGCCCCGCAGATCGAGATCACATGCCCGCCACGATCGGTATGACTGGTCGGCACGTCGCCGATCAGCTTCGGGCGCAGCATGTCCAGCACCATGTCACGCGTGATCGGCTTCGGAAGGTACTCCGTCACGCCGATTTCCATCAGCTCGCGGTAGAAAATGATCTCCCTGCTCTCACCGATCAGAGACACCCGGACGTCGGGTGGGCAGACGCTTGCCAACCTTTCCAGTTCGGTAAACGGATCATCGATACCACTGATGTCGACCACAAGTGCATAGAGCTCAGTGTCGGTTTCGAGCATCCGTATGGCGTTGCGGATCGTGCCGCGCTTGATCGCCAGGTTGCTGCCTTCGAGGCCTTTGCGCAGAGCCGCGGCGCTCAGCTCGTCATCGACGAAACAGACGACCCGGTCGCGCGCCACGACGGATACAGCTTCAGGCTGACTTACCATTGCCATGTTCATCATCTTTTCTCCTGCAACTTGCCGGAGTAGCCGGCCGCCGCCGCCGTCGTCGTTGGAGTAGTCTGGCGGGCAGCCTCCGGCGACCCATCGCAGCTGACGTCCGTGAGGCCGTTGTCCGGGCCTTCTCTCCTGACCGAGAACTCCTTACGCTCACCGCCGGAATGAACCACCACCGCTGTCGTGTGGCCGGCAACTGCATTCTGACGGGCAAGCTCAGGCGACACATCGCAGCTCGACATGGCGCCGCCGTCCGGCTTGTCCCATTGGTCGACAGCCGCGCGCACGGACAGCGAGAGCGTTCCGAGCTGTTTTGCGACCGTGATCTTCTTGACCTGGTCAGGCCCAAGCTCCAGTGACACGGTTTGCGCCTGTTTGCCTGTCACGCCACTGATGCCGCGCCCGCCCTGCACGATCTCCTGATCGATAGCGATGACCCGAACGTTGCGCAAAACGGTTTCGCTCAGGGCACGGCGCGCCGGATTTCCCTTCTCGAACACCTGGGTCAACAAGACATCCACGTAGTCGCCCGGCCTGATCAGGCCGGAGACACCGGACTCCTCGTCAACCTTGATGCTGATGGCACGGCTGTCCGGTGCCAGGACGCTGGCGAGAAAGCCTCGATCCTTCGGGCGCAAGATGTCTTGCAACGTCACGGGACTGCCGGCGTCGACGAACTTGCGAACCAGAGCACCGGGAAGTCCGGCCTTGGAGTCGGGCGTCTCAAGGATCGCTCCCGCCGGAACACTTTCCGGAGCGGACGTACGTATCGCGAAGTCCTCGTCACGGGCCAATGTGCCCCTTGGCAGCGCACGCGCCGCAACGAAATAACCGACCGTCGTTGGCGCCGCAGGTGCGGCCGCCGCCGGCGCGCTCTCCGCGATCGCCACGGGGCCCTGTTTCGGCTGGTTCATGTTGAAAGCAATCAGCCCGAACGCGGTGGTTGCGAGCAACAGCACGACGATGATCGAAATACGCAAAGCGGAAGACATCTCAAAATCCTTTGCTCAAAATCGTCCAGATGCCACCGCAGGCTATGGCAACGCCATACGGCAGCGGTGCGTGCCGCAGATGGCGCCAGCGCTCTACCGCGTAGACCCGGCGCGCGAACGACGATCCGGCGGGAGCCAATCTCGGATATGGCAGGTTGCGCATCACCAGATGCGCGAGGGCAAGAACGCCGCCGGCCAGTGCAGTGACGGTCAGCAACTGGATCACGCCGGTCAGCGGGAGGCCGACTGCCAGGGCAACCAGCAACTTGACGTCGCCGCCGCCAATCGCTCCGCGTGTGTAGATAGCGAACAGCAGCAGAAACAGGATCGCGGCGACGACCAGCGACTCCGCGACCTGCATCGGGCCGGCAAATTGGCTCACGATCCCGAGCAGTGCCAGCGCCAGACAAATCTCGTTTCGGATCAGCCGCGTCGCGACATCGATCGTCGCCACATACAGCAACAACAGGATTTGGAGGACCGAGGCTATGGAAACAATCCAACTCATCAAATACACGCCTCAAAACAGTAAAAAAATACACGTCTAAAAAAGGGTTGTCGAAGCTTCAAATGTCTCCGTCAGACGGCGATTTCAAACTCCAGATGCGATGGCTATGGCATTACTGATCGCAGTGAGCGCGCCCGTTAGCGCCGCCGAGACATCGTTGCCAGGACCGAACACGGCGATCACTGCGACCACGACACAAACAGCGAGGATCACGTATTCGAAGGACACTACACCGCGCCTGTCCGTACGGAGAGGCTTCAAAGCTTCAATGATCTTTGCGCAATACCCCAACACCGGAAAAATCCTTCCTTGGCCTGAGGGGCTTTTCAAAAACGAGACGTCCGTGCAATCCGACCTGTAAAATGAAATCCTGAGTATATGGGCAGCGGGTACGGGGGAAGCCGCTGGCCTCCCCCCTTCCAGCAGTCAAATCAGAGGCCAGCCATAGCGGTCGAGATCTTGCTGATCCCGGCGTGCAGCGCAGACGAGACGCTGGTGTCGGTCTTGAACACCGCGATCACCACGGCGACGATGCAAGCCGCGACGATGATGTACTCGAACGACACCACGCCCTTCTTGTCGGCGACCAGATTCTTCAGAGCTTCCGTGGCCTTGATGTAATGCTTCAACATAGGAAAAAATCCCTTTTTACGATGAATTTACGCAATACCGTTGGCGAGCAAAATCCGGTGCCAACTGGAATTTGTTTATAATGTCTCGCCAGTTGACTGTCATCCGGTAATCGTTCGTTAACCCTACCAACGCATCCGCCAGCGACGCGCCCGGCAGGGCTACTGCGCAGACAATCGCCGGAATCCCTTGAGATGACTGAGAATTCCCTACGCTCGGCAATCGCCTCGGCGCCGGTCCGTGCGAATACGGTGTGGGACTTCCGGGGATACGAAGCAAGGCGGATCATGCGGCAAAGCGGCGCGGACATGATCCATGTAGAGCATGCGGAATGCAGCAGAGGCTTCGGCGCAAATTCCCGCAAGCCGTGCTCAGCATCCCTTGGCCCGGGCACGATTTCAAGTAACGGCGAAACCGCTTTGACAGTGGTGCTGGCGCTCGATCCGGGTCCAGCGCACACCGAACGTGGATGATGGCCACCTCGCCCACATTAGGTCCACTCACCGTCTGGCGGTTGATCGAGCGGACCGACAGTCCAGGTCGACGAGAGAGAAGCATAGTGTCGATCTTCGATTCGCCGACCAGATCCTGAAACGGATGAACTCGCGCACACCGGGTGAATGCCCACAATGGTCGCGCGCGGGTCGACCACGATCACCCCGGTCGCGACAACGGCGGCTGCGATCGCTGCGCTAAATGCTGTCCGTGCTGCGGGGATGACTTTCCAGCCTTGCGGCCGGCGCCACGAAAAGATGCTCGCCTAACGGATCGGCAATGAAGGACGAAATCAGTGCAAAAAGGTCGGCGTGGCGTGCATGGGCAAGATCATGCCGACGGCGAGCAACCGAGCAACCCTGAGTGGAGGCAAGCTTGACTTCGCTGTCAGGATCTAGGCAGTGCGAGCCAGAAGACAGATCGCAACGGGATCACGCGTGCCTAAGTCCAGCAGCCTCCACTCGCTGATATGTAAGAGCGACGCCCTAAGGTGCAGGACCCGGCCGCCCTGTACGAACGGTCAAATCAGAGGCCAGCCATCGCGGTGGAGATCTTGGTGATACCCGCGGCCAGAGCAGTCGAGACGCTGTTGTCAGTCTTGAACACGGCAATCACCACGGCGACGATGCAAGCCGCGACGATGATATACTCGAACGACACAACGCCGTCCTTGTCCGTGCGCAGACGCTTTAACGCGTCGGTGGTCTTGTTGTAAAACTTGGACATGGAAAAATCCTTTTTACTAGGATGAATTTTACAAAGCCGTCGGCGGGCAATCCCAGTGCCAACGGTTAAATTTTACAGTATCTCGCATTAAATTGTCACTGCTAATTCTTCCTTAACCTTACTGTGGCAGGGGCGCCCCCGTATTTGCGCGGGGAAAAGCATGAAGTGCGACAAAATTGCCGAAAATTCCCGCGTAGAATCGGAGCCGCCGCCACGGCCGGCATCGGTTTCGTATCCAGCCGTTGCTGCCTGGAAACAATCGGACGACCAGTTACAAAAAGCGACGATCGGATGATGTCATCGGCCACCTCCGTTTGTTCTGTGGCCTTCGGCACTGGCGTCGCTACGCTGGCCGCACCGGCGCGAGCGTTCCAAGATCCAGCGTCTGGGGCTCGGCCTGCCAACGACGTTCAACATACAGACAGCAGCGTTGACGCATCCAGATGCCTCGCTGTCGCAACGCGCCCTTGCAATCGAACGAACGGCATTTCAAGGAATCCCAGTTTTCCTGGGCTCCGCGTTCAGTGGATGCGTGCGCCGAACGTGGACGACGGCCACCTCATCGGCATAGGCCCGTTCCCAGTCCGGCAGTCGATCGAGCAGACCAACAGCTCGAGTCGACGGGAGCAGCAATGTTGTGTCGATCTTGTACTCGTCGAGCAATCGGACGAAGTCCGGAATATCCTGCAGCGAAAGGGCTCGCGAATAGCGGTTGATAAAGGCCGGCCCATAAAGTTCGGCACGTGAATCGATGAACGTCGGAATGCCCTGGAACATCAGATATCCGCAGAAGTAGTAGTCGTTCAAGACGCGACTGGCCTTCAACTCCTTGAGCTTTTCCACGGCGGCGCGCGGAACGAGTGGCGGCGTGTTGTCCACCGTCGCCACGATCAACCCTGTCGCGACAACGAGGGCGGCGATAGCCGCGACAAACGCTGTCCTTGCTGGTTGTACGACTTTCCGGTGTTGCAACCGGTGCCACGAAAGATGCTGGCCCAACGGACCCGCAACGAACAACGGCGCAACCAGTGCGAAAACGTCGACATAACGTACATGTGCGAGGGTCTGCCAGATGACCGCGAGCAGCGCGGCAATCCTGATCGGAGGCAACTTGAGTCCGCTGTACAGGACGTAGGCAGCGCCAGCGAGCAAGCATATTGTTACGGGATTTGTTTCGCCGAAGTCGAGCGGTTGCCACTCGCCGATCTTTGAAAGAACAGATCCCAGCTTCAAAATGCGCAGTGTGACCAGGATCGATTCCGGTCCATACGGGGTGATGCAGGCGGCCGCGAGTGCAAGCCCGCCAAATCGAAGCCATTGCAGCGCGACCGACACGCGGGCGGATTTATCTGCGGTCCAAAGCGCCTCCAACGCGAACGGCCCGATCAACGCCAGGCCCAGCGTAAAGCTGCCATGCAGGTTCGCCCAGAGAGTGATGAGTGGGAGATACCAGAGTGAAGGCGCTCGTCGTTGTTCGCTTGCCTCTATCAGGGCGTTAGCCCACAGCACCATCAACGGAAAGATCAGGACATGCGGCCGGGCCAGCGTGTGGGTCGCCGTCATGGCGATTGCGGCTCCCACCATCATCACGACCGGCACGTTCGGCAATCTTTTCAGTAACAGGCGAGTGAGCAGAAAAATCGCTGCAGACGCCGACAGCGCGGCAAGCATTACAGGCCCTGGCCATCCGGCCAATTTGAACGCCGCGCAATAAAGGACTTCTGACAACCACGCGCTGGTGATCCAGGGTGCGCCGGGCATCGTGAAGGAGAACAGATCAACGTGCGGTACGGCACGATGATCAATGATCCACTGCCCGACCACGATATGCCAATAGATGTCGGCGTCGCTTAACAGGCTGACCATCCTGGCGATAAGCGTCAGGTACGCCGTGGCCGCGAACAAGAGCGGCAGCCAGGCCCGAAGGTGATCGCTCTGCTCAGGGGCAGCGCTGAGCCTCGCTTCTGGATCCACTTGTACCGAATGATCGCTTGAAAGCATGCTCGCCATCCCGGATGCCAATCAATGTCAACTTCAACCCATAGGCGCAACCCAATGGCCGCCAAATTCGCTCGGCTCCACAGCAGCTCGCGAGCCGGCCTCACCTCTGCGGCTTGGATTGCCGCCATTGCATGACCGCAAGCGACGGCATGCTCGGCGCTGTCGGCGCGACAGCTGGCCTGCGGCGCTCCTTGTCCGGGAGCTTTGAACTACGCCAATTGAAGAGCCGCACCATCCGGGGCTCGAATTCGGCAGCAGCGCGGTACGGCGGTCGCAGGACGGGCGCCGTTCAGGCGCTGTCGAGGGCGACGCCGGCGGCGCTCCAATCAATCCAACAAAACGGCAAACACAGGTCGACCGCAACAAGCAGCTGCGCGCATGGCTAACACCGCAGTCACGTGGCAAGCGTCCGGCGCTTCGATGACACGCGTGTCGTGTCATCGAGGCCAGAAGCTCGAGGAAGCCGAAGAACGACGTTCGAAAATGTCAAAGCCGCGAGGTCGGAAACCTGAGCTAAGTTATTGAAAAGATGGCGCGAGAGGCGCCACTCACCCCCGCCGTGACAGCGTGAAAAAAGCGCAAGCGAAATCAATAGACCCTGACAAGTTCAGCTCATTTGGAGGGGCGGTCCAACTCCAAAAGTGATCGCACGCGTGACGCCGCCGAAATTCGGGCAGCTTCATACGCCGGCTAACCATGAACGCGACTTCCACGCGAGCTCACGTTGTTCGGCGACTGTCTTGATGCTACGAGTGCCTGCGACGCGAACGGGAGAGCGCAAGCTTGGAATCTCGTCATATCGCGCAAGGCAATCCTGCGCACCTTCCGCGCCTGGAGCTGAGGGCGCTCACAGGGCTGCGCGGAATTGCGGCGACGGTCGTCGCTCTGGCGCACTTCCATCCAACACTGCCCTATGACCTCCAAGAATTCTTCTTCTGGCATGATGCCGCCGTCGATCTGTTTTTTTGCCTGAGCGGCTTCACGCTTTCGTACGTCTACAGTGGGACGAACTTTCAGTTCTCGCACTACCTGACAGCGCGGATCGCTCGCATTTATCCCCTGTATCTTGTCACGCTAATCATTGTCGGGGCGACCTATACGCTGCCCGTTATCGTCAACCCAACGACCTATCCCGCAAGCACGGCCCTCACCGACTTTGTGCTGCAGTTGTTGATGCTGAACGCCTGGCCGGTCGTCGGTACCGGCGTGCATTGGAACATGCAGTCCTGGTCGATATCAATCGAATGGTTCTGCTACATCCTGCTGTTTCCGCTGCTGCTGCGTTTGAGGGCGCCGCGTTCGGAAAACGTCAAACTGCTCTGTGTCATCACACTCACTGCCGTTTCCTACGCTCTTTTCGTCAGGTTTTTCGACGAACGGTTGACAAACCCCGAGCTCTATGTCGCAGAGAGCCATTGGAGCTACTGGGTGAATCTCGTGCGAGGAATCGCTGGCTTCACGACGGGATGGATCGCGTTCTCGAGCTTTGAGCAGCGGGACGAGATCCACAAGCTCTGCACGAAGTTCTCAGCCGTCATCTGGCTCTGCTTCGGCGCCATTCTGGTCTTGCTGTACTTCGGCCTCGCAAATTCGCACGTGCTCGTCTTTTTGTTCCCGTTCGTGGTGCTCGCCGCGACAGATCAGACCTCGGCGACATCGCGCTTGCTAGGATCGAAGGCACTGCACTTTCTCGGCGTCATTTCCTATTCAATCTATTTGATGCACTTCATCGTCTTCCTCTTGTTCCGACTTGCTTTCGGTGTGTCTAACACGTGGTCGATTTGGGTATACGCAGCACTGATCGTTGCGACCTTTGGCATCTCGGTCCTCACCTATTTTGTCATCGAAAGACCCGCGCGCGACGCGGTCAGATCGCTCCAAAGAAGACCGGCCGATCTCGCAGCGAGGGCGTAAGCACCTATGCTGGCAGACCGCCCAGCGCGAGAGTTACTTTCACCCACCGCTTTCGCGGTGCATGCCGCGCGGCGTACAGCTGCATCCGCGAAAATACGGGGACATCGACGGCTAGTTTGCCGCCGGACAGACCTTCACGGCAGCATTGCCGTCGGTCGTGCCATTCAGCGGCGAGGTCATGGCCCCACGCCGCACTTGCCATTCTCAGTAACACGTCCCGGAATCCCCTCCGAGCCGCCCGCAACTCTCCGGGTTCGATTGTCCCCACTGCGCGACCGCCAGCGGCGGCTTGCCGGCGTCGGCCGGCGCTGCCGATTGCCTGCTGCGCTCTTCCTCGAGCAGCTGCGAATGAAGCTTCTGGATCGTACGCATACGACGAGGACCGCGTGATGGACGCATGCGCGCGGGTACGGCGAGCTCTATGATGGCGTTGCGTGAAGGTCAGGCGGCCTGCTGATCGGCGGGCTTGTCGGCTTGGCGCAGGAGCTTCCATTCCCAGGGCAGCAATTCGTGCAGACGCGATGCGGGAAGATCGGCGATACGGGCGAGGACGTCGGCGAGCCAGGCTTTCGGATCGACGTCGTTGAGACGACAGGTCGTGATCATCGTCAGCATGATGGCGGCACGGTCGGCACCACGCTGGCTGCCGGCGAAGGTCCAGTTGCGCCTTCCCAAGGCGATGCCTCTCAATGCGCGCTCAGCACAATTGTTGGTCAAGCAGATCCTGCCATCGTCGAGGAAGCGGGCGAAGTCGTCCCAGCGCCTGAGCATGTAATTCATAGGCTTCAGGACCTCGGAGGAGCGAGAGAGGGTTTCGCGCTCACGCAGCAACCAGGCGTGCATGTCCCCGAGGAGCGGCTTGCTCTTTTCCTGGCGCACGGCGCGCCGCTCTTCGGCGCCGCAGCCGTTAATGGCGCGCTCGATCTCGAACAACACATCCAGGCGCCTGACCGCCTCCAGCGCGATCGGAGAGACCGGTTTACCTCTCTTGCCTTCCCGGGCATTCTTCTCGATGTCAGCCAGCTCGAAGAAGCCCCGCCGCGCATGGGCGAAGCAAAACGCCGGCGTAATCGGCAGCACCTTCTTCTGCGGGTCGAACAGTGGCTCGAAGCCGTTGTAGCAATCGGCTTGCAGGATGCCGGCGAAGGCGGCCAGATGCTTCTGCGGATGCTCGCCTCGTCGGTCGCTCGAGGCGTAATAGACCGCCGCCGGCGGCGCAGGCCCGGCAAAGGGCCGGTTATCCCGCACATAAGTCCAGATCCGCCCGGTCGTGCACTTGCCCTTCGCCAGGATACGGATGGTGGTGTCATCGCCATGAAGGCGCTCAGCAGCGAGCACATGGCGTTCGATCAAGTGGAAGAGTGGCATGACGGCGAAGGTCCCGTGGCCGACCTGGTCGGCCAGCGTCGACAGCGGCAAATCGATCCTCTCGGCCTTAAAGCGCGCACTCTGGCGGTTGAGCGGGATATGCATGCCGAACTTGTCGAACAGGATCGTCGCCAGCAATTGTGGGCCGATGAAGCCGCGCGGCGTGGCATGGAACGGCGCAGGCGGCTGGCTGATCTTCTCGCAATCGCGGCAGGTGAACTTCTCGCGCACTGTTTCGATGACCTTGAAGCGACGCGGGATCTCCTCCAGCGTCTTGGTCACATCCTCGCCGACCTTCGCCAGCCGCGATCCGCCGCAGCAGGCGCAGCTCGTCGGAGCGTCAATGACGACGCGCTCGTGTTCGATGTCGTCCGGCCAAGGCTTGCGCACCGGCCGCTTGCGCGTGAAGGGGCGGACGTTCTGCGTCTTCGCCGCTGCGGCCTGCGCCGCAAGCTCATCCTCGCTCGCCGTGGCGACGAGGTCTTCGAGCTCCAGTTCCAACTGCTCGAGCAGCCGCGCCGTGCGCTCGGAGCGCTGCCCGTACAGTTCGCGTTTCAGCTTCTCGATGCGCAACTCGAGATGAGCGATCAGCGCCTCGGTATCCGACAGTTTCGCCTGCGCATTCGCGGCTTGCGCCTGCCAGTTGGCGGCCTTCGCCTCGGCTTTCTGTCGCGCCTCACGCTCGGCCTGCAGCGCCGCCAGGGCACTGACAAGGTCCGATGGAAGATCATCCGGCTTCGATATCATGGAGCCATTGAATCAGATCGAGCCGCAGATTCAAACCGTAAAACGACTATCCGACCCGCGTCGGACGCTGGGTTTCTTGAGGGTTGCGCCAATCGATCCCGGACAACAGATAGCTCAACTGCGCCGGAGAGATCGTTACCGATTCACCAGCAACCGATGGCCAGATGAACCTGCCTCTCTCGAGTCTTTTGGTGAACAAGCAGGCGCCCTGGCCATCGTGCCAAATGACCTTCAATAGATCACCGCGTTTGCCCCGGAAGCAGAAAAGACCGCCGCCCATGGCGTCGCGCTTGAGCACTTCCTGCACGCGCAGAGCCAGGCTCGGAAAGCCGCACCGCATGTCGGTATGGCCCGTCGCCAGCCACACCCGCACGCCCGTCGGGATCGGGATCATCGGCGCGCCAGGCCCCGAGCAATTCGAACGACCGCCTCGATATCCGCACCGGGGCCGAAGACCACGCGCAGCCCCTGAGGGCTCACGATTTCGATCTGACCTGTCTCGACAGCTTCCGTCGTTGGCGGCGTACTTGCCGCAACTATCGCAGGGACGAATGTCGGGCCGATCGAATCCTCTTCGGCCGGATCATGACAGGTCCAAGCCTTGCGCCAGCTCAGCAGAAGCTGACGTGATATCCCATACCGGCGAGCCGTCGCCGACACCAGTCGTGGCCCCGAGAAGCTCTCCTCTACGATTCTGAGCTTCTCCGCACGCGTCCAGCGTCGCCGCCGACCGGTCTCCACCAAATCCATGCGGCTCAGCACCGCACTGTCCTTATGTACGTCCATAAGGACAGTCAGCTACAGATCGGAAAAACTCGCAAGACGGCCGCCCTCGGACGGATACTCTGGATCTGCACGTTTCGCTCGAGCAGGGACATTGTCCTTGCCTGAACCTGCCCTGCCAACGCCTTGCGCAGGGCATTCTCCCGATCGAGCAATTCGGGAAACGGAAGCAGCGGCCGTGCGAGCTCCGTCGCCTTGATCACGCAGGACGCCCTCGCCTCCGCCTGTGCGATCTGGTCTGGGAAGACGGCGGGGAGGTCGGGCAGGATCACTATAGCGGGCCCGCCGTTATTGACATGCCAACCGGACGCCGGACTGCGGATTGGGGCGGGGAGGCCTGGGACGGGAAGGCTTGGCCGAAGCGCGCGAGATGTCTCGTCGCCCTTTCGCTTTGCATCCTGCTGGCCTGTTGCGGGGGAGCCGCCAGCAGAGCGATCGAAATTAGAGAATACCTTGAAAGACGAGCCTTCCAGAGGTTCCACAAGCAGATTAGAAAAGCCCTCGCAAGGGATTTTCAATTTATGTCTGCGTAGCCGAGTTCCAATCGAATACGGAGCGGCCTCGCCAACGCGCCCGATTCACCGTAAAGGAGCTCTGCTCTCCTTATTTTGCAAATTTGGATTACTCTAAAGAATATCGAGGGATGGCGGATGAAGATTGCTCGTTCGTCTCGATCGGACCAGCATATTTCAGCGCTCTGGCGCAGATTAACGACAAATCATAGAGTTCGCGCAGTGTCAGATGCCAAGCGGCTTTGCCCCAACATGATCGTCGACAACGAGACGGCGAATTTGCAGCGCTGTCCTAATTCCGTTGCAACTCCCTAATTCGTTGGCATCAGAATGGCCAAGCAGACCATTTGTCTGAGCATGATCGTCAAGAACGAAGCGCCGGTCATCGAGCGCTGTCTTCGATCGGTGCTTCCCCTTATCGACTATTGGGTGATCTGCGACACCGGCTCGACCGACGGAACGCAGGACATCATCCGCAGCTTCTTCGCAACGCACGGCAAGCCCGGTGAGTTGCATCAGCGGCCCTGGAAGGACTTCGCAAACAATCGCAGCGAAGCACTCTTGCTCGCGCGCAACAAGGCGGACTATTCGCTCATCATAGACGCAGACGATGCGTTTGAGGTTCCGGTCGACAATGCGCTCCCGAACCTGACCGCCGATTCATACTCCGTTGATATCAAAGACAGTTCAATTCAGTATCAACGCACGCAGCTCGTACGCAACGCCCTTCCCTGGTGCTATCGCGGCGTGCTGCATGAGTTCCTGACCTGCGATGCGGCGAATTCCTCGGACCACCTCCCCATTTTCATGCGCCGCAACCACGATGGGGCACGCCGCCGCGACCCGAACACCTACCGGAGAGATGCCGCGATCTTGGAGGCTGCGCTCCAAACCGAAACCGACCCCTTCATGCGCTCTCGTTACACTTTCTACCTTGCGCAAAGCTGGCGAGACTGCGGAGAACAGCATAAGGCTCTTTCGCGTTATCTGGAGCGCGCCGAGCTCGGCTTCTGGACCGAGGAAGCCTTTTACTCGCTCTATCAAGCCGCGAAACTAAAGCAGCAACTCAAGTTTCCCGCGCAAGAAATCATCGAATCCTACCAGCGCGCCGCCGATTTTCTGCCCAGCCGCGCCGAGGCATTACATGGCGCAAGCGGATTCTGCCGCTTGGCTGAGCGCTTCGAGGAAGGCTATCGGCTTGCTCAACGCGGGATCGACATCCCGCTTCCCGCTTCAGGTCTGTTTGTCGAGAACTGGATCTACCGCTACGGATTGCTCGACGAACTGGCGGTCAATGCATATTGGTCCGGCCACTACAAGGAGAGCATAGCCGCCTGCCAGCAGCTTCTGTCGTCCGGCCCGCATCTGCCGGCGGCTGACCGCGCAAGGATCGAAGCGAACGAACAGTTCGCGAGAGAGAAGCTGGCTGCGCGCCCCCGCAAGAGGATTGCCGTCTACACGATTGCGCTGAACGAAGCGGCGCACGTCGAGCGTTGGTGCAAATCCGCTGCCGACGCAGACCTCCTCGTCGTCGCTGATGCCGGCAGTACGGACGACACGGTCGCGCTGCTCCAAGCCGCCGGCGCAATCGTGCATCGTACCACAGTGAAGCCGTGGCGATTTGACGATGCACGAAACGCCTGCCTGGCTCTCATTCCCGAAGACGTCGATATCTGCATCGCACTGAATATGGACGAAATGCTCGTCAGCGGCTGGCGCCAAAAACTGTTGGAGACGTGGAACGATGACACCACACGTCTTGCATACAGTTTCGCAAGGGGCACCACTGCGCCGGGACAGCACAAGATCTTTCGAAAGAGCAAAATTCACAGCCGAACAGGTTATCGCTGGCGGCGCGCCGTACACGAAGATCTTCAATATACTGGCACCGACGAGAAGGTGGCGGAGACGCACGACCTTCTAATCGTACAACAGCAGGATGAAACGAAGAGCCGCGCCCAATACCTGCCACTAATGGAACTGGCGCACAGGGAAGATCCCGCCGACGCTCAGCTGTGCTTCTGGCTTGCGCGCGAACTGATGTACGTGGGAAGACACTCGGAAGCGGCTGAGTTCTTTCATCGCTATTTGTCGCTTCCCTGGCATTGGCAGGAAGAGCGGTCCGAGGCGATGCGCTTCCTTGCGAAACTCGAGAAGGACAAGGCTGAAGCTTGGCTTCAGCAAGGACTCGCAATCGCGCGACACAGGCGAGAACTATGGCTCGACCTGAGCGAGCTTTACCACTCGAAGTCCGAGTGGACCAATCTGCTTTGGAGTTGCAGTCAGGCTTTGCACATTTGCCGAAAGACCGGATCCTATTTGGATGACCCCGACGCGTGGGGCTTCCGCATTGATGATCTTACAGCCTTGGCGTACCACCATCTTGGCTTGCCTGATAAGGCCATCAAGCACGGCGAAGCAGCTTTGAACGCGAAGCCCAACGACCCGCGGCTCGCGAAAAACCTGGGTTTCTACCGAGATCAACTCGGCTCGATGGGACGCGAATATATCAGCAAGCATCGGGCAATACTGACGGCCGCGCAACCACGCAGGAACGTGACGGCAGAATCGGCCGCCAGCTTCAGACCAACCCGGCCTCTGGGCGGGACAGAACTCATGGTTGAGGCGCTTCAGGGGCGCCTCGGAACCATGAACGAAAAAATTGACCTCAGAATAAACAGCTTCGATATCGGAAGCTTGACAGGAAGGCCCCTCGTCCTTTGGATGCACCACAATGCGGATCAACAAGCGGTTCAGTGGTGCTCAGATCCCGAACTGGTTTCCCGGGTGGCGACATTTGTGTTCGTTTCGCAGTGGCAACTGGAAAGATACAAAGCCGCTTTCGACATCCCGCGGCACAAGTGCGTCGTTCTAAGGAACGCAACATCGATTGATCCGCAGCGCAGAGCATGGAAGCGCGCTTTGCCATTGAAGTTCGCATACACAAGCACCCCCTTCCGGGGCCTGTCGATCTTGCTTGACGCGTGGGACGAACTGAATGCGCCTGATGTCGAGTTGCACGTTTGGTCTTCCATGAAACTGTATGCAATGGAGGACCATGATTACAGCGATCTGATTTCACGAGCTTCCGATACGCCCGGCGTCACTTATCACGGGCTTCTGCCAAATGAGGACCTCAAGCGCGCGCTCAGAGGCATCCATTTTTTGGCGTACCCATCGATTTTCGAAGAGACGTCTTGCCTTGCGGTTATTGACGCCATGGCGGCGGGATGTCGCGTAATTGTCCCCAACCTCGGAGCGCTTCCGGAGACCACAGCAGGATTTGCGCGGCTCTATCCGTGGAGTGATAACTCATCAGTCCACGCTCATGAATTTGTCCGAGCTTTACGGGACGAGATTGCCAACCCTTGGCAAGGCCGTCCGGATTTGGCGGTCGCGCAGCAAGACTTCTGTCAAGCGACGTTTGACTGGGAGATTCGCAAAAACGAATGGAAGTACCTGATTTCAAGGCTAAGTGAAGCGGATATTGAGTAGTTATACTCGCTACGCGAGAACCTTTTGCAACTTTTTTGCATCGTGACCGAGCCTGCAACGGTTGACTCTGAATATTGCCACATGGGGGAGCAGCAATGAGCATCTCTGCGATAGACGAATTTCGCCGGCAGCACAAAATTCAAATGGAGCAAGACGAGGTCGAATACATTGTTTCCGCCATCCGAACAGCTCCAGCGAATGCGCTAATGATCGAGTGGGGGTCGGGAGCCTCGACCATCAGGTGGCTTGAAGAAATGAGTGGTTCTCAAGGCTTGGTTTCAATCGAGCACAACCTGGATTGGCATGCCATTGTGAAGCCGATCGCGGAGGCTTCGTCGCAGCTGTCTCAACGCCTGCAGTATTATCTCTGCCAACCGAGCGCATATTGGCAGCACGGCTACGGTGAGACTCGCGAAGAAAATCCGATCGGGCTCGACGATTATTTTGCTCCCGACGATACGATCTTTGATGCTGACATCTTTTTGATCGACGGTGTGGCGCGGGGTGTCTGTGCGATGAACGTTCTCTACCGATCGCGAAAGCCTAATCCGATTATCTTGCTACATGACTGGTATCCACGACAACCGTGGTATTCATGGGCCGTTCGCCAATACCCAGTTGTTGAGCGCGTTGGATCAACACTCGTCCGGTTAGGTAAAGGTTGCACTGAAAAACGCGAGAGAGGGATCGCATCCACTGATTGAGTTATCGGCCCGCGACCTGAGCACGATGCGCCTCTCTCGGTCGACCAAATGCTCTCCGAACCACGGAGCTGGACGTCGTGTCTGCAATATTGTGGGCACACGGTCCGCGGAAATCAGTTCTTTCAGATAGACGGTTTGTTCGTTCGGTCCGACTCGTTCCGGAGACCGAGGCTAATCGCGATGGTTTTCGTGGATTCGCGCTGGATGACTCACAAGGCGCATGCGCCGACTGTCAGCAAATAAGCCTCCTATTCGGGCCAAGGAGAGCAAGTCGTTCTAGGATCGAAATGAGGCGTGGTTCGTTACGTCTCAACGATAACTTGGCGCGCCGGTACGCTTGGTGGGCGTTGTATGAGCATTTCGAAACACGGCTCACGGTTGAACCCAGCAACACGCAGGATCCGGCCGATCGCGGATAACCGGCCGATCCTCCGTTCGGTCTCACTTGAGCTTGCTGGTGACTGGGGTAACATGGTTCCCGCCGCGGCGCTGCATGTGCTCGAACGCATGCGCGAGGCCTGTTTCGACGCCGTGCGCCTTGTCTCGGACGATCAACCCGCGCGCCTGCGGGTCGACGAACATGCGTCCGGCGGCCCACCTGCAATCTGGCTGCATTCCAACGAAGCCGATCTTGCCTGGATCATTGTCGACATCGGCGAGCGCGATTGGTCGAGGCTGGCCTATCAGTTCGGCCACGAACTCGGTCACGTCACGGCAAACTCCTGGCGAGCGAATGCTGAGCCGGGTGGGCCTTGCCAGTGGCTCGAGGAGGCGATGGTCGAGGCGTTCTCCCTGCGGGGCCTCGGCTTGCTGGCCGATAGTTGGTCACGCGATCCGCCGTTTCGGGGCGATAGCGGCTTCGGTGCGGCAGTCGCCGTCTATCGGCAGAATATCGTCGAGCGCTACGGCAAGCTGGCCGTCGAACAGGGCAACATGAAGGATTTCAGCGCGTGGTTCGGGCAGCATCGCGCCAAGCTAGAGGCTGGGCGGGGCCTCAGTCCCTTCGCCCAAGTGGCCTCTCTTTCGATACTCACTGAATACGAACGCGCTCCGAGCGCCATGGAAGCACTTGGGGCGCTGAACAGATGGCCAGGGCGCAGCACCATCCCGTTGGAGAATTATCTCGATGCCTGGCAGGCGAGCTGCCAGGAATTGCGAGTTGCGACCGACCTACCGCTTCGGCTACGAACCCTTCTCGGTGTTAGCTAAGCGCCCTCAGCGCGCCGCAACACATTGCTTGGCCGCAACTCTGATTGTCGCCACTGCGTAACCGCCAGCGGCGGCTTGCCCGCGTCGGCCGGCGTGACCGATTGCCTGCTGCGCTCTTCATCGAGCAGCTGCGAATGAAGCTTCTGGACCTGCCCGTTTTTCGCTCGAGTAGGGACATTGTCCCTGCCTGGACCAGACTGCCAACGCCTTGCGCGGGGCATTCGCCCGATCGAGCAATTCGGGAAACGGCGTATCCCTCCGCTAAGGGCCGCCTTGTTTGATGGGCGCGAGCGCTGCAGGTCCTAGGGGTAATCCTAGGAGAAGCGCTATGACGATTTCGAGGGCGGAGGTGATCACAACGGTCGAGCGGCGGCGCCGGTGGTCGCAGGATGAGAAGGAACGGCTCGTCGCAGCGTCGCTCGAGCCCGGCGCCAATGTTTCCGAGGTGGCTCGCGTGGCCGGGCTTCATGTGAGCCAGCTGTTCAGGTGGCGTAAGGAGCTTTGCAGGCACGGCGAAGCGAGCATAGCGCCGTTTGTTCCGGTCGAGATTGGGCCGTCTGCGCTACCGCGGGAGGTGGCCGAAGCGCCGTTGACGCCAACGGCGCGTCGACGCAAGAGCCAGGGCATCATCGAGATTGATCTTGGTAGCGGGCACCGCATCCGGGTCGATGGCGACGTTGATGGAGATGCGCTACGTCGCGTTCTCGATGCTTTGGTCCGCCGATGATCCCGGTTCCGACGGGCGCGCGAGTGTGGCTCGCGACAGGCTACACGGACATGCGCCGAGGCTTTCCGTCGTTGGCGCTCCAAGTGCAGGAGGTGCTGCACAAAGACCCGCTCAGCGGTCATTTGTTTGTCTTCCGCGGTCGCCGCAGCGATCTTGTGAAGCTGATCTGGCACGACGGCCAAGGAGCATGCCTTTTTACCAAAAGACTCGAGCGAGGAAGGTTCATCTGGCCATCGGTTGGCGGTGAAACGGTAACGATCTCGCCGGCGCAGTTGAGTTATCTGTTGTCCGGAATCGATTGGCGCACCCCGCAAGAAACCCAGCGTCCGACGCGGGTCGGATAACCGTTTTGGGTTTGAATCTGCTGCTCGATCTGATTCAATGGCTTCATGAGCTCGAAGCCAGACGATCTTCCTGCGGATCTTGCGAGCGCCTACATGGCGCTGCTGGCCGAGCGCAAGGCGTTGCAAGTTGAGCGCGATATCGCAGTCGCGGATGCCGCCAGCGCGCGGGCGGAGCTGTCGGACAACGAAGCGTTGATCGCACATCTCGAACTGCGGATCGAGAAGCTCAAACGCGAACTGTACGGGCCGCGGTCCGAGCGCACGGCGCGGCTGATCGAGCAATTGGAATTGGAGCTCGAAGAACTCATCACCATGGCGAGTGAGGATGAGCTCGCCGCGCGTGCCGCGGCTGCAAAGGTACAGAACGTTCGGGCCTTCACGCGCAAGCGGCCGGTGCGCAAGCCTTGGCCGGACGACATCGAACGCGAGCGGGTCGTCATTGAGGCGCCAACGAGCTGCGCCTGCTGCGGCGGATCGCGCCTGGCGAAGCTGGGCGAGGATGTGACCGAGACGTTGGAGGAGATCCCGCGCCGGTTCAAGCTGATCGAGACGGTGCGGGAAAAGTTCACCTGCCGCGATTGTGAGAAGATCAGCCAGCCGCCCGCGCCGTTCCATGCCACACCGCGTGGCTTCATCGGTCCGCAACTGCTGGCGACAATCCTGTTCGACAAGTTCGGCATGCATATCCCGCTCAACCGTCAGAGCGTGCGCTTTAAGGCCGAGAGGATCGATCTGCCGCTGTCGACGCTGGCCGACCAGGTCGGCCACGGAACCTTCGCCGTTATGCCGCTGTTCCAGCTGATCGAGCACCATGTGCTCGCGGCCGAGCGCCTACATGGCGACGACACCACCATCCGCATCCTGGCGAAGGGCAAGTGCACGACTGGGCGGATCTGGACGTATGTGCGGGATGACCAGCCGTTCGCCGGGCCTGCGCCGCCGGCGGCGGTCTATTACGCCTCGAGCGACCGACGGGGCGAACATCCCCAGAAGCATCTGGCCGCCTTCGCCGGTATCTTGCAGGCGGATTGCTATAGCGGCTTCGAGCCGTTGTTCGATCCGAAAAGAAAAGCGATGCCGATCACGCCCGCATTTTGCCTGGCCCATGCGCGGCGGGGATTCTTCGAGCTGGCCGACATCGAGAAAACGGCCAGGGAAGGCCGCAAGGGCAAACCGGTCTCCCCGATCGCGCTGGAGGCGGTCAGGCGTCTTGACGCTCTGTTCGAGATCGAGCGCGCCATCAACGACCGCAATGCCGACGAGCGGCGTGCCGTACGCCAGGAGAGAAGCAAGCCGCTTCTCGATGGCTTGCACGACTGGCTGCTCCGCGAGCGAGAAACCCTGTCGCGCTCCTCCGAGGTCCTGAAGCCCATGAACTACATGCTCAGGCGCTGGGACGACTTCTCCCGCTTCCTCGATGATGGCAGGATCTGCCTCAGCAATAATGCCGCTGAAAGAGCGTTGCGCGGCATCGCGTTGGGCAGGCGCAACTGGACCTTCGCCGGCAGCCTGCGCGGCGCCGACCGCGCTGCCATCATGCTGACGATGATCACGACCTGCCGCCTGAACAACGTCGATCCCAAAGCCTGGCTCGCCGACGTCCTCGCCCGGATCGCCGATCTTCCCACTTCGCGTCTGCGCGAACTGCTGCCCTGGGAATGGAAGCTCCTGCGGCAAGCCAACAACCCCACCGATCAGCAGGCCGCCTGACCTTCACCCAACGCTATCTTACAGATCGCCACGCCCACGCGCATGCGTCAATCAGGCGGCCTTCGTCGTATGCGTACGAAACGGCAGCAGCGGCCGCATGAGCTTCGTCGCCTTGATCACGCAGGACGCCCTCGCCTGCCTGCGCGATCTGATTAGCGGAGAAGTGCAAACCGGGTCGCACTCCTCCCATGGTCGCGCGTGTCGACTAGCCGTGCGGCTTGAACACGCTCTCCACCGTCTTTTGCCCATGCGGATCGTCGAGAGACAGTCCGCCTTTGGCCTTCGACTCTGGATCGGGCGTTTGGCTGCCCGCGCCCGTCGGGCCAGTTGCAGTCGCGCCCGCCGCCGAGAAGTCACTCGGCTGCAGATCGTGAGGCCCACCAAGGGTAGCGAGAGTGGGCTTCACCTTTGGTTCCTGGGCAACGTCGCCCGGTGTGCCGCTGATAAAGGTCATCTGCCCACTGGCCCCGGTGGCGACGTCGGCCTTGGTGATGCTCACCTTGGCTGACTTGTCGTGACCCGGGTTGCTCGGATCGGTGCCAGGTGCTCCAGTCTCGCCCCCGTCCGGGCCATTGCCGAGGCCATTGTTGCCGTGTCGCCCACCGGTGGCGCCGGTTGGTCCAGTTGAGCCGCCGGTGGCGCCTGTCGCGCCAGTTGCACCTGTCGCGCCGGTGGCTCCCGTCGAACCGGTGGCCCCGGTCGCACCCGTCGCGCCAGTCGCGCCCGTCGAACCGGTCGCACCCGTTGCACCGGTTGCGCCTGTCGAGCCGGTTGCACCTGTTGCGCCGGTCGCACCCGTCGAACCGGTGGCTCCTGTCGCGCCGGTATCGCCGGTCGCACCCGTGGCGCCGGTCGCTCCGGTCGGGCCAGTTGCACCTGTCGCGCCGGTAGCTCCCGTCGAACCGGTGGCACCGGTCGAGCCAGTCGCACCCGTGGCGCCGGTGGCTCCGGTCGCGCCCGTTGAACCGGTCGCACCCGTTGCACCTGTGGACCCGGTTGCGCCGGTAGCACCCGTTGCACCCGTGGCGCCGGTCGAGCCCGTTGCGCCAGTGGCACCCGTTGCGCCAGTAGCACCCGTCGAACCGGTCGCGCCGGTATCGCCCGTCGCACCCGTGGCGCCGGTGGCTCCGGTCGCGCCCGTTGAACCGGTTGCGCCGGTTGCACCGGTAGCGCCCGTTGCACCGGTCGAGCCCGTCGCACCAGTGGCACCCGTCGCGCCAGTAGCACCGGTCGAACCGGTTGCGCCGGTATCGCCCGTCGCACCCGTGGCGCCGGTGGCTCCGGTCGCGCCCGTTGAACCGGTTGCGCCGGTCGAGCCGGTTGCACCGGTAGCGCCCGTTGCACCGGTCGAGCCCGTTGCGCCAGTGGCACCCGTCGTGCCAGTAGCACCGGTCGAACCGGTTGCGCCGGTATCACCCGTTGCACCCGTGGCGCCAGTCGCACCCGTTGAACCGGTTGTGCCGGTCGAGCCGGTTGCACCGGTAGCGCCCGTTGCACCGGTGGCGCCGGTCGAGCCCGTTACGCCAGTGGCACCCGTCGCGCCAGTAGCACCGGTTGCGCCGGTATCACCCGTTGCACCTGTGGCTCCCGTCGCGCCAGTCGCACCCGTTGCACCGGTTGCGCCTGTGGACCCGGTTGCGCCGGTAGCGCCCGTTGCACCCGTGGCGCCGGTCGAGCCCGTTGCGCCAGTGGCACCCGTCGCGCCAGTAGCACCCGTCGAACCGGTCGCGCCGGTATCACCTGTTGCACCCGTGGCGCCGGTCGCTCCCGTCGAGCCGGTTGCGCCTGTGGACCCGGTTGCACCTGTTGCGCCGGTCGCACCCGTGGCGCCGGTGGCTCCGGTCGCGCCCGTTGAACCGGTGGCACCGGTCGAGCCCGTTGCGCCAGTGGCACCCGTCGTGCCAGTAGCACCGGTCGAACCGGTTGCGCCGGTATCACCCGTTGCACCCGTGGCGCCAGTCGCACCCGTTGAACCGGTTGCGCCGGTCGAGCCGGTTGCACCGGTAGCGCCCGTTGCACCGGTGGCGCCGGTCGAGCCCGTTGCGCCAGTGGCACCCGTCGCGCCAGTAGCACCGGTCGAACCGGTTGCGCCGGTATCACCCGTGGCGCCGGTCGCGCCAGTCGCACCCGTTGCACCGGTTGCGCCTGTGGACCCGGTTGCGCCGGTAGCGCCCGTTGCACCCGTGGCGCCGGTCGAGCCCGTTGCACCGGTGGCGCCGGTCGAGCCCGTGGCGCCGGTGGCTCCGGTCGCGCCCGTCGACCCGGTTGCGCCGGTCGAGCCCGTTGCGCCGGTAGCGCCCGTCGCTCCCGTGGCGCCGGTCGCACCCGTTGCACCGGTGGAGCCAGTGGCACCCGTCGCTCCTGTCGAGCCCGTTGCGCCGGTCGAACCAGTCGCACCTGTCGAGCCGGTGGCTCCGGTCGCACCAGTGGCTCCGGTCGCGCCTGTGGCCCCGGTCGCGCCAGTCGCGCCAGTAGCGCCGGTGGCACCACTCGCAATGCTGACGGTCACGCCTTCGGTTACATAGTACGACCTATTTCCGCTGCTCGACCCGGTCGAAAAGTTAGTAAAGGTCGTACCATTGCTATCGGTGATCTGCAGAGCTGTCAGGTTCGAGCCCGTCGCTTCCGCGACACCAAAGTCCCAGTTGCCTGCGGGGAGTGCGACCGTGAAAGAAAAATCCTGATCCCCATCGGTATTGAGCGGATCACCAGACGCTTCTGGCGTTGTCGATCCAAGCAATATCCAGCCGGTCGTGTTGGTGCCGCTAATGCTGGCATCCCTGTAGTAGATATAAACGGCCTGATTGCTGGTCCCACTAATGGTGCCGGTAACGGTGATGATGCCAAGGGCTGCCATCGCTCGGATCTCTATTGGCTGGAGTTACGCAACGTTCAATTGGCGTGATACGACGTCCAAAACTTCGGCGGCTGCCGGTCGCTCAGACGCGGCAAAACGCTCTATGCTCGCGGGCTATTTTTTCTGCCTCGAACGGCTAATTTCTTCGTGCTTCGAAAGTGCTTCCTATTCCAAATCCAGGTGCGTCAAAGACAACACCCATTCCGCTTCAAATGGCTCAAAATGTAAGCCATCCGGATAGTTTTAAGCGACGCTCAGTTGGGGGAAGTGACGCAACCAGAATCTCACCAATTAGGCGGCTGCCGTGACAGTGACGTCGTGCGTGACGAAGCGCCCGGTACCTCCGCTGCCCTCTTCGAAAGAGTATTTCTTCGCCGAAACGAGATCCGTCAAAGCCAGGTTAGATGCTGCTTCCAGTGATGCGCCTTGAAGCCGCACCTCAAAACTGTAAGTCCCGGGTTGAACGCCGGTTCTGAAAGCAAACCTGTTGCTCGCATCCGGCGTCGCCACCGGCTGCAGGAACGGATCCGTTAGCGGTAGAGTAGTTGTCGTCCCGAGGATGACGAATTCATCGTCGCCGCGCTGAATTCGAATCTCGACGTTGCTGCTTGCATGAGCTCGTCCGACGACCTCTACGAAGCCATACCCTCCCACCGGTCCTCTCGCTCCGTCAGTGTTGTCATTTCCCTTACGGAGTTCGCTGGTGGTGCCAAAATTGCTTTTCATCAAAACACTCCGGAAAGCCAAGGAGCCCGGCAGGTGGAATCGGCGCAGCCAACACGCAGGAATGCGTAGAGTCAATTGACCTATGTTGTTCGCAGAGTCGATCACGATCGAACGCACGACACGCGGAAGCAAGTTCCACGTCCGACGAAGGCTTGCTTTCGGCGGCGATTTGTTTGTTGCCCATTCTTTCTGCAATCGTCTTACGAAATCTATTTCTGTTATTCGTGCACCGGCATTCCCGACTATCTCAATGAAAAATGACGAACAAACCGATGGAACTGTGCTCGCCTGCCTCTTTGTCGGATGTTCATCGGACAAGAGCGCCAACCAGCAAAGTCACAAGATCTCGTCGATCCGCGCCGGGGGTACTTCCCCCTTTTTGATTACCCCGGAATTTTCGGATGAGCCAGGTGACCAGCCAGTCGCAAACAGCACGTTGGAACACGCGGCGGCCGGATGATCGTGACATCGAGCAACCACGGCTAGACGAAGATAGAGGGATGCCAACGCGGTAGCGCGACGACTCGAGTCTCGCTGCCGTCTAGCGTTTGCCAAATGCCGGACGAGTGATACCATCATCGCCCGCAGATCGAGGATGCGCGGCTGTTGTGCGCGGCGATACGCTTATTCGCACGTTGCCGCGGAGAGATGAATCCTTATCCAACAGATCGAAAGTGGGGGCGTTACGTGGAGCCGGAGTTTGACCTCCAAGTTTCGGAAGAGTTCCGCGAGGCAAGGCCCGCGCCTGGCGGCATCTCCGTCGGAAAAGAGAAGCGTGATGCGGCTAAGCCACGAGTAGACGCACTTATCTTTGTCGCCCAGCACCACGGCGTTGAACTCGATCGCAAGGCGTTGCGCGCTCTGCCCGGCGAGGTGCCATCTCCCGCCGCTCTTGTCACATGGGCGCGCGAAGGTGGTCTATGGGCAAAGGCGACGCGTCTCCGATGGCGTCACCTGATCCGCATGCAGTCGGACACCCCAGTAGTGCTACTGTTATCCGATGGTGGTGCGGGCATCGTGGTCTCGCGCGATGCCAATGCTGGAACGGTATCTGTCCAGGATCCAAACCGTCCCGGTGAAAAGCCCGTTGCCGTCGATGAGCTTCGCCTCGCCAACGTCTGGCGCGGAGACGTACTGCTCGTGCGGCGTGAGCGAGGCGCTGCTGCCGACGAGGAGCCGTTCTCGTTTTCGTGGATGATGTATCGCGTATTGGAAGAGCGCCGCAATCTGCGCGAGATCGCCGTCGCCTCAATAAGCTTAAGTGTCTTGCAAATCGTGCCGCCTTTCCTGATCCTGGTCGCGATCGATCGGGTGATTACGCATCAGGCCATGTCGACGCTGGGTATGATCTCGCTCATACTGATCCTCGTCACGGCCTACGACACGCTGCTTGGCTATGCGCGTCGCGAAATCATTGAGGTCACTGCAACGCGGATCGACGCGCGGTTGGGAATGCATGTGTTCCGGCGGCTGCTTGCACTGCCAATGGACTTCTTCGAGCGCCACCCGACCGGCGAGACAGCTCGCAAAGTTGGCCAAATCTTCAACATTCGCAGTTTCTTCACCGGCAAGCTCGTCAGCACGTTTCTCGACATATTCACGCTGATCGCACTGCTGCCGTTCCTGTTCTGGATGAGCGCTACGCTCGCCTGGTTGGTCCTTGCAGCGTCTGCCGTCGTTGCTCTCGTGGTATTGGCATTCTTGCCCGCGATACGGCGGGTTTTTGCGCGGCTCGTGACAGCTGAAAACCGCAAGAACTCCGTACTTGTCGAGACCGTGTACGGCATGCGGACGGTCAAGTCCCTTGCAATCGAAAGGGTACGCAATGAGGAGTGGGACGCGCGCGTGGCCGAGGCCGGCCAAGCGCGCCTCGACGCGGGACGCATCTCGAATGTCGCGCAGACCATCGTGAACCCAATCGAGGCATTCATCAATCGCGGGGTTCTACTCGTTGGCTGCTATCTTCTTGTTGCGTGGCCGCCGGGCAGCACCGGAATTACCGGTGGTGTTCTTATCGCGTTCTTAATGCTCGGCGCTAGAGTAGCAAGCCCGCTCATTAGCCTCGCAAAACTGATGCAAGATATCGAGGAAGTTCGCCTTTCGGTGAGTGAGGTGGCTGATGTGCTCAACCACCCAACGGAAACGGCGGCAATGCGGAACGGGCTTCGACCGAAATTTGAGGGCGCGATCGCCTTCCAGGATCTCTCCTTTACTTATCAAGGATCCACGGTGCCGGCGCTTGACCGTGTCTCATTTGAGATTCCGGCAGGCACCATGCTCGGGCTCGTCGGTCGGAGCGGATCGGGAAAATCGACGATCGCTCGCCTGCTGCAGGGCATTAACCGCGAATACAACGGTTACCTTAAAATCGATAGCATCGATCTACGTGAGATCAATCTAACGCACCTGCGCAGCAGCTTTGGCGTAGTCATGCAGGACAACTTCCTGTTTCGTGGCACTGTGCGGGATAACATCATTGCCAGCCGGCCTGGCTTAACCCTGGAGCATGCTATGCAGGCGGCCCGCCTGGCGGGTGCCGAGGAGTTTATCGAGCGGCTGCCGCGGGGGTACGAGACCTGGATTGAGGAAACTTCGTCCAATCTATCGGGAGGACAGCGCCAGCGTCTTGCCATCGCACGCGCACTCGTTTCCGATCCGCGCCTTCTGATCTTGGACGAGGCGACGAGCGCGCTCGATCCCGAGAGCGAGGCACTTGTCAACGCCAACCTTTTGCGTATCGCCAAAGGCCGGACGATGATCATCGTCTCGCATCGGTTATCCTCGCTGGTCGATTGCGATCAGATCCTCGTCTTAGAAAGGGGTAAGGTCGTCGATATCGGCCCACACGAAGAGCTACTTGAACGCTGTGCCGTTTATCGACAGCTCTGGCAGCAGCAACACCGGCATTTGGAGGGTGGGCGCCCGCGTTCGCTTAAATCCTCTGCGGCACGAGAGTAAGCGCACCACGCAAGGCGACAGGATGAGTTTCGTTGATCGTCTGATTGCACCGGTCTCAACGTCAGCCCGCGCCCGACTGGGGATTGAGCTTCTTGAGTCAGGCCGGGCCGTCGAAGGCTTCCATCAACTTGCCTACGCCGCCCGCGGTGGCTGTATCGAAGCGCAGTATCGGGTCGGACGATGCTACCTCGAAGGCACCGGCGTGCCACAAGCGACCTCAGAGGCGGCACGCTGGCTTCAACGCGCTGCGGAAGGAGGTTCGGCAGACGCCCAGTTTTTCGTCGCCCTATTGTATGTCGAAGGATCGATCGTCCCTGAGCAGAGCGCGGCTCTCTTTATAGACGATGAAAGTGGCGGGCCAGATTTCCTAGCGGCCCTCAACTGGGCGCGACGCGCCGCCGACGGCGGCTCGGCCGAAGGCCAGGCGCTTCTCGCGTATATTCTAACTTCCGGTCCCGATTCCATCACCGATGAGCCGGAAGCTGAGCGCTGGTACGCGCGCTCCGCGGAAGCCGGCTGTCCTCAAGGATGCCTCGGCCTTGGTCTCGCCCTGCTTCGCAGGGCACAGGACGAGCGGACGCAAAGAGAGGCGGTTGAACAAATTGCGAAGGCGTCATCGGCCGGTATTCCGACGGCTCTTTATCTGATCGCTGCGCTCACCGAATTCGGTATAGGCGTGAGAGCTGACTTGACTCGAGCGCTCGAGCTGTATCGTCGCGCCGCCAACAAGAACGTACGCCTCGCACAAAGGCGCTTGGGCGTTGCCCTCGTCAATGGTCACGGTATCGAGCGTGACTTGGTCGAAGGCGAAACATGGCTGCGCCGGGCCGCACTTGCCGGCGATGCGGAAGCGGCCGCTCGAGTTGGCCTGCTGTACGCACGCGGAGGTGAGTTGCCACCTAACTATGTTGAAGCAGTAGCCTGGCTCGAGCGCGCCGCTGAAGGAGGTTACGCGCCAGCTGCGAGAACACTGGGTCAGCTCTACTCCATCGGCACCGCCGTCGGCCGCGATTCGGACCTCGCCACTTTCTGGCTGGAGCGCGCAATTGAGCTCGGCAACGAACAGTCGAAAGTCGACTTTGCGAATCTCGTGCTTCGCGGCAGCGGCACGTCCGGCGATCAAGCGAAGACTCGTCATTGGTTCGAACGGGCCGCCGAAACGGGTGACCTCATCGCCGCCTTCAACTTCGCCGTCTGCTTTGCTGAAGGCATCGGGATCGAGCGGGACGATACTAAGGCCGCAATGTGGCTGCGTCGTGCCGCGGTGGGTGTCCCAACTGCCCAGTACTGGTATGGTCGGATCTTGATTGAAGGCCGAGGTGTCCCGGAAAACACCGTCGAGGGCCGAGCCTGGCTCAGGCGCGCCGCCGACGCCGGGATCGTCGACGCGCAAGTCCTACTCGGTGAGATGCTTGTAAACGGCCAAGGCGGACCGGCCGATCATCCCGGCGCACGCGCGCTATTCGAGAAGGCGACTGAACAGGGCCATGCTGGGGCGATGTTCGCGCTTGGTGCGCTTTATCACGGCGGTTATGATATTGCGGCAGATCGTGACCTGGCGCGGCGCTGGTTCCGCGACGCGGCGCAGCGCGGCCATCCGAGGGCGCAACTGATGTTTGGCCGATATCTCCTTGGCGACGCTGCCGGCCGGACTAATCTTGCTGAAGCACGGCCCTGGTTCGAGGCGGCTGAGGCCCAAGGGGTAACCGAAGCGACACTTGAATTGACGCGTCTTGCCAAAGAACCGAGCGGACAGGTCCGTGATCCAGAGGGAAGTTGCTCAGTTGCATAGCCGATTGAGGCTGTCGTGAGGTGGGTACGAAATCGACGGCAGGTTTGCGACAATCAGATGGCTCGAACCTGCGTGAACGGGGAGAAACACTGACTGACCTAGACGCGTTCGGTTGGCCTAGCTCCAGGCGAAGATTTTAACTCGATATCAGGTTTTGAATGACGAAGTATTACCCGCTCATCGACAAGGCCGTCGCTGCTCTCGAGCCCAACACGGGCGAAGCTCGGCAAGAACTTTATGAGCGCACTCGCTCTGCTTTCATCCGTCATTCACGCAACCGAAATCCGCCGCTCACGAAGCCAGAGCTGATATGTGAGCGGCTTGCCCTTGAGGAAGCCATTCAGAAGGTAGAGGCTGACCGAAGCCGCGGGCATCCACCCCAAACGCCTCGGGCGTTGCCGAGTAGGCGTATCGCGGACGGCGCTCACCATCCAGCTCAATCACCGGCACCGGCCGCGATTGCGGTAACCCAGAACGAACAAGCGCCCTCTCCGTACAGTGATCAGGCGACAATAGCGCGCCGCACGCAAGCAGTAGCCTTCCCACTGTCGGTAGTGCCCCACGCAAAAATTGAAACGACGTCGGCTGCAGCTCAGCTTTCGAATCCGTCACGGGTGCTATCGCTTTCGCGCAGGCGCTTCAGTTTGTTTGGCGTTCGCAGATGGGGCACGGCATCCGCAGTGCCGTCACAAGACCTCAAGTCTCCGGGCACCGTGCGAAAAGCCCTCGCCAAGTCCGCCGCCCAGAGCATTCGCTGGACCCCAATTCCGAGGGCCATGGCGTTGACGGTCCCCGCCATAAACCGACTGTTTAGCGAGCGCAGCAAAGTTGACGCACCACCGGCGGCGCTACTCGAATTTGAGTCTCCGACTGCAGCGCTTGTCGAAGCACCGCTCAAGCCTGCCGCGCGGAGCATGCTCTGGACAGCTGTGTCGGCGATCATCGCCTCGATGGCGGTCTCTGCTTTGTTCCCGATTGATATGGTCGTAACCGGCTCGGGACGAGTCGTGTCACTTCAGGCGACCAACGTCGTACAGCCTCTCGAGACTGCTATTGTGCGCGCGATCAACGTGCGCGAGGGCCAGACCGTGCGCGCCGGAGAGTTGCTGGCGCGCCTCGACCCGACCTTCTCGTCGGCCGATGTAAGTGCGCTGCAGACACAGGTGAAGAGCTTCCAGGCCGAGGTCGACCGGCTTACGGCGGAAGCTTCCGGGACGCCGTACCAGCCAACGAGCGCTGACACCTCAACGGTCTTGCAGGTTGCAATGTATGGCCAGCGCCAGGCGCAGTATCGCTATCAAATTGAGAGCTACAACCAGAAGCTCAGCGGGCTTCAGGCGCAGATAACCCGCGCCGAGCACGACGTCGAAGCGTTCGGTCAGCGCTATCGGATCGCGAGTGTGCTTGAGTCGAAGCGACGCGAGCTCGAACGGCTGCAGGTTGGCAGCCAGGTGAACCGCCTGATCGCGGAAGACCAAGCGATCGAGATGCAACGCAACTTGACTGACGCCACGGGTGCAGCCGAGCGTGCCCACCGCGACCTCGATCAGCTTGTCGCCGAGCGCGACGGTTACGAACAGCAGTGGAAGGCGAAGATCAGCGAGGAACTTACGTTGCGCAGGCGCAGCCTGAGCGATGCCACTGAAAGCCTGCGCAAGGCAACACTTCGGCGCGAACTCGTTGACTTACGCGCCGACCAGGACGCCGTGGTCCTTAGCGTGGCTAAGGTCTCGGTCGGCTCGGTGCTGCAATCCGGCGAGCCGCTGATCACGCTCGTACCGAGCGATGCGCCGCTTGAGGTAGAAATGCGTATCGCCACCGGCGATGCCGGTTACGTTCACGCCGGACAGAAGGTTGCGATCAAATTCGACACGTTCCCCTTCGTCCAATACGGCTTGGCCGAGGGGACTGTCCGCTTCATCAGCCCCGATAGCTTCAGCGGAGGGCAAGATACGCAGCGTGGGACGGTCGTCACACAAAGTGATAGCGCAGCGGTTTTCTACAAGGCGCGCGTGGCCATTGATCAGCTCAAGGTGTATGGGGTGCCCGGAGGCTTCCAGCTAAAGCCAGGCATGACCGTCACTGCCGACATCAAGGCGGGTGCACGGACATTGCTGACCTATCTGTTTTCCCGAGTATTGCCGGTAGGCCTCGAGGGAATGCGGGAACCCTGATTTTGATTGGCTCACCGAGCAATGCCGAAGATGGTGGCGCCACGACGCTTGTTTCCAAAGGCTGCACAATGCAGCCATCATCGTATCTCAAATTTGTCTGGGGAACTGGTGCGTCGTAAAGCCAGACATTCGACGCCTGCAGACATGACTCCAGCGCACTTTTCCAACATGCAGCAAACGGATCTCGATGTCGGTTTGAGCCCTATTACCTGAATGCTCCCGCAGAGGAATAAGCCATCATCAAGAAGGCAAATGCAGCTTGTGGCATCTTGTTGTTTCCATCAGCCTGGAAACCAGCGCGGCCCGGCGAATGCTTTATATCACTGACTGATCACCGCCGATGACGAAACCCAAGACACTCTGTCTCAACACGATCGTCGAGAACGAGATGGCGAACCTCGAGCGCTGTCTGAGCGCCGTGGCAGGTCACGTCGATTGCTGGTGATTGGCGACACTGGCTCGACGACGGTACCAAGGATTTCATCAAGTCCTTTTTTGCCAAGCGTAATTTGCCGGGCGAGTTACATAGTTTCCCGTTCCACAATTTCGAGCAGGCCCACAATGCGGCTCTCGAGTATGCCTAACCGCCAAACATCGCGCGGTCTCAGAAGCAGGTCCCGGAATCCCCTCCCAGCCTCCCGCAACTCTCCGGGTTCGATTGTCGCCACTGCGCGACCGCCAGCGGCGGCTTGCCGGCGTCGGCCGGCGCGGCCGATAGCCTGCTGCGCTCTTCGTCGAGGAGCTGCGAATGAAGCTTCTGGATCTGCACGTTGCGCTCGAGCAGGGACATTGTCCTTGCCTGAATCTGCCCTGCCAACGCCTTACGCAAGGCGTTCTTCTTGGAGAACGAGCCGCGGGGCCCCGTTGTTTTACGGGAGTTTCTTGGAGCGCAACTCATTGCAGATCGACCGCAGGTTCTCTTTCGATTTCAGCCAAGATCGCCACCAAAAAGAAAAGGCCGGAGCGGCTTTGGTGCGATGGCAGCTGGGAAGAATGAAACGCACTCATTATTGTGACTCGATAAAAAAACTTCGGTCGATAGGTTGTCAATTCTGATGGAGCGCATTGATGCCAACCCTTTCGAAGCCGCAATTGATCGAACCTAAATCTCCGTGGGGAGCCGCATTCGATCAGATCTATCTGGGGCTGTGCCTGGATCGGGTGTCCATCTTGACGGCTCTTGGATTCTACGCCGAACACGATCTGCCGCCCCCGGAAGAGAATTCAGACGCGATTCCAACGACAGACGAAGCAGAGGAATTACGTCAAATAGCCAGCGCGCTGACGGTTGCGGCGGCGGCGTCCGCCACTATGCCCGTCGGTGTACTCGCCGCTACCCTTCTGAAAGTTTCGAAAAACCCCGACCTCTTCTTCCCCCGCGAGCTTCCAGCCCCTGTCGAGTGGGCAATGGCGTGTGACTATCAGCGCGGCGACGAGCCCCCAGGAACGCATTGGCGGGACGTATGGGGAGACCAAGTTGCGGCCTTCCCTGGACAAGTCGAACAACCGACTGGCTTGAACATTGCGAAGGCAGCACGCGCTGCCCTCGTTTCGTTGCAGAAAAAGCGCAAAGCGGGTCGGAAGTACAATCGGGCAGATCAGATTCTAGCTGACCAATTGGGCGAGATTTTTCGCCGCAGCGGGCAATCGGTTCGCCGGCGGCGGCAGCCGATTATGCGCCAGGGCAAGTTGGTCCACGTGGAAGGCGGTCCGGTCTACGATTTTCTTGAGCTTGTTTTGAAACCGCTGCGCGCATACCTCCGCCAAGAACAACTTGCGCCGGTGACTACCGAGACAATCGTCCGCCTCATCACCAACGATTTCCCCGCCAGCTAGATCCACAGCACGCCACCCCGAGTTTTTCCACACCACCCGATTGTTCCCACAACCGGCCCCTCGCAGAATCCATTCAGCTCCTGTTCCTCGATACTCAGCACAAATTCCGTGCATTCGAGGAGCCGCCATGAGCGACAATAAATCTGCCCGAGACAACGAGCGCTATCCGCTGGATGTCCTGAAGCGTCATCTCGACACCCCGCAATTGCTGCCCCACGAGAACGCGAAGGACTTCAACCAGCTGTTTGACAGCCTCGAGGATTATGGCAAACCCCAGAATTCTCGCGATTATTTGGCAGTGTATCAGGCCACGGTGTTGACCTGGGACGTCCTGCGCTACCAGCACATGAAGATCGGCGTGCTGCGCAGCCACGAGCGGGCGGCGTTGGAGTCCTTGCTCTGTAAAATTCAGGTGCGCATGGCGTCACCGAGTCTGGCTGAGGCGATTGCGAAATCGGACGCAGGTAAGCTTGCTGCGGCGTGGTTCAATGACTCCGCGTCCCGACCGGCCATGATGAAAATGATTGAGAACGCCGGCTTCCCGCCCAACGCGCTGGAGGTCGAAGCCTTCCAACTGGCATTGCCCGCCTTGGCAACCATCGAGCGCCTGATCGTTTCGGCACAGAAGCGTCTGGATAAGTTTCTGGATGATCTGGAGAGAGCCTCCAAAGCCAACGCGCGGGCCCTGCGCTTGGCAGCAGAGAAGGCCATCGCTGTCAAGGCTTCCGGCCAGTCGCAGGCATCGATGAAGTAAGCGAAATGGCATCGCAACGGCAGATCGCGGCGAACAGGCGCAACGGCGCGAAAAGTCGTGGCCCGCGCAGTCAGGAAGGCAAGGCGCGTTCGAGGATGAACGCGCTTCGCCATGGCTTGGCCGCGGCTACCATTGCTAGCACCGACGGCGATGCATCGACCGATGACGCCTCCGTTGATGCGATGTGTCAGCGTCTCCGCCAGATCGAGGTTGAACACGTCAAGGCCCTCAACGAGGTTGATATTTTGTCGAGATCCCAGGATCTCGATGCACTGCATACGGCGCTTCGACGCCTCGCGGCGCTAGAACGCTACTCGCAGCGCTCGGATTCAAAATTGAGAAAAAACATCGTTGAGAAGAGGTCCGCCCGCGACAGAGGTGATATCGAAAATTCGGCAGAACGAACCCAAACGAAATCTTCGAGAGAAGGCAGTAGCTTAGAGGACCGGCGTGCCAGCAATGATAGTGAGCGCGCTGTCGTAACCTCAACGACGAAAGAATCAACGAAAGGCTGAAGGCTGCCGATATGGCGTACTAAAATTGCATCAAGCACACCCTGTAAATTGCCTTTCTGGTTAGGGAAGGTGTGCCCATCTCAAACGCCGATCCGATAGATAGACCTTGGTTGCGACACGCCGGTCCCGCGATACACTCAAAAAGCGTCCAAAACCAAGCGCAAAACGAACGATGCGGCGTCATGGGGACTGAGATGACGGACCGTATTGCGCTCTTCATCGACGGTGCAAACTTTCACTGCACGGTCAGAAAACGGCTTGCATCGAATGCTTCAGTAACACGTCCCGGAATCCCCTCCGAGCCGCCCGCAACTCTCCGGGTTCGATTGTCGCCACTGCGCGACCGCCAGCGGCGGCTTGCCGGCGTCGGCCGGCGCTGCCGATTGCCTGCTGCGCTCTTCCTCGAGCAGCTGCGAATGAAGCTTCTGGATCTGCACGTTTCGCTCGAGCAGGGACATTGTCCTGGCCTGAACCTGCCCTGCCAACGCCTTGCGCAGGGCATTTTCCCGATCGAGCAATTCGGGAAACGGAAGCAGCGGCCGTGCGAGCTCCGTCGCCTTGATCACGCAGGACGCCCTCGCCTCCGCCTGCGCGATCTGATCCGGGAAGGCGCTGCGGCAATCCGCGAGCGCGCCGTTCAGGCTGACCGGCGTCGGGTTGATCGCCGCCGGTTCAGCCTCCTCCTCGATGGCCTGGCGCGCAGCCCCGCAACAGGCCAGCAGGACGCAGAGCGAAAGGACGACGAGGCATCTCGCGCGCTTCGGCCATGCCTTCCCGTCCCACGCCTTCCCGTCCCAAGCCTTCCCGTCCCAAGCCTCCCCATCCCGATCCTCGATCATGAGCGATGGATCGATCCCGACCTGTCGCTATCGGCGAGGGGCGAGAAGACCTGTTCGGACGGCGCAATGGACACGCCGCCGCTCACCCACCCCCGCCAGCAACAACAAACGGCCTGTGCAATCGGGGGATGCAAAAACCGCCCTCTTCCCTGCGGCGAAATTCGAAACGGCGAAAACTTGTGCTTGCAAAAAAGTAGTATCTCGAAATATCGCATCGGCGCGAAATGGCGCCGGTACACTCGATCAATTTTAGACGTAAGCTTGCGCCTGACGCAATCGACACCTTGTGCGCACCGGCGCGGCAGCTCGACAGCACCGTTGCGCTGCACCATTGGCTCACGTCGACGGCGGCGCTCGGCCGAAGACGTAAGCACCCATTCATTCTGATGATGCTGATATCAAGATCGGAATTGCGCGAGCGGTTATTGCCGCCGATGCCAACGGAGCGCCACAAACGAAGCGCTATGGCAGACGATTCTTCACCGCTGCCCGAACGTACACCCGCGCTCCAACGCAAGCGCGGACGTCGGCATCCCTGCTCGACGACAACCATTTCGACTGCATGCGACGGCCAATCGCGTCGCCTCGACCGCATCTTATCAACGAGCGCATGACCAGCATGATACCCCCGGTGTTCAAAATTTCCGCTTTTTCCCGACCTAGTCATTGCTCTAGGATCAGTCATTTCAATCAGGGCGCGTCACCACGCGCTCAAGGTATTTCAAGAACCAAAGCGTACAGCAGCTGATCCGGGCGTCATGGGGTTCGAGATGACCGATCGTATTGCACTTTTTATCGACGGCGCGAATCTTCACACCACCGTCAAGCAACTCGGTTTTGAAGTTGATTTCCGGCGACTGCTCGCGGAGTTCGGCAAGCATGGGCAGATCGTCCGCGCATACTTCTACACGGTCGTGCGAGACGATGACGAGTTCAGCAGCCTTCGGCCGCTGGTGGATTGGCTCGACTACAACGGTTATGCGGTCAGGAGAAAGGCAGCCAAGCAGCACGACGACGGCGATGGACGGCGGCGAATGAAGCGCAGCATCGGCATCGATCTCGCGGTCGATGCATTGGAGATCGCCCACCGCATCGACCACGCATTCCTGTTCTCCGGCGATGGCGACTTGCGGGCCGTCGTCGAAGCTGTCAGGCGGATGGGCGTCCGTGTCACGGTCGTTTCCAGCATTCGAACGAAACCTCCCATGATCGCCGACGAGCTTCGCAGGCACGCCGATGTCTTCGTCGAACTCGACAGCCTCAGGGCATCGATCGAGCGTCCGCCGCATCCGATCGCGCCAGAGTGAAGTCGCGGCCCCTCAGACGCCCCCGCCGGCATCGCCCGGAAGCCGCAGCGCAGGCTCTGCCGGGCGCGTCCGTACATCCCCGAGTTGCGCAAGCCGGGCGGCGACATCAGTATCACTCCAACCAAAGCAATCAGAGGGAAGGCCAATGTGGAGGTCGGTCGGCTGCCTGTTGTTGTTCGTTGCGACGGCAAGCGCAGCGATAGCTGAGCCTTCAAAATTCACCTGCGACACGCCGCACGGCAAACGGGTCGAGCTTGGCCCCTCAGGCAAAGGTAGTGACGTCCAGTGGATCGATGACGATCTGGATGCGGTCCGGCCTGCTGTCGTGATCGATGGCCAAACCCTGTCGGTCACGTGGGGAACGTCGGTCGCGATGGAGGGCAAGGGAGCCAAGCTCACGACCTATGTCTTTGCCGCCGCTCAACGTACGGCTGCGTCGATCTTTGCGACCCGCGTGGACGAATCCACAGCCGAGATCTTCCGGTTCTATTTTGCCAGCAAGTCGCTCTACAGGCTGACGAGCCGCCTGGGCGGTCCCTCGTCAGACCCCAAGGCCCCGCCCTTGGTCGCAACCTACCTCGCGACCTGTCACGAGCAGTAGCTCGGGCCGGCGGCCGGGTAAGACAAACTTAACTGACCTTTCTGTTCCGGATGTCCGGTGTTGCTACTGGGCAACCATCGGGGTTCTCCGTGACCACAGCCAAAATGTTGAATTTTAATCGAAATCTTGAGATCGATCGTTTATCGGCACCCGATGACTCTCCCACTTAGAGCCGCTGTGTGGCTGAAATGTCATAGGTGGCGGAACCGTCCTTTGTTAGCCTTCCCAGATTCTACGTAATATCTTTGTGAGTGGGGGCGGGAGAATGAGATCGGCATACACGGTCATTGCGTGCCTTTGCCTGGCGGCAACGCCAGCATGTGCCGAGGTTTTTTCCGTTAACGATGCTTTGCGCCAGGCCATGCAGACCAACCCGGGTGTTGGCGAGGCTTCGGCGAACCGGCGGGCGACGGAAAGCGAGCTGAGGCAAACCCAGAGCACGCTGCTGCCGCAGGTGCGCGTTGACGCCAGCTACGGTCCGGAAAAGTTCGACCAATCGCCGAACTTCATCAGCCCGAACATTCAGTCGGCACCGGTTGTGGGTGCAGGACCGTGGCGCAATGGCAGCCAGGAATCGGTGGTGGTGCGCCAGCTGCTGTGGGATGGCTTTTCGTCGATCTATGACGTCTGGCGTCAGACCGCTCGCGTGAATGCCGCCGCCTCCCGCGTCAAGGAACGAACCGAGCTGCTGGCGCTCGACGCCGCCGAAGGTTACATGGACGTCGTGCGCTACATCCGCTTGGTGAGCCTTGCCCAGCAAAACGTCGCCAATCACGAGAAGATCTTTGCAAACGTGAACTCCCGCTTCTCGGGTGGCCGCGCCGGCGAAGGCGACCTGGAGCAAGCGCGGGAGCGCGTCGAAGCCGCCCGTGCGGCACTCGCCGAATTCCAGCGCAGCCTAGAAGACGCCAAGGCGAAGTACCGCAAGACGGTCGGCCTCGAGCCGATCAATGTTCGCTTCCCCGCCCCTCTTGCGGGATTGCCGAACAGCCGCGACGAGGCGCTCGCGACCACCCTGCGGTTCAATTCGACGATTGCGGCGGCACAGTCCGACGCCGACGCCGCCAAGCATGCGTTCAAGGCCACGGACGGAACGTTCGGCCCGAAGTTCTATCTCGAGGGACGGGCAACCCATTACGACAACTCATACCCCTACGTGGCGGCCCCCGGAACTCCCGCCGTTACGCATGAGGACTACAGCGGCAAGGTGGTGATGTCCTGGGACATCTTCCGCGGCGGCCAGGATGCCTGGAACAGGTCGGAGAAGGCCGAGCGCTTTACCGAAGCCACCATGCGCCACGCCCGCTTGCAACGCGATGCATATGAATCGATCGACAAGGCGTGGAATGCCCGTACTATTACGGCCACGCGCATCGCGGCCCTAACACGCCAGCTGGAAGCGGACCGCAAGACCATCGCGGCCTTCCAGAAGGAATACGAGCTCGGCCAGCGCTCGCTGATCGACCTGCTGAACGCGCAGAACCAGTTCTTCAACGCATCGGTCTCGCTCACCTCCGCCCGCAGCATCGTCGTTTTCGCCGACTACCAGCTGCTGGCCGCGATGGGGACCTTGATCGAGTATCTGAAGGCTCCGCCACCAGTCGATGCGGCCCCCACGGACATGCTATCGATTGGCCTGCCCCGCTACTCGTTCCCCACCCTTCGCGTGAACGTGCCGCAAACGGGCTCCGAACCGCTGCATGTCGGCGTCCCGGCCCCCGTAGCCCGTCCCGGCAAGACCTATGCGGCGGCCCAGCCCAAGGAGGTCGGTAAGGATGTCGGTTTTGCCGACCGCTGGACCGGCTCGACGACGACCGCGGCCGTGCCCGGGTCTTCGGAATGGATGCAGCAGCAGAAGAGCGCGAGCGACGGCCCGAACGTCATTTACGCGGATCCGTCGGTCACGGCGAACGCGAGCTCCTATGCGTCGACAAAGCCCCACTGGCTGCTGTCGGCCTTCCCGAGTTCCGCTCGGTAGAAGCCCCGCTAACCAAAATCAGGGACTGCCGGAAGGGCCCCAAACGGGGCCCTTCCGATTCCGTATTAATACTTAAAGCAAGTTTCGCTGATTTTGTTCGCCGTTTGTTGTAGCCTGCACGAAATCTTTG
The DNA here is from genome assembly GCF_011516645.4 of Bradyrhizobium septentrionale. NCBI lineage: Bacteria > Pseudomonadati > Pseudomonadota > Alphaproteobacteria > Hyphomicrobiales > Nitrobacteraceae > Bradyrhizobium > Bradyrhizobium septentrionale. The sequence continues at coordinate 6,573,474 of NZ_CP088285.1, read as the reverse complement.
AATGCGTGATTTCTGCATTTCCATTTTGGTTGTCGAGGTTTCGAATTGTTATTGCGAACTCCCAGCCCGGCGGCTGACGCCGGCCGCCCCTCGCCGGATGAATCAACTTCAAAGCCTGCCGCGACAAGTCGGCCGAGCGCATTGGGCGACGATCCCCTCAGCGCGTCGTTGACCTATCTTGCCGCCTATCACGGCCGCGCGGTGAGCCGCGAAGCTCTGCTCGGCGGACTGCCGATCACGGACGGACGCCTGTCCGTCTCGCTCTATGACCGTGCGGCCAGACGCGCGGGCCTGGAGACCGAGGCCGTCAAGCGCGACATTTCGGATATTCCTGCGCTTGTGCTGCCGGCTGTCCTCATCATGAAGAACGGCACGGCGCTCATCCTTCTGGGCGTGGACACGGCGAACAAGACCATCAAGATCGTCGATCCTGAGACGCCGAACAGCCCGCGCGCCGTCGAACTCGCCTCGCTCGCCGCCGACTACACCGGATACGCATTCCTGGTGAGAAGTTCTGCGCACGCCGATGCGCGCACCGTCGCCGCCGGAGACATCCCGAGGAGCCACTGGTTCTGGTCGGTGGTCAAGACGCATTGGCCGAGTTACGGCCACATCGCGATCGCCGCCTTTCTGACCAACATCCTCGCGCTGGCGACGCCGCTGTTCACGATGAGCGTCTATGACCGCGTCATCCCCAACGGCGCGATCCCCTCGCTGATCGCCCTCTCGATCGGCATGGGGCTCGGCATCCTGTTCGATTTCATCTTCCGCATGGTCCGGAGTCGCATGATCGACGTGACCGGCAAGACCATCGACGTCGTGCTGGCCGCCAACATCTTCGAGCATGTGATGGCAGTGAAGATGGCGCAACGGCCGACCTCCGTGGGCATCCTCGCCAATCAGCTCCGGGACTTTGACTCGGTGCGCGAATTCTTCACGTCTGGAAGCGTGGTTTCGGCGACGGACCTGCTCTTTGCCGTCCTCTTCGTCGGGGTCCTGTTCGTCATCGCCGGGCCGTTGGCCTGGATCCCGCTGATCATGCTCCCGGTCGTCATGCTCATCGGCTTCCTGCTGCAGCGGCCGCTCGATCGCGCCATGAAGCGTCTGCAGGCCGAATCCGCCGCGCGTCACGGCGTGCTCGTCGAGTCCCTGTCGGGCCTCGAAACCGTCCGCGCGACCGGCGCCGAGGCCCGCATGCAGACCCTGTGGGAGCGTTCGGTCGCAGCGACCGCCCGTTCGGGTGAGGACGTTCACTTCTGGTCGTCGCTGTCGCTGACGAGTGCGAGCACCGCCCAGCAGATCACCAGCCTGCTGCTCGTCATCGTCGGCATCTTCCTGATCCTCGACGGCAAGCTCAGCGTCGGCGCGCTGGTCGCCGCAAACATGCTCGCCGCCCGCGTCCTGGCACCGATCGCCGGAATAGCCTCTATCATCACCAAAGGAACGCAGACGATATCGGCCCTCAAGGCGATCGACCGGATCATGTCGATCGAGCGGGAACGTTCGCCGACGCGATCCTATGTCGCGAGACGGATCGAGGACGGCAAGGTCGCCTTCGAGAACGTGTCGTTCGCCTACCCCAACGCGCCGGGCAACGCGCTCGAAAAGGTCAGCTTCAAGATCGAGGGCGGAGAACGGATCGGCATCATCGGCCGGGTGGGATCGGGCAAGACCACGGTCGGCAGGTTGCTGCTCGGATTCTACGAGCCGAAGGAAGGCCGTATCCTGGTCGACGGCGTCGACTCCCGGCAATACGATCCTTCGGATCTGCGCGCCGGCATCGGCTTTGCGATGCAGGATACCGACCTGTTCTTCGGCAAGCTGCGCGACAACATCGCCCTCGGCAAGCCGGAAGCGACCGACGAGGAAGTCCTGCTCGCCGCGCGGCTCTCCGGCGTCGAGAGCTTCATCGCCGGCCATCCGATGGGCTATGACATGCCGATCTCGGAAGGCGGCCGCAGCCTGTCGGGCGGCCAGAAGCAGGCCATCGGGCTCGCGCGCGTCCTGATCCGCAAGCCTCGCGTGCTCTTCCTCGACGAGCCGACCGCGCATTTCGACATTCGCAGCGAACAGGAATTCCTTGAGCGGCTCAAAGGGCTCCAGGATGATCGCATGACCATCATCATCTCGACCCATCGTTTGTCATTGCTGAACATGGTCGATCGGCTACTGCTGTTTGACAATGGCCATCTGGTTGCCGACGGCCCCCGCGACAAGGTGCTCGCCCTGCTGCAGGGAAGGCCCGCGTCCGCGGCTCCGTCGCCGGAGAATACGATCCAGCCGAAATCTGCATAACGAGCAAATATTATGGCGTCTTCCGATTTTGCGTTCGCAAATGATATCCGGTCCGCGGCGTTGTTGCGCACGCCCCGCACCTCCCGCATGCTGCTGTGGACGTCCTGCGCGCTGCTTGCGACGTTCCTGACCTGGGCGCACTTTGCCGTGCTCGACGAGGTCAAGCGCGGCAGCGGGCGCGTCGTGCCGTCGCGGCAGATGCAGGTGGTTCAGTCGCTCGAAGGTGGCATCGTCGGCGATATCCTGGTGCGGGAAGGCGACATCGTTCAGCAGGGCCAGTCCCTGATGCGCATCGACGACACGAAGTTCGCTTCCGAGTTCGGCGAAATCCGCGAGCGTCGCGCGGCGATGGCGGCGCGGGTGGCTCGGCTCGAAACCGAGGCGCGCGGGCGAAGCGAGATCACCTTTCCGGATCAAGTCGACACGGTGGCTCCGGCCGCCGTTGCGACCGAGGCCAGCGTGTTCAAGATGCGGGCCCAGAAGGTCGCGCAGGACATCGATGTCCTCAATCAGCAGGTCACCCGCCTCTCCGGCTCCCTCAAGCTTCTGGAACGCGAGCAGAGCCTGACGCGCAAGCTCTATGAGCAGAAGGTCGTGCCCGAGATCGAGATGCTGCGGCTGGACCGGCAGGCCACCGAGATGAAGGGACAGCTCGCCGAGGCGCAATCGAAGATCGCGAACATCACCGCCTCCTTCCGCTCGCAAGCCGACGAGGATCTGGCCAAATCGCGCGGCGATCTCGCCGTGCTCGACGAGAACATCAAGTCCGCCCAGGACCGGGTGCGCCGCACCGACCTGAAGGCACCGGTCCACGGCATCGTCAACAAGCTGAACGTCAGCACGGTCGGTGCCGTCGTACAGCCGGGCGCCAATCTGATGGATATCGTGCCGCTGGACGACACGCTGCTGGTCGAGGGGCGGATTCGTCCCCAGGACATCGCGTTCATCCGCCCCAACCAGGACGCGGTGGTGAAGATCAGCGCCTATGATTCCTCGGTCTACGGATCGCTGAAGGGCAAGGTTGAACGCATCAGCGCCGACACCATCGTCGACGACAAGGCGGAAAAGACCGAACGTCCGGAGACCTTCTATCGGGTCATGGTGCGCACCGACAAAAACCATCTCGGCACCGAGCAGAATCCGCATCCGATCATTCCGGGAATGGTGGCCACGGTCGAGGTGCTGACCGGCGAGAAGTCGGTGCTGGACTACATCGTGAAGCCCGCGCGCCTGCTGCGCGACGAGGCCCTGCGCGAACGCTGATCGGGACCAGAGCATTTTCGGTTCTGGTTGAATCAGAACCGAAGCTCTAGATTCCTGGTTTGACGCGTTTTCTTCACGCGAACCGGTGTCCACTTCGCTCGAAAACGCTTTGGCGGATTGCGTGGTTAACCGATCGTGACTTTTGATCGTTCAATTTCGAACGAACGGGCAAACCCTGGATTGACCGCCTTTCCGACATTCCCGGCACCGCCCCTCTCCACTTAACCCCGCTTAAGCGGCGCGCGCGCCAGTCTGCATCCCGATAACAGCGGGGACGCAGATCGACGCATAGACGTTGACGGTCCCCGATAGTGGGGACGTCATATGAAGTTGTTGAAGTCTGCCGCGTCGGCGGTCATCGCCGTGGCTGCACTGTCGATAAGTCTTTGCACGGCGCCATCAGCGTTTGCTGCGGACGAGCTCACGCTCGGCGACGGCGCCGGCGAGCTCGCGCCGGCTTCGGACGCAGCATCAAACCGCCCGCCGGCCACCTTCTTCACCATCAGCGACGTTCTGGCCAAGCTCGACCGGCAGCGCGGCCGTGGTCCGAACGCGATCCGCACCGCCGCGCTCACCCCGCTGGATACTGCGACCGACGCAATGCCAGCGGCGAAGCCGCTTCCGCCCGAAGGCACCGAGCCGTTTGGCCTGTTCACCTTCCGCGCGCCGGAGAACAGCCTCTGGCGCAAATGGCGCGGCCTCGAATCCGACCTCGCCAGGGAGCGGACCATCCTCGAGCAGTGCCGGGAGAACGCCGCCGGCTGCCCGTCGCATGCCGCACAATTCCTCCGCCTGATCGGCGCGGTCAAGTCCAAGTCCGGCCGCGACCGGCTGGACGAGGCCAACCGCGCCGTCAACCAGACGATCCGCTATGTCAGCGACTTCGCCCAGCACGGCGAGGCCGACCGCTGGACCGCCCCGCTCGCCACCTTTGCGACCGGCAAGGGCGATTGCGAGGACTACGCGATCGCGAAATACGTCGCGCTCGGCGAAGCCGGCTTCCCGCGCGAGGATCTGCGCCTGGTGCTGGGCCGCGACCGCGCCATCCTCCAGGATCATGCCGTGCTGGCGGCGCGCCTGGATGGCCATTGGCTGATCCTCGACAGCCGCCGCTCCGAACTAATCGACGACGGCGAGCTCGGCAACTTCACGCCGATGTTTGCGATCAACGACCATGGTGTGCAATTGTTCGCGGCGCCCTACGCCAAGCGTTTCCCGCTCGATGGCGAGGCCGACGCCGCGCCGGCGGCCGCCAATGCGACGGACGCCGAATGGACCGGGGTGGATCCGCTTGATGCGGCGAGCCCCCCCACCGGCTTCCTGCCCGTGCTGATGTAGCGCTCGCTGGCAAAAACAAACCTCGCCGAAAATTTCGGCGAGGTTAGGAGAACTTGTCAGGGCCGATCAGTAGACGTGAACGTTCGCCGCGGCCGGCACACCGGTGCTGACATGGGCAAGGTCCACCTTGTCCGTGCCGGTACCGTTGGCCGAGTACCACAATTCGTGGGTCGTGGTATTGAACACGAACTCCTTGCCCGTACCGCCATTCCACGTCGCTGCCTGGGTCTCGTCACCGACATGGAAGTTGGACGCGTCGACCGTGGACGCTTGGCCGATCGACAGATTGTCGCCGAGATTGACGAAGATTTGGTCGGACAATCCGTTGAAGTTGTTGATGGTGTCGTGTCCACCGCCATTGAGCGTCAGGACGAAGGTGTCGTTTCCGGCACCGCCGTTCAGCGTGTCACTTCCGGCGCCACCGTCGAAGTAGGTGCCGCCCGCAGCGAGGCCAGTCAGGGTATCGTTGCCGCTGCCGCCGAGAATACCCTCGATCGAGGTGTATGTATCGCCGACGGCGGTGCTGCCAGTACCACCAGAACCGAGACCAGTCGTCAGGTTGACCGTGACGCCGACCGTATCGTCCCGATAGTCGACGATATCGGTGCCGGCACCGCCGTTGACGGTGTCGGTGTGAGAGCTCGTGGCAATGACGTCGGCCGTGGCGCCGCCCGTCAATGTAAAGTTGCCGCTGGAATCGCCGGCGACGACGTGAATGCCCAGCGAGGATGACGCCGTGGAATCGCCGTCTCCATCGGTGGCCACGATACCGAATGTGAGGTTTTGGTCGGACGGCAGAACCGTCTTCGATATGGATGCCGCCAGCAGGCGAATGGATTCGTTGCCGACGCCCGTGATCTGAAGCGTATTGAATGAGATCGTCGGGTCGATCAGCAGGTGCGTCCCCGAGGCATCCACAGTCGCCGTCCCGGACTGGGTCGTTCCATGGACCGTGTCAGTCGCGATCCATGACACCATATCCCCCGGGTTACCGGAATTAATGGTGAAGTTCACGGCATCCACAAACTGCGGGTTCGTCCCGGGTGCGTCGTCAACGCCCACGCCGGTTCCTGGGACGTGGAACTCCATCGTGAAGGTTTCGCCGCCGTTGAGGAAGTTGTTTCCGACGCCAAGACCATTCGTTGAAGAGTTGATGTCGCCCGGCGAAGTGAACTCGATGCTTCCGTCGGAAAGTTCGGCCCACGGAACGTGCCCGCTGGCCAAATTCGTGAGGCTGCTGCTGACCGACGTCGACGCCTGCGGATGCAGCAGATCGAACGTGTAGGTGCCGTCCTCGAACACCTTCAGATCGAACACCTGCGTTGCGCCGGCCGATCCGATCAACTCCGAGCCGATCACGTGACCACCGGCATCGGTCAAGGCGACAGTCGAGTAGGTGATGCCCGAGATGGCTGGCCCCGTGAGCGTGAACCCACCGAAACCGTCAGCTCCGAAATTGACGGCAAAGGTGCCGTTCACCGAGCCGATGTCGTTCGGCAGCGTCCCGTTGACGAATGCGCCGAGGGTCGGGCCGTCGTCGAGGAAGCTGATGTGGGTGCTGATGTCGGCGGAAGCCGTCACATGATCGCCGTCGGCATCCGTCAACGTGACGGTCGCGCCGATCTTGCCGGCCGCCATCGTCAGAACATCGTTCGGACTGGCGGTGCTGTTGTGGTGGAGCGAGAGGTAGTCCGCCACATAGAGCTGACCGGTCGTCGGATCGATGGCGATCGCGAACGCCGTTTGACCCGTCAGGCTGGGGTTGGCAGCATCCGCGCCCACCGTACCGATGATCCGGCCGCTGCCGTCCAGCGACAGTGTGATCGCCGTGCCGTCCGTCAGCGTCAGGCCTGACGCCGCACTGAGGAGGGACAGCGCGTAGACGGTCGATCCCGCACCGTCCGAGCCATAGCTCCCTCCGGTCAAGGACAGGACGCTGCTCGCGCCGGTCGACGCAAAGCTGAGTGCACCGTTGTCCAGCACCGCCGACGACACGTCAGTGTCGACGCCCTTGCTCGCGACCGTCGCGAACAGCCCGGCGACCGTGGTGGCCGAACCGTTGAACGTGATCGCAGTGCTGCCAACTACGTCGCTCGCGCCGCCGATGGTCTGCACGCCGGGCGTCTCGTCCACGCCGAGCGTTGCTGCGCTGACCGTTGCCGTCGGCGCCGTCGGACCGCTGTCCTGGATCGTGAACACGCCGGTGCCGAGGTCAAGTGACGTCGACACGCTGTCGCCGTCCGCATCGGTAATGGTCTGCACCACCTGCAGCAGATTGGCCGCCGACAGGGTCAGCGTCGCGGCATCGTCCGGATTGTTCGGATCGGAGTGCCAGATGTTGTTCGACTGCGTGAACGTCACGATCCCGGTCGTCGGATCGATCGTGATGGTGAAGTAGACCGTCGCGCCAACCGAGCCGATGATGGTGTTACCGGACTGGTTCAGCACGATCTGTGCACCCTGGCCGATGCCATCGCCGTCGGCGGTGGTCTTGTCGGTCGCATCGAGCGCGTAGAGGCCCGAGGCCACATTCGCGCCGGTCAGCTTCAGCGTATAGGCCGTGTTGCCCGGACCGTCGCTGCCGTAGCTGCCGCCGGTGAAGTTGTTGGAGAAGTCCGCCGTCACGCTGGCAAGGCCGGTCGGTGTGGTGCCGCCCGCGGTATCCGTGCCGACAGGACGGGTCTCGTCGAGCACCAGCGTATCGGTCGGGCCGGTCACCGTGCCCGCCGTCGGGCCGCTGTCCTGGATCGTGAACACGCCGGTGCCGAGGTTGAGCGGCGTCGTCACGTGGTCGCCGTCGGCGTCGGTGATGGTCTGCACCACCTGCAGCAAATTGGCTGCCGACAGGGTCAGCGTCGCGGCGTCATCCGGATTGGTCGGATCGGCGTGCCAGATGTTGTTAACCTGCGTGAAGGTCACGATCCCCGTCGTCTCGTTGATCGTGATCGTGAAGTAGGTCGTCGCACCGACCGAGCCGGTGATGGTGTCACCGACCTGGTTCAGCACGATCTGGGCACCCTGCCCGAAATGGGCCGGGTTGGTGTCGGTCGGATCAAGGGCAAAGAGCCCCGACAGGACGTTCACGCCAGTGAGCTTCAGCGTGTAGGCCGTGTTGCCCGCACCATCGCTGCCGTAGCTGCCGCCGGTGAAGTTGTTGGAGAAGTCCGCCGTCACGCTGGCAAGACCGGTCGGCGCGGTGCTGCCTGCGGTATCGGTACCAACCGGCCGCGTCTCGTCCAGCACCAGCGTATCGGTCGGACCGGTCACCGTGCCCGCGGTCGGGCCGCTGTCCTGGATCGTGAACACACCGCTGCCGAGATCGAGCGGCGTCGCCACGTGGTCGCCGTCCGCGTCGGTGATGGTCTGCACCACCTGCAGCAGGTTGGCGCTCGACAGCGTCAGCGTCGCGGCGTCATCCGGATTGGTCGGATCGGAATGCCAGATGTTGTTCGACTGTGTGAACGTCACGATCCCGGTCGTCTCGTTGATCGTGATCGTGAAGTAGGTCGTCGCGCCGACCGAACCGGTGATCGTGTCACCGACCTGGTTCAGCACGATCTGCGCGCCCTGCCCGAAGTGAGCCGGGTCGGTGTCGGTCGGATCAAGGGCGTAGAGGCCGGAAGCCACGTTCACGCCGGTCAGCTTCAGCGTGTAGGCGGTGTTGCCGGGACCGTCGCTGCCGTAGCTGCCGGCCGAGAAGTTGTTCGAGAAGTCTGCCGTCACAGTGTCGAGGCCGGTCGGTGCCGTGCCGCCCGCCGTGTCCGTGCCGACAGGACGGGTCTCGTCCAGAACCAATGTATCCGCCGCCGCAATCACGGTGCCGGCGGTCGGACCGCTGTCCTGGATCGTGAACACACCGCTGCCGAGGTTGAGCGGCGTCGTCACGTGGTCGCCGTCGGCATCGGTGATGGTCTGCACCACCTGCAGCAAATTGGCGCTCGACAGCGTCAGCGTCGCGGCGTCATCCGGATTGGTCGGATCGGAATGCCAGATGTTGTTCGACTGTGTGAACGTCACGATCCCGGTCGTCTCGTTGATCGTGATCGTGAAGTAGGTCGTCGCGCCGACCGAACCGGTGATCGTGTCACCGACCTGGTTCAGCACGATCTGCGCGCCCTGCCCGAAGTGAGCCGGGTCGGTGTCGGTCGGATCCAGCGCGTAGAGGCCGGAGGCCACGTTCACGCCGGTCAGCTTCAGCGTGTAGGCGGTGTTGCCGGGACCGTCGCTGCCGTAGCTGCCGCCGGTGAAGTTGTTCGAGAAGTCCGCCGTCACGGCGTCGAGGCCGGTCGGCGCCGTGCCGCCCGCTGTATCGGTGCCGACGGGACGGGTCTCGTCCAGCACCAACGTATCCGCCGCCGCAATCACGGTGCCGGCGGTCGGACCGCTGTCCTGGATCGTGAACACACCGCTGCCGAGGTCGAGCGGCGTCGCCACGTGGTCGCCGTCCGCGTCAGTGATGGTCTGCACCACTTGCAGCAGGTTCGCAGCCGACAATGTCAGCGTCGCGGCGTCATCCGGATTGGTCGGATCGGAATGCCAGATGTTGTTGAGCTGGGTGAACGTCACGATCCCGGTCGTCTCATCGATCGTGATCGTGAAATAGGTGGTCGCGCCGACCGAACCGGTGATGGTGTCACCCACCTGGTTCAGCACGATCTGGGCACCCTGCCCGAAATGGGCCGGGTCGGTATCGGTCGGATCCAGCGCGTAGAGGCCGGAGGCCACGTTCGCGCCGGTCAGCTTCAGCGTGTAGGCCGTGTTGCCCGCACCATCGCTGCCGTAGCTGCCGCCGGTGAAGTTGTTGGAGAAGTCTGCCGTCACGGTGTCGAGGCCGGTCGGCGCCGTGCCACCCGCGGTGTCGGTGCCAACAGGACGCGTCTCGTCGAGCACAAGCGTGTCGGTCGGGCCGGTCACCGTGCCCGCGGTCGGGCCGCTGTCCTGGATCGTGAATACGCCAGCGCCGAGATCGAGCGGCGTCGTCACGTGATCGCCGTCCGCATCGGTGATGGTCTGCACCACTTGCAGCAGGTTCGCAGCCGACAATGTCAGCGTCGCCGCATCATCCGGATTGTTCGGATCGGAATGCCAGATATTGTTGAGCTGCGTGAACGTCACGATCCCGGTCGTCTCGTCGATCGTGATCGTGAAATAGGTGGTCGCGCCGACCGAGCCGGTGATGGTGTCACCGGACTGGTTCAGCACGATCTGCGCGCCCTGCCCGAAATGGGCCGGGTCGGTGTCGGTCGGATCGAGCGCAAAGAGGCCGGAGGCCACGTTCGCGCCTGTCAGCTTCAGCGTGTAGGCCGTATTGCCCGCACCATCGCTGCCGTAGCTGCCGCCGGTGAAGTTGTTGGAGAAGTCGGCCGTCACGGTGTCGAGGCCGGTCGGCGCGGTGCCGCCCGCGGTGTCGGTACCAACGGGACGCGTCTCGTCGAGCACAAGCGTATCGGTCGGGCCGGTCACCGTGCCCGCGGTCGGGCCGCTGTCCTGGATCGTGAATACGCCAGCGCCGAGATCGAGCGGCGTCGTCACGCTGTCGCCGTCCGCGTCGGTGATGGTCTGCACCAGTTGCAGCAGATTGGCAGCCGACAGCGTCAGCGTCGCGGCATCGTCCGGATTGGTCGGGTCGGAATGCCAGATATTGTTCGACTGCGTGAAGGTGACGATCCCGGTCGACGGGTCGATCGTGATCGTGAAGTAGGTGGTCGCACCGACCGAGCCGGTGATCGTGTTGCCGACCTGGTTCAGCAGAATCTGCGCGCCCTGCCCGATGCCGTCGCCGTCAGCAGTGGTGGTGTCGGTCGCATCAAGCGCGTAGAGGCCGGAGGCCACGTTCACGCCGGCGAGGTTCAGCGTGTAGGCCGTATGGCCCGCGCCGTCGCTGCCATAGCTGCCGCCGGTGAAGTTGTGCGAGAAGTCCGCCGTTACGGTGTCGAGGCCGGTCGGCGCCGTGCCGCCGGCGGTGTCCGAGCCAACGGGACGCGTCTCGTCCAGCACGAGCGTGTCGATCGCACCGGTCACCGTGCCCGCGGTCGGGCCGCTGTCCTGGATGACGAACACACCGGTGCCGACGTTGAGCGGCGTCGTCACGTGGTCGCCGTCCGCGTCGGTGATGGTCTGCACCACCTGCAGCAGATTGGCGCTCGACAGCGTCAGCGTCGCCGCATCGTCCGGATTCTTCGGGTCCGAGTGCCAGATATTGTCCGACTGGGTGAACGTCACGATCCCCGTCGACGGGTCGATCGTGATCGTGAAATAGGTCGTCGCGCCGACCGAGCCGGTGATGGTGTTGCCGACCTGGTTCAGGACGATCTGCGCGCCCTGCCCGATGCCATCGCCGTCAGCGGTGGTCGTGTCCGTCGGATCAAGCGCGTACAGGCCGGAGGCGACATTCGCGCCTGTCAGCTTCAGCGTATAGGCCGTGTTGCCCGGGCCGTCGCTGCCGTAGCTGCCGGCGGTGAAGTGGAGAGAGAAGTCCGCCGTCACGCTGGCAAGCCCGGTCGGCGAAATGCCGCCCGCGGTGTCGCTGCCAACCGGGCGCGACTCGTCCAGCACCAGGGCGTCCACAAACCCTTCCCGCAGGCCGATCACCGTGCCCGCCGTCGGCCCGCTGTCCTGAATCGTGAACACGCCGCCGCCGAGGTTGATCGGCGTTGTCGCGCTGTCGCCGTCCGCATCGGTGATGGTCTGCACCACCTGCAGCAGGCTGGCACTGGAGAGGGTCAGCGTCGCGGCATCATCCGGGTTGGTCGGATCGGCGTGCCAGATATTGTTGACCTGGGTGAACGTGACGATCCCGGTCGTCTCGTTGATCGTGATCGTGAAGTAGGTCGTGCCGTTCGCCGAGCCGGTGATGGTGTCACCGACCTGGTTCAGCACGATCTGCGCGCCCTGCCCGAAATGGGCCGGATTGGTGTCGGTCGGGTCGAGCGCGTAGAGGCCGGAGGCCACGTTCACGCCGGTCAGCTTCAGCGTGTAGGCCGTGCTGCCGGCCCCGTCAGCACCGTAGCTACCGCTGGTGAAATTGTTGGAGAAGTCCGCCGTCACGCTGGCAAGGCCGGTCGGCGCCGTGCCGCCAGCGGTGTCGCTGCCGACCGGGCGCGTTTCGTCCAGCACCAGCGTATCGGTCGCGCCGGTCACGGTGCCCGCCACCGGACCATCGTCCAGGATCGTCAGATGCGAACCGACATCGACGCTCGCGCTTGCCGTCTGGTTGTTGTTGTCAGTCACGGTGGCGGTCAGCGTGATCAGGCCTGACGCCAGCGTAATCCCTTCATTGAAATCGCCCGGTGTTCCCTCATGAACAGCGCGCAGATCGGTCAGCGTCACGTGGCCTGTTGCGTCTACCGAGACCGTGAGGACAAGATCGCCACCAACCGCCGTGCGCCCTTCCACGACGCCGGCCGCGTTCACCGTCAGCAGGACGTGCTGACCGGTCGCGGTATCGATCAGACCGGAATCTTCGTTCGGCGAAGTGACCGACAGCGCGTAGGTCAGCGACTGCTGGCCGCCGGGCGTCGTGACGTCAAACGACACCTGCACAGTCGCGACCGTTGCCCCTGCGGGGCCCAGTCCCGAACCGGCAACGCCATGATTGGTCGCCGCGGAGAGGAAGCTCTCGTCGACGATCAGCGCCGACAGTGGATTGCCGGAAATGGTGGGAGGCGAAATGGTGGAAGGCGGAGTCGGTTCGTTAGGCTGGAAGCTGGCCTGCTGCGTGCCCGCCGGCTGCCCGCCGGGCGCCGAAGGCGGCAGTTCTTCCTGCGGCGCCAACACATTGAGAGGCGGGGGAGCCAGCGGATCAACCACGAACGGACTGAAATTCGCACCGCTCGCCTGCGCGTTGCCGTTCGAGTTGCCGCCACTGTCGGCCGCCGGCAACACGGAGGTGTCCGTGCTGATCGGAAACAGGCTCGTAAATTCCTGGACCGAGATGTCGCGGCCGGGCGCCGTCTCGATCGTGACGTTGTTGAGCCCATCCGCACGGGAGTCGAAGAACGGCTCGACCGTGACCGTCGACTGGTTGTCGAACAGGATGATCAGCTTTTCGCCGACATGGATCAGCGTGATCTTTTCGTTGGCGATCGATGTGAAATCCACCTTCGCCTTCTGGTCGTATCCGAGATTGATGACGACGGCCTGATCGGTCAGTGGCTTCGTCAGCTTGTAAATACGGATGGGAGCCGAATTGGTGGAATTGCCGGTGCCGGTAGCCTGCGCGACCTGAAACGAACCCTGCATTATCAACTCCGCAAAAATGCGATTAGAGGAAAAATTGTAGAAAAATTTAGATTTAGGCTATTGTTAACCCTCCGCCCGGTCAAGAAATGTATTTGGTTAATCAATGCTTTCCGTTGGAGTGTGGTAAAGATCCGACATGCCGGAGCTGCAAGAACAACGGCTTAGGTGGTTTGACTTGGCCGAAAGGCAGTATTTGCCCGGCCCTGTTCGTCCTTGCCGGCGATTTGGAGCGGTCGATGCGGGTGATTCTTCTTCAGGCTTTTGCCGCTGTCTTGATTTGGGGCTGTTTCGGCGCGGCGGCCGCGCAAGCCCCGGCACAACCGGTCCCGCAGGAGACCACGGTCGAACGCCAGGTTCGGGCCCTGGCCAACCGCGACACCCAGATCGGCCTCTATCTCAACGTGCTACCTGATTGCACGTCGGGGCCGCTGCCGACCATCCGCCTGGTTACTCCGCCGGCGGCCGGAAAGGTCGTGGTGAAGTCGGCAAAGGCGAAAGCCACCAACTACAAGGCCTGCCTGGCGCTCGAGGTGCCCGCCTATGTCGCCTTCTACAAGGCGCCGCCGGAATTCCTCGGCGATGACGCCCTGACCATCGAGGTCAAGTATCAGGGCGGCCGAACCGAAATTCAGAAGATCACCGTCAAGGTCAGTGCGCCAGGCGGGCAGCAGAAGATCTGATGGCGCAGCGGGCGATCTGATGCCCCGCTCGCGCAGACCGCCTTAGAGCGGCTCGCCCTCGGCACTGTCCTGCTGCAGCACCTCACCCGGTTCTGCGGCCGGCTGGCCGAGCGAAGCCCGGTCCTCATGGCAATCGCTGATCCGGCGGGCAACCACGCGATCGGTCCGCGGTGCCTGACCAACGTTGGTCTTGTTGACCTCGGTATAGGCCTCGTCGCTGAGAACCGTGATGACGGTGCTGACCGGCCCCAGATAGTCGCATCTGTTGGAGAAGACGTATTTGTTGTTGATCTTCTCCGGCCGCGAGGAGTGGCAATTTCCAACTGATGGAGATGAGAAGGTCGCCTTCATCGCCTGGGTTGGATCGACACAGCGCGTCATTTCGCGCTCGAGCAGCTTTTGCCGGACGTTCGAGGACGTAGCGATCTCCAGCGTCCGCACGAAGCGCCACATCCCTTTTCGGAAGGTCGGCCCGCTGAATCCCTCCTCCGCCACGGCGCTCGGAGAGGCAAGCACGAACACGGAAAGCGCGGTCACGACGCCAAGCGTGCATGCGAAGACCTTCGACGGCCCGAAGCCCTCACGCGATGTCATTTGTTGAGTCCCTATCGGCCGCACGATGCGAATCGCGTGACTTCACTTGAAGCACGCCCAACCTCACATCATTCAGGAGCATTTCGTGTTAAGACCCCGTAAATGCTCAGCCTTTGCTCAAAGCTCTCCCGAGCTCTTGCACCAAACACGGTGAATGCCGGGTTGCTTTCAGGCCGAGGCAACTTCGGCTCGAAGAGAATCGCCGCGTCTACGCGGTTGTGGACAAATGGACGCCTCGTCCGCCGCCACCCGCCGTCTGATTCCCAGCTAGTGCTGCAAAGCCGCCGCTGCAGACTTATCAGATTTGGCCGCGCTCCCATCGTCGCAATCGCCAATCCTCGTCGCGACCACCGTGTCGGTCCTGGGGTGCTCGCCGGTGCTCACCTCGTTCAGCTCGGTATAGGCCTCGTCGCTACGCACGGTAATGACGGTGCTGACCGTGCCCATGTAATCGCAGCGGTGCCCGAAGGTGTATTGATTGCCGACCTTCTCCGGCTTGTCCGAAACGCAGCTTCCGACCGGTCCTGACGCAAAGGTCGCCTTCATGGCGTGGGTCGGGTCGACACAGCGCGTGGTTTCCGCGTTGAGCACCCGATACTTGAAGTTCTTGTTGGCGGTCCTGACGACATCGAGCGTCCGCACGAAGCGCCACAGGCCCTTGCGGAAGCTCGGGCCGGAAAAGGATTGATCGCCCTCGCCGGGCTGCACCGCCACTGCCCGGCCGTTCGCCGGTTGAGGCGACGGCGTCTGTGCGTGCGCCATCAGGGACGGCACCGAGACGATCATCGCGATGAGGAGCGAACGTGCAATGCCACCACGGAAGTTCATTCCCACCCCCGATGCTCGTCCGAATGCGTTCGTGATGCGGCCCGGTCAATGCGTCGAAGCAGTCCCCGGAACACGACTCAATACGTCACACCACTTGCAGGCCAATTGTGGCCAGTAAAGGCGCGTTAACGCTGTCCGATGGCTTGCCGCCGAATTCAGACTCACTGCAGCAATCTTGCAACACCTGGCGCCTTGCTCCCGCGGCGCCAAGCCTGCCCTCATCGCTCCGCGCGCAACACCAGGCCGCAAAGCGCACGGACCAGCGAAGAACAGGCTGGAAGAGCGCGGGACCGGTTTGACCTCAGAGGGTTTTTTTGCTCATTTGGCGTAAGATATTTTTCTCAATTTACTTAGCCTATCGCTGGACGAGGGGGCACTGATGCGTATTCGGTTCTGCTACACGATCGCAGGCATTTTGAGTTTGGGTGCAGCACTATCAGGCAATTCCGGGCCTGCGGCGGCCGCGGACCTCGGCCTGATCACGAAGGCACCGGTCGGCAGCTGCACCGAGATCGTGTTCACCTGCGAGAACGGCCATCAATATCCGCTGTGCCCACGCGCCGTGTCGGTCGAGGGTGAAGTGGTCACGGCCTCCCTGCTCACCGGCCGTGGCGGCGTCCATGTGCGGCACGTTCCGATGGGGGTCGGCTATCGCTATGCCGGTCGCGGCATCTGGCTGGACGGCTTCCGGGAAAACGCGCTGCTCAACTTCGGCAAGCACCACCAGGTGGCCTGCACCATCGCGCACTCATAATAAATGCACGGCTCCGCGTTGCACCTCACGTGACGCGGCGCACTTCAGGCGGCGGAGCTGCTCCTCACCCCTTGGTGCGGAGCACGGCGCGCGATGATCGCGAGAACATGTAAGCCTTGGGATAGATGTAGACCGGGCAGCGATCCTGCCACTGGTACAGCTGCCAATTCCATTTCCAGCAGCCCGATTCGATCTGAGGCTCCTGCACGTAATCCAGCCGGTACGGCGGATCGCCAAACGGATAGTCGCCGGATCGCGCCGCCGTCGACGACAGAACGACGATTGAAGCGGCTGCGGCAATGATCACGGAAAATGACTTTTGCATAACGCCCTCGATCGAATGACGTGACGGCGCGAGACTGCCAAATCCGTCGATTCATGGCAAGGTGCAGCCCACGCCGCGACAAGCCGCCTGATCTTCTAGACCGCGCGGTTCTGGGTCGGCGAGCGGCCGCCGCCATCGGCAACCAGAACCGCTCCGGTCACGAACGACGCCTCGTCGGAGGCCAGGAACAGGCAGCACGCGGCGATCTCGGCGGGCTCGGCCATCCGCCCCAGCGCGATCCGCCGTTCGACGCCGCGGAACTCGGCATCGGCGGTGGTGCCATTCTGGTCCGCAAGCAGCTGCATTTCATGGGCGCTCATCGGCGTCCGCACCCAGCCCGGCGCCACGGCATTGGCGCGGATGCCGTCGGCACCGTGAGCATAGGCCAGCGAGCGCGTATAGGCGACGACCGCCGCCTTGCTGGCCGCGTAGCTTGCGCTATCCGGGCTGGCATTGAACGCGGCAACCGAGGCGATGTTCACGATCGCTCCGCCGCGCTGCCGCAGCAGCGATGCGCGACAGACCCGCATGGTCCCCGTGAGGTTGACGTCGAGCGTCCTGGCCCAGACCTTGTCGGAGACGCTTGCGGGCTGATCCGGCACGATCAGGCCGGCGGCATTGACGACGATGTCGAGCCATGCGCCGCAGGCGGCGACGGCCCTGGCAATGTCGTCCGGCCGGGTGACGTCGCCATGGATCGCCTGCCCGCCGCACTCGGCCGCAGCGGCCTGAAGCTCGGCGTCGCCGAGGCCGAACAGCACGACGCGCGCGCCGCTCAACGCCAGCAGCGCCGCGGTGGCCCGGCCGATCCCCGTGGCTGCGCCCGTCACCAGCGCCGTCTTTCCCTCCAGCCGCGGCATCAGGGCATGATCCGGAAAAGTGGAAACCGGTTTTCCGAAAGGATCATGCTCATCTAGGAGCTTGTCTGGATAGTCGCTGTTCAAATCTGGTCGGGTCTGATTCAACATTGGGCGATGAGCAAGTATTTTCGGCCTTGGAACATCGATCAGACGCTGCTTCTGCCGCCGAATGTGCAGGACTTCGTGCCGAAAGGCCATGTCTCGCGGTTTATGGTTGATCTGGTGCGGGAGAGCCTCGATCTCAGGGAGATCATGGGCAGCTATGTGAGCGGGCTTGGGCAGCCGCCGTTTGATCCGCGGATGATGGTGGCGCTGCTGCTGCATAGCTATGCGAGTGGGCTGTATTCGTCGCGTCGGATTGCCAAGGCCTGCCGGGAGCGGAACGATTTTGTGATGATCGTGGCGCTGGATGCGCCGGATTTTCGGACGATCAGCGACTTTCGCAAGCGACATTTGAAGGCGCTCGGCGCGCTATTCGTGCAGGTTCTGAAGTTGTGCGAGACGGCCGGGCTGGTCAAGCTCGGTCATGTCGCGCTGGATGGTACGAAGATCAAGGCGAACGCGTCGAAACACAAGGCGATGAGTTATGAGCGCATGAAGAAGCGCGAGGCGGAATTGAAGGCCGAGGTCGCTCGCATGCTGGCGGCCGCCGAGGCGGCGGATGCCTCGGAGGATGAGACTTTCGGCAACAGCGACGAACTGCCGGACTGGACCGTCGACAAGCAGAAACGGCTGGCGAAGATCCAGCAAGCGATGGCGGCGCTGGAAGCGGACGCCAAACTGGCGGCGGAGGAAGAGCGCCGCATCGAGGCCGAAAAGGAACAGCAGCGCCAGGCCGAAGGCCGCAAGAAGCCGGGCAAACCGGCGGCGCTGCCATCGGAGGAACCCAATCCCAAGGCGCAACGCAACTTCACCGATCCGGAAAGCCGCATCATGAAGTCGAAGGATGGCTTCGTTCAGGCCTATAATGCCCAGGCGGCCGTCGATGCACATGCCCAGATCATTGTCGCGCAAGAACTGACCCAGCACGGCAGCGATCAGGGCCAGTTGGTGCCCCTGATCGAGGCCATCGAGAGCAATCTTGGCCGCAAGCCGCGGCAGGCCTCAGCGGATTCCGGCTACTGCAG
Source organism: Bradyrhizobium septentrionale (assembly GCF_011516645.4). Classification (NCBI taxonomy): domain Bacteria; kingdom Pseudomonadati; phylum Pseudomonadota; class Alphaproteobacteria; order Hyphomicrobiales; family Nitrobacteraceae; genus Bradyrhizobium; species Bradyrhizobium septentrionale. Next base: position 6,555,169 of record NZ_CP088285.1, on the reverse strand, counting down.
CGAAGCCAATCTCGAAGCGCTCGACACACGCAGCATCGATGGCTATGTCGCGCCCGGACGCGCCAAACACCCGACAGTAGCGAACGGAAAAGTCGGCGGCCCGCTGACACAGGCCATGCGAAAGAAGATCGACGATGGCGGCTTCGAAACACCCTACCGATTGCGAAAGCAAGTGGTGGAGCCGGTGTTCGGGCAGATCAAACAGGCAAGAGGCTTCCGCCAGTTCCTGTTGCGGGGCATCGAGAAAGTGCGCGCCGAGTGGACAATGATCTGCACCGTCCATAACCTCCTCAAGCTGTTCAACCTCGCAAACGCAGCCTGAGCCTGCTACTCTACAACAAATGCCCGTCACGAAAACATATCTGGACGGGCTCCTAGACTCCCCACTGCCGTTCGACGGCGAATCCGGTCTCCGGCAGCGTCGAGCCACCGTCGACGACGATGGTCTGCCCGGTGACATACTTGGCTTCGGCCGAGGCGAGATAGAGCATCGCGCAGGCGATGTCGTCTGCACTGCCCATGTGTCCCATCGGAATGAAGCGTTCGAGCTTCGCCTTGTTCTCCGGCGCGCTCATGGTGCCGCGGCCCGGCTTCTCGATGAAGCCGGCTTCGACACCATTGACCGTGATGCCGTCGCGCGCCAGCTCGAACGCAGCACCGCGGATGAACGCGTTGACGCCGGCCTTCGCCGCCGAGTAATGCGCACCGCCGCCCATCGCGACCCGCGCCGACACCGACGATGTCACGAGGATGCGCCCAAAGCTGACGGCGCGCATATGCCGAATGGCGGCCTGCGCGAGCCAGATGCTGGCGTTCAGATTCAGTGCCAGCGTCTCGTCGAGCTTCGCTTCATCGAGCTCCTCAACCGAGGCCCACGGACAACCGCCGGCATTGTGCACGACGATATCGAGCCGGCCATACTGGGCAGCGACGCCGTCGACCATTGTGCGCAAGCTGCTCCGGTCGAGCCTGTCGAACGGGACGCAATGCGCCGCCCGTCCATCAGCCGCCAGCTCGCGCGCCAGCGCGTCGGCGACGTCGAGCGTCCGGTTGGCGATCACCACGGTCGCACCGGCCTGCGCGAGCCGCCGAACGATGGCGGCGCCGATCCCGCGGCCGCCACCGGTGACGATGGCGACCCGGCCGTCGAGATTGAAGGGAAGCGCCTGCATCAGATTGCTCCCGCGCCTCGCAGCAGATCGATGAACTGCGCGAACACCGCGGTGTGCTTGTCGACATCCCGCGCCGAGGTCGCCGGACACATCAGCAGCATGGTGTGGAACGGTGTGACCAGAATGCCTTCGTTCATGTAGAACGCATGCAGCAAGGTCTCGAGATCGGGTTGGCGGCCAGCAATGACGTCGGCACCGCTGCGCGGCGGCCGTGGCATGAACATGATCTCGGCGCGCGCGCCGATCTGGGTGACGTGCCAGGGCAGACCGGCCGCCTCGATCAGCCTGCGGGCGTCCTGCGCGAGCCAGGTCGCGGTTCCGATCATCCGCTCGTAATTCGCAGGCGTCAGCACCTTCTCCAGCACCGCGCGCATGGTCACAACCGTCAGCGCGTTGCCGGCCAGTGTGCCGCCGAACCCGAGATGCGCGGACTGCCGCTCGCGCGGATTGACATGCGGGACGATTGTCCAGAGCCGCTCGGCGATCTGCTGGCTGAGACCGAACACGCCGGCAGGGATGCCTCCCGCGATCGCCTTGCCCGCGACGAAGATGTCGGGCTCGAGCCCGTGGCTCTCGGTATAGCCGCCCGGTCCGCACGACAATGTGTGCGTCTCGTCGATGATGAGGACGGTGCCGGCGCGGCGGGTCAGGTCGCGCAATGCGCTGTGGAAGCCGGGGTCGACCGGGATCATGCCGAAATTCGTCATCAGCGGCTCGGTCAGCACGCAGGCGATATCGCCTTGCGCAAGCGCCGCCTCCAGCGCAGCGACATCGTTAAACTCGACGACCCGGCTCACGGCGTCATGATCGATGCCGTTGGGGTGGATCATGTTGCGCAAGCCGACGCGGCCGTCGCGGATCTCGACATGCGCCTCCTCGACGCCGCCATGATAGCAGCCGGAGAACACCAGCACCTTGCGCCGGCCGGTCATCATGCGCGCGATGCGGATCGCGGCGCGGTTAGCATCGGTCGCCGAGGTCGTCAATGTCCAGTACTTTGGACCGAAGCGGCGCGACAGCTCCTCCCCGACCCAGAGGCTGTCCTCCGTCGGCAGCATCATCGTCGCGCCACGCTTGAGCTGATGCAGCGCGGCCTCCGTCACCGCCTCCGGAGCGTGCCCGCACATGCCGCCGGTGTCGCCGAGGCAGAAATCGACGTAGTCGCGGCCGTCGATGTCCCTGATATGCGCGCCCTGCGCCTCGTCGGCATAAACAGGAAAACCGCCGGCCCAGCGCCGCATCCAGTGCGACGGGCCGCCATAAAGATAATGCTGCCTGCCTTGCTTCCAGGCCGCGGCCGAGCGCGGATGCAGCGCCCGGAAGCGCTCCTGCTCGGCATCGAGCAATCGGTTCAGAACGCCGGTGCGCTCAGTGGTTACAGATGTCATAGCGCGATCCAGGCGGTCTTGAGGTCGGTATAGGCGTCGAGCGCGTGCAGCGACTTGTCACGTCCGAAGCCGGATTGCTTGAAGCCGCCGAGCGGCACCGTGATGTCGGCGCCGCCATAGGTGTTGACGTGCACGACGCCGGCCCTGACGGCGCGCACCATGCGATGCGCCGTTGACAGGCGGCTGGTCCACACCGCCGACGCAAGTCCGTAGGGCGTCGCATTGGCGAGCGTGATGGCATCTTCCTCGCCCTCGAACCGCGTGACTGACAGCACCGGGCCGAACACCTCCTCGCGCCAGACCTCCATCGACGGCGTCACCTCCGTGAGGATCGCGGGCGTCATGAAATTGCCGCCGCTCTCGGCGCGGATCTGCTCGCCGCCAATCAGCCGCTTCGCGCCCTGCTGTTCCGCGCGGGCAACGGCGTCCAGGTTCTTGCGCAGCTGCACCTTGCTCGCGACAGCACCGATATCCGAGGTCAATTCGAGGGGATCACCAACCCTGAGCTTCGCGGTGGCGGCGAGCAGCTCGTCCATGAAACGATCGTAGATCGAGGACTGCACCAGCAGCCGCGAGCCGGCGACGCAGACCTGGCCCGAGTTGCGGAAGATACCGTTCGCCGAGACCTTGGCCGCCTGCTTGATGTCGGGCACATCGGCAAAGACAATGTTGGGCGACTTGCCGCCAAGCTCGAGATGGATCCGCTTCAGGTTCGAGCGCGCCGAACATTCCAGCAGGCGGCGGCCAACGGCTCCCGAGCCAGTGAAGGCGAGCGCGTCGACATCCATATGCAGCGCGAGCGCCTCGCCGGCCGATGCGCCGCGGCCGGTCACGACGTGGAGTACGCCGTCCGGCAATCCCGCCTCCGTCGCCAGCTCGGCAAGCCGCAACAGCGTGAGCGACGCAAGCTCCGGCGGCTTGACCACGACCGAGTTTCCGGCGGCGAGCGCCGGGCCGATCTTCCACGCCCCGATCATCAGCGGAAAATTCCACGGCACGATCACGCCGACGACGCCGAGTGGCTCGCGATGCACCAGCCCGAGGACGTCACCTGAGGTCGGCGCGATCTCGCCATAGACCTTGTCGATCGCCTCGGCGTAGTAGCGGATGGTGCCCGCCGCTGACAGCGGTTCGGCCTTGTAGGCCATGCCGATCTCGGTGCCGTTGTCGCGCACACCGAGCACCGCGATCTCGAGCGCGTGCTGCTCGATCAGATCGGCGAACCGCAGCAGCACTTTCTTGCGTTGCGCCGGCGCCGCGCGCGACCATGCTCCCTGCTCGAACGCATCCCGGGCGCGTTTCACCGCACGGTCGATATCGGCTGCATCGCCATCGGCGATCGTGGTCAGCACCTGGCCATCGATCGGCGACACGACATCGAGCCGTTCCTCGCTGAGCGCCGGCATCGGCCGGCCGCCGATAAAGAGGTGCTGGGCCGAAATGGCGGCCGATCGCAATCGATCGATCTGGGCTTGCTGCATGCTAACCATTTGTGGTGACAGAGCAGCCCTCAGCGGATCTGCTCACATGACGCAATCCTCGCCAAATCAAGGCCTTGCGAGCAATCAACCGATAGGTGGATGTCACGGCAGGCGCCGTCCCCATAGCGTGATTGCACGATGGCCGAGCGCTCCGCCTGCGCTATGCAAACCGGTTGTCATCCTCCCTTACGCCTGCCGGCGAGCCGAAGGTCATGCCCGAGATAACGCAGCCCCGCATTCTCCTGATCGGTACCGGAGACACCAAGGCCGACGAACTGCTGTTCATGAGCGAGTGCATCGCGCGTGCCGGCGGCCGAACCATCATGATGGACATCAGCGTGCTCGGCGATCCGCCGTACCACCCGGCGCATGACAAGCACGCGGTGGCCGCCGCCGCGCAGACCACGATCGCGGCGATCGCCTCCAGCGGCGATGAAAACTCTGCGATGTCCCTGATGGCGGTTGGCGCCGCCAATCTGGCCCACGAGCTCGCAGCGCGCGACGCCATCGACGGCGTGATCGCAATCGGCGGGACGATGGGAACCGACCTTGCGCTCGACGTCGCGCAGGCGCTGCCGCTCGGCCTGCCGAAGCTGATCGTCTCGACCGTCGCCTTCTCGCATCTGATCCCGCCCGAGCGCGTCGCCGCCGATCTGATGATGATCCTGTGGGCCGGCGGCCTTTATGGCCTCAACGGCACCTGCACCGCCGTGCTGTCGCAAGCCTGCGGCGCGATCGTCGGCGCGGCGAAAAGCGCGATCAAACCGCGCAAGGACCGGCCGGTCGTTGCGATCACCTCGCTTGGCAAGAGTTGCCTGCGCTACATGGTCGAGCTCAAGCCGCAGCTCGAACGGCGCGGCTACGAGGTCGTCGTCTTCCACACCACCGGGATGGGCGGCCGCGCCATGGAATCAATCGCCGCGCAACGCGGCTTCGCCGCGGTGCTGGACCTCAGCCTGCAGGAGGTCGCCAACCAGCTCACCGGCTCGGTGGTCAATTCCGGCGCTGATCGGCTGGAGAATGCGGGCAGAGCCGGCATTCCGCAGATCGTCGCGCCCGGGGCGATCGACATGGTGGATTTCCCGGCATGGCTTGGCGTCCCGGACGAGCTGTCGGATCGTCCGTTCCACGCCCACAACCGGCTGCTCGCATCGGCGACCTCAGGGTCCGCCGATCGCCGCCGCATCGCACAGGCGATTGCGGAGAAACTGTCCCGCGCCAGCGCACCGGTCGCCTTCGTGCTGCCGGCCGGCGGCATCCAGCAATGGGACCGCGAAGGCGAAGCCTTGCACGATCCGGATGCGCTTTCCGCCTTTGTCGATGCGATGCGTTCGGCGGTCGCGTCACCGGTCGAGCTGCACGAAATCAAGGATCACATCAACAGCGCGGCGTTCAATGAAACCGTGCTCGGCATCTTCGACCGCTGGGTCGCGGCAGGCATTGTCCCACCCGGCCGCACCACGGTTGCCGCATGAGCCGGCCGCTCGCCCAGGCGCTGGTGCTCGACTTCGGCGGGGTGATCTCAAAAACCCTGTTCGAGACTCATGATCTGACCGAGCGCGCGCTTGGGCTCGCACCGTGCACGTTGAAATGGCTCGGACCGTTCGCGCCCGACAGCGATCCGCTCTGGACCTCCATGCAGCTTGGCGAGATTTCGGAGCGCGACTATTGGCTGACCCGCAGCCGCGAGGTCGGGCGCATGCTCGGCGAAGACTGGCGCGACATGGAAACCTTCGTGAAGCGCGCGCGCGGCGCCGATCCCGACACCGTGATCCGCCCCGAGGCGGCGCGTGCGATCGACATCGCCGCCGACGCCGGATTCCGGCTCGCCATCCTCTCGAACGAGCTCGACCTGTTCTACGGCGAAGATTTTCGCAGCCGTCTTTCCATCCTCGAGCGCTTCGACACCATCGTCGACGCGACCCATACCGGGATCCTGAAGCCCGACCCGCGCGCCTACCAAAGCGTGCTGGACGAATTGGCGCTGCAGGCGGAAGATTGCGTCTTCGTCGACGACCAGCGCCGCAACATTGCGGGCGCCGCCGCGTGCAACATGCGCACCGTGCTGTTCGACGTGCGCAGCCCCGCCGCGTCCTACAGCGAGGCGCTGCGGCATCTCGGGCTGCAATTCGACTAAAGCGTTTTCGAGCAAGTGGGTATCGGTTCGCGTGAAGAATACGCGTCAAAACTAGAATCTGGAGCCCCGTTCCGATTCGATCGGAACGGACAAGGCTCTAGCCGGACAGAGAGCGATCATGCGCGACAGAAACTTCCTGGTTGAGAACAACGCCAAGCCGATCTGGCACCCGATGGCCCACCCCGCCGAAATGCGGGCGCAGCCGCCGCGGATCGTGATGAAGGGCGAAGGCGTTGAAGTCACCGATATCGACGGCAAGACCGTGATCGATGCGGTCGGCGGCCTGTGGAACGTCAATCTCGGCTACAGCTGCGATCCGATCAAGCAAGCGATTGCGGACCAGCTCAGCGCCCTGCCGTATTATTCCGGCTTCCGCGGCACCTCGAGCGGCCCCTCGATCGAGCTCGCCTACGAGCTCACCGAATGGTTCAAGCCCGAAGGCATGGTCCGCGCCTTCTTCACCTCCGGCGGATCGGACTCGGTCGAGACGGCGCTGCGACTGGCGCGGCAGTACTGGAAGATCAAGGGCCAGGCCGATCGCACCAAGTTCCTGGCACTGAAGAAGGGCTATCATGGCACCCATTTCGGCGGCGCCTCCGTCAACGGCAATGCCAATTTCCGGCGCAACTATGAGCCGATGCTGCCGGGCGTGTTCCACATTCCCGCGCCGTCGACCTACCGCAATCCCTTCAACGAGACCGATCCCGCCAAACTCGCGCAGCTCTGCGCGGCGGCGATGGAGGAGGAGATTGCATTCCAGGGCGCCGACACCATCGCCGCCTTCATCATGGAGCCCGTGCTCGGCGCCGGCGGCGTGATCGTGCCGCCGGACAGTTTCATGAAGCTGGCGCGCGAGATCTGCGACCGCCAAGGCATCCTGATGATCGCAGACGAGGTCGTCACCGGCTTCGGCCGCACTGGCGCGTGGTCGGGCTCGCGGCTGTGGGGCGTGAGGCCCGATATGATGACGATGGCCAAGGCGATCACTTCGGGCTATTTCCCGCTCGGCGCGACGCTGATCGGCGAACAGATCGCGGAGGCCTTCGAGGCCGACACCAGCACGTTCGGCTCGATCGGCCATGGCTACACCTATTCGGGCCATCCGGTCGGCTGCGCCGCGGGCCTAGCGGCACTGGCCGAGACCCGCCGTCTCAAGCTCGACGAGAATGCCGCCGCGCGCGGCAAGGACCTTGCACGGGCGCTGGCCGCGCTCAAGGCGAAGCACCTGCTGGTTGGCGACGTCAGGGGCAAGGGCCTGATGGCCGCACTCGAGCTGGTCGCCGATCGCGACAGCAAGAAGCCCGCGGACAAGAAGACGATGGCAAAGGTCGCGGACAGCGCCTACGAGGCCGGCGTGATGCTGCGCGTCTCCGGCAACAACCTCATCCTGTCGCCGCCCCTGATCCTCACGTCAGCCGACGTGACGAGGATCGCCGAAGGGATCGACGCCGGTCTGTCAGCGGCCGGCTGACAGCGCACTGACACAGGCCATGGCGCGCTCGAACATCGCGCCGTCCGCCGCGTTACGATCGAGGCAATCGGCCAGCGATGCCGCCGACATGCTCTGGTCGGTGCAGAAGATCCGCATGAAATCGGCCGCAAGCGCGACCTTGCGCGGCGCAGATTGCTGTTCCCAGTCGCTGCTGCTCAGATAGAGCAAGGACGCATCGTCATCGCTGCTTTCGGCCGCCGCACCGCGTGCGGCCGGTTGTGCCGCCAGCAACGCCAGCAGCGCGCCGGCAACCGCTCCGATGCGATCTACGCGCCCGTTCATTTCGTACCCTTGGCCTCGACCGCCGGCGGCACGTCGAGCGCCGGATTGCGATCGAAGAAGTTGAATGGACGCAACCGGAAGCCGTGCCACAGGCCGGGCATCACGGGCCAATCCTCGGCGCGCGGCACGTGGCGGAAGCCGACCGTGTACCACAGCACGAGGTCGCGATTCTCGATCGGCCGCTTGGCTGCGGTCCATTTCGGCAGGCCGTCGACCTCGGCGTTTCCGTTCGGATACATCCCGGCGGCGTATCGCTCGTCCCTCGCGTAGGCCGAGGTCCACAGCGTGTAGGCGCTGAAGCCTGCGCGGAGCTGGATCGGATCGTCCTTGGCGAGCAACGAGACGTCGGAATGCCCGGGCATCAGCTGATAGCTGGTGCGATATCCCTGTTTGTTGGTCTTGCCGGTGCTCTCGACCCTGAACTGCGCCGCGTTCAGCGGCAGCGTGATCGGCCCTTCGGTCGCAACCGGCTTTGTCTCGACCTGCCAGAGGCTCTTGCGCTGGCCCTGCTCCAGCCGCCGGACGCTGAAGCGATCCTCGACCAGCCGGTTGCCGGTGCCGTCGACGTCCATGTCGATCCGGAACGTCATGTAATGATCGTGATTGACCGCAAGCAGCCGCTCGTCGACCAGCGTTCCATAGGCGGTATCCTGGGCGGCCGTCGGATCGCTCAGAGTTCTGCTCGCGACGCCCTTGGTCGCGTCGATGCCGTAGGCGCCGAGCCTGACATCGATGTTGCCGGCACGGTCGAACACATAGTCAACCAGATAGTCGTAATTGCCGACCACCGGCGCCATCCGCACCACCAGCTCGTTGTTCGGCCGCACCTCGGCGGTGTTGTTGATCAGTTCGCTGTGACGCCAGATCGGATCGCCGGTCGGGCGCTCGAAGATGCAGACCGCGCCCTTGGAGACAACAGGCATGCCCTTGGTGTCCGCTATTGTCAGGTCGAGGAAATGCGCGCCTTCCGGGCAATCGGCGCCGGGCTGCAATTCGCTGGAGAGCACGCCGAAGCCGTACTCGCCGATATCCATATAGGCGCGGAACGACCAGGTCTCGGCCGGATCCATGTAGGGCACGAACATCTCGCTCGCCGAGATCTGGTAGGCGATGTCGCGCAACGTGCCGTGATCGTCGTAGCGGATCAGCGACAGCACCGCGCCAACGCGCGGCTCGAGCCGGACATGGAACGACCAATTGTCCCAGCGCACCTGGCCGCTCTCCACTTTTACGTTGCTACCCTGAGGCGCGGTGATTTCGATCGGCTTCGGCGGCTTGCGATATTTTCCGGAATCGGCATAGGCGTGCGATGGCGTCTGGGGTGGCGGGGGCACCACGCCCAGATCGGTCACCGACAGCACGGTCTTGCTCTTGAGATCGACCTGGGCGAACAGGTTCTCGATCGGCTTGCCCCAGAGATTGTTGGCGGCGCCCGACGTATCGACGCAGGGAACGTTGAGCAGGCGGCGGCCTTTCATGGCGGGATCGGTCACCGGACCGACCGTCAGCGGCAGGCACAGCACGTTGCGGAAATCCGTGATGCCGCGCTTGGCCATCGCGGCGACCCAGCGCGGGTCCTGCTTCGGCAGATCGCCGGCGGACATCAACTCGTCGATCGTCAGCGCGGCCTCGTGATCCCTGACCTCGTCCCAGCCGAGCAGGCTGCGCGCAGCGAGATCGATGTGCGCTTCATAGAGATGCCCTCCGCTCAGCAGCGTCGCAACGGCACGGCGCGCGAACGGCTGTCCGGGCCGCCACGCCCGCACCTCGTCCTTGGAATCCTCCTCGATCGTCATCGAGACGACGCGCGTGGTGTCGTCGAACTTGCCGGCCGCGCGGAGGATCTCGGAGACGGACCGGATCTCGTCTGTGGTAAGCCCGTCCATCGGGTGCATGGCGGCGACCTGCGGCCACATCCGGCGCTCGGCCTGCGCGGGCGGCGGTGCCGCCAGCGTCACCAAGACCAGACCGGCCAATGCCCATGCGCATCCCCGGAACATCAGAGCCATTGCGCCCTCTCCTCAAAACTGGAGCCGTCAGAATACAAGCAACGGCGACGGCGTGAAGCCTTATCCGGCCACCTGTTCCGACGCCTCCGGCGCGATCGCGGCCTTTGTTGGGCGTGGCGAGGTGCGGTGCACGTCCAGCAGCCGCATGCCGAAGCGGTCGCGCAGGACCGGCCAGATGCCGCGCGGGGCCACCATCATCACGACAACGGCGATGATGCCGAGCCCAACCAGATACCAGCCGCCGGACAGGCCGAGCGGACCGGTCATCAATTCGCGCAAGCCGAAGAAGATGATGACGCCGAGGATCGGCCCCTCCAGGGTTCCGATACCGCCGATGATCACGATGAACATCATGTAGACCGACCAGTTGACGTCGAATGCGGCTAGCGGCGCGATGTACAGGTTGCCCATGAAGCTGAGCGCACCGGCAAGCCCGCATCCCGCCGCCGACAGCACGAAGGCGACGAAGCGGTTGTGGCGTACGTCGACGCCGACGCTCATCGCGGCGAGATCATTGTCGCGCACGCTCATCAGCCCGAGCCCGAAGCTCGAGGTCATCAATTTGTACAGCGCTGCGATGGTCAGAAGCGTCAGGCCGCCCGCGAGCCAGAACATGGTCGGCTCGAACCAGTCGAAATCGATCTGCTTGCTGGTGGCGAGCGGCAGCCCGGAGGTGCCGCCGACTGCCTGCGATTTCATGGTGAAGGCGCCGATGATCTCGGCGAACACCCACATCGCGATCGAGAAATAGGCGTCGCGCAGCCGGAACAGCGGAAACGCGATGATGGCGGCCACCGCGGCGGCGACCAGCGGCGCCACCGGCAGGACCCAGACCGGCGTGACCCCGAGCCAGCCTGAGGTCAGGAACAGCGCATAGGCGCCGAAGGCGATAAAGACCTGGTGGCCGAGCGAGACCAGTCCGGCATAACCCGCCAGCAGGTTCCACATCTGCGCCATGGTCAGCAGCAGCAGGCACTCGGTCGCGAGCCGCAGAAAACCTTCGTTCAGCACGAAAGGCGCACCCACGATCACCGCGATCAAAACGACGGCGCTGGCCAGCAGGATGGTCCGTGTCGGCATCGGCGTCACACCCTGCTCGACACCAGGCCCGACGGCCGGATCAGCAGCATGATGAAGAACAAGAGATGCGCATAGAGCAGCCCCGCATTCGGATCGATCTTCAGCCCGATCAATTGCGCTATGCCGAGCGCGATGCCGCCGAGCAATGCGCCCCAGAACGAGCCGAGCCCGCCGAGCACCACGACCTCGAACGCGATCAGGAGCCGCTCGGCCCCCGAGAACGGCGTGAAGCTCGAACGCACGGCGAGCAGCACGCCGCCGATCGCGCCCAGCGCCAGCGACAGGCCCATCACATAATTGTCGACCCGGTCGGGCTTCACCCCGGAGAGGCGGACGATGTCGCGGCGGTCGGCGGTGGCGCGCACGATCCGCCCGAACTCGGTATGGCGCAGCATGAGCTGCAGCGCCATGAACAATAACGCGGCGAGCACCAGCGTCAGCAGCGGCATGATGCCGATGTTGAGGCCGGCGATCTCGAGGCTGGCGCGCGACAATTCGCCGACCTGCAGGCTGCGCACGTCGGCGCCGAACATTTCGACCATCACATTGCGCAGGATCACCGAGACGCCGAAGGTCAGGAGCAACGGCGACAGCGGATCGGGCGACGTCACGACCCGGTTGACGATGACGGCCTGGTAGAGCCATCCGACGCCGAACGACAGCGCGATCACCGGGATCAGCATCAGCAGCGGCGAGACCTGCGGAAACAGATTGGCCAGCAGCACGGCACAGAACGCGCTCAGCACCATGAACTCGCCATGCGCGATGTTGACGACGCGCATCACGCCGAACACCAAAGCGAGGCCGATGCCGAGCAGCGCGTAAAGCCCGCCCAGCAAGGCACCGTTGATCAATGTCTCAACCCAGATCATGTCCCATCAATCTTCTAGTTGCCGAAATAGGCATGCGTCAGCTGTTCGGGCTGCAACCCCTGCGCCGGGCCGGTCAGCGACACCCGCCCCTTCAACAGGCAATAGATCCGTTCCGACGCCGCGAGCGCGCGATTGACGTCCTGCTCGACCAGCACGACGGCGGTGCCCTCGCCGCGAATGTCGGCAAAGGAGCGATAGATCTGCTCGACCATTACGGGCGCAAGCCCGAGCGAGATCTCGTCGCACAACAGCAGCCGCGGGTTCGACATCAGCGCGCGGCCGATTGCGGCCATCTGCTGCTGGCCGCCGGAGAGCTGGCCGGGAAACATCCGCCGCCGCTCCTCGAGGATCGGGAACAGGTCGAACACCCGCCGCAGCGTCCAGCTGCCCTTGCGCCGGTTCACCGTGCCCATCAGGAGGTTCTCCTCGATCGTCAGCGAGTCGAACAGCAGCCGGCCCTCCGGCACCATGATGAGCCCGAGCCGCGAGACGTCCTCCGCCGGCATCTGTGAGATATCGACGCCGTCGAAATGCACCATGCCTCTCCGCTCCTCGTTGAGTCCAACCAGCGCTTTCAGGAAGGTCGACTTGCCGGCGCCGTTGGCGCCAACCAGCGCCACCGCCTCGCCGTCGGCGACGGTGAAATTCATGTCGAACACGGCTTGGAGATCGCCGTAGAATATCTGCAGGCCGCTCACATCAAGCAACGCCATCGGCCTTCAATCCCATGTAGATCTCGCGCACCACCGCGCTGTCCATGACATCGGCCGGCGGTCCCTCCAGCACCTTGCGGCCGAAATCGAGCACCAGGATGCGATCAGACACCGCGCGCAATGCGTGCGGAATGTGCTCGATCCAGATCATGGCATGATCTGCTTTCACCGATTGGATGATGGCAACGAGGCGCTCGACCTCGGGCTCGGTCAGCCCTGCGGCGATCTCGTCGAGCAGGATCAGCTTCGGCTTCGAGGCCAGCGCCTTGGCGAATTCCAGCCGCTTGCGGTCGATCAGCGGCAATGCGCCCGCGAGTTTGTCCGCCTTCGTGTCGAGCCCGGTGCGCTGCAGCACCTGCATGGTCCAGGCGCAGGCTGCGTCGCCGTGCAGGCCCGCGCCGTAGGACGCCGCCACCAGCGCGTTCTCATAGACCGACAGATGCGGGAACGGTTGCGGGATCTGGAACGCCCGCCCGAGCCCCATCCGCGCCCTCTGGTGCGGTGGCAGGCTGGTGATGTCAGCGCCGTCAAGCATGATCGAACCGCCGTCGGCCGCAAGCAGGCCGACGATCAGGTTCAACAGCGAGCTCTTGCCGGCGCCGTTCGGGCCGATCACGCCGAGGCATTCGCCGCGCGCCAACTCGAAGCTGACGCCGTCGGCGACCACGATCTCGCCGAAGCGCTTGCAGAGCCCGCTGACGCGCAGACGCGGTGCCATCTCAGGCCAGCTTGGACAGCAATGCGAGATCGGCCTGCTTCGGGATGAACGGCGCCGTGCCGTTGTGCACGATCAGCAGCTCGTATTTCGATTTGCCGCCCTTGGTCTTGCGCCATTGCCCGCCCGACAGCGAGGTCACCGCGACGCTCTTGATCGGGCTGTCCTTGAACTTCACCCGGCCGACGACGGTCTCCATGTCGAGGCCGGCAATCGCATCGCGCAGCGAGTTCTTGTCCTTGGGATCACTGTTCTGCAGCGCCGCCAGCGCGACCTCCCAGAGCGCATGGGCGTAGCCGATCGGCTGGGTCCATTGCTTGCCGGTGGTCTTCTCCCACTCCGCGGCCAGATCGCCCGCGCTCTGGCCGGTCAGCGACGACTTGAAGGGATAGGCCGGCGTCCACCACACTTCGGTCGACATGCCGTCGCCGCGATCGCCGAGCGCATTCACCGCGCTCGGGAACAGGAACGCCGCCGCCACCGTGCAGATCTGCGGCTTGAAGCCGGCCTGCGCCGCCTGATTCCACAGCGTCACCCAGTGATTGCCGTAGGTGAAGCCGGCGACGATATCGACGCCGTTGTTCTTGAACGCCGAGACCTGATTGGTGAAGTCGTCGGTCGCGATCTGGAATTTGCCGGCGGAGAATTCCTGATAGCCGGCCTGCGCGATGCCGCCGGGCAATCCCACCTTCGGATCGGAGAACGCCTGTCCGGCCGGATTGTCGATATAGAGCGTGCCGACCTTCTTGTTGGTGTCGACCGACTGCCACATGCCGAGGAAGTTCTTGACGACGTCGTCGGCGCCCCAGAAGAAATGGAAGCTGTAGGGAAAGCCTTTGTCCGGCGTCGACTTGCGCGGGAACATCCAGCCCTGCCACGGCACCATGGTCGAGATCGAGGGGATCGACCGGGCGTCCGACAGCTCCTGCACCGGCGCCTGGGCGTCGCCGTCCTCGACCAGGATGAGATCGCATTTTTCGCGCAGCACCAGCTCGCTCGCAACCACCGACGAACGGTTCGGATCGGATTGGTTGTCCTTGAACACGAATTCGATCTGATAGGTCTTGCCGCCGATCTTCAGGCCGTCCTTCACCCGCGCCTTGATCCGCTCATGGATCCAGGTGTCGGGTTCGGCAAACGGCGCGCGGACGCCGGACAGGCATCCGACCCAGCCGATCTTGATTGTATTGCTCGCGGCGCGCGCGATATTGACCAGCGGCACGTTCACGGCAGACGCAAGGCCGGTGGCGCCGGCCGCCTTCAACAGGGTCCGCCGGTTGAGCCGGCCGGACGAGTTCGTCTTTGAATTCTCGGTCATGTCCCTCTCCCTGAAACAATCTCTAAAGTAGCTAGGCCGCCGATCGCCGGATCGCCGCGCGGCTCACGGAAGCGAATTTGCACAATGTGTTTTCGATGATCTGGCGCGGGATGCCGCGCACGATGAAGACCAGGCGCGAGCGCCGGTCCGCCGACGGCCAGCCGCCCAGCGTGATCGGCGGATGGAAGACGTGCTGCACGCCATGCACCACGACAGGCGCGTCCGGCTGCTCGGCGACATGCACGATCGCCTTGAAGCGCAGCAGGTCCTCGCCTTTGAGCGCCGCGACATAATCCAGCCAGCGTGCGAACGCATCGCGCTGGATCGGCTCGTCGATAACAAGGCTGTAGGACGACACGCCTGCATCGTGCGCGTGGTGGCTATGGTGGGCGCAATCCTCGCCGTCGCAATGGTGATCCCTGTGATCGTGCGGCGCGTTCGCCGCCTGCGACGCCAGATCGAACCAGCGCACGACATCGGTCGAGCGGGCCGACGGATCGAACAGCCCGGCATCGAGAACCTTTGCCGGATCGACCATCCCGTTCCGGACGCGATGACGCACCGCGACCGGGTTGATCGCCGCGATCAGCGCCTCGAGCCGCGCCAGCGCATCATCGGCGGCGAGATCGGTCTTGGTCACGAGCAGCCGGTCGGCGACCGCGATCTGCCTGACGGCCTCGCTGTGCGACTCGAGCGTGTGCGCACCATTGACGGCATCGACGGTCGCGACCACGCCGTCGATCCGGTAGCGGGCGACAACATCCGGAGCCGTCATCAGCGTGTGTAGCACCGGCACGGGATCGGCGAGCCCGGTGGTCTCGACCAGCACGCGGTGGAACGGCGGGATTGTCCCGGCGGCGCGGCGGGCAGCGAGATCGGCCAGCGTCTCGATCAGATCCTCGCGCACCGAGCAGCAGATGCAGCCATTGTCGAGCAGCGCCAGCCGGTCCTCGCTGCTCTCGACCAGGAGATGATCCAGCGCCACCTCGCCGAACTCGTTGATGATAGCGACGACGCCATTGAGTTCTGGCTGGCGCAGCAAATGGTTCAACACCGTGGTCTTGCCGCTGCCGAGGAAGCCGGTCAGCACCGTGACCGGGATCTGATCCACCGCTGCCATCACTTGCCCCGCTCATAGACCTTGCGGCCCTCGAAGAAGGTCATTTCGACCCGCGTATCGGCGAGCTGGTCCGGCGGGATGTCGAAGATCATCTGGTCGAGCACGATCAGGTCGGCCGATTTGCCGATCTCGATCGAGCCGATCGACTGGCCGAGCCCGGCCGCGCGCGCGGCGTCGATGGTGTAGATGTCGATCACGGTGGCGAGATCGAGCGCCTGCTCGGCCCACAGCGACTTGCCGGGAAAATCCCCGGTCGGATTTTGCCGGGTCACCATGCCCTCGATGCCCTGCCAGGGATCCGGGATCGGGATCACCGGCCAGTCCGAGCCGCCGGCCATCAGCGCGCCGGCCTGCTTCAAATCCCTGTTCGGCCAGAACCGCTGCGCCCGCTCCTCGCCCATCGCGGCCTTGTGCGCCTCGAGGAAGATGGTCGGATACCAGATGATCGGCGACAGATCGGCCGCGACGCCGAGTTCGGCGAAGCGCGGGATGTCGTCCGGCGCGATGTAGCTCGCATGCGCGATCTGGTGCACCAGATGGGTCGCCCCGTTGAAATTGCGCACGACGTCGATGGCGTCGAGCGCCTGCGTCACGGCGGCATCGCCGGCGCAATGGATCTTCGCAGCAAGGCCAAGCTTTTCGCAGCGTCCGAGCCAGCGGATCAGGTCCGGTACCGTCAGCATCGTCGAGCCGCGGAAGCAGCAGCCGCGCACGGGATCGGCCACATAAGGCTCGTGGAAGGCGGCGGTCTTGGCGCCGGGCACGCCGTCGAGGAACACCTTCACATAGTCCGGCTTCACATGCGTGCCGCGATACTGCTCGCGCAGCGCAAACAGCTCCTCGCCGGCCTTGCCGAACATGAAGCCCGGCTCGACCACCGGCATCGCGCAGACCGCCCAGGCGGTGAGCTCGCCGCGGTCGTCGAGCCCCTTCAGCGCCGCCATGATCGGCTGCATGCTGGCGGCGTCGATGAAGGCGGTGACGCCATAGGTGTTGAGGACCCCGATCGACCGCGCCACCGCCGCGCGGTCCATCTCCGCGGTATAGTGCCCAGAGGCGGCGAGCGCCCGCTCCACCAGGCCCGAGGCGGCCTCGATCATGATCCCGGTGAGCGTCCCGCTCTTGAGGTCGCGGCCGATCTCGCCGTCGGTCGGGTTGGGGGAATCGGCCTGCACGCCGGCCAGCCGCAGCGCCGCGGAGCTCGCCCAGCGATTGTGATAGCTGTCGTCGCGCAGCACGACGGGATGCCCGAGGCAGGCCGCATCCAGCAGCGCGCAGGACTCCGCGGTGTTCATCTCGTTCAAGAGATTGTTGCCGAACTGCCCGCCGACGATCCAGGCGCCCGCCGCCGCCGCCGACGCCGCCTTGTGCAGGGTCTCGGCGATCCTTGGAATGCTGTCGGCGGAAGAGAAGCGCAGCTCGTAGAGATCGGCGTGCCCGCCCATCATGATGTGATTGTGGATGTCGACGATCCCCGGCATCGCCATCCGGCCGCCGAGATCGACCGTCGCGGTCCCCTCGCCGACCAGCGCCGTAACATCGCGTTCCTCGCCCACGGCGATGAACCGGCCGGCCTTGACCGCAGCGCAGGTCGCCCAAGGCTGCTGGCGGTTCGACGTGTAGATCCGGCCGTTGCGGAAGACCGTGTCGGCGAATGTCCTGCTCATACGGATCAACTTCTCGGTTGGGAAAGCCTGCAGCGATCAGCCTTTCGTCGCGCGGTGCAGCGGGCTGAACCGCGCACGACGCCGGCATGATGGCCAAAGGTTCGGCATGTCGGCGTCTGGAACAATCCACCGTCCGGTGGATGCTCCGTCGCCTGCCGGATTGAGGTGGCGGAAACCGGCAGCCATCGGGGAGCCGCGCGATCGACGCGGCTCCCTTTTGACCTGCCTGGCGGGGTATGTCGGCGCTTGCGCTACTTGGTGAACATCGGCCGCTTCGGCGGCGTCGCCGGCTCATCCGGTGCCCAGAGACGGAAGCTCAGGTTGGCGAACACCGAGTAGCCCTTGGTGATCGACGCCGTATCAATTCCGGGCGGGCCGGCGGTGCCGCCGGAGGCGTTCGAGGAGAACTCATGCGTCGCCCAGACGGTCAGCGCGGCCGGTCCGAAATTGTAGCCAACGAGGCCGCCACCGGCCCAGATGTTGTACCGGTTGACGTTGATCGCGCCGTTATAGAACGCGCTCGACGTGTCGCTGGTGACCTGCCCCGCGTAATAGGCGATGGGACCGATGGTCCAGTTGCCGATCGTCTTGGTGGCGGTGAACTCGGCGTGGAGGACGTCGCCGGAGCGATAGCCGCTGATCGAACTGCTGGTATTGATCTCCTGAAACAGGTTCGCCGTCAGATTCCAGCCGTCCTTCAGGTAGGACACCACGAACTCGGGCTGAAACGTCCACCAGGGATTGCCGACGTTGCTCAAGCCGGCCGGGCCGCTGATCGAGCCATTCGGCACGTAGATGCCGAGGCCCGTCTTGATGAAGAAGCCGCTGTCGCCGAGCTTCCAGCTCAGTTCGGCCGGCACAATGTAGGTGTTGTGCATGCCGACCTGCTGGATGTTCACCGGCGAGCCGACGTCGGCCATGATCCAGGGCTGCACGATGACCGCATCATAGGTTGCGCCGAGGAATGTCCAGCCCGGCACCCACAGCAAGCCCGACGCCTCGACGGCCGCATGGACCGGCGTCGCCACGCCACCGACATTCGGCGCGCCGGGCCCGACAATGTTCGATTGATAGGTGAAGACCTGATTGAAGCTGTACAGCCCGGGCGGCGGCGCGCCGGCCGTTCCACCGCCGAGCGTGATGCCCGGCTTCTGCGCCCAACCCGCGTAACCGAACTCGAATGCGTTGGCTGATGTCATGCCCGCCGCTGTCACGGCAAGCGCCGCGGCCGTAACTCGTCCGTTGAAGTTCATGTTGCCCCTCCGTCCCCGATATCGCTGCGCCGCGACGCGGCGCTGCAACTCCCGGCAAACCTAGGAAAGCATCTCCGGCAGGCGTTATCCGGAATCGGCAGGCCCGCCGACATGGCAAATGAAAAAGTGCTAGCGTGGGGCGGAAAGCACGTTCTGAACGGTGCGTGAGGGCAATTCGCCAAACAGCAACCGATAGTTTTCGGTGAAGCGGCTCCAGTGCCAGAAACCCCACCGCGCCGCCACGTCGCCGATCGAAATCGGCCGGCCCGCCGCAGCAAGCGCACGCAACTCGCGGCGCACGGCGTTCAGCCGCAGCGTCCGCAGATATTGCGACGGCGTGAGACCGAGCGCATCCCGAAAGCAGGCCTGCAACGTCCTGCGGCTTACACCGGCGATGCGGCACAAATCGGCGATGTTGGGCGGATCGTCGACATGCGCGAACATGTAGTCGCTGACGCGATCGACCAGTCTCTGTTGGGCGGTCGCCGCCCTGACCTCGGCCCTTGACGTCTTCGACAGGATTTCGGCGAGCGCGCCGACCACGATATCCTGGAGCGATGCGCGCGTGCGACAAAACCTTATCGCCGTCTCGAGCTGATGGCCTGGATCGCAGATCTCGCGAAAACCCTGTTGGAGCGCCGGCAATCCCGGCCCACCGAATGAATGGTGCGGTTGCCGATAGCCGGAAACGAGGTCCGCCGACTGCGTCTCGCCGAGCGCGTCCAGCGATGACGCAAGATGATCGCGCGCGATCGCAATCGATACAACGTCCAGCAGGGTCGGTGTCACCAGCGGCGGCAGATCGACGCCGTCGTTGAGCAGTACATCGGGAAACGCCAGGGAGCGGCCGTTGAAATGTCCGTCGCTTGACGCCGCCAGCGGCAGGCTGAACACCAGCGCATCCGGCCACGCCGTACCTTGCTTGATCAGCGCTTGCGTCGTGGTCTCCCTGACGATCTCAAGGCTCTCGAGCCGGATCCTCACCAGACGTCCGGCGAACCGTCCCGACGACACCTGATCCATGCGCAGCTTCCAGCCGCCGAACCGGCCGGCATGCTCCGCCGCGTCGGCGGACTCCCCCACCGACACGCCGATTACCCTGCCAGACTCTGCTTCGGAAATCGCTGCCATGAAGCGCTCCCCGACGCCGAGCTTTGGCGAACGCGGGGTGTAGCAACAATCAACCCTTGGATGGACGATTTATATCTTTCCAGAAACAATTTACGGCCACAGCCGAACCTGGTCAGAAGCCCAGCGCCAGCCCGTCCTTGCGGTGGTCGGAGGCTCCGAACAGCACCCCGCGCGCATGGTCGATGCGGATCGCCTGGCAGCCGCCGATCGGCTCCTCGGAGAGGCGCGCATCGTGGCCGCGGGCGCGCAGCTCGTTGCGGATATCAGGCGAAATCGTCGTCTCCAGCGACAGCACGCCGTCGAAGGCAAAGGAGCGCGGCGCCTCGGCCGCCGCCTGGATGTCCATCTTCATGTCAAAAATGTTCGACAGCAGATTGGCATGGCCCGCCGCCTGGTAATGCCCGCCCATCACGCCGAACGACATCACGGTCTTGCCGTCCTTGCGGAGCAGGCCCGGGATGATCGTGTGCATCGGGCGCTTGCGCGGGCCGAGCGAATTGGGATGTCCGGGCTTGGCGCGAAAGCTCCAGCCGCGGTTGTGCAGCAGGACGCCCGACTTCGGCGCGTAGATGCCGCTGCCGAACGGATAGAACAGCGAGTTGATCAGCGAGACCGCATTGAGGTCGCGGTCGACCACCGTGACATAAACGGTGTCGCGGTGCTCGATGTCATCCCAGATCGCGGGCGCGGAGGCATGGCGCATGTCGATCTTGCTGCGGATCGTCTTGATATAGTCTTCAGCAAGAAATGCGGCCGGATCGACGTTGCTGACGGCGGGATCGCAGAAGAAGGCGTCGCGCGCCCGGTAAGCGGCCTTGGTGGCCTCGGCGAGCAGATGGATGCGATCGGCCTGCGCCAGCGCTGCGACGTCGAAGCCCGCGAGCGTCCGCAGGATCATCAGCGCCGCGAGCCCCTGCCCGTTCGGCGGACACTCGACCACATCGTGATCGTGATAGCGCGCCGAGATCGGGCGCACATAGTCCGAGGTCTGTGCCGCAAAATCCTCGGTGCTGTGCGCCCCGCCCAGCTCGCGCAAGATGCCCACCATCTCGTCGGCGGTCTCGCCCGCGTAAAAGGCGTCGCGCCCGTGTTGCGCGATCCGGCGCAAGGTAAGGCCGAGCGCAGGTTGGGTACGGATGTCGCCAACCTCCGGTGCCCTGCCGCCGGGAAGAAACTGCGCCGCCGCATTGGCGTCGATCTCGATCCGGGCCCGGAAGCGGCGCCAGTCCTCGGCGACGCGCGGCGTGACACAAAAGCCCTGCTCGGCGGCTGTGATCGCCGGCCGGAAGATCTCCTCCAGTGACCTGCTGCCGTGGTCCGCGACCAGCCGGCACCATGCATCGATCGCGCCAGGTATCGTCACCGCCTCCGGCGCAGTCGGCGGAATGTCGCGTGCGCCGCCCGCGGCAAATTTCTCCGCATCGGTACCAGCAGGCGTGCGGCCCGAGCCGTTCAGCGCGATCGGCTCGCCGTCCCTTGGCGAAACCAGCGCAAAGCAATCGCCGCCGATCCCGGTCATCTGCGGCTCGACCACGCCCTGCACCGCCACTGCCGCGACCGCGGCATCGACGGCGTTGCCGCCGGCCTTGAGCATCTCGACCGCGGCAAGCGTCGCCTGCGGGTGCGAGGTTGCGGCCATGCCACGCTCGGCAACCGCTACCGAGCGGCCAACGGCCATGAAATCACGCATGTCGAATCCTCTGATGTCTGAGCGGCAGCCGCTCGCCAACATTGTCGAAAACGACACCGGTCCTTCGGGAACTTTCGGCTCGCGCGGGCGGGTGCAGCAATCAACCGTACGGTGGATCGGGTGACGTGGACGAGGCGCGGCGCCCCGTCGTCATTCCGGGGCGTGGGAAGCACGAGCCCGGAATCCATCGGGCCGCAAATAATGTGGATGAATGGATTCCGAGCTCGACGCTGACGCGTCGCCCCGGAATGACTGAGATATGTGCGACAAGACAACCCGACGGGCAACTCAGCAAAACCTGTCAATCACCGCGCGCAAAAATATTTCGGTTTATCGGCAGACCCAACTCAGTGTATAGATTTGGCTGTCTCACCCGATCGAGGGGCGCTTCGCGATCGTCACGAACGCGGTGTGGGATGCGGTGGACGCCGAGCGTGTCGCTGACGAGAGCACGCGAAGCGGACGGTGAAGTCGTGTGGTCCTGACGCCCTAGTGGCAGGTGTCCCCTTGCAGAACGCGCGAGCGTTTTCGCAAAGGCGGTGACAAGCAAGCCAAGTCTCGCCGGGGAGAGCACGAAATAAGCCGTAACCCATCGCGCAGGGAAAGCCGGGTTGTTTCCGGTTACACCTGTGGTCCTACCCCCGTGCTTTCTACTTTTGCACGGGGCCCATGGGTGCAATCGGCACCCGGCTTTCCTTGCGCCCTCTGTTGAAGGGGGCGAAACAAAGAAGCAGACTCGGACGATTCATGTCGCGAGAATACAGATGTGTGACTCACTGGCCGTGCCACACACTCGACGTCGTCCCGGCGAAGGCCGGGACCCATAATCACAAAAGGATGTTGTTGAGCGTCGCTGGAACGACGAGTCCCGTTCACTACAATTGCTGCGGCGTATGGGTCCCGGCCTTCGCCGGGACGACGGTGGTGGATGCGGCGCCACCCAGCGTCAACGACAGGCAGCGTTGCTCACGAACAGCTCGACGAGAATCCGCCACGATGAACAGGCCGAACTCCGCGCCGGATTCGAAGCACAATGCCCCTCACCGCACCCCCGCGCCCTAATGCGGCCGTGACATCAGCGCGACGACCGCCGAGCGGGTCTCGACGCCGAGCTTTTCGAAGATATGGATCAAATGCGTCTTCACCGTCGCAAGGCCGATGCTCAGGCACTCGCCGATCTCGCGGTTGGTCCGGCCGCAGCACAGCAGCTCGACGACCTCCATCTCGCGCGAGGTCAGCCCGTAGCGCGGCGGCTCGTCGGCATTCGACGACAGCCGGCTGGTCAGGTTGAACTCGAGGTAGTCGTGGATCTTCTCGGCGATGTGCATGCTGCCGTCGGGAATGGTGCAGCCCGGCGCCCACAGCACGCTCATTCCGGCCACGATCCGGTCGTTGCGGCGGAAGAAGAACTCGATCATGTCGGCGACGCCGCACTGTCCGGCGAAGGCGCGGTAGGTCGCCGCCTCCTGGGTCGCGCATTGATCGAGGGCTGTGCTCAACCGGGCAATCGGCCGGTTGCTCGCGGAGCGCGGATGCAGCGGATCGAGCCGGTTCATGCCGGCAAGATACTGGTCGTGGAAACTCGGCGGCACATTGCTGCTGAGCACGAAGCGGTTGAGGGTGAGGTTGCCGTCGACCTCGTAGAAGGCGGTCGCGGACCCCTCGAGAATGCCGCGCGCGAACTGAATGGCCTGCGTGGTCGCCGGATCCGGTCGGCCCAGAAGCGCGATCATGACCTACCTCCCGATGTTTCCCGATGGCGGACGTCTGCGCGTCGCGTGCTCGGCACGCTGGGACAGACGCAGGGCTTAGTCAAGCAATTTGCGGGCCAAGCCCGCGCCACGCACATCCTTGAAACGGTTACACCGGGGCAACCCGGCCGCCACCTCCACCATCCGGTTGATTGCGAGCGGCGCGGCGCATGCGGAACTTTCGTGAAACTTCCGATGGCATTGCTGGATCAACAATGAATTCGCGTCGCATCATGGCCGCCTTCCCTCCGGCGGCCGACGAACAAGTCACGCTGGCCAATTGGCGTCAGCATCCCTACAGCGAATGGGCCTTCCGCAACGTGCGCGAGCTCTTGCCCACCGCAAACATCGCGCGCGCCTCAGTGCCGGCGCCGTTGTCCTTTGCGCCGCGCTATCTCGACGACGTCAGCTTCGCAAACCCGCGCGGCGAGACGGTCGGCGTCGGCCAGGCGCTGCGCGCGAGCCACACCGACGGCATCGTGGTGTCGCATCGCGGGCAAATCGCCTTCGAATGGTATGCCCACGGCCTCACGCCCGACACCCCGCATCTGATCTTCTCGGTCAGCAAGTCGGTCGCCGGAACACTCGGCGGCATCCTGGCCGATCGCGGCAAGCTCGACGTCGACGCGCCGGTGACGCGCTACATCCCGGAGATGGAGGGATCGGTCTATGGCGGCGGCTGCACGGTGCGGCATCTGCTCGACATGAGCGTCGGCATCCGCTTCGAGGAGGACTACATGGCGCGCGACGGCGACGTCATCAATTACCGCCGCTCGACCGGCTGGGAGCCGCCGGATCCCACCATTCCGCCGAGCAATCTGCGCGACTATCTGCGCACGCTGCGGCCGAACGGCACGCCGCATGGCCAGACCTTCCACTACGTCTAGACCAACACCGACGTGCTCGGCTGGGTCTATGAGCGCGCCTGCGGCATGTCCTATGCAAAGATCCTCTCGCACTATCTGTGGCAGCCGATGGGCGCCGAGCACGACGCCTACATCACCGTCGATTCACGTGGCGCAGCCCGCGTCGCCGGCGGCATCTGCGCGACGCTGCGCGATCTCGCCCGCTTCGGCGAGATGATGCGCAATCACGGCGTCAGCAACGGACGGCAGGTCGTGCCGAGCTGGTGGATCGACGACATCAGGCACAACGGCAATGCCGAGGCGTGGTCGCGCGGCGACCTGACGAAAGTGTTTCCAAACGGCAATTACCGCAACAAGTGGTACACGCTCGACCGGCGCGAAGCCCCGTTTGCCGCAGTCGGCATTCATGGCCAGTGGATCTACATCGATCCGGTCAATGAGACCGTGATCGCGCGCCTCTCCTCGCAGCCGCTGCCGATGGATCTCGATCTCGATCACATGTGGATGCGCGGCTATCGCGCGATCGCGGCCAGGCTCAGCGGCCAGGCCTGAACGGTTGCGACAGGGGGACATCATGGGACCATCGATCAACCGGCGCACCCTCCTGCAGATCGGCGCCGGCGCGAGCCTCGGCATTGCGATGCCGCGCATCGCGCGGGCCAGTTCGAAGACGATTACGGCGGTGATGCACGCGCCGCTGCGCGCGACCGACCCGATCATGACCACGGCGTGGACGGCGCGCAACCACGGCTACATGATCCACGACACGCTGTTCTCGACCAATTCGAAATTCGAGATCAAGCCGCGGAGTTCCAGCCCGGCGTCAAGGCCGCTTACGAAAGGAATCCGGACTACGTCTCGCGCGACGAGCCGTCGGACGGCACCGGCGGCGGCAAGGTCGTCAAGATCGGCCGCTACGAATGGCTCAGCGTGCCCGATTTCCAGATCGCAACCAACGCGCTGATGAACGATGAGATCGATTACTTCGAAGTTCCGCCGCACGACCATCATGCGATGCTGGCGCGCGCCGCGAATGTCGAGCTGACTGATTACAACACGCTCGGCTTCTCCGGCATGTGCCGGATGAACTGGCTGGTGCCGCCGTTCGACCGGCCGGAGATCCGCCAGGCCGTGCTGCACGCCGTGAACCAGAAGGATTGGCTCGACACCCAGATCGGCAATTCCGACTACTACAAGGTCACGCCCGCGATCTTCATCGCCGGCACGCCGTTCGAAAGCGCGGTCGGCTGGTCGACCAAAGCCGATACGGCCAAGGCGAAGGAGCTGCTGAAGCAAGGCGGCTACAAGGGCGAGCCGATCACGATCCTGCACGCGACCGACGCGCCGATCATCACGGCGCGCGGCACCGTCACCGCCGAAGCGCTGCGCGCGATCGGGATGAACGTCAACCTGCTGGCGATGGACTGGGGTTCGGTGGTGGCGCGGCGCGCCAAGCAGTCGATGCCGGCCGAGGGCGGCTGGTCGCTCTACCACTCGACCTGGGCCAGCGCCGATTTGATCAATCCGAACGGCAACGCCTGCGTCAACGGCAAGGGCAAGAACGGCGGCTTCTTCGGCTGGGTCGAGGACGCCGAGCTCGAGCGGCTGCGCGACGGCTTTGCCCGCACCGCGGCGCCATCCGACCAGAAGGCGCTCGCCGACAAGATCCAGGCACGCGCCTATGAGGTGGTCACCCACGTCCCGACCGGGCAGTACAATGAGCCGGCCGCGACGCGGAAAGCGCTGAAGGACATCGTCCGCGCGCCGGTGCCGCTGTTCTGGAACGTCGACAAGACCGGTTGACGAGGCCTCATTCGACGGGCGGTCGCCGGGTATGCCAGTCCGTCACCGACTGGAACGCGCAACCGGCGCGGACCAGCAAATCTTCGGAGAGATGCGGACCGACCAGCTGCATGCTGAGCGGCATCTTGTCCGACGCCATGCCCATCGGCAGCGTGATGGTCGGGCTGCCCGAGAAATCGAACACCGCCGTGAAGCGCAGGATGCTCAGCAGCACAGTCGGGTCGGCGCCGTATTCGCTCATCTTGGTCAGCGTCGGGATCGGCACCGGCATGGTCGGGATCAGCAACAGATCGATATCCTCGAACATCGCAGCCAGGCTGCCGCTGAACTTGAGCCGTTCGTGATGGATCGCGGCAATATCGACGCCACTCACCGACCTGCCCTGCTCGATCACTTGCGCAAGATCCGGTCCGTATTCGGACTTGCGCGACGGGTAGGTGTCCAGATGCGCCTCAGCCGTCTCCACCGAGCACATCGGAATCCACTGGCTGACGAGCCTCTGATAAGGCGGGAAATGCACCTCACGGATGTCGGCGCCGAGAGCGGCGAGCGTGCGCTCGGCTTCCAGCAAGGCGACCACGACCTGCCGATCGATGCCCTCCTGGGTGTACCTGCGGTCAACGCCGATCCGCAAACCCCGGATGCCGTCGCCTGCGCCGGCCAGATAGTTCGGCACCGGAGCCCGCAACGCAGTCGGGTCGTTGATGTCAGCGCCCGCGATGACGCCGAGCATCGCCCCGGCATCCGCAGCGCTGCGGCACATCGGTCCGACGTGATCGAGCGAATCCGCCAATGGGAAGATGCCGTGCCGGCTGACGCGGCCCCAGGTCGGCTTGATCCCGGTCAGGCCGCAGGTCGCCGACGGAAACCGGATCGAGCCGCCGGTATCGCTGCCGATCGAGCCATAGCAGAGCCCCGCCGACGTCGCGACACCGGATCCGGTCGACGAAGAGCCGACCCAATAGTTCACATTCCATGGATTGAGCGGGGCCTGGTCGGCCGGATGGTGGCTGGTATAGGCCCCCTCCGTCATCTTGAGCTTGCCGAGCGTCACCGCACCGGCGAGCTCGAGCCGGTCTACGATCGTGGCATTGAAGGACGGCACGAACCTGGCGTGGATCGTCGTGCCGCCCGCCGTTGGCGCGAACGTCGTGTAGCAGAGGTCCTTCAGCCCGATCGGAACGCCATGCAGCGGGCCGCGCCAGATGCCCTTGGCGATCTCCGCATCATACTGCCTGGCCTGGGCCATCGCCCGCTCCGCAAGCACGAGTGCGTAACCATGAAACTGGCCATCCAGCTTCGCGATCCGGCCCAGGATCGCCTCCGTGACCTCCGAGGGCTTCGCGTCCTTGCGGCGGAACAGCTCGGAGATCTCGGTGATGGATTTGTAGTGCAATGGATCCGCTGACATGTCGTTGTGGCCCCGGCTAGAACTGAACACCGCGCGTCAAGGCACCATCCACGACGAGGTTGGTCCCGGTGATGAAGCTCGCCGCCTTGCTTGCGAGGAAGACGGCGGCGTTCGCCATCTCCTGCGGCGTGCCCATGCGGCCGGTCGGGTTCAGCGCCAGCGCGGTCTTGTACAGTTCGGGATTGCCGTCCTTGATCATGTTCCAGACGCCGCCCTCGAAATAGGTGTTGCCCGGCGACACGGAATTGGCCCGGATGCCCTTCGCGGCGAGCTGGTAGGCGAGGCCCTGTGTGTAGTGGATGATCGCGGCCTTGAACGTCCCGTAAGGACCGCTGGCACAATCGACCTCGCGCCCCGACACGCTGGCGATGGTGACGATCGCGGCGGCGCCGCTCTTCTCAAGATGCGGCATCGCCGCGTTGACGAGCCGCACCGTCCCCATCATGTCGGTGGAGAATTCCTTCTCCCAGCTCTCCTCGTCCTGCCCGATCGAGAGCGCACTGACATTGGCGACCACGACATCGATGCCGCCGAGCCTGGACGCCATGTCGGCGACCCAGGCCTTCAACGCCGGCCCGTTCGAGACGTCGACGGCACTGCCGAACGCGGCAACGCCCTTGGCTTTGATCGCGGTGACCGCGGCGTCGACGTCACCCTGGTTACGCGCACAAATCCCGACATTGGCGCCTTCAGCCGCAAACGTGTCGGCGATCGCCCTGCCGATGCCCTTGGTGCTGCCGGTGACGAGAACCTTTGCTCCCTTGAGTCCGAGATCCATGTCCATTCCCTCCATTATTATCGATTGTTAAACACGCTGTACCTCACCACGCGGCGTAACCGATCAAAGCAACAGCTGCGCGCGGACATTGTCCGCATTGACCTCCTCGCCGGCCAGCGATCGCGTGATCTTGCCCTTTTCCATGATGTAGCAGCGCTGGGCGATCGCCAGGATGGTGTCGAGATTCTGCTCGACGAAGATGATCGTCGTCCCAAGCTCGGTGCGGAACGATTGCAGCGCCTCGCAAATGTGTTGCACGATCGACGGCTGGATGCCCTCGGACGGCTCGTCGAGGATCATCAGCGACGGGTTGCCGATCAGCGCCCGGCCGATCGCAAGCTGCTGCTGTTCGCCGCCCGACATGGTGCCGGCGATCTGCCGCCGGCGCTCCTTGAGGCGCGGAAAATACGTATAGACCAGCTCCGGCAGCTTCTTGCCGTCGGGTCCGCCGATCAGCTCGCCGACCTGCAAATTCTCCTCGACGCTCATCTGCGGGAACACGTCGCGGCCCTGCGGGATGTAGCCGAAGCCGGCGCGCGCCCGCGCGTCGGCCTCGAGCTGCGTCACGTCCTGCTCCATGAAGGTGATGGTGCCGCGCCAGCTCTGCAGCAGGCCGATCAGGCATCGCATCAGGGTCGACTTGCCGACGCCGTTGCGGCCGATCACGCCGACGATCTCGCCGCGCGAGACCGACATGCTGACGCCCTGCAGGATCGGCGTCGCGCCGTAGCCGGCCCAGAGTCCCGACACGTCCAGAATGCGATCAGTGGGCATGGGTCTTACCCAGATAGATTTCCGCGACTTTCTCGTCTTCAAGAATGGCTTCCAGACTGCCGCGCGCAACGATCTTGCCAAGATGCAGAACAGTGACACGTTGCGCGACCTGACGCACGAACGCCATGTCGTGCTCGACGACCAGCACCGTCATGCCCTCGGCATTGAACGACTTGATCAGTTCGCCGGTCTTGTAGGTTTCCTCCGGCGACATGCCGGCGGTCGGCTCGTCCAGCAGCAGGAGTTGCGGCTGCAACGCCAGCGCCATGCCGATCTCGAGCCATTGCTGCTGGCCATGCGACAGCGCCCCCGCGAGCTTGCCGCTGTCGTCGGCCAGATTGAGCAGCGACAACAGCCGCTCCTCCTCGACGCTGCGTTCGGCGCCCGAAAGCCGTTCCTGGAGCGCGATCTGGATGTTCTGCCGCACCGGCAGTTCCTTGAACACGCTCGGCGCCTGCATCTTGATGCTCATGCCGCGTTGCACCCGCGCGTAGGGACGCTCATTGGTGATATCGATGGAGTCGAAGAAGATGCTGCCCGCGGTCGGCGGGTAGAGGCCGACGATCAGCTTGAACAGCGTGCTCTTCCCCGCCCCGTTGGGCCCGATCAGGCAATGGACCTCACCGACATTGACCGTCAGGTCGACGTCGGAGACGGCGGTCAATCCACCGAACCGCTTGGATACGCCTTTCACATCGACCAGTGCCATGATTCAGGTCTCATCCGATTGCAGACGGCCGGCGTCCGCCAGCGCGGGGCCTTCGTCGCGCCGCCGGCGGCGGGACCACCAATCGACGACGAGCTTGCCGATACCGAGCACAAATCCCTGCGGCGCCAACATCACGGTGGCGAGCAGAAGCACGCCCATCAACACCAGCGCCGCCTGCTGGCTATAGACCGTGATGGTCTGGAAGCCGAACAGCAGCAGGAACGATCCAACCAGGGTCGCGGTCAGATCGTTGCGTCCGGAGAACGCGACCCATACGATCGGCATCGCCGCCGCTGGCAGGCCGATGCTGGAAGGCGTAATGAACTGCCCCCAGGACGTGTACAGCGCGCCGCTCAGCCCTGCCAGGCCGCTGCCGATCACGAATGTCAGCAGCTGATACTTGCGGACGTCGTAGCCGAGCATTTCCGCGCGCTGCGGATTTTCCCGCGTCGCCACGATCACGTTGCCGATGCTCGAGTTCACCAGCATGCGCAGCGCGATGTAGACGATCACGATCAATGCGATCATGACGTAATAGAGCGCCGATCCTTCGATGGTGAAATCGCGGACGGTGAGCGGGTCCATCCCCTTCATGCCGTTGAAGCCGTTCAGCCGGGCCGGACCGATATGCCATTCCGGTCCGGCCGTCTGCCCGAGGAAGAAGGCAAGCACCAAGGTCGCCGACAGCGTCACGATGCCGAAGAAAATCCCGCTGATGCCGCCCCAGATCATGAAGTAGCCGAGGATCCCGGCCGCGATCATCGCGATGAGGACGGAGAGAACGAGCGCGGCGATCGTCGCCGTTCCCCCGCCCATGTTGATGGCAAGCACGCCGTAGCCGTAGCCGGCGATGCCGAAGAAGAAGGTCTGGCCGAACGACAGCATGCCGCCGTACCCCCACATCAGGCAGAGGCCGAGCGCCATGAAGATCCAGATCAGGAAGTAGGCGAAGTTACCGACATCATAGGAGTCGGCAAACAACGGATAGATCAGCGCGCCCACCAGCACGGCAAGGAAACAGGACCAGAAGATCTTGCCTCGTCCGAGCGTCTGCGGACCATCGAGCAGCTTGAACATCCAAAATTCCCGTCTAGCGGCCACGGCGAACCAGCACGCTGGATAGTCCCTCAGGCAACACACGTATGATCAGGATGACGGCAAACAGCATGCCGATCTGCCCGATGATCTGGCCATAACTCGCATTCAGCGCCATCCTGATCATCGCCAGGAACACCGCCGCCGGCGCGGTTCCGAGCAGGACATTGGCGCCGCCGATCACCACGGTGACGAAGCTCTCGACCACGAAGGTCGCGCCCATGGTCGGGATCAGCGTCATGGTCGGCGCGTACAGCGCGCCGCACAGCCCCGCGAGCGCCGTGCCGATCCCGAAGCTGATGGAATAGATGCGCCCCGTGCGCGCGCCAAGCGCCTTCGCCATGGCCGCGTTCTGCATCGTTGCGCGCGCGATCACCCCGAAGCGCGTCTTCATGAAGATGATGTAGAGGCCGGCCAGCACCGCCACCGCACAGCCGAACAGCACAAGTCGGTAAGTCGAGAACGTGTAGCCCCCGATCGCAAAACTTCCTTCGGGCGTTCCGATGCCGCGCACCGCGGAACCGACGATCAACAGCATCGACTGCGTCACGATCAGGCTGAGGCCCCAGGTTGCGAGCAGTGAATCGAGCGGACGCTTGTAGAAGCGGCGGACGATCAGGAACTCGACAATCATGCCGATGATCCCCGCGGTCAGTGCGGCCAGAATCTGGGCGATCGGAAGCGGCACGCCGAGGTTCACGAGCCCCACGGTCACATAGGCGCCGCACATGATGAACTCGCCATGCGCCATGTTGATGACGCCCATCATGCCGAACACGATGGCAAGGCCTGCAGCCGACAGGATCAGGAACGCGAAGACGTCGGCGAACTGATAGAATAACGAGAAGAGTTCAGCCGACATTCCGGTCTCCGTGATCACGGCGCCGCATCATTGCGGCGCCGGCTCGGTTCAAAATCGTAATGCACAACACGAGCAAGAATCGTGCCCGCGCGCGTCACGATTTGTTGGGAAGATGACTCGGCGTGTACTGGTCCTTGTCGTTCTTCTTGGTGAGATCGCAGCCGATCTCGCCCAACCAGTACGGCTGGATCGTCCCGTAGTCCTTCTCGACGGTTACCTCATGTTTGGGCCCGACCGAGATCAGGCGCATGCGGTGCGAGGTATGCTGGCTCTTCGGATCGATGCAGACCTTGCCCTCGGGAGCGTCGATGCAGGCATCGCCTGACGCGATCACCTTGCGCATGTCCTCGAGCTTGGTCGACTTCGCCTTCTCGACCAGCGTCTTGTACATGTAGAGCGCATTGTAGGCGTTGTAGCCCATGTCGTTGATGTAGAGCTCGTCGGGGAACTTGGCGTGCCAGCGCTTCTTGAAGTCGTTGGCTTCGGGGGTGTCGATCTCCTCGAACCAGTTGGCGGTCGCATGCATGTTGTTGAGCGCCGGCGGCTTGAACCGCTTGTGCTCGAAGCCGAGCATGACCTTGATCGAAGACCCCATCGGCAGATTGAGGTTGGCGGCAGCCGCCTGCTCGAAGAACGAATCCTGCGCGGCGCCGACATTGATGGTCAGCAGCCAGTCCGGCTTTGCCTTCTGGATGTTCTGGATCGTCTGCGCGAACTGCGACACGCCGAGCGGGATGAATTCCTCGCCCACGACCTCGCCGCCGAGATCCTTCATGATCTTACGGTTCCACTCCGCGGAAATCTGGCCGAAATTGTAGTCCGCGGCGATGACGTAGACCTTCTTGCCGAACTTCTGGACCATCCAGGGGATCAGGGTCGAGAACTGCTGCTCCGGCACCGCGCCCATGCTGATCATGCTGGCGTCGCAAACGCCGCCTTCATACTGGTTGGTGTAGAAGTACGGCGTCGTGGTGCGATCGACGATCGGACGCAATGCCTCGCGCGAGGCCGAGGTGATGCCGCCGATCAACACGTCGACCTTGTCGCGATTGAGCAGCCGGCGGCCGAACTCCTGGTAGCGGGCATTGTCGCCCTGCGGATCTAGATGGATCAACTCGATCTGCCGCCCGAGAATGCCGCCGCTCTTGTTGATCTCCTCGACCGCCAGCTGCGATCCGTGCAGCTTGGGCATACCCATGA
This sequence comes from Bradyrhizobium septentrionale, assembly GCF_011516645.4. Taxonomy (NCBI): domain Bacteria; kingdom Pseudomonadati; phylum Pseudomonadota; class Alphaproteobacteria; order Hyphomicrobiales; family Nitrobacteraceae; genus Bradyrhizobium; species Bradyrhizobium septentrionale. The sequence goes on along the minus strand of NZ_CP088285.1, from coordinate 6,522,400 downwards.
ATGCAAGGTCGCCGGAGACGTCCTCCAGCAAGCCGATCTTCAACGGCGGCTCGGCTGCCCGGGCGCTACCTATTGCTGCCGTCGCCATCACGGCACCAAGCAAAGCTATTCCGACTACACGCCCCGAAATCATCGCGATGTCCTCTCGTTAAAGGATGTTGGAAGTCACGCCTTGAGGTAATTCTTCAGAATCGACGCCCCCATCGTGTATTTGGGGTCGACCATGTTGCCGAGCCGCATGCGGCCGGCCTGGCTGAGCAGCATGTAGGCGTCGATCTCGTCGAAGCCGTAGTCCGCACTCATCCACCGCACCAACTCGCGATAGGCGATACGCGCCGCATCTTCGAGCGGCCGTGCGCTGCCGATCGTCATGATGAAGTCGCGCGTCTCGAGCCGCGGCCAGGCAAAGCTCCAGTTCTTGATCAGATCGACCTGCAGCGTGACGGTCGCGCGCTGCTCGAGCGCGACACCTGAGAGCTCGCCATCGCCTTGCGTGGCGTGGCAGTCGCCGACATAGAGCATGCCGCCTTCGGTATGCACCGGAAAATAGATGATCGCACCAGGTGCGACGTCGGGCAGATCCATGTTGCCGCCGTGATAGTCGGGCTGCAGCGAGGAGATTGCCTCGATTTCGGGCGACACCCCGATGGTGCCGATGAAGGGCTCGTAGGGCAGCGTGATCTTGTCGTTCCAGCGTATGCCGTTGCGGTCGACATGCAGCTTTTTCACCCGCTCGGGCAGCGGCGGATTGAGCAGTGCTGTCGATGCGGTCCCGACCAGACCGCCGAACTCCGGAATGATGCAGGTGGTGCCTGCCGGCTGTGCGCCGCGGGTCTCGACGTCGCGGATATAAACGGCAAGGCAATCGCCCTTCCTGGCACCCTTGACCGCGATCGGCCCGCATTGCGGGTTCAGGTAAGGAAAATTCAGTTTCGCCGTCGGGCTGTCGGTCTCGCTGGTGAGCACGCCGCCGAAGGCGTCTTCGGTCTCGACGACCACCACCCCGCCGGGATCGATCGACAGCGTCGGCTTCGCATAGGGTCCATAGACGTAGTGGAAGCCGCCCTGCTGCTCGATCGTCAAACTATGGGTCGTGCCGGTCGCGCCCTTGGCGACAGCCCGCTTTGCCATGATGGAACTCTTCAACCAGTCTTCGGTCATACGAACGGCTCCTTCAGATCGCGGGATGGCTCTTGTGCCAGTCGGTGACGCGCTGGAAGGCATCGCCTGCACGAACGAGACTTGCCTCGTCGAAGTGACGGCCGACGAACTGGAACGCGACGGGACCACCGCCCGGCGCGAAACCGCCGGGAAGCGTCACAGTCGGACTTCCGGTCATGTCGAACGGACAGGTGAAGCGAAGCAACCCGGCAATCAGCGACGCGTCCTCGCCAAGCGCGGCCATCTTGGCCAGCGTCGGCGCGGCAAATGCCTGCGCCGGGACGGCGATCAGATCGACCGTCTCGAACAGCAGCCGCACCGCGCCGCGGAACGCTTCGCGCCGCAGCACGATCTTCTGATAGTCCATGCCGGATTGCGCCCGGCCGAGGTCGAGCAGGCCCGCAAGCCCGGGGCCGTATTCGTCCTTGCGCGCGGGATAGGTCTCCTCGTGCGCCACAGCCACTTCGATGCCGCACAACGGGAACCAATCCTCGATCACGGCCTTGGGATCGGGGAACGTGATGTCCTTGATCTTCGCACCGAGATCGGCGGCAACACGCAAACCTTCGCTGAGCACCTTGCCGGCGGCATCGTCGGTGCCTTCGCTGGTCCAGCGCCGATCGACGCCGATCGTCACGCCGCGCAGGTCTCCGGTGAGACCAGCGAGATAATCCGGCACGGCCAGCGGCACCGACGTGGTGTCCTTGGGATCCTGGCCAGCAATCACGGCGAGGATCGCGCCGCAATCGGCCGCGCTGCGCGCCATCGGGCCGATGTGATCCAGCGTGGCCGCAAGTTCAAAGGCGCCGTAGCGGCTGACGCGGCCCCAGGTCGGTTTCAGCCCGGTGATGCCGTTGGCGGCCGAGGGAAAGCGGATCGACCCGCCAGTGTCGGTTCCAAGCGACCCAAAGCAAAGCCCCGCTGCGGTGGCGACGCCGGAACCGCTCGAGGACGCGCCCGACCACAGATCGGCATTCCACGGGTTCTTCGGCGGATCGATCTTCGGGTGATGATCGGCATAGGCGCCCTCGGTCTGCTGCAGCTTGCCGAGGATGATGGCGCCGGCATCCTTCAGCCGCGCGACCACCGTGGCGTCCTCGCTCGGCCGGAAATCGCGATGGATGGTCATGCCGTGCGCGGCTGGAGCGCCCTTGACCCAGCACAGGTCCTTGATCGCGATCGGTACGCCGTGCAGCGGACCCTTGACCTTGCCGGACGCGATGTCCTTTTCGGCCGCCGCCGCTTCCGCAAGCGCCGCATCGGCCATCACATAGGCGTAGCTCTTGAGCTTGCCGTCGAGCTGCTCGATCCGCCCGAGCATCGCCTTGGTCACTTCGACCGGCGAGAGCTTCTTCGCCTGGATTTGCTGCCCGACCTCGATCAGCCCGAGATAGTGAAGTTCCGTCATCGTCTCGCATCCCCGCACTTGACATGACGCAAGCGCAGGCACTGCCCATCACCGCGCATGCGCCTCCGGCTTGGCGACACGGAGGTGTCGCCAATTTGTTTAGCGGCAAAAGCAAAAAGCCACCCGCCCCTCCGAAACGAAGGTGACGAATGGCTCAAATGCCGCGGCTATGAACTATCGCATTGGGCCCGGGATCGAACGGAGCACTCTGCACGGCGACCGGGACGTCATCGGCCAAATCGACGCGCGCAAGTTCGACAGGAAGCCCTGTAGGAGAAAATTCTAAGGAAGTGTGCAGCGCGTTGTCAACGAGGCTGGCTGCACAAATTTCGCGAGGTGCATGCGCAGCAAAACGGCATGACCTCTTGCCCCGACCTCTGCGAAGATGGTTTGCTTCGTGAATTCAATGAAAGTCGTCGATGACAAAGCCGTCCATACCAGTTGGCATCATCTGCTCGCAACACGGGCCCTATCAGGCCATGGGGCGCGAGATCCTCAAGAGCGCGATGATGGCGGTCGACGAGATCAACGAGCAGGATGGCTTCGATTTCTCGATATCAGCGCATGTCCGCGATCCTCGCGGGGTGATTGCGGAATACCATACGGTCTGCGACGACCTCATTCGCAATGTCGGGGTCGAGCACATCATCGGCTGCTACACATCGGCCTCGCGCAAACAGGTGCTTCCGATCGTCGAGCGCACCGACCGACTGCTCTGGTACCCGGCGCGCTACGAGGGCTTCGAATGCTCCGACAACGTCATCTATGTCGGCGCCTCGCCCAATCACAACGTGCTGCCGCTGGTGCGCTACGTGCTCGACAATCTGTCGCGTGAGATCTTCTGCGTCGGCTCCAACTATGTCTGGACCTGGGAAACCAATCGCGTCACCCGCGAGCTGGTGACGGCGGCGGGAGGTCGCATTCTCGCCGAACGCCTGCTCGAACTCGGTGAGAGCGCGGTGACGCACATCGTCGACGAGATCGTGCGGCGCCGGCCGCCGGTGGTCTTCAACACGCTGGTCGGCAGTTCGAGCTATGATTTTATCCGTGCCTTTCATGCCGCAACCACTGCAGCCAACCTCAGCATTCCCATGCTGAGCTGCAGCCTGTGCGAGCCCGAGCTCAAGATCGCAGGCCCGGCATCCGCCGGATGCATCACATCATCAGCCTATTTCGAAAGCATTCGCCTGCCCGAGAACAAGGCTTTCGTCGCACGCTGGAAAGCCCGTTACGGCGAACACAGCAGCCCGTCGGTGGACGGACAATCCGCCTATGTCGCGGTCTATCTCTTGGCCCGCGCGCTGCAACGCGCCGGCACCTCTGATATCGGCGAGGTGCGGCGCGCCGCTGCCGGCCATCGCTACAATTCGCCACAGGGTCCGGTCTGGATCGACGATAGCAACAACCACTGCGTCCTGACGCCGCGGCTGGCCGTCTCCAACGCCGAAGCGCAGTTTGACATCTTCTGGGAAGCCGAGGCTCCGGTTAAGCCTGATCCTTATCTGACGCAGCTCGACGTCGCCGCCAGCCCCGCACGGGATGCAGCGTCGCCGAATGCGCCGCATTTACGGGTTGTGAAATGAGCAAACCGTCTTCATTTTCGCTGCGCGGACGCAAGGCGCTGGTCGCCATCAAGGACGAGCGCGATGCCTCGATCGTCAAGCGCCAGTTCGAGCGTCTCGGGATCGAGATCGTCACATGGGAGCCCGGCGCCAAGATCGACTGCCGACCGGACGTGACGCTGATCGACGACGAGTTCCTGCCGCTGACCTCACCGGCGCAGCGTGCGTCGCTTGGGCGAAGCCCGGTCATCGCCCTGCTCGGCACGGAGACGCCGAGCCGACTGAAGCTGGTGCTCGACCTCGATCCGGCGTCATTCCTGGTCAAGCCGCTGCGCTCGGCGGGCATCTATGCCGCCCTCGTGATGGCCTTCGAACGGAACGAGCGCACCAACGAGCTGAAGCAGCAAGTGGTCAAGCTCGAACAGCGGCTTCGATCCCGTCGCATCGTGCTCGCCGCCGTGCTTCAGGTCATGCACACCCATGCGCTGGCCGAGCCGGCCGCCTTTGCGCTAATCCGGCGGGCAGCCATGGAACAGCGCAAGACGATCGAGGACATTTCTGCGGAAATCACGGCAAAGGGCTCCCTGCCGCGGGCGATAGGCTAGCTCCCAGGACTATTTCTTCAGTTCCGCGTAGAGCTGCATGACCCGTTGCGGCAACACCTCGATGCGCGGCACGCGAAGCGCATAGCGCTCGCCAAAAATGCGATCGAGCTGGGGAAATCTGCCTTCACCGATGCCAAATGCAAAGATATCGGTGCTGCGCCGCCGCAACTGCTGGGCGGCACGGCGCGCGTCCTCCACGAGATATTGCGGATCGGGTACGTCGATATCGGAGGGCTCGCCGTCGGTGAGCACCAGCAGCACCTTGCGGAATGCACGCCGCGCCGCGAGGTAGCCGCCCGCGTGGCGCAAGGCCGCACCAAGCCGGGTGGAATGGCTGCTGGCAACGCCCGCGAGACGCGACCGAACCACCGCGTCCATCGGCTCCTCGAAGTCCTTGATGCGCAGATAACGCACGCGATCGCGGCCGTCGGAGCTGAAGCCATGCACCGCGATCGCGTCATTGGCCGCCTCGACCGCCGTCGCCATGATCGCAGCGGCCTTGCGCTCGACATCCAGCACGGTTCGGCCGCGGCGGTCGCGGTCGGCGGTCGATTGCGACAGGTCCATCAGCAGCAGGATGGCGAGATCGCGCGGTCCCGGCGCATCGCGCTGATAGACCCTGGGCTCGCCAGTGTTACGGGCACGCCGCTCGATCGTCACGGCGACCGCCGCATCGATGTCGAGCGCCTCGCCGTCGCGCTGGCCCTTGTGGCGGATGCGGCGGCCAATGGACGCATCGCGGGTCAAGCGTGTGACCCAGCGCATCGTGTCCGTGTCCGCCGGCAGATCGAACGGCTTCGCAGAAACAGCGGCATCAGCCTCCAGAATGGTGGTCCAGTCCGCCCGCTCGGCCCGCGCGGCATAGTCCCATTCCGGATAGGTTGCGGCCGGAAATCCGTCCAGCAGCGTGACCGCGCTGGCCTTCGCGCGCAGCGTCTCGTCCGGCCTGGCGTTGTCGTCGGTCGACTGTGCGGCTGGATCATCGCGCCGCTCGATCCGCACGGAATCGACCGCGAGCTCGATCGTCTCGGCCGGGCTGTCCGGCTGATCGCCGAAATCCCACAGCGCCAGATTGTCGTCGCGGTAGGCGGGCTCGACGACGTAGCTCTTGGCGTTGAACTGCAGCCGCATCTGCCCGATGTCATTGCCGAGCAGACCGCCGATCTCGCGGCTGATGGCGGGATCGGTGCAGCGATCGGCGGCGGCAGCAAACAGCTGTTGTCCCTTGGTTATCCACGCATCCGAATCCCGGTAATCCGGGTCGATCAGCGCCCGCGCCAGCCGCGTCAACAGCCCGGCCGCAGTCGCCTGGCCAGACGGCGTCGCCGTGTGAAATGGCAGCCACAGCCGGCGCAGCCCGGGCAGTTCGCGTAGCGCCAGCGTCTCGATCCTGGCATCCTCGATCAGCGAGACCAGCGCGATCTGCAGCGCCTTCAATCGACCCACGGGAAAGCGGACGGTGGAATGCACCAGATGCGCCCCGGCGTGCGCGACCGCTGCGAGATAGATCGCGTCCGCCCCCTCGCCTTCGAAGCCGGGAAAGGTCTCCGGCAGGCCGATGAAGCCGGCGGCGAGCGAGGTCCGCCGCGGCACCGGCGTCGGTGCAACGGCCAATTTGCGGAAACGTGATTTTCTGTTCCACAACGCAAGTGCGGTCGCGGTGAGACGCTTCTCCAGCCGCGCATAATCATCCGCCATCCGCCCGGCTGCGAACAGACGCGCCGACAACGGATCGTCGAGCGCGAAATAGGCCCGCCGCCGCGCCGCGCGGCCGCCGCTCGCGCGCAAGCCGGCGGAGACCCAGGCGGAAAACGACTCGCCGTCGGACTGTGCCAGAAACGGCTCCAGCCGAACGATCGCAAGGCCGGCCGACTCCGGCCCGGTATCTGCGAGTTGGCTGAACGCGGCGAGAACCGCGGTGAGCTCTCCAGCACCCGCAAGCCGCGGCAGCACCTTGGACAGCTCAGTCAGCAGTGCGTGAGCGACGCGGCTTCCGGCGCTGCGGCCGATGTCGCTGACCGTACGGCCGATCGCGACCAGGTCGTCGGCCGGTCGCTGCACCGGCCAGCGTTCTGATAGCCTGAGAAAGCCGAGCACCACGGCTGCGCCGAGATTGGCCGCGAACAGGCTGTGCACAGCCTCATCCCAGGCCGCGAGATGATCGGACGAAACGACGGGCTGCAATGCGGCGCGCGCCGCCTGCACGGCCGCAGCGATCTCGTCGTGACCGCGCAACAGTGCCGCAAGCCGGCGTCCGGACCGGAAGCTATCGAGCGAACTGATTTGCACGACCGCCACCTGCCGACTTCCGCTCACGCAGAGGCCGAGATCACGTCGCGCAACGTGTTCCTGGTGTCCGCATCATCGGTCAGGGGAACGACGATCGTGGTCTCGCACGCCTTTTCGAGGCTGATGCCGCATCCGATCAGCCGGCCGGCATTGACCAGCATCCGGGTCGAAGCGCCTTCGTCGAGGCCCTGGCCCTTCAGGTTGCGGCTGTGCTGGGCGATCTTCACCAGCAGATCGGCGAGGTTGGGCTCGATGCCGGCCTCGCGCGACACCACCTCGGTCTCCGCCGATCGGTCGGGATATCCGAAATCCAGCGCCGCAAAGCGCTGCTTGGTGGATTCCTTGAGGTCCTTGATCGCGCTCTGGTAGCCCGGATTGTAGGAGATCACGAGCTGGAAGTCGGAATGGGCGTGGATTAGCTCGCCACGCTTCTCCAGCGGCAGCACACGACGATCATCGGTCAGGGGATGGATCACGACGGTGGTGTCCTGGCGCGCCTCGACGATTTCGTCCAGATAGCAGATCGCGCCAAGGCGCACGGCCGTGGTGAGCGGACCGTCGCTCCACACCGTACCCTGTGCATCGAGCAGCCAGCGTCCCACCAGATCGGCCGCCGTCATGTCCTCGTGACAGGCGACCGTGATGAGCGGACGGCCGAGCCGCCACGCCATGTATTCGATGAACCGGGTCTTGCCGCAGCCGGTGGGGCCTTTCAGCATCACCGGCATGCGGTTCGCATAGGCTGCACCGAACAGTTCGAGCTCATCCTTGAGCGGCCGGTAATACGGCTCCTCCCGGATGCGGTACTGGTCGAGCAGCAAAGCGGGATTGGACAAGCTCACGCCTCCCATGATCGCGCAGGCAACCGTTCGATATTACGATGCGAGCAGTTCCTTGAGCTTGGTGTCGATGAAAGCGACATCGACCGGATTGGTCCCCGGCCCGCCCGCGAAGTGCCCCCAGATCGACGGCACCGGCACGAACTTGGCGTTCGGCATGCTCGCCACTTCGATCTCGCTGTCCTCCGGCGGGAAATAAAGGTCGGTCTGGCCCGGCATGACATAGGCCTTGGCCTTGATGCCCCTCAGCGCGGCCTTGAAGTCGCCCTTGTAGATCTCGTTGGCGCTGATGTCGCCGTTCTGCCAGGTCCACAGCATGGTCAGCAGGTTGTTGGGGTCCTTCGGCAGGAAGAAGCCCTCCCAGAACGCCACCAAAAAATCCTCCAGCGACGAATAGCCTAATGTCTTAATGTCGATCTGCTCGCGATAGAAGGCCTGCGAAAAGCCCCAGCCGGCATAGACCCGCGCGGCGGCGCGCAGGCCGCGGGCCGGCTTGTCGGTGTACCAGCCCTCCTTCCATGCGGCATCCGCCGTGAGTGCTGCCTTGACGCCCTCGAGGAAGACGTAGTTGTGGCGCGAGCATTTTGCCGAGCCGCAGAACGGCGCCAGCAGATCCATCACGTCGGGATAGAGCGCGCCCCAATGGAAGGTCTGCAGTGCACCCATCGACCAACCGACCACCAGACGGATGTGCTTGATGCCGAACAGCTCGGTCACCAGCCGGTGCTGGGCGCGGACATTGTCGTAGGCCGTCACCTGCGGAAAGCGCGGCCCGTTATACGGTTCCGGCGTGTTGCTCGGCGATGACGACAGGCCGTTGCCGAGCATGTTGGGTATGATGATGAAGTATTTTGCCGGATCGAGTGCCATGCCCGGTCCGATCAGCCATTCATTGTCGTAGTGCTGGCCGGAGTACCAGGTCGGATAGACGATCACGTTGTCCTTGGCCGCGTTGAGCTGGCCAAACGTCTTGTAGGCGAGCTTGCAGTCGCGGATGGTTGCGCCGCGCTGCAAGGTCAGATTGCCGAGATCGTAGATCTGATAGTCGACGCTCATTGATGCATCCTTTTTGCTTGATTGAGCCTGTCGCTTATGCGGGACGCGCCACCTTTTCGGCGGACGACTCCACCCGTGCGATCGCCCCGTACACGATGCCGGCGACCAGCGCGGCCGAGATCGCAGTGGACAGCCCCGGCATCAGGTTTTCAACTGCAAAGGCGCACAGCGACCCGATGCCCCAGGCAATGAACGGCTTCGCACGCCAGTCCACGTCCGCCCGCGCACCGGCGCGCAGCAGGTACTGATCGACCAGGATGATCGCGCCGATCGGCGGCACGAGGATGCCGAGCAGCGACAGCCACTGGATGAAGAACGCCCAGACATTTCCTGCCGCAACGACGATGCCGATGGCACCGAGTATCACCGCCATCAAGCGCATGTTGGTGCCCAGAATGCGCGACCAGCCGGTGGCCGCATTATACAGGCAGTGCGAGCAGACCGAGCCGAGATTGGCGTAGAGAAAGATGAACGCGAGAATGCTGAGCCAGGTCAGCTGCTTGCCGTTCATGTAGCCGAACATGTTGTCGACGCCGAACGGATTGGCGTTCGGCACGGCGAGCGCCGCGGTCATCACGCCGCCGACCAGCATCGCCACCAGATTGGCAAACGGAAACGCGCTGAAGGTGGCAAACAGCGATGATCGTGCGCTCGGCGCCCAGCGGTTGAAGTCGGCAGTCACCGTGCCGGCGTCGATGAACAGCGCGAGCACCACCGTGAGACCGACGCCCATCGACATGCTGGCGACGCCATTGTTGCCGGCATAGGCGAAGATCGCCGCTGATGTCGTGGTCGAGGCGGCGTCGGCCGCGACCCAGAGGCCGAGCACGACGAACAGCGGCACCGACGCCAGCCCGATATAGTGCAAGCCCTTCACGCCGACGAAGGTGATGGCGATATAGAGCACGCCGGCCACGACGGTCATCGCCACATAGTTGAGGCCGTAGGTCGAGGAGATCAACGCGCCCGTGATGCCGGTCTGCACGGCGTACCAGCCAAGCAGCAGGGTCGACAGCAGGCCCGACGCAAGCACATAGCCCTTTTTGCCGAACACAATGCTCGCGATCAACGCGAAGTTCATGCCGCGCCGGGTGCCGATCAGGCCGAGCGCGCCCACATAGGCGAACATGATCAGATTGCCGACGATCATCGCCACCAGCGCATTCTTGAACCCCATGCCCAGCACGAGCAGCGATCCGGTCATCGCGCCGGTGATGATCATCGGAAAGCCCAGCCACACCATGGTGACCGAGAAGGCGCTGCGCCGGGCGTTCATCGGCACCGGCTCGTGCTCGAACTCGTGACCGAGAAGGTCGTCGATTTGGCCCTCGGTCTGATGAACCAGCCCGCTATTCGATTGACTGCTCATGCTATCGCCCCTGCTTCCCCTGTTTGGAAATGCCCGCCCTTGCCTCGAACCACGCCGGCGCGAAAACGTCGCGCCGGCGCCGATCGTCGATGTCGCCTAGCGATGCGCGACTTTCTGGTTCGGAATGCCCTCGATCGGACACTCGTCGGTGCCGACAGTCGGGCGGGTCATGGCCTCGACCATTTCCCGCGTCCCCTCGGGATCCGTGATCCAGTTCTTGTAGAAGGTGTAGGGGCAGACCGCGTGGCCGCGGTCACCGTCACCGGAGTTGATCAGGCCGGTATAGCCGCGGTGCATCAGCTTGAAGAGATGGTTCTGCGACTGCATGTTGCGGCGGGCGTCTCGGATCAGCGAGACCGAGAGCTGGGCGTACTGGATGCCGTTGTCCTCGGTGCCGCACTCGCCGAGCGTGCGGCCGTCAAAACCGATGATCGCGGAATGGCCGAAATAGGAATAGACGCCGTCGAAGCCCGAGGCATTAGCGACTGCGACGTAGCAATTGTTGGCCCAGGCCATCGACTTCGAGATCTGGATCTGCTGCTCCTTGGCCGGATACATGTAGCCCTGGCAGCGGACGATCAGCTCGGCGCCGCGCATCGCGCAGTCGCGCCAGATCTCCGGATAGTTGCCGTCGTCGCAGATGATCAGGCTGATCTTCAGCCCCTTCGGCCCTTCCGAGACATAGGTGCAGTCGCCGGGATACCAGCCCTCGATCGGCACCCATGGCATGATCTTGCGATACTTCTGGACGATCTCACCCTTGTCGTTCATCAGGATCAGGGTGTTGTACGGCGCCTTGTTGGGATGCTCCTCGTGGCGCTCGCCGGTCAGCGAGAACACGCCCCAGACCTTCGCCTTGCGGCAGGCGTCCGCGAAGATGCGGGTCTCCTCGCCGGGCACCGACGATGCCGTCTCGTACATCTCCTTGGAGTCGTACATGATGCCGTGGGTCGAGTATTCCGGGAAGATCACGAGGTCCATGCCCGGCAGGCCGAGCTTCATGCCCTCGACCATGTTGGCGATGTTGCGCGCGTTATCCAGCACCTGCGCCTTGGTGTGCAGCCGCGGCATCTTGTAATTGACCACGGCGACGCCGACCGTGTCCTTGCTGCTCGATATGTCTCCATGCAACATGTCTCGTCTCCCTTTCGTGAACGATAATTCCCGCTACACAGCCATGTGCAGCTGGATGAGATCATCGGTGAGCTCACCGATCGCGCCCTTGGCGACGACGCGTCCCTTTTCGAGCAGCGCGAAGCGGTGAGACGCACGCCGCGCGAACGAGACATTCTGTTCGACCAGCACGACCGTGATTCCGCGCTCGCGGTTGAGGCGGACGATCACGTCCTCGATCTGCTCGACGATGTTCGGCTGGATGCCCTCGGTCGGCTCGTCCAGCAGGATGACCTTGGGCTGGGCGAGCAGCGCGCGCGCGATCGCAAGCTGCTGCTGCTGGCCGCCGGAGAGATTGCCGCCGTAGCGATTGAGAAAATCCTTGAGCACCGGAAACAGCTCGAGCACCCATTCCTCGATGCCGTTGGCCGATTTCGCGGCGAAGGTGCCGAGCGTCAGGTTCTCCCGCACGGTGAAGCGCGGCAGGATCCCGCGGCCCTGCGGCACATAGGCGATGCCGGCCTTGGCGCGCTGATAAGTCCGCAGCGGCGAGATGTCGGCACCGTCGAGCGACAGCCGTCCGGTGACCCGGTCCATCAGGCCGAGGATGCTGCGCATCAGCGTGGTCTTGCCGACGCCGTTGCGACCGAGCACCGAGAGGAACTCGCCATTACCGACCATCAGGTTGATGCCCTGCAGAGCGCGGCTGTTGCCGTAGAAGGCGTCGACGTCGGTCAGCTCAAGCATGGCTGATGCCTCCCGATCCGAGATAGGCGCGGCGGACTTCGGGGTGCGCCTCGACCTCCGCCGCGGTGCCCTCGGCCAGCATCTGGCCCATATGCATCACCGAGATGATGTCACCGATCGCCTTCACAAAGCCCATGTCGTGCTCGACCACGATCAACGTGTGCTTGCCCTTCAGCCGCGCGAACAGTTCGGCGGTCTTGCGGGTTTCCTGCGCCGTCATGCCTGCGGTGGGCTCGTCCATCAGGATCAGCTCGGCGTCCTGGGCGACCAGCATGCCGATCTCGAGCCATTGCGTCTGGCCGTGCGATAGGTAGGCGGCGGGCCGATCGAGCTGCTCGGTGAGCCCGACCAGCTCGGCAAGACGTTCAACGTCCGGGCGCCCGGAATTGCCGATATTCCAGCGAAGGTTGCCGAACACGGAGGTGCGGCGCGCCCGGGCCACTTCAAGATTCTCGGAGACCGAGAGCTCGCGGAACACGCTCGGCACCTGGAACTTGCGACCAACACCGGCGCGGGCGATCTCGTATTCCTCGAGATCCTGCAGCGCGGTGCCGTCAAAACTGACAGTGCCGCCGCTCGGCTTGACCTTGCCGCAGATGATGTCCAGCGCCGTGGTCTTGCCCGCGCCGTTCGGCCCAATCAGGCAGCGCAGCTCGCCCTTGCGGACGCTCATGTTGAGACCGTTGATCGCCTTGAAGCCGTTGAAGCTGACCGAGATGTCGCGGAGTTCGAGGTGGGAGGTCATGTGCTGCCCTCCGTCTGACCGACGCCCTGCGCAACGCCACGGCTCGAGGCTTGTCGGCGCTGCACGATCCAGCGCAGGACGACCTGGGCGAGGCCGGCGAGCCCCTTCGGCAGGAACAGCACCACGAGCACGAACAGCGCGCCCATCACCAGCGTCCAGGTTTCCAGGAACGCTGCAGATTCCGACAGCGCGCCCTGCATGCCCGCCACCAGCACCGCGCCGAGGAACGCACCGACCAGGCTCTGCCGGCCGCCGACCGCGCACCACACCACCACCGACAGCGAAATCTGCACGCCAAGGAAGGTCGGCGAAGCAAACTCCATCACCACGGTGTAGAGCATGCCGGCGAGGCCTGCGATCGCGGCCGACAGCGCGAACACGAAGATCTGGTAGAGCGCGACGTCGTAGCCGAAATAGCGCACCCGGCTCTCATGGTCGCGGATCGCCTGCACGATCAGGCCGGCCCTGGACTTCGTGAAGGCAAAGGCCACGAGCAGGCTGAGCAGCACGCAAGTAGCAACGAGATAATACGTAGCGCGGCCATAGGCATCGAACGCGACGCCGAAGATCTCGAGCTGGGCGAGATCGGTGATGCCGTTGAAGCCGCCGGTGTAGCTCTGCTGGTCGATGATCACGAGATTGATCACCACCATGGTGGCGAGCGTGATGATCGAGACATAGACGCCGGTCACACGTCCGCGGAACATGAACCAGCCGAGCGCCGCCGCAACCAGCGCCGGCACGAGCAGGCCCGCCGCGATGGCGAAAGTCAGCGAGCGGAACGGCTCCCAGAACCATGGCAGGTGCGCGACATTGTTCCAGACCATGAAGTCCGGCAGCCCGCTGGCCCCCGTATGCACCGGCACGGTCTTGAGCTTCAGCGCCATCGCCATGGCGTAGGAGCCGAGCCCGAAGCTCATCGCCTGGCCGAGGTTCAGGATGCCGCCGAAACCCCAGGACAATCCGAGCGACACCGTGAGGATGCCCAGCACCAGATAACGCGCGACCTTGTTGAGCAGGAAGTCATTGTTGAGCAGCAACGGCAGCGCGAACACCAGCGCGCACACGATGAGCAGCGGTGCAAGCTGCGCGATCAGGCGCTGCAATCCGCTGGAGGTGGTCGCATTCGACGGCATGAATGAGCGATCTGTCTCAGGCCCGCACGCGTGCGGTGAAAAGCCCTTCGGGGCGGAAACGGATGAGCACGACGATGGCGAGCAGCACGATTGCCTTTGCCACCGTGTCGTTCTGCAGGAAGGCAATGCCGCCGGAGAGTTCGCCGAGGATGAAGGCGCTCGCCACCGTGCCGGCGAGGCTCTGCACGCCACCGAGCACGACCACCATGAAGGCATCGACCACATAGCCGGTGCCCATATCGGGCGACACGCTCTTGAGCGGCGACACCAGTGCGCCGGCAAGGCCCGCAAGTCCGGCGCCATAAGCAAACGTCAGCGCATAGACTCGCTTGGCGTTGATGCCGAACGAGGCGGCGACCGAACGGTCCTGGATGATGGCACGCAGCTTCATCCCGACCGTGGTGCGGTTCATCAGCAACCAGGTCGCCGCAAACAACGCGATCGACACCACGAACAGGAACACCCGATACGACGATATCGGGATGCCGAACACGTTCATGCTGTCGGACAGCGCCGGCGGCAGCTGCACGTAGCGCAACTCGCTGCCGACCATCAGCCGCACCGCCTGCTGCAGCATGATGCCGACGCCCCAGGTCGCAAGAATCGTATCCAATGGCCGGTTGTTGAGCAGGCTCAGGACGTAGCGTTCGATGACCCAGCCGAACGCGGCAACCACCAGGAAGATCGGAACCAGGCTCGTCAGCAGGCTCCACCCGAAATAGGTGTGAAACACCCAGGCGGCGTAAGCACCGAGCATCACGAACTCGCCATGGGCGAGATTGATGATGCCCATCGAGCCGTAGATGATCGACAGTCCCAGCGCGACCAGCAGCAGGATCGACCCGATGCTCAGCCCCGTGACGATTTGTTCGATGAATTGGTCCACGTCGGGATCCGCTCTTCAATGTTCATTTGGTGCGCCCCGCCCCTCGCACGCATGCATGCGAGAGGCGCATTTGGTGCGGGATGCCGGCCGCCGGCGCCGCACGCCGACGGCCGTCATCAGCCCCGTCGTCAGCTCTTCTCGACCAGGCCCTTCTCGGTGCAGGACTGCCCGGGATAGGCCGCGTAAGGCACGGGCTTCAGCCATTCCTTGGATTCGACGAGAATCTCGAACTGGCCGTTCGACTTCGCTTGGGCAATCTTCGGCCATAGCCAAGTGTGCAGGTTCTCCGGCTCGATCTGGACCTTGCCCTGCGGCGCAATCATTCCCTCGCCCTTGACCGCGTCGCGAATGTTCGGCGGCGTCAGGTCGCTGGTCGCAAGCTTCTCGACCGCCTGCTTGAACAAATAGGTCTGGAAGTAGCAGGCCTCCGACACGAAATGCGTGACCTTGTCGGCGCCCCAGCGCTTCTTGTAGGCCGCGACGAACTTCTCGTTCTCCGGCGACTTGTGCACCATGAAGTACGGCGCCGAGGTGAAGTGACCGGCGGCAGCCTCGCCGCCCATCGCCGCGACCTCGTTCTCGGACGTCGTCAGGCTCGCCATCGGCATCTTCTCGGGATCGAGGCCGGCAGCGCGATACTGGCGATGCAGCGCGACCACGGAATCGCCGACCACGGTGGAGAAGATCACGTTCGGCTGGGTCGAGCGGATCTTGTTGATGACGGAAGAGAATTCTGAATGGCCGAGCGGCACATATTCTTCCGCGACGACCTCGCCACCAAGCTTCTCGAGCAGCTTCTTGCAGTAGTTGTTCTCTTCCTTCGGATAGATGTAGTTGGAGCCGATCAGATAGAACTTCTTGCCGAACTTCTTGACCAGCCAGGGCACGAACTCGTCCTGCTGCTGGTTCGGCACCGCGCCGGTGTAGATCACGTTCTTTGAGCACTCGCGGCCTTCATAGAGCGTCGGATACCAATAGAGATTGTTCTGCCGCTCGAACACCGGGAGCACCGCCTTGCGGCTTGCCGAGGTGTAGGAGCCGAACACGCTGACGCATTTGTCGCCGACGACGAGCTTGCGGGCCTTCTCCGAGAAGGTCGCGGGATCGGACGCGGGATCCTCGACGATCGGCACGATCTTGCTGCCCTTGATGCCGCCTGCGGCGTTGATTTCCTCGATGGCGAGCAGCGTCGCCTTGTTGAGCGATTCTTCGATGATCGCGGTCGTTCCCGTCAGCGAGAACAGCACGCCGACCTTGATTTCGCCGCCGGCTGCGTAAGCGAGGTCGGCGTTCTTGATCCAGATGTGCGGCAGTCCGGCGCCGGCAAACGCGCCAAGCGCCGCGGTATTCCTCAGCAAAGTCCGCCGTGAAATGCTCATCCCTAGCTCCCTTCAGGACTGAAAAAACAAAAAGCCCTCCCGATGCGCGCTTACGCGAGCATTGGGAGGGCTTTGTTGCCGGTTGTGTCGAAGGCGGCGCTGTCGCCGCCGGCCCCGCTATTGGGGCTTACTGTTGATGATCGTAGCCAAGCAGTTCGAACGAGTCAACAATCGCCGCAGCGACTGCACTTGCCGACACGCGACGATCCATCGCCTGCCGTCTGATGAAGCCATAGGCTTCGGTTTCCGGCATCTGCCGCGTCGCCATCAGAATGGCCTTGGCGCGTTCCACCGTGCGCATCGAGCGCAGATTGTCGTCGAGCTTCTCGATTTTGCTGCGGAGCCGCCGCTCATAACCAAATTGACTGCGCGCCAGGACGAGGCTCGACAACACCGCATTCTGCGTGAACGGCCGCGGCAGAATGGCGTTCGGCGTCGCATGACACAGCGCGTCGGCATGAACGGTCTCCGTCGCCGGCAGGATCACGACCAGCGCGGAGCGCGCGTCGCCTGGAATCCACGGCAGACGCCGCGCCAGATCAGGTGAATACTCGCAGTAAACCACGTCCGCATCGGCCGGCACGCTCTCCGGCATCGGCCAGACCTGACGCACCCGCATCCGGAACCGCTGCAACTCGCGCAGCAACATGCCGACCTGATCGTCGACCGGCGCGACCACCACCGCCGACAAATCGGCAAGTTCCTGAACCATGGTCTTGCGCCCGCCGACGTCTCGGCTCAGCGTCGGCTTACGCGACATTTCGTTCATTGGACGCTTCCTGTTTGCGTTGCACGACCGTATCCGATCAGGAACGGATCGGCATGCACCGGCTCCTTCGACTGGCTGACGATATCGAACTGCCCGTTGCGATTGGCACGCCCGATCCGGGTCCACAGATCAGTATGCCCCGACATCGGGTTGACTGTCACCGCCCCTTGCGGCGCATCAAAGCTGGTGCCGAACACCATGGAGCGCAGCACTTCCGTGTCGAGCGAATTGACCTGTTCGAGCGCCTTCGCGAACAGATGCAGCTGGAAATAGGACGATTCGGCGCACATGTTGGTCGAGACGTCGGCGCCGAATCGCTTCTTGAAGCGCTGCACAAATGCGTTGTTGGCGCTGCCCTCGACGCCCTGGAAATAAGATGCCGCCGTGACGTGCCCCGCGCCGACGTCGAAGCCCATCGCCGCAATTTCGGCTTCCGTCGTGGTCAGGCTGGCGATCGGCACCTGCTTGGGATCGAGCCCGACATTGGCGTAGGCCTGATAGAGGAACACGGTGCCTTCGCCGACGACAGTCGAGAAGATCACGTCGGGCCTGACGCGCTTGATGTCCTGGATGATCGGCACAAAGTCCTGCCAGCGCGCATAGACATTGACATAGCGCTCGCCGACCACCGATCCGCCATTGGCCTTGAGCAATTCGCGCATCACGCGGTTGGATTCGCGCGGATAGATGTAATCCGAGCCCACGAAATAGAACCGCGTTCCGAACGTATCCATCAGATAGCGGCACAGCGCGAGGCTGTTCTGGTTCGGTGAGGCGCCGGTGTAGATGACGTTCGGCGACGCCTCGAAACCTTCGTAAAGCGTCGGATACCAGAGCAGGCCGTTGAGCCGTTCGACCACCGGCAGCACGGCCTTGCGGCTCGACGAGGTGTAGCAGCCGAAGATCGTACTGACCTGGTCCTCGACCATCAGCCGCTTGGCGAAATGGCCATAGGCGGCGGAATCCGAGCCCGGATCGTAGGCAACAGGAACCAGCTCGCGGCCGCACACGCCGCCCGCCTCATTGACCTCCTCGATCGCGAGTTGCGTGCCCTGGTACTGGGTCTCCTCGATCACCGACATGAAGCCGGTTCGCGAGAACAGCACTCCTATCCGCCACGGAGCGGACGTCGTTTGGGTAAGGTTCGACATGATCAGGCCCTCAACAGAGTTGGAGGGACGAGAGGGATTATTGTTCTTGTTGCTCTCGAACAGCTTTGCCGGCGGCGCAAGATTGCATGACATCTGCCGCGAGACAAGGACCCCGGCCGCTCATCCTGTCAGCGGAGCTGACGCGAAACCGGGCAAGTGGATGTCTTGATGCCTGATCATAGGTGCAACGGTTCGCGAACCATCTATCTCCGGTAGACCTGCGATCGATTTCCCGTATCGAGGGCAGCCGCGGACCGTCACTTCGAGGAAACCTGCCGCCGGCGCCATTGCAGCAAGGCGTACGGTGGGTTCGACTCCGGATGATGTTCGAAGACTCCCTCCACGTCAGCGCCGATCGTGACCTTCTGCGCGGGATCGCCGAGCAGATTGCCGACCATGCGGATTCCCCCGGCGTGAGGCAGCTCGACAAGCACCGCAATATAAGGTCCATGCCCTTTCAGCGCCGCGTGCGAGGGATGCCACACACGCTCCCAGCTGAAGATCCGGCCGCACGGCTGGACTTCCGTCCATGCAGGGTCGAAGGCGTGGCAGCGATGGCAGAGCCATTCGGGTCCGAATTGCCAAGCGTTGCAATGGCTGCAGCGCTGCACCAGCAGCTTGCCCTTCCGCAATCCTTCCCAATAAGGCGCTGACAGGCCATCAGGCTCTGCGACCGGGATTGGCAGGCCCGCCGGTAGATAGCGCGCGGTCGGATTGGTCATAAGGTGGCCTCCGAACCCAAAATGAGATTGCTCGCGGGTGAGACCATCGGACCTCCGATGACCATTGCCACGTCGCTGCGGCGGGCCTGGCTCGTCGACGTGCCGCGCACCTGACGAACAGCCTCCAGCACGAGCTCAAAGCCGTGCATGTAGCATTCGGCGAGATTGCCGCCGCTGGTGTTGAGCGGCAGCCGCCCGGACGGCGCGATCAGGTTCTCGAATGTCAGGAAGTCGTTGGCGTCCTCCGGGCGGAAGAAGCCATGCTCTGCCAGCGCCATCACGACGCCGCCGGTGAAATTCTCGTACGCCTGGACCACACCGACGTCGGACGGTCCTATCTCGGCCATGCGGTAGACATCCGGAGCGACCGTGTCGAAACTCGCGGTGGCATAGAGCGGCGCGTTGTGCGCCGTCGCGGCCGCACGATGTCCGGAGCCAAAGGCCGCACCGAGCAGATAGGCCGGCTTGCGCCTGAAGTCGCTGGCGCGCTCGGCCGATACCAGCACCAGGGCCGCTGCGCCGTCATTCTCCATGCAGCAGTCGTAGAGATGAAACGGCTCCACGATCCAGCGCGAAGCATCGTATTTCCCGGGATCGAGCGGCCTGCCATACATCACGGCTCGCGGGTTGGCCTGGGCATGATGATAGGAGGCGAGCGCAATCGCGCACATGGCGTCCTGCCGGACGCCGTGCTCGTGCATGTAGCGCTGCACTCGCATCGCAAAGCGCTGCGGCGGCGCCAGCACCCCGTAGGGCATCAAGTAGGAGCGTTCGCCCGACACGGTGTGGATCCCGGCCGCCTGCCCGAAGCGACCATATTGGCCCTGCGCCAGCGAGCGGAACACCACGACACAATCGGCGAGGCCCGCGACGATCGCGGCTGCCGCATTGGCAACCGCCGCGCAGCAGCCGCCGCCTCCCCCGCCCCACTGCATCGTCGCAGTGCGCAATCGGTGCGTGCCGAGCGCCGCTGCCAGCCGCGACGCCTCGCTGCGGTCGTCGCTGTAGGAGGAAAAGCCGTCGATGTCGCGGGGATCGAGGCCGGCGTCCTCACATGCCGCCAAGATGGCTTTCAGGGCGAGCTTGAATTCCGGGTCGGGAGAAGCGCCGTGGCGATAATACTCGGTTTCGCCGATCCCGATCACGGCGACACGGCCACGCAGCGTCCGCTCGTCTCGCGCTCGCGCCGTCACGCCTTGACGTCCTCTCGTGACGGCTGGCTGCCGAAAGCTCCGCTCGCGGCGAGACGCGCGATCTGTGCCTCCTCATAGCCGAGCAGCTCGCGCAGCACGCTGTCGGTATGCTGTCCGACTGCCGGCGCCGCGACGGGGTCAACGATCGGCGTCCGCGAGTAACGGATCGGCAGGTTCACATTCGGCACCCAGCCGACCGTCTCGTGCGGAATCCGGGTGACGATGTCGCGCTCCCTCGCCTCGGGTGAGCGGATCGCCTCGCCGACGGTGCGCAGCTGGCCGCAGGGCACGCCGGCGGCCCGCATCCGTGTCTGCCAGTGTGACCAGGGCTGCTTGCCAAACGCGTCACCGAGGATCGCGAACAACTCCTCACGCCGGCGGATCCGGTCAGGGCCTGTCGCATAGATCTCGGCCGCGGCGAGGTCCTCGCGCCCGAGCACCTGCGACATCAAGCGCTGGAAGATCTTGTCATTGCCGCAATTGATGTAGAACGAGCAATCGCTGCCAAGAAACACGCCCGACGGGCAGGTGTCGGGACTGGTGTTGCCGCTTCGCTTCGGATCGGCATCGTTGAACAGCGACTGCATGGTCGCGTACCCGGTCATCAGGACGGCATTCTCGAACAACGATACCTCGATGGCCTGGCCCTGCCCACTGCGCTCGCGCGCGAACAGGGCCCCAAGGATCGCATTGCTCGCCATCATCGCGGTGCTGATATCCATGACTGGCGACAATGCCCGCACGCCCTCGCGATCGGCATAGCCGTTCATCGATACAAAACCGCTCTCGACCTGCGCGATCGGATCGAAACCGAGCCGGTCCGAAAACGCCCCGTCGCGTCCATAGGCCGATACCGCGCAATAGATGATCTCAGGCTTGATCTTGCGGCAGTTCTCGTAGTCGAGCCCCAGCCGCGCCATCACGCCGGCGGAGAAATTCTCGACGACGACGTCAGCTGTGGCGATCAGCTCGCGCGCGACCTTTATTCCCTCGGGGGATTTGAGATCGAGCGCGACGCTGCGCTTGTTGCGGTTGGTCCAGAGGAACGGCGCGCCGTGCTTGAGATCGGGATGCACTGGAGGATAGCGACGCAAATCGTCGCCGCGGCCGGGCGCCTCGATCTTGATCACCTCGGCGCCCATGTCGGCCAGGATCATGGTGGCAAACGGTCCCGCGATGAAATGCGAAAAATCGACCACCCGAATCCCCTGAAGCGCCCTTGGCGCATTGGGCGCACGAGGCGTGTGCTCAGGGAATTCGGCTTCAAGTTGATCCAACATCAGGACATCCGTCGGTTTGAGAAGTGTCGATCCAGGTTTGCCGCAAACGTTCAATTGCTCTTCGAAGACTCGACGAGCGAACATCCGCTCTGATCAAGCGGTCGAAACGCCTCCGGTCCGGACAGCACGCCAACCTGCTCCAGCAGATCCCACTTGCTCTTCGACGCAGTCGGGCTCTTCACCTTGAAGATGTACATGTTGTGAATGGCGCGGCCATCAGCGCGAACGACAACTGGCCCGAACAAGGCGTCATCGATCGGCGTCTCCTTCAGCTTGCGGATCACGGCCTGCGCATCGTTGCTGCCTGCCGCGAGCGCCGCGTTCAGATAGGCCAGCACCGAGGAATAGACACCGGCATGGAATGCGGTCGGTGACTGCCCATGTTGCCGCTCGCTGAACCTGGCCGACCAGGCGCGGCTGGCATCGTTGAGGTCCCAGTAGAACGGCTGGGTGATGATCAGCCCCTCCCCGACCGCAAGCCCGCTGGACTCGACATCGTTGGTGGTGGTCAGCAGCGCCGCGAAGGTCCGCCCGCTCTGCTTCAGCCCGAATTCTGCGGATTGCTTGATCAGGCTGACCGTGTCGCCGCCTGCCGTCGCGAACGCGATCACATCCGCGCCCGAACCCTCGGCCTGCAGAATGAACGAGGCGTAGTCCGCATTGTTGATGGGCACGTTGACCGACCCGAGCACGGAGCCGCCGCCGGCACCGATCACCGCCGTCCCGTCGCGCACCATCGACTTGCCGAGCGCATTGTCTGTCGCGATGAAATACCACTTCTTGCCGCCGTGGCGGACAAGGTAGGCGCCGATCGTGTGCGACGCTGCCCAGGTGTCGAACGTCCACTGGATCGTGTTGGGCGAACAGAATTTCCCGGTCAGGTCCGAAGACGCCGCACTCGATGCAATCAGCGCCGCCTTGGTGCCGCGCACGACCTCGTTGACGGCGAGCCCAACGGCCGAGTTCGGCACGTCGGCGACCGCATCGACCTTCTCCTGATCGATCCAGCGGCGCGCGATTGCAGCGCCGACGTCCGCCTTGTTCTGGTGGTCGGCCGAGACGATCTCGACCTTGAAGTCGGGATGAAGCCGCATGAAATCCTCGGCGGCCATTTTGGCTGATGTCACTGACCCTTCGCCGGCATTGTCCGAATAGGGACCGGAGGCGTCGTTGAGCACGCCGATCTTGATGGTGCGCGCAGAGTCCGCCGACGCGGTCGAACTGGCCCAAATGGCCAGGAGGGATATTCCGACAATGCACGAAAAATACTTCATTGTTTCCACCCTTAATATGTCGTTGTCTTAGAGATCGAGCACCAGCGTCCGCGATTTGGCACCCGAGCAGCAGATCATGATGCTCTTGTTCGCCGCCTGCTCGTCCTCGCTCAGGAACTGGTCGCGATGATCGGGGATGCCCTCCAGCACGCGCGTCTCGCAGGTGCCACAGACCCCTTCCGCGCAGGCGTAGTTCACCGCCATTCCGGCGTCCAGCAGCGCATCGAGGATCGTCTTGCCGACCTCGACCGCAATCGTGCGGTTGCTCCGCGCGAGCCTGACGTCGAAGCCGCCCTCGGCGGCCGGTGCTTCGCGCGCCTGGAAATACTCGACATGAACGTGACCGGCCGGACGATCGGCGGTCGCCGCCTCGAATGCCTCGAGCATCGGCACCGGACCGCAGCAGTAGAGATGCGCGCGCGCTGGCGCATTCCTGACGATGGCCGGGATATCGAAGACGCGCCCCGATCGCTCGTCATCGAAATCGACATGCATGTTCAAATGGACATCCGGTCGAAGCGCCGTGAACTCATCGAGAAACGCGGCGGCGGCGCGGCTCCTTGCGGCGTAGAACAGCTCCCAGCGGCGTCCCAGTGCCTCCAGCCGTCGGATCATCGACAGCAGCGGTGTGATGCCGATGCCGCCCGCGATCAGGATCGAGTGCTCCGCCTCTTCGTGGAGCGCGAAGTTGTTTCGTGGTCGAGATACCCTGAGGATATCTCCCGCCTTGATGCAGTCGTGGACAAAGTTGGAGCCGCCCCGACTCTCACCATCCCTGTTGACCGCGATGACATAACGCTGCCGTTCGCGCTGGTCGTTGACCAGCGAGTAGCTGCGGATCATGCCGTTCGGCAAATGCAGATCGATATGGCTGCCGGCCGTAAACGGCGCCAGCCCGCCGCCGGCACGGGCGATCAATTCGTACGAATTGATCCGCTCGGCCTCGTAGCCGATGCGCTTGACCAGCACGTCCTGCGTCGCGTCAGCCATGGCGGGATGCGCTCACAGATCGTAGCCGAAATCGGTGCCGAGCTTCGCCCGCATGAACGGCGCGCCGACATCGACCCAGGAATCCTCCGGCGGTAGCCGCAGCGACACCGCCCGCACCATGAACACGTCGGGGTCCGTAACGCCCTTGGGCTTGATCGCGTGATCGCGATAGGCGCCAAGCGCCTCCAGGATGAAGCGCCGCGTCATCGCGATGCCGGTGTCGCTCGAGCAGAGCGTCTCCTTGGTACGGTCGAAGATCGGCGAGACGCCGCTTTGGCAGGCGCCGTCCTGCACCCACAGACCCGGCAGGCCCGAGAACCAGGTGGTCCGCTGCGCCTCATAGTCGAACTGAAAACCGTTCTGCGGATTGTATTTGGTCCAGTAGCCCGCGTATGGGACCGTCACCGGGTGCTCGACCAGGGCGTGGCGGCTGGCGTGACCGCTCTCGCGGCCCTTGTGTCCTTCGGCAAAGACTTGCCGCGTTTTCGGTAGCAGCGGCTCCGACGGATGGTAGGAGAACATGATGCAGAGCGTGTTCTCGTCATCGATCGGCACCCAGGCGTGCCCGCTCAAATCCGGGAACGGCGACAGCGGCGGCACCAGCGTATAGAACGGCAGCATGAACTGGTTGACGCGCCAGTACAGCGTGTTGGCATCGTAGTTGCGCCGCGCGGCGATGCTCATGCCAAAGTCCTGCTTGATGCATTCGAAGGTCGGCCGCAGGTCGCGCTTCTGGATCCAGGCGCTGGTCGTGCCCTGGGCGTCGAGCCGCCCATGCAGCAGCGGCGCGTGCGCCGAGTCGATCTCGCCTTCGACCGCCTGCAGCCAGTTGCACTCCTGGACGCGAACCGAGATGTGCACCTGCTCCGCCGGCACAAGATTCCATTCGAGGTTCGGCAACGGCGGAAGCTCAGCCTGGTCGGGACCCATATAGGTCCAGATCATCCCGTTGCGTTCCTTGCAGGGATAGGCCTTGATCCGCACGCGCTCCTTCAGGCGGCTGCGCACCGGCTCCGCCGGCATGTCCGTCACCGCGCCGGTGACGTCGAATTTCCAGCCGTGATAGACGCAGCGCAGCCCGCAATCCTCGTTTCGGCTGAAGATAAGCGGCGCGCCGCGATGCGGGCACGCCTGGTCGACCAGCCCGACGCGTCCTTCGGTGTCGCGGAAGGCGACCAGATCCTCGCCGAGCAGCCGGATGCGCTTGGGCTGTCCGTCCCTGGCGAGGTCCGCCGACGGCAGGAAGGGGACCCAGTACAGGCGGAAGAGATCGCCGAGCGGCGTGCCCTTGCCGACCCTCACCAGGCGTTCATTGTCTTCGCGCGAGAGCATGGGTGTGCCTCCTTCAATTGCGTTTGGTCGGACCCGCCGCACCGCCGAGAAGTGCTGCGACACGGTCAGACAGTCCGAGATCCTGAGCGGTCCAGAGCGGATCGGATGCAGTGAGCGGCCTTCTTGGAACGGGAGGCTGCTTGCCCTCCTCCACGAGGCCGACGATCAATTCGATGCGTCGCCGCTCAAGCTCCCGTAGCGCGTCCTCGACGACGGCCGCTTCGGCCGTGCATCCCGGGAGCTCGGGATAGGCGAGACGAACCCGCCACTGCCCCGGCTCGGTTTCGACCGCCTCGGCCTCCAGCAGATAGGGAATAGAGAGCAGCTCACGCAGGTCCAAAACCGACCTCCCAGACGATGTCTTCGCATCGCATTTGATACGTATACGTACTACATTGCCGGATGGCTGACAAGGGCCAAGAGCCATTGCATCGTCCTGCGAACAGACTCGGGCGGCGGTTCATCGCAGGGTTGAGGACGTCAGGCCAAGCTGCTAACGGCTAACGCGAATTCGTGAAATCGGAGTCCAACGACGGTGGCAGCCGACAAGGCAATGAAGACGAGCTCAGCCGCAGACATTGCGCGCAACTGGCAACTGGAAGGCGGCGTCGGATTCTTGCTGCGGCTACTGGAGGCCCGCTACGACGGGCTTTACCAAAGCATGACGCGCCAGAGCGACATCACGCCGCGGCAGTTCGGCGTGCTGATGGCGCTGTACCAATTGGGCCCTCTCACCCCCTCTGTGCTAGCGGAGCGGATCAGCTGCGACCGCAACACGCTCAGCGAAATGCTGAAGCGGATGGTCGCGCGGCGGCTGGTCGCGAAGAAGGACAATCCGGACGACCGCCGCTCGCTCCAGGTGCAGATCACCGCCAAGGGCGAGGAAGCGCTTCTCGCCGTCATTCCGGCCGCCGCCGAACTGCAAGACATCATGCTGGCTCCCTTGCGCAAGGAAGACCGCGCTCACTTCCTGAAATGCCTGCTGGCGATCGCGAAGGCTCCGCCGCCGGACGCGCCGTCGGATGCCTGAGATCATCGGCGCCCGGACCGCCTAAAGCGCGATGAGATTTAGGCCGACGCCCTCCCAAACGTGCCGGCGGCAGCGAGTGCTGCGATCGCGTCGGGCGATAATCCAAGAACCCGCGACAGCACATCGTCCCGCTGCGCGCCGATCCCGGGAACCTGACGCCCGATCGGCGTATCGGCCCCGGACATCTGCCACGGCGCGTTGACGCCGACGAATTCGCCGGCACCGTCGGCAACCGTTCCGAACACACCGCGCTGGCGCAAATGCTCATCGCTCAGCGCCTCACCGGGTGCGCGATATTCGGCGCAGGGAACGCCGGCGCGGTCCAGCGCCGCGATGCATTCGGCGACGGTGTGGCGCTCGGTCCATTGCTCGATCACCTGCATCATGGCGGTCCAGTTGGCGCCACGTGCCGGAATGGTTGCAAAGCGCGGATCGTTCACGAGCTCATCCTGTCCCGTCACCTCGCATAGCGCCGCAAAATTGCGCGGCGTGACCGGGGCGATCAGGATATCGCCATCGCGTGTGCGCACGGGGCCGTAGGTTGGACGCGGCACGTGGACCGGGAATTGCGCCTCCTGAAGCTCGTAGACCAAGAGGTTCAGCATGCAATCCATCAATGCCACGTCGACGCGCTGACCTTTGCCGGTGCGCATCCGCTGGACCAGCGCGGTCTGGATCGCGGAATAGCCGAAGATGCCGCCGAGGATGTCGGCGACAAAGATCGCGCCGGCCGCCGGCCGCTCCCGGTCACCGGCATAGCGCATCAGCGAGGTATCGAACCCGCTTTCGGCATGCACGATCATGGCGTAGGCCGCGCGCTCGGCAGCGGGGCCTGTCTGTCCATAACCCGAGATCGAGCAATAGATCAGACGCGGGTTGATCTCGCGAAGGGCCTCGTAGCCGAGACCAAGCCGATCCATCACTCCGGGACGAAAATTCTCAACGACGATGTCCGCCTCCGCGACCAGGCGATGCACGAGCTTGATCGCATCGGCGTTCTTCAAGTCCAGCGCCAGGCTGCGCTTGCCGGCATTGAGCTGGCCGAAATAGGTGCTGTGGCCTTCGCGCAGCGGCGTCCGCAACCGCATGTCGTCGCCTTCCGGCGGCTCGATCTTGATGACCTCCGCGCCGACGTCGGCCAGCAGCCGCGCGCAATAGGGCCCCGCCACCATGATGGAAAAATCCAGCACGCGCACACCGGCAAGCGGCGCCCTTTCGCCATCCTTCTGCATCCGATCTCTCCTACCTCGGCAGTCCGAGCGCGCGCTGCGCGATCAGGCTGCGCTGAATTTCGTTGGTCCCGATGCTGATCACCCACATCAGCGAATGCCGCAGGTTTTGCTCGAAGCGGCCATTGTCGATCGCACCCGGCATCTGCTCGGACAGCGCAGCGCGCATGCCGAGGATGTCGAGCGCAGCCTCGCCGAAGCGCTCCATCAGTTCACCGGAGAACACCTTGCTGATCGCGCCATATTCCGGCGGCGTCGCGCCGTCGGCGGCGAGCTCGGCGCAATGCATCATCAGGAGACGGCCGATCTCGATTTCGGACGCCAAAGTCGCGATCCTGTCGCGGACGATCGGGTCCTCAGCCAGGGACCGATCGCCGATGACATGCGCACGCAATCGTTCGAAAGCATGGGCGACCTTCAGAACGATTCCGCCACCAACCAACCCCCGCTCGAAGGCCAGCGCGCCGGTCAGCACCTTCCACCCACCATTGACCTCGCCAACGATGTTCTCGGCGGGAATGCGAACATCGTCGTAGAAGATGTTGGCGAACGTGCCGTCATACATCGTTACAGACGGACGAATCGTGATGCCCGGCGCATCCATCGGCACGATGAACATGCTGATGCCGGCGTGCGGCGGTTTGGCGTCCTTGTCGGTGCGCGCGGCGAGGAACATGTATTTGCCCCACCAGGTAGTGGTCCAGATCTTCTGGCCGTTGATCACCCACTGGTCGCCGTCCCGGATGGCGCTGGTGCGCAGCGCTGCCAGATCGGAACCCGCCTGCGGCTCACTGTAACCCATGCCGTGCATGGCTTCGCCGCGCAGGATTTCCGGAAGGTATTTTTGCTGCTGTTCCGGCGAGCCGAACATCATCAGCGCGTTGGCCTGAATCGCCGCGCCAATCCGCGGTGCCTCGCCCCGCTCCATCGTCTCCATGAAGGCGATCTGCTCCAGCGGAGAGCGCGCCTGGCCGCCGAATTCTTGCGGCCATCCGAGGCCGATCCACCCGGTCTCACCGATGTCGCGGGCGAAGCCGGCATCGAACTCGCGCTTGGCGAATGGCCTCTGGTCGAACGCATCCTTCCGGCTTCCGGTCCAGTTTTGCTCGAGCCAAAGCCGGACCTGCTCGCGTAACGCATTGCCGGCCGGCCCGAGGTCGTATTGCGGCAGCCCTGCGCCGCCGGCGTCCAACAGCCGTGCCGCCAGTTTTCGTTTTGCATCCGACGCGCCGCCGAGCGCGATCGCATCGAGGTGCACTCGCTTGAAATGGGCCGGCGCCTCGTGCTCCTCGGCGTAACCGATCGCACCGAAAATATGCTGGGTCTCCAGCGAAACCCGCCGCAACGCATCGCCTGAGAACGCCAAAGCACAATCGGCGAAGTAGCGCCAGTCGTCGTCGCCACCATCATGCAGTCTGGCGGTATGTTCCAGGATCAACCTGACGCCCTCGAGCGCGATCAGGCAGTTTGCCAGCTTGTGCTGAATGGCCTGGAATTTTCCGATCGGATGCCCGAACTGATGCCTTTCCTTGGCATAGTCCACCGCGAGATCGAACGCGCGCCGGGCAGCGCCATAGGCGCGCGCGATCAACGCCACCTTGCCCTTGCGGCGGAGATCGCCGGCATCGACCGATCCGAGCGGAATCAGCGTGGCCGGCGCAGCGCTCAGCCTGATCTCGTAGAGCGCTGACGCGCCCATCGCGCGGATCGCGATGCACTCGACGCCGGGAGCGCCGAGGTCGATCAGCGCAAGGTGAGACTGATCGAGCGCGGCCAGGAGATGCGTCGCGCTCGCTGCAGTCTCGACGAAGCGGAGCACGCCTGTTGCCTTGAGGTCGGTAACCTGGATCGAGCCCGCGCCGGGATCGGGATCCAGCGCGGCGAATGAGAAGACAACAATCGCCTTCCCGCAATGCAGCCGCTCCAGCAAATCAGTGGCAGCAGCGATCTGCGACCCGGAGACCGCAAGATTGGCCAAGGCCGCAGACCACATCGGCGCCGGACATCCGGCACGGCCAAGCTCCGCCATGACGACGAGAATCTCGGCGAGCCCGCCGTCGCCGTCCTCCGCACCGAGCGTGGCTACTCCCTGCCCGACCAGCTTGCGCCAGATCGCCGATATCGCGTCCGGCGAGGACGACGCAGTCGCGCCGCGCGGACGCCAATGCTCGTCGAGGAATCCGCGCACGGAATCGCGCAGCATCCCAGTGATATCGTCTCCTGACACCTCGGTCGGCGCCATCGCCCGGCCTATGCCTGGCCGAACCTGGGCTTGCGCTTCTCCTTGAAGGACATGGTCGCTTCCTTGTGGTCGGCGGTCTCGAATGTCACCTGCTCCAGCGCCATCGAGGCCTCCAGCAGCATGTTCACGCGCTCCTTGACGATCTGGTTGATCGACAGCTTGGTCCAGCGGATGGCCCAGGTCGGGCCGTTCGCAAGCTCGACCGCGATCTCGCGGGCCTTGGCCAGCACTTCCGCGCGCGGCGCGACGTGATTGACCAGCCCGATCCGCTCCGCTTCCTTGCCCTTCAGCAGCGTGCCGCGGATCAAGAATTCCTTGGCCTTGTTGATGCCGATCAGCAGCGGCCAGATCACCGTACCGCCGTCGCCCGCGACCAGACCGACGCGCGAAACG